>CANQJO010000017.1 GCA_947624255.1 uncultured Ruminococcus sp.
CCTGCAAGTTTACGGAATTTATTGATTTTTGCAAGCTGTTTTTTATCGAGATTCAGCATTTGCACATATTTCTCAATTGTCGTCGGATTTGTTGCCGTAATCAGTCTGTGTGCCTCTGTACACAATATGACAAGGTTTTCATAACTGTTATTTTCCCGATGTCCGCCTTGCCTTGGTTTGATATGGTGGCATTCCATGTTATGAAGTCTTAAGGGCTTATGCGTGACCGCACAGTTTCCTTTTTGTGCAATGTACCTTGAAAGCATATTATCCGCAAATTCAATGCTTTCCCATTTATAGGCATTTTCCATCAGATAACGAATAATCTCAAAGCTGATAGAATTGGGAACATGATAATTCGCTTCACTTTTCAAAACGTATTTATTGACTTCCCGTCGTTTGTACTTAGGATATTCATGCTGTACATATGCAACGGGGATAATCGGTCTGTCATGAATCCATCGCATTTGCTTGGATTTTCCGTAGTTGTCGGCAATAAACCTTGACCGTATTTCGACTGATTTTTCCACCTGACACCGCCTGCTGTTGTGGTTCGCACCACTCAGCATTTTTTGTATCGGATAGCCGATTTCGGCAAAATCCGCACTGACGTGTGTTGCCATTTTATAGTAGTTGTGCAGTCCGCTTATTAAGGAATTATGCAGACTGATATTTTTATCAAGTGACTTCCGGTCATTGTGGTCCAGTATACGTTTTGTGCTTTCAGCAACTTTCTTTTTGGCTTTGTTTTTCGCCTTATTGGTCATATGCGATTTTACTGCATATTTTTCCCTTTTGGCTCAGCTCGGATTTTCAATCCCGGAAATTCCATATAGTTCTTTTTCAGATCGGTAATTCCTGATTTTTCCTCACTGATGTCCAATGAAAGCCACTCTTTCAGCCATTTTACAACGGCTGTATAGGTTTTCTTTGCTGTCTGATAACCTCTGCAAAAGATTTTGAAATCATCTGCATATCTGACAATATAGATTTCTTTCAGCCTGCTTTTTTCCCGAAGCATTGTCCATTTTTGTGACCTGTCTATGACAACATTTCCGTTTTTATCGGTCTTGCTGTACTCTCTGTTGACTTTTGTCGGCATCATTTCCCATTGACCGGCAATTCACCGGTCAAGTTCATCGTCTATCTCTTCCTGTGTGAAGTGAGGTAGCTTAACACAATGACGGAGTTCCTCGGCTGTTGAGTAGTCGATCTCAGGACAGTTAAGCATGACGGTCAGCAATTCCTCGCCGGCATCTGCCCGAAAGCCGTAATTGAGCAGACTGATCGATGTTGGATTTGGCATAGAAAGACCTCCTTGACATATTTCATTTGAAATAAAAAAGCTCCTCATTGACCTGCTTTCATACAGGCTCAGTGAGAAGCGTTGTGCAGTATTCAATTTTAGGCATAAAAATAGCGGACAGCGCTTCACTTCTATGAAACACCATCCGCTTTGTCCATGATTCAGTTTTCTTTGTCAACAGGCTATCTACCGTCTTTTTTGGGGCTTCTACCAATTTTCTACCAACCTTTCAGGCGGTAGATTTCTACCGTTTTTTCTACCAAAAATCTTCATTTTGATGCTTTTTCGGAAACAGCGATGTTACGCAATTTTCTCCGTTTCTACCTTCATAAATGCCGATTTTTCGGTGATTCGGTAACAATTAACGATAATTTACGATAATTGGCGATAAAGTGGTGATATTATACCATACAAAACGCTAAATTTCAACCCTCTTAAAAAAAAGAGCATTACCTGAGATGTAACGCTCTTAATATATACCTTTACTTATCTTTTGGATAAATTTATAATTTCTTCTTGTGACACGCTCCATGCATTGCGCAGTTCTCACAGCCGCAGCTACAGGAGCTTTTTCCTGCTTTTTTGTCCTTGATCATTTTGATTATGACGCTCACCACTATTGCTATAAGTATAAGCGATACGATTATCGTTGAGAGATTATCCGTAAACCATTCAAGCATTATGTCCCCTCCTGCCGCTGACTGCCGCCTTTATCTTTATATTTCTTGTAAGCCTTGCGGATTCCTTGTAAGGCTTGCAAAGCATAAATATTACAAATGCGATAACAGCAATTGCCGCAATAAGTCCTATGACATTTATGCTTCCGGAGAATATACTTCCTATCTGATAGATGCACAGTGCGACTGCATAAGCAAATATGCACTGATATCCTATTGCAAATATTGTCCACTTCGGATTATTCATCTCACGCTTTATAGCTCCCATAGCTGCAAAGCAAGGAGCGCAAAGAAGATTGAACGCAAGGAAGCTGTAACCTGCAAGCCTCGAAAGCGACTCAAAGTCGATAACTCCGAATACACCTACGACCTCTTCCTTTGCAACAAGTCCCATTATTGTAGCGACTGTCGCTGCTGCACTGTTGAATCCGAGCGGTGCAAATATCCACTTAATGCCGTCTCCTATCCTTCCGAGGATACTGTCAGACAGCTCAATATCTGCATTGAATCCAAATGATCCGTCTGTCCAACCAAACACCGAGCCTGCCCAAATGATTATTGAGGAAAGCAGGATCACAGTTCCGGCTCTCCTGATGAACGACCAGCCTCTCTCCCACATAGAGCGCAGCACGTTGCCGACCGTAGGCAGGTGATATGCAGGAAGCTCCATAACAAACGGTGCCGGATCGCCTGCAAACATTTTTGTCTTTTTCAGCATAATTCCCGAGATTATTATTGCTGCCATTCCCATAAAATATGCACTCGGACCTATCCACCATGCTCCGCCGAAAAGTGCAACGGAGATCATAGAAATTATGGGGAGCTTTGCTCCGCAGGGAATGAATGTCGTGGTCATTATAGTCATTCGGCGGTCACGCTCATTCTCTATCGTACGTGACGACATAATTCCGGGAACGCCGCAGCCTGTTCCTATAAGTATCGGAATAAAGGATTTTCCCGAAAGCCCGAAACGTCGGAATATCCTGTCCATGATGAAGGCAACTCTTGCCATATATCCGCAGGATTCAAGTATCGCAAGAAATATGAAGAGCACCAGCATCTGTGGAACGAATCCCAGGACTGCGCCAACTCCTGCAACGATACCGTCAAGGATAAGGCTCTTCAGCCATTCAGCACAGCCGATATTTTCAAGAGCATCTCCGATAATTACAGGAATTCCCTTTACCCGGCCCTTGTATTCTGACGGATCGGGATATGTGAATTCACCGTCCTCGTCAAGTGCCTCACCAAGTGCTGCATTTATGTCATAAACAGTACCGCCCCATTCCTCGTTTTTGTAAAATTCATCTGCATATGAACCATACGCCTCTTCAAAAGCTGCGAAATCGCCGTCTTCAACGGCTTGCTGAATTTCATCGGCACCCTTGATATTTTTATCTGCGGCAGCCTGATCTGCAACAGCCTTTACGCTGTCAGTGAACACAAACTTATCTGCCCACGCATCAACGTCCTCCTCATATGCTTTTCTGTACGATGACGATATGAACCAGCCGTCGCCGAAAAGTCCGTCATTTGTCCAGTCGGTGAGAATAGTTCCTACAGATGTTACCGATACATAATAAACGATTATCATTATCACAGCAAATATCGGAAGTCCCAGCCAGCGGTTCGTAACGATCCTGTCGATCTTATCGGATACCGATGCTCCCGAACGCTTTTTTTTGCAGCAGCCTCCGATCATCTTCGCAATATAATTATACCGCTCATTTGTGATTATGGATTCTGAATCGTCATCCATATCGTTTTCAACAGCTTTTATTATTTCCTCGACCTTTTTTGCGGTATCATCGCTGAGGCTGAGATCTTCAAGCACTTTCTCATCACGCTCAAAGAGTTTAACCGCATACCAGCGGCGGTTATCCTCCGGTATTTTTTGAAGAGCGATCTCCTCAACAGCCGAAAGTGTACTCTCTATCTCAGGAGAAAATGTATGGGCAGGTGCGGTCTTCTCTGATTTTGCAGCCGCAACAGCAGCCTCAGCCGCTTCGGTGATGCCGTCACCTTTAAGAGCGGATATTTCCACCACCTTGCAGCCGAGTGCTTTTGAAAGTTCACCAATATTTATTTTATCGCCGTTTTTCTTTACAACGTCGATCATATTGACGGCAGCTACCACCGGTATGCCCAATTCCGTGAGCTGTGTGGTGAGATAAAGATTTCTCTCAAGATTTGTGCCGTCGATTATATTCAGTATGACATCGGGCTTTTCATCAAGAAGATAATTTCTTGCAACGACCTCCTCGAGTGTATAAGGCGAAAGCGAATATATTCCGGGAAGATCGGTAACTATCACACCATCATGCTTTTTGAGCCTGCCCTCCTTTTTTTCGACCGTAACGCCCGGCCAGTTTCCGACAAACTGATTTGAGCCGGTCAGTGCGTTAAAGAGAGTCGTTTTTCCGCTGTTAGGATTACCTGCAAGAGCAATTCTGATACTCATTAAAAATTCCTCACTTTCCGTTAGAATAATCTAACTATTAGTCAAAAAATAAAGGCTGTGCATTTTATTATCCTTGAATAACTTCAACCAATTCAGCCTCTGCTTTTCTTATTGAAAGCTCATAGCCTCTGACAGTGATCTCTATGGGATCTCCCAGCGGAGCTGCCTTGCGGACTGTCAGCCTTACACCTTTAGTCAGTCCCATATCCATGATCCTGCGCTTCACAGCGCCCTCTCCGATGATCCTGCTCACTCTGACGGTGTCTCCGATTTTTACTTCTCTGAGTGTCATTGCTGTTCCTCCTTAAAAACTATATCATAATTTTATGAGCCATTTCACGGCTTATGGCAACTCTTG
This sequence comes from uncultured Ruminococcus sp., assembly GCA_947624255.1. Taxonomy (GTDB): domain Bacteria; phylum Bacillota; class Clostridia; order Oscillospirales; family Ruminococcaceae; genus Ruminococcus. The sequence goes on from CANQJO010000017.1 coordinate 4,803, forward strand.
ACTCCTTTACGTTCACAATGAGGTTTCCGTTGACCGAATTAACAACGCTCACCGTACCTCCTGCAACGAATCCCAGATTTTCAAGATGTCTCCTTACCTCCGGAGCTCCTCCAAGCTTTTTTATGGTATACTTCTCGCCGATATCGGCAAAAGTCAGCGGCATTATAACATCTCCTCCCTGATTTGTTAGGATTTTCTAACCATTTATTATTATATACTAACATTTTTGATTTGTCAACGATAAAATGATGATTTTTATAAAATTTGTATATACTAACAAAAGTTAGGATTTTCTAACATAATATTATATTGAATTTGTCAATACTAACAATATAAGTATATATTCAAGTGCTCTGTGATCAAAAAAGACTGCCGAAGCAGTCCTTTTTGATATGATAGGTCAAAGCTGTTCCGCAAGCTCATAGATGAGCCGCTCTGATTTTTCCCAGCCGAGACATGGATCGGTAATTGATTTGCCATAGATATTCTCGCCTATTTTCTGGCAGCCGTCCTCAATGTAGCTTTCAATCATCAGTCCCTTTACCAGTCTGCGGATCTCCTCACTGTGGCGCATACTGTGGAGTATCTCCTTGGCGATACGTATCTGCTCCATGTATTTCTTTCCGGAGTTTGAGTGGTTCGTATCAACTATCAGCGCAGGATTCTTGTAATCCTTTTCCGTATATTTTTCAGCAAGGCGCATGATATCCTCATAGTGATAATTCGGGAACGGATTCCCCCTGTCGTCGACATATCCTCTCAGAATTGCGTGAGCATAGGGATTTCCGTCACTTTTTGCCTCGCTTGCCCTGTAAATAAAGGCATGGGGACGCTGCGCTGCTGTTATGGAGTTCATCATTACCGAGATATCTCCGCCGGTCGGATTTTTCATTCCCACGGGAATATTCACACCGCTTGAGACAAGTCTGTGCTGCTGATTCTCCACCGAACGAGCACCTACTGCGATATATGACAGCACGTCATCAAGATAGCTGTAATTTTCCGGATAAAGCATCTCATCGGCGGCACTGAAGCCTGTTTCGGCAAGAGATCGTATATGGAGATTTCTCACGGCAACGATACCGCTTTTGAGGTCAGGCATTTTCGTGGGATTCGGCTGGTGAAGCATTCCCTTGTAGCCCTCGCCGGTGGTGCGTGGTTTACCGGTATAAATTCTCGGTATCATGAGGATCTTATCCTTGACCTTTTCCTGAACCTCACGCAGGCGTGTGATATAGTCCAGTACGCTGTCCTCATTGTCAGCGGAGCACGGTCCTATAATGAGCAGGAATTTGTCAGACTCTCCACGAAAGACAGCTTTGATCTCCTCATCACGTTTTGCTTTTGCCTCTGCAAGCTCTTTTGACAGAGGCTGCGCTGCTTTTATCTCATCGGGACGAGGAAGCTCCCTTATAATATTCATACCCATTTTCAATCATCCTTTCTGTTTTCTGCGATCAGGTCGGTGCCGAATCTCAGTGCAAGCTGATCGCACAATACGAGAGCTGCCGCACTGTCCGCCACAACTCTTGCACGATGGATTATAGCCGGATCGTGACGTCCTTTTATCACAAGGGAGGTGTTCTCCATAGTGCGCATATCCACAGTCTGCTGCTCTTTGAAAATAGAGGGCGTAGGCTTTACGGCAGTTCTGAAAATGACAGGCATACCGTCAGAAATACCGCCAAGTATTCCCCCACAGTTATTTGTACGGGTAAAGACATTTCCTGCGTCCAAAAAAAATGTATCATTTGCCTCGCTGCCCTTTTTTTCCGCAAGAGCAAAGCCTGCTCCGAATTCGATGCCCTTGACTGCCGGGATACTGAACATCATATGAGCAAGCATACCCTCCAGTGTATCGAACCACGGTTCACCGACTCCGGCAGGCAGACCTATCACAGCAGTTTCAAGCACACCGCCCACACTGTCGCCCTGCTGTCTGGCATCGTTTATTGCAGAGATCATTTTCTCCCTGATATCGTCATCAAGGACGGCGAATGACTTATCGCCAAGAGCGGCGATATCCGCCGGGAGATCGGCGAACCCCCGGTCATTTATTCCTGCACACGAGAGAATATGTGTACCGATATGTATATTTTTTTCACGGAGTGCCGATATAGCGACAGCTCCGGCAGCAACGAGACCGGCAGTTATCCGTCCGGAGAAGTGACCGCCACCACGGAAGTCCTGAAATCCGTGATATTTCATCAATGCGGTAAAGTCGGCATGACCGGGGCGAGCCTTATATGCAAGTTCGCCGTAATCTTTGCTGTGAGCGTCCTGATTTTCGATAATAAAGGTTATGGGAGTGCCGGTGGTTTTCCCATTGAAGACTCCGCTGACGATCCTTACATTGTCTGCCTCACGTCTTGCTGTGGATATAGTCCCGACGGAACGGCGGAGAGACATCTGATGGGCAATAAAGCTCTCATCAACAGTAATACCGGGAGCGAGACCGTCAAGGACAGCGCCTATCATCGTTCCGTGGCTCTCACCGAAAATAGTTACCGAAACGCTTGAACCGAAGGTGTTTTTCAATAGCTTCAACTCCTTATAGCCTGACCGGCATTTCAACGCACACGCTGAGATACCGAACAGGTAATATTCCAAATCATATTTTAATACTTTTGAGAGAAAATGTCAACAGTCTGTCGGCTTTGCAATTTTTGATCCGATGAAATATTTACTGTTCCGATTTTCTATGAAATATTTTTGTCCGGGGTGAATATAATTCTCATAGGGGAAATAATAAAGGTAACACCGCATATTGTCGGTGCTGACCGAAGAGGTGAGGATATGACACGCCGCAAAAGGAAAAAGTTGACCGCAGTGCTGAAGACCTGTATCTTACTGATGCTTCCGGCTGCCGTTGCTGCCGCTGCACACGGAGCAGCTTCTCTCAGGGAAAGCGGTATGAATGTTGCCGTGAGCAAAACGCCGTCAGCAGCAGTTTCAGCCGATAAGAGCGATCTCAGCAAATATACGGCAGATGAAACGCTTCCGGCTGACTATTATCTTGATGAGAGCCTTATACTCTCGGAGGGTTACGGTATCACTGCCGAAACAGAGGAGGTGGTCCTGAAAAGTCCGCTCGAGATGACAGCAGACGATCCCGGAGATAAGCCCTACCCGACAGTCTGGAACGGCGGTGGAGAGATAATTCGCACAACATATGGCAAATATTCCGGAGACCGTATTTTCGACCTTGAAAAATTCGGACAGGTCAACAATAAGACAAGCATTCCCAATGAGAAGCTGATAAGCGAGAGCCGATGCTTCCCGAATTTTACCGTGACCGATACGAACGAGCCGCAGGTGCTCATATATCACACTCACACGACCGAGAGCTTTGAGCCGTTTGTCCGTGAAAATTTCGATACGAGTTTCAATTATCGTACAACTGATGAGACAAAAAATGTGGTGATGATCGGCGATGCGATACAGGCGGAGCTTGAAGCTCAGGGCATAGGTGTGATACACGTAAGGACGATACATGATTATCCCTCGTATAACGGCTCATATGCAAGGAGCAGGGAGTCAATTCTTCCCGTTCTGGAGGAGTATCCAAGTATAAAGGTGGCACTTGATATCCACAGGGATGCCATATCCTCAGAGGGAATAGCGTATCAGCCGTATGTCACTATAGACGGAAAAGAGGCTGCACAGATAATGATAATATCCGGCTGTGACGACGGAACGCTCGGTATGCCCAATTACATGATGAATTTTCACTTTGCCTGTGCTCTGCAGCAAAGGCTTGAGGGAGACTATTCCGGTCTTACACGTCCGATACTGTTTGATTACCGTCACTACAATCAGGATCTGACTACGGGCAGTCTGCTGATAGAGGTAGGCTCTCATGGAAATACACTTGAACAGGTGCAGTATTCCGGGCAGCTCATAGGCAGATCACTGGGAGAGCTGCTCAACTCAATGAAGGAGGACTAATGGTCAGGAAAAAGAAAAAGACCGCAGTCAGAGTAATTTTTCTTTACCTTCTGATAACTGCCGGTCTGTGGATGTTCCTTAACTCATATACAAATTCCTACAACAGGCTCAGCCGTGAGAAGATCACTGCGGCGAGCCTTGATCTCAAGGGTGACAAAGCGGCACTGGGACTGCTTGAGCATACCGTGGAATTCAGCATAGCCGGTATAGCTCCCGACAGCAAGCTCTACTGTGCCGCATATATTTTATCGCCGGACGAGCTTCGTTTAACGGCATATCTGGTGTCTCTCCGGTACAGGCTTTGACTGCATATTATAATAGAAACTGTTGAGCTCTCCGGAATAAACGAGCGTAGCGCCCGGAAAGCTGCGGAAATCATCGGGTGTGTAGAGACAGAACGGTTTTTCAAGAGAAATGCCGATCTTATCCATAGTATATGCTACGAACTGTGAGCAGATGAAACGCTTTTTTCTTTTCCATTCTATGTTGAGATAAACCGCCAGAAGTCCGAGGACATTATAGGAGTATATACGGCGGTTATGTGAAAAATGATCTATGACACGATAGTATTCCGATTTCTGTTTTTTTGTTACAGAGATCCTGTATACCTCGCAGGGAATGAAATCATAGCAGCCGAGAGTGCTTTTTCCGACGATCTCCTTATTGAAAGTCGAGGGCAGCGGAAAGGGACGGTATGTCCGGCAGAAGCTGTACATCTCAGAGAGTCCTGCATCATCGGAAAGAGAAACGTGATTATACGGCTTTCCCGTAAAGAATCTGAAAAATCTTGCCGGGCGGGTACCGGTTTGTGTAACGACTATGTATATGTAATCCTTCAAAAAACTTCCTCCTTTGAACAGTATATGTTTGCCGCAGAGAGAAAACTAATGCCTCTTCACACAAATCCAACATAATTATATCACAAAATATAAACAATTACAAGTGTTTTCCGATAATTTTTTTTATCATCTGTCCGAAATGAAAATATGGACTTTTTTAACAATGGAACACTCTCGTAATTGTGCATATAGACAAATTTTTTCCTTAAAATAAAAACGTTTTTGGAAAAACTTGATTTATAAATAAAACTGATTTATAATGTATTTATAAATTATCTTTTGGGGGGTTTCAAGAATGTACAAATTTATCAGAAAGTCCGGAGCGGCTGCTCTTGCGGCAGCTATGGTGCTTAACAGCACCGTTATCGTTTCGGCGGCAAACGCAGATGCTGCTGTGTTTGAGTTTGAGGATGCGGTCATTGACGGAGATATCACCGTAGAGAGCGACGCAGGTGCAAGCGGCGGCTCTTACCTTAAAATGACGGAAAGCGGCACTATCACACTGACTGTCAGCGTCAGCGCTGCCGATCTCTATGAATTGAAGATCTACGCCGGAGGAATAGGCAGTGCCAAGCAGCAGAACATCTCTGTAAACGGTACGCCCCTCGGATCACTCGCTGTTCCCGCAAGTGAGGGCTTTGAAGAGATCGTTATTCCGTCCGTAAAGCTCAATGCCGGCGATAATACGCTTGTCATCGAGAAATCATGGGGCTGGACGAATTTCGACTATCTTACCGTTGAAACAGCATCACTGCCTGAGATCACTGCATCTCAGACCACTCCCTGCGATCCGCTGGCAACGGCAGAGACAAGAAGTCTCATGAACTACCTTTCGGAGGTTTATGGAAACCATATTATCTCCGGACAGCAGGAGATCTATAACTACGGTCCTCATGATTTTGAATACGAGTTTGAGTATCTTGAAGATCTGACAGGTCATATGCCGGCTATCAGAGGTTTCGATTTCGGAAACTTCTGCTGCCCTGCTTTCGGCAGTGATGACGGCTCTACCGATCGTGTTATCGACTGGGTAAAAAACAGGAACGGTATTGCGACATCGTCTTTCCACCTGAATGTTCCTACAGTCATGGAGAATTATACTATCGGTGACAGGATCGACTTCTCCGCAACTACATATTCACAGAATACCGATTTCTCTCCCTCAAAGGTCGTTGAAGAGGGCACAAAGGAGAATCTGTATTATATGCAGGCACTCGAAACCTTAGCCGCTGAATTCGGAAAGCTGCAAGATGAGGGAATTCCCGTTATCTGGAGACCTCTCCACGAGGCTGAGGGCGGCGGCGGTGAGACCGCATCATGGTTCTGGTGGGGCAGAGAAGGCTCACAGGCTTATAAGGATCTGTGGATCTTCACCTACAAGACACTCACCGAGGATTACGGACTTCATAACCTCATCTGGGAGTGGAACAGCTACGATTTTTCGACCTCTGCCGACTGGTATCCCGGAGACGAATACGTTGACATAATCGGCTACGATAAGTATAGCTGCACAGACTGGTCTACAGGAAGCGCACGTCTTTATCACAATGATTCTCCTTTTTCGTCCACATTCTACAGCATTATGCAGAGATACAACAATGCTAAAATGGTCTCAATGGCTGAAAATGACTGTTTCTCGACACTTGAAAATATCACAAGTGAAAAAGCAGGCTGGCTCTATTTCTGTACATGGTATGACGGCGGAAGCAGCGATAATAACTTCCTGACAGATCCTCTCTTTAACACCGAACAGGATACAATTGATATGTACCGGAGCGATTACTGCATCACTCTTGATGAGCTTCCCGATGACCTCTATACACGTGATATAGAAGCTCCTCCCGTTACGACCACCACAAATAACGGCAGCACAACAACTACCACTACGACCGTAACAGAGCCTCTTGATCCTACGACACAGCCTGCAAAGGTTTCAAAGACACCAACAGGAAATGTTTCTATCGTTCTGCCTGAGCCTTCCGATAAGGTATACCTTCAGGTAGAGATCCCCGATGATGTTTCATATGCAAACGGCGGTCTGGGAGTTTCAATCGAATTAGAGGGTGAATACTACTGGGCAAATATTCAGTGGGAGACTCGCAAGACCGGTGACGTTGAAGTAGATCTTGCGGCTGATCTGCTGAATGTCTCACTGGGCGAGGAAGTGGTCGAGGACGAAGCGATCATCGAAGCAGTCAAGGAAGCTCTCACAAAGCAGACAAAGTTTGAAGGTCAGGTATGGTATGCCGCTGATAAAGCAAATGATCCTACCGACACTGACGGCGTTGTCATCACGGGTGCTTATATCAAGAAGACTGACGAAGATGATATAGTCTATGGTGATACAAACTGCGACGGTGACGTGAACCTTGCAGATGCAGTGCTTATCATGCAGTACACCGCAAATCCGGATACATATGGTCTTGGCAAAGAAGACGGCATCTCTGAACAGGGCGCAAAGAATGCTGATGTTACCGGCAACGATGGCATAACAAACCTTGATGCACTCACAATACAGAAATTCAAGCTGGGACTTATCGAAAAGCTCCCCGAATGATCAAAATAATTTAAGATAAGGCGGTATGCTCGGACATACCGCCTTTTTCGCATTTTTAACACACAGTTTTCATCTTCCTTTCACAGACATATATTGACATATCAAGGCATAAGCTGTATAATTATAGAAAATTCAAATTTGAACTTTATAAAAATGTATAATTCTATACCTCTCCGGAAAATGAGAACAAGCTCTTTTTTCCGGGGGGAGGTCTGATACAGACAGCGAGGTGAGCATATGAATATAAAGAGATTGCTGACAGTTACACGCAGCTTTCTTGAGGCATACGGAGATTACTGCAAGCCGCTTTGCCGTGAGCTTGGTATGCCTCAGATGGCTTTTGATATCCTTATGTTTCTGTCAAATGATCCCGAGCAATGCACTGCAAAAGATATAAGCCGCTCACGAGGCTTCAAGGAGAATATACTCTCGGTGAATATCAACAAACTCGTGAATGAGGGATACCTTGAACGCCTTTCCGTTGACGGCGACAGACGAAAGGTCAGGCTCGTCCTGACGGAAAAAGCGCAGCCTATTATACAGCGAGGTCAGAAAATACAGCAGGAATTTGAAACTGCCATGTATGACGGACTGTCCGCTGAAGAGATCGTTCTTTGCAGGCGTTGTCTGGAAATCATCAGCGCAAATTCGGAAAAAATAAAAAACAGTCCGCATAGGGACATCGAATGATCCTGCTGCAATGATCCGTAATCAATATGAAAGGAGTACAGTCTATGAAAAATATCTTCCGCTTTATAAAAAAGTCAAGACTTGCAATTCTTGCAATAATTATTCTGCTGATAATACAGGCATATTGTGATCTTGCACTTCCCGAGTATACAAGCGATCTCCTTAATGTGGGATTGCAGCAGAACGGCATCGAGGACGCTGTTCCGGAAACCATACGTGATGAAAGTCTCAGCAAACTCGTGATCTTTTTAAGCGACAGCGATGCACAATGCCTCAGTTCAGCATATGGTACGCCCGACAGCAGCGGAGTACGAAGGCTTTCAGACGATGCTGACAGGGAAAAGCTCAATGATATACTTCTTGTTCCCGAAAGCATGGTAATACAGCTTGAGAGCACTCCCGACGGAGCAGACTCACTCAGCCGGATGCTCTCCGCCGTGAGATCGGGAGATATGACAAGCAGTGATATAAGAGCTCAGATGTCGGAGGGAATACAGAAGTTGGAGGAGCTCACCGACACATATCTTAATCAGATCGCTGTAGGATATGTATCCGCAGAATATTCAGCTCAGGGACTTGATCTGAATGATATCAGAAATTCATATCTGTTCCGTGTCGGAGGAAAAATGCTGGTAATGTCGCTCGTAATGGCAATAGTTGCGATAATCACCGGATATATTGCCTCGGTAGTTTCTGCCGGAGTGGGACGTGATCTCAGAGCAAGGCTTTTTGAAAAGGTCATGGGATTCACCGGCGCCGAAATTGAAAAATTCTCTACCGCATCACTTATCACACGATGCACAAACGATATCCAGCAGGTACAGATGCTCATGGTAATGCTCCTGCGAATGGTCACTTATGCGCCGATACTTGCCATTGCGGGCGTTATAAAGGTGATACATACGGGCTCGCAGATGAGCTGGATAATCGTTGTGGCAGTAATTGCTCTTGCAATCTGCATCGGAGTCCTGTTTTCAGTGGCATATCCGAAATTCAAGATCATGCAGGATCTTGTGGATAAGCTCAATCTTGTCTCCCGTGAGATGCTCACCGGAATAATGCCGATACGTGCATTCGGAAGACAGAAATATGAGGAGAAGCGTTTTTCTGCGGCGAATACCGATCTTTTCAAAACACAGCTCTTCACCAACCGGACTATGACATTCATGATGCCGGCAATGATGTTCATAATGAACGGCGTATCTGTGCTTATCGTATGGGTAGGAGGTCATGGAGTTGATAACAGTACGATACAGGTCGGTGATCTGACGGCATTCATCACCTATTCAATGGTGATAATCATGTCATTCCTTATGCTTTCCATGATCTCGATAATGCTCCCGCGAGCAGGTGTTGCGGCAGACCGTATCGAAGAGGTCCTTGAAACTCCCATATCGCTTGCCGATCCGGAAAAGGCTTATGACAACAATGTGGTTAACAAGCCGGGAGAGGTCGTATTCTCTGATGTTTCGTTCACATATCCCGGTGCTGATGATCCCGTACTTGAGCACATCTCATTTACTGCGGGAGCCGGCACTACAACGGCGATAATCGGCTCAACAGGCTGCGGAAAATCCACGCTGGTACACCTTATTCCCAGATTCTATGATGTGACAGAGGGAAGCATCTCTGTATGCGGCGAGGATATACGCAGAATAAGTCAGAAAAAGCTCCGTGACATGATCGGATACGTTCCGCAGAAGGGAATATTGTTCTCAGGAACGATAGAAAGCAACCTGAAATATGCCGGAGATATCTCCGATGAGGAAATGGTGAAGGCGGCAGAGATCGCTCAGGCTGTAGAATTTATTTCGGAAAAGAGGACCGGATATCAGTCGCCTATCGCTCAGAACGGCTCGAATGTTTCAGGCGGACAGCGGCAGAGACTCTCAATAGCAAGAGCGATCGCAAAAAGACCGAAAATATATGTATTTGACGATGCCTTCTCCGCACTTGACTATAAGACAGATGCTGCACTCAGGACTGCACTCTCCTCACAGACAAAGGACGCCGCAGTAATAATAGTTGCACAGAGGATCTCGACCATCATGAATGCCGATCAGATACTCGTTATGGAGGACGGAAAAATCGTTGGCAGAGGTACGCACCGTGAGCTTCTGAAGTCCTGTGATACTTACCTTGAGATAGCAAGAGGTCAGCTTTCTGAGACTGAGATACAGAATGCCCTGAAAGGAGGAAACTGATATGCCGCCCATGAGAAGACGCGGAATGCCGGGTGAAAAAGCAAAGGATTTCAAAGGAACGATCAAAAATCTCCTGATATACATGGGAGGATACAAGATCGCACTTTTTGCGGTCATGATCTTTGCAGCCGTTTCAACGGTACTCACAGTCATCGGTCCTAAAATACTGGGAAAAGCTACTACCGAGCTTTTCAACGGTCTGATCGCAAAGCTTACCGGAACGGGGAGCATCAATTTTCCTAAGATCGGTGCAATACTCCTGAGTCTGCTTGTCATCTATATAATATGTGCAGTGTTTTCCTTCGTGCAGGGACTCATCATGACGGAGATATCGCAGAAAATGAGCTTCCGTATGCGCAAGGACATAAGTGAAAAGATCAATCGTATGCCGCTCTCATATTTTGAAGAGCACGCTGTGGGCGATGTGCTTTCGAGGATAACAAACGATGTGGACACTCTCGGACAGTCGCTGAACCAGTCCATAACACAGCTTATCACATCTGTATGCACAATTATTGGTGTTATCGTGATGATGCTGACGATCTCGCCGCTTATGACGTTCATCACTATACTGATACTTCCGGTCTCAATGGTACTTGTAACGGGGATAGTCAAAAAATCCCAAAAGCACTTTATAGCTCAGCAGAATTATCTCGGAAAGATAGATGGTCAGATCGAGGAGACGTTCTCAGGTCATGATGTGGTCAAGGCTTTCAACCGTGAGAATAAGGAGCTGGAGGAATTCCGCAAAACAAATGATATCCTGTATGAATCGGCGTGGAAAAGCCAGTTTCTCTCAGGACTGATGATGCCTGTTATGAATTTTGTCAGCAATCTCGGATATGTTGCCATATCTGTTTCGGGAGCAATGCTTGCTGCCAAGGGTACGATCGAGATCGGAGACATTGTTGCATTTGTCCAGTATGTCAAGAGATTCACACAGCCCATAACACAAATGGCACAGGTATCTAATTTGTTACAGTCGATGGCAGCAGCGGCGGAGCGCATATTCACGTTCCTGAACGAAAATGAGGAGGAGCACGATACAGAGGCTGCTGTATCACCATCTGTCATTGACGGAACGGTGACGTTCGATCATGTACGCTTCGGCTACACTCCCGACAAGATAATTATAAATGATTTTAGCTGTGAGGTAAAGGCAGGTCAGATGGTTGCGATAGTAGGTCCCACCGGAGCAGGAAAAACTACTATGGTAAAGCTGCTCATGCGTTTCTACGATGTTAATTCGGGAAGCATAAGACTCAGCGGTCATAATCTGAAAGAGTTTGACAGAGATCGGCTCCGTGAGGGCTTCGGAATGGTATTGCAGGAAACATGGCTCTTCAAGGGAACTATCATGGAGAATATCCGCTACGGAAAGCTCGATGCATCGGATGAGGAGGTCATCAGAGCGGCGAAGCTTGCACGTGCCGATAAATTCATACGCTCACTGCCGGGAGGCTATCAGATGGAAATAAATGAAGAGGCATCAAATATCTCGCAGGGACAAAAGCAGCTCCTGACGATCGCAAGGGCAATACTTGCCAATAATCCTATTATGATACTTGACGAGGCGACCTCCTCAGTCGATACAAGAACGGAGCATCTTATACAGGCAGCGATGGACGATCTGCTGAAAGGACGAACATCGTTTGTAATAGCGCACAGACTCTCTACCATACGCAATGCCGACATGATACTTGTCATGAAGGACGGCGACATCGCAGAGCAGGGCACTCATGAGGAGCTGCTTGCGAAGAACAGCTTTTATGCAAGTCTGTATAATGCACAGTTTGTCAACGCTTAACGAATATTGCTCACTCAATTAAGGCAGCACCGCACAGAGATAGTACGGTGCTGCCTGTTATAATTTCTGCCGCATATGACATTTGTCATGTGCGAAAATGACTGCCGACACTTGGCTTTTTCATAAATATATGATACAATCTTTATAAAGCGATCGCTTTGTGCGGTGTAATACTGATTTCATTCCAAAAACGTGCAAAATTTCTGAACAGACTGTGCCTTTTACAAGGAAAAGCGACGAAGCCGTACCGATGTATGTCGAGTCACTTTGACACAGTAAAAAGTGCGTGATCTTCGTTACGCCGGGTTTAAGAATGAAATCAGTATAAATTTGAGGGAGGAGCATTTATGGAGAAAACGATCGTAAAAATAGATAATCTTGTGAAACGCTACGGCGATCTCATAGCATTGGATCATTTCAGCCTTGAAATAAAGGAGGGTGAGGTATTCGGACTGCTCGGACCGAACGGTTCCGGCAAAACTACTGCGATAAACTGTCTGCTCTCCCTTTTGTCCTTTGACAAGGGAAGCATCAAGATCTTCGGCAGGGAGATGACTCCGGTGAACTATGACATCAAAAAGGAGATCGGTGTTATCATGCAGAATGTAGCTGTTTTTGAAGAGCTGACCGTATATGAGAATATTGATTATTTCTGCGGACTCTACATATCCGACAAGGCTGAGAGAAAGCGTTGTGTCGAGGAGGCGATCACCTTCACCGGGCTTGAGGATTTTTTGAAATTCCGTCCGAAAAAGCTTTCCGGAGGACTTCTCCGCCGGTTAAATATCGCCTGTGGGATCGCTCACAAGCCGAAGCTCATAATCCTTGACGAGCCTACAGTAGCCGTTGATCCCCAGAGCCGCAACAAGATCCTTGAGGGGATCATTGATCTGAACAAAAAAGGTACAACGGTGATATACACCTCCCACTATATGGAAGAGGTCGAGCAGATATGCTCACATATCGCAATTATCGACAAGGGAAAAAAGATCGCCGAGGGTACAAAGGATGAGCTGAAACGCATGATAAAAAATACTGAGACCATAAACATAGAGGTGCTTGCTCTTACGAGCGATATACTTGCTGAGATCTCTGCGCTGCCTCATGTGTACAATACCGAGTACGATGAACGCCGTCTGATCGTTTATTGTTCGGGAGGCAGACATAATCTCATACGGGTGCTTGATCTTCTGCAAAAAAAGGATATCGGTTTCGGAAGAGTATGGTCTGAGCTTCCGACACTGAACGATGTTTTTCTTGAAGTAACGGGAAAAGCTCTCAGAGATAAGGAGGACTGAAATGTTTCTTCATGATCTTAAATACAACATCATCTGCATCATAAGGAGCAGAGATCTGATATTCTGGCTTATACTCTTTCCCATTGCACTGGGAACGTGCTTCAAGGTGGCGTTCGGCAGCATTTATAAGAATGTAACGGAGTTTCACACCGTTCCGGCAGCCATCGTTGAAACAGAGGAAAATGCTCCATTCCGCAGTTTCATTCAGACTGTGGAGGATTCCGGGGTGATCTCGGCAGAGTATACCGACGAGGAATATGCTGTTGAGCTTCTCAAAGCCGGAAAAGTCTCAGGTATAATTTATTCCGGTGAGGAACTGACGCTCACCGTGTCGGGAACAGGAATAGCAGGCTCAACACTGCGTTCGCTTATTGACAATTACAAAATGCGTGAGAAAATGATAACCGATACCGTTAAGAATGCTCCCGAAAAAACGGAGGCGGTGATAAAAGCTCTCAGCGAGGAGACATCAGCTTGTATAAGCACTCCTCTTACGAAAGGAAATACCGATAATTTCACGCCGTATTTCTATAATCTTATTGCAATGGTGGCTATGTACGGCTGCCTGATCGGCAGACAGACAGCGATGAACAGCCTCCCGAATTATTCTGCCATAGGTATAAGGCGGAGCTGCTCTGCTATCCGGAGCTCCGCAGAGATCTCGTCCGGTCTTATTGCCGGATTTGCGGCAGAGGCGCTTTGCATGACCGTATGTGTCACATTTATTGAATTTGTGCTGAAGGTTGATCTGGGCGGCGATCTGCTTTTAATATATCTCACCGCCATACTTGGCGGGATACTCGGTGTTGCACTCGGATTCTGTGTATGCTCGTCATTCAGAATAGCTGACGGAATTCTTACAGCTTCAATATTGCTGCTGTGCTTCATGAGCGGTCTTATGATAAACAACATGAAGATGATCGTTGCAGAAAAAGCACCGTGGTTCAATATGATAAATCCTCCCGCTCTGATCTCCGACAGCCTGTACTGCCTGAGCATCTACAGTGATCTCAGCCGGTATGCGGAGAAGACGATCAGCATAGCAGTCATTACAGCAGTATTATGTATCATTGGTGTTGTCATTACAAGGAGGCGCAGGTATGCAAGTCTTTAAAACATTCATGAAAGTATTGAGGCGGAAGCTCCTGCCGACACTGGTATATATTTCCTTATTTATAGCGATATCCGCAGCAATGACAAAATATGCGGCATATGAAAACTTCACGGAGGTAAAGCTGAATATCTGCATATTCGATGAGGATGCTACTCCCGAAAGCGGACAGCTTGCCGAATTTATCGGAGAAAATCATAATATCATTCCTCCCGTCAGCGACAGGGATATGCTTATCGACAGGCTTTATTACGAGGATATCGACTTCGCCTTTATCATAAAGAAAGGCTACAGCGAAAAGCTCGCCGCCGGAGAAACTGACGGACTTTTTGAGAGTCTCGATGTCCACAAAAGCTACTCATCATCGCTGATGGAGCAGTTTCTGAACGAATATATTACTGCGGTAAATTCATACAAGGCAGGCGGTGCGCCTCTTGATGAAGCTATCGCCATGGCACGGGAGGCTCTATCGGAAAAAACTGAGGTGAGCATTGCGGCAGATGAGAACGATCACGGCTATTCGATGGATTTCTCTGAATATTTTACGTATATGCCGTATATACTCCTCAGCGTTATGGTAAGCACACTCTCTCCCGTACTCATGTCGATGAACAGAAAGGATATCCGCAGCCGTACAAACTGCTCCTCAATAAAAAATACGTCATATACCGTGGAGATATTTTTAGGAAGCATAATATTTGTCATCACGGTATGGCTGATATTTTTCATAACGGGGATATTCCTCTGCGGAGGGCTTTATCAAGGCAGAGCGTGGACAGCAGTGCTGAACAGCTTTATCTTTGCGATAATTTCGGCAGCCATAGCGATACTCCTTTCGCTTTTTGATATCAGCATAAATGCACTTAATCTTATAAACCAGATGATCAGTCTGGGAATGAGCTTCTTCTGCGGCATATTTGTCCGGCAATCACTGCTCGGCGAGGGAGTGCTGCGTGCGGCGAGATTTCTTCCTGCATACTGGTATATAAAAGCTAACGATATGCTGTGCGGCAGAGAGCTGTACAGTGCCTCACAGGTGACGGTGTGCCTTTTGATAGAGGCTGCATTTGCTGCTGCCATAATTATGCCGGCTCTTCTTATCCGAAAAATAAAACGATCGGGAACAGCGGAGATGTGATGCAGGCAGCATTTATACCGATTTTCTAAATCCGATAGGTTGATCTATCGGATTTTTGTTGTATATTCTAAAGCCCGTGAAAATTTGCGGACAGACTGTGCCTTTTACAAGGAAAAGGTGCCGGATCTTCGCAAAGGTTGTGAGGTTTTAGAGTGAGATCGGTATTAAGTATCAGCATATGATATTAAGGATCACAAGGCATATCACGAACGGAACGCCTAATACAGCACTTCCGCACACGTTGAAAATATTCAGCGGCAGACAGGTATCAAACTGTCCGCCGAATTTATTCAGTATCAGCAGGGCGGCAAGTCCGGTCAGCGAGCCAAATAGAAACGCCCGTATGCGGCGTTTATGTCTTACATAATAGATCAGCATTATCGTTATGACTGCGCCGCATATAAGCGCAAATAAGTTATCTGTGCCCATTTTCCGTTCCTTTCAAAGCAGAATATATCCCAGAGCAAGTATCAGTCTTATGTCGCCGCCCTCCCTTATCAGAAGAAGCAGCAGTGCCGCTATGAGGAGCTTGTCGCTATCAGCAGGACTGCCGAAAATATCAGCAATAATGCCGCTGACAGGATCTGACGGCTTTGATGCCGTGCTTTCCGGCAGAGGCGGCATATCTCCTTTCATGCCGCCTTGTGAGTAATGAGAATAATTTCTGCCGGCTCGTCTGTGCATTTCCTGAGAGCGCCTTATGGCATCCTGCCTCATTCTGTTGACCTCACGGCTGTCAGGCTCTGCCATAGCTGCGCCTCCCTTCTCTATAGAATATCATTGAGCAGACCGCTTTCTTTAGCCATATTCCAGATCGCTATCAGCTTCAGCAGCTTTATCGCTTTATCGACCTTTTTCTGCTTTTCTTCCCGAAGATGAGGTTTCAGCGCCAGCAGAAGCTCAGAATTCTTATCAGGCTTTGAGAAAGCTCCCATAAGCCCTGTGAGCTTCATCAGCGAGCTGAGATCGGGTGCAGAGCCTTTATCTTCCGTGCCTCCTGCCGTATTGCTGTCCTCCGGACTGTCACCCTCCCGATCATCCGACATAAACATCTGTGCCAACTCTGAGAGCTGCCTGACACTTTCCTCATCAGAGAGGAGCTCTCCGATCTTTCCCATTACATCTTCCACTTAAAAGACCTCGCTGAATTTATTCGCCTGAGAGCTTTTTATACAAGGCTTTCGCCTGTGGAGTGCTCATCATTTTCTCCACGAGCTTCGGATTATTCACCGCCTGACGGAATTTGGCTGCATCGTTCTGACTCATAGCGGAAAGGGCACTGTCGAATTTTCCTGCCTCCAGCTCGCTTTTCAGCTTGTCAGGAGGAACGCCGATCTTTTTACTTATGGCATTGATGAGCCCTCCCATTTTTTCATGATCAATATTATTCTTATTCATAATGACCTCCTTAAATTCCCGCAGATAAAATTTTTTCTGCGGTGCTGTTGCAATTTTTTACTTCTCATGGTATAATTAACGTATACTGTTTTTAAGGAGCTTTATTATGAGGATAATCGTCATGTCTGATACCCACGGGAATTACTCCGCATTAGAGAGCATCATAATGCGCAATACCGATGCCGATCGGTTCATTCATCTCGGTGATGGTGAACGTGAGCTTGATCGCTTTATCGTCTCTCACGAGATCATTTCGCAGAAGATCATTCACGTTGCCGGAAACTGCGACTATCTCAGCTTCAGTCAGGACGTATTCACTCTCCCTGTCATGGAGCATAAGATATTTGCTGCTCACGGTCATCAGTTCGGAGTAAAAAGCTCCCTTGAACGTCTTAAAGCTATTGCACGTTCAAACGGCTGCGATATCGTTCTCTACGGTCATACCCATGAGCGATTTCAAAGCTATGAAGATGGTATGTGGATAATGAATCCCGGAAGCGCCGCCTGCCCCCGAGACGGAAACCGTCCCTCCTTCGGGCATATCGACATCTCCCCTGCCGGAGTTGTCACAAATATCACAGATGTTTGATCATGAGCCGCTTCGGAGCATTTTATCGGCTCATCAATATATTATACTGGATTAACTTGCAAAGTGTGCATAAATATCGGAGGTGTCTGACACGGATAGAAGAGAAAAAAGCACATATGACTGCGATTTCAGCAAAAATTCGGCGTCTCTGAAACGATGCAGAAAAATATACACCATAACGTTTCTGATCTACGCAGTATTCTCGTTCACATATGTTTTTGCATCGGCATATTTTATCCTGTTTTTTGTATATCCGATACACGTCCTTATTGTTGAGGGGATCATCTTCAAAGCGGGATATTTCGCCCTTGCCTTTTTCGGCTCATACTGCCGCAACAACAAACTTGCAGTCTGTGCTCCGCCGGTGATCTTTCTGAGCTGTATTTTCAACGATGCCGGTCAGGAGATGATACATTTTGGGCTGAACGATCTTTATTTACCCATCAGCATAGGTGTCGCTGTTGTCACTGTTCTGAACAACAAAGAATATCTCCGGCTGGAGCAGCAGCCGGGATTCCCATATTTCAACGAGAGATTCGAGAAACAGAAATTCGATAAAACTCAGTTTGAGATAAAATCGCCGGTTGAGCTCGCTGCCGACGAACGCAAAAAAACCGAATCAGATAATATGGACGATATATCCGAAATAATGCAGAGCAGGATCAATGACCTTAACAGCGATCCTGATGAAAACAATGACAGCGGTCAAATGAACGATATATGACGTTTTATTTGATCTGTCGGATCTTCGGGGAGCAGTATTACATCGTGCTTTCCAGCTTTGTGCGCAGCTTTTTAATTATCTTTTTTTCAAGACGTGATATGTAGGACTGTGAGATCCCTATCTGCTCAGCGACCTCTTTTTGCGTCTTCTCCTTGCCGTCCTTCAGCCCGAATCTCATCTCCATTATTTCACGCTCTCTGTCGCAGAGCTGCGCCACTGCATTTCGCAGAGTCTCTTTCTCAGCCTCTGATTCTATTCCCTTATTGACGATATCCTCCTCAGTGCCGAGAACGTCCGACAGAAGCAGCTCATTGCCGTCGTAGTCGATATTCAGCGGCTCATCTATAGATATGTCATTTCTGTACTGTGAGGATTTCCGCAGAAACATGAGTATCTCGTTCTCAATACATCGTGAGGCATATGTGGCGAGCTTTATTTTTTTTGTGGGACAAAATGTGTTCACTGCCTTGATAAGTCCTATAGTACCTATTGAGACAAGATCCTCTATTCCAATGCCTGTGGATTCAAACTTTTTAGCGATGTACACCACCAGCCTCAGATTGTGAACTATGAGGCAGTCACGTGCTGCGGGATCATTCTTCATGAGACGTTCAAAGACCTCCTTTTCCTCCTCGCCGGAAAGCGGAGGAGGAAGGGTATCCGGTCCGTTTATGTAGTATACTCTGCCTGTCAGGGCACTTTTTATCCTCATTATTATTTTTCCGATGATGTTCATTTTTCTTCTCCTTTTTACATACTTTATTCTCAGTGTCGCTAAATTTTCAGCAGCTTCGGATTAAATATCGCTCTGCCGCTGTCTTTTCCCAGACCTATCATAACATCTACCGCCTTGCGATCTCCGCTGAGTGAGTTCACTATCAGCACCTCGTCCGGTCGGAATACCGGTATCACTCCGCTATCGGATATCGTGCTGCACGGAAGCAGCCTGTACCCCTTCGGAAGTTCACTGTTTTCATTGAATCCGAAGCTGCTTCTGTCGCAGACAATTACAGGAATTCCCGTAAAAAGATCTACAAGAACATTTCCTGTATCGGCAAGTCCGTGCAGATCAAGGATCTTGTCCCGATAGCGGACTATGACACGGAAGTCGTCTCCCTCGGCAGAGACTCCGGAAAAAACACCGGCTATCCAAACTAAAAAATAGAGGACGGCAGTGGTAAGTATGAGGATCATCAGCGAAAAATCTATGTAAAAATATGTGTTGTTGAAATGCACCATTCCCGGAGCGAGCCACGAATATACGGCATATATGCTTCCGGCAAGAACAAGATTAGCTGCAAGGAATGCTCCTGTATTTAATAGAAGCCGCTTCACGCTGCGGCAGCCGAAAGATATCCATATTATCAAGAATGCTGCCGGAAGTCTTATTACTGCGTTCACGATGTCTCCCAGACGGGGAGCGAGTATCAGCAGCGAAAAAAGACTTCCAACCACCGATGCGGCGATACATCTGCCTGTTTTAACGGGAGTATGCGTTATTCGGGCAGTTATTCTCAACAGGAAAAAATTCACATAGATATTCAATACGATAAGCACGTCTGCATATATCGTCACCACACACTAACACCTCGTTTCTTATCGGGTACATCATTAATTATAATGCACGAGGTGCGAAAAATATGTCATATCCTGTCCTGAGAAAAAAAACTCCGGACACTGCGTCCGGAGCAAAAACAGAAGTTATATTTTTTAGAAAAATGCAAGTATGAGTGTACCGACTGCCATGACTATCACTGCAACAAGAGCAATTATCCGCAGTACGAGCTTTTTCGGCTGTTTCTGATACTGTGCCATAAAACATCACCTCTCAATATTTTTTGTCATTTTTATTGCGTTTTCTGCGGTTTGAAATATAATTGCGGCAGACCTCCGATTTATCCCTGCTGCCGTATGCCATTTTCCGCCTGTCGGGAGTTCTGCGGTGGTCGTAAGTCTGTCTTTTTCTTTCACTGCTGCCGTTCCGGAGGCGGACCTCCACCTGATGCCCTTTTATTTTCATGGGGTTTGATCTCTCGATTATGTAACCTGATTCGGACTCCGGGACTTCAACAGTCGTATGATCGTCAAATATGTCGATCTTTCCGAAATCTCCGCCCGACATTCCCGTAGCATCAACAAGCGCTCCGAGAATATAGTTGGGAGAGATCCTCCTGCTCCTGCCTATATTTATATCGACTTTTACGGTTCCGGAGCTTCTGTGCCTGCCCTTTTTAAGTGTTTGCGGCTTCTCAAATTCGGGAATATCCGCAGTTTCTGCCGCAAGTCTTTTGTGAATAAGCCGTGCCGCTGCCTCACGGCTGTCAATGCCGAGAGCTGCAAGCGATTCAAGGATCTCATATGCCTCATTCATCGGAATGATCTCCTCCGAAAGCTCTTTGATGATAAGCTCCTTTTTCTTTTTGATGATGCTCTCCCTGTCAGGCAGCGGAATTTCCTTTATGTCGGAATTAGTACGTCTTGCGATATCTCTCAGCTCATATAGCTGACGTCTTCCGCTGACGAGCGTATACGCAGTGCCACGCCGTCCGGCACGTCCCGTACGTCCGATACGGTGGATATAGTATTCATTATCCTGCGGAATATCATAGTTGAACACAGCATCAACACCGGTAACGTCTATTCCTCTTGCGGCAACATCGGTAGCTACGAGGATATCGGCTGCACCGCACTTGAAACTCTCCATTACCTGAGTTCTCTGCGATTGTTTCATCTCTCCGTGAAGTCCGACCGCTTTAAAGCCGTGTTTTTGCAGATCGCCTGTGAGGTCGTCCACCATTTTACGTGTATTGCAGAACACCATTGACGATGATGGTTCATACGCCGTGAGGAGCAGTCTCAGCATATCGGTTTTTCTTCCCATTGCCGCCTGAAAGCAGTATTGATCTATAAGAGCGGAGCTTTTCTCTGCTGCTTTGAGCTTTATGTAAACAGGATCATGCTGATATTTTTTTGTGAGAGCAAGTATCTCGGGAGGCATTGTCGCTGAAAACAGAACGGTCTGCCGTTCATCGGGAATAAATTCAAGGATAGCCTCAATATCCTCACGGAATCCCATATTAAGCATCTCGTCAGCCTCATCAAGTATCAGACAGCGCAGAAAATCGAGTTTCAGGGTATGTCTTCGTATGTGATCCATGATCCTGCCGGGTGTTCCGATGACAATATTTGCTCCACGTTTAAGCTCGTGTATCTGCTTCTCCATGCTTGCGCCGCCGTAGATAACGCTTGCTTTGATGCATCGTTTATATGCGGCGAATTTTTTGATCTCACCATGTGCCTGCATTGCAAGCTCACGTGTCGGGCAGAGTATAAGCACAGTGACATTTTTTTCGCCCGGAGAGATGCTCTCTACTGCCGGGATACCAAAAGCTGCTGTTTTTCCCGTTCCGGTATCAGAGCGTCCCACAACGTCCCTTCCCTCAAGGAGCAGGGGGATACTTTTTTCCTGTATTTCGGTCATTTCCGTGAAACCGAGATCTTCCACCGCACGAAGGATCTCCTCAGAGAGATCAAGTTCGTTAAAATTCATGTTATATCCTTTCTTCTCAAATGTTGATATCGTTCTATATAATAATAGCATAAATCGTTTCAAACGTCAAGAAAAAGAATCGGGAAGGCTTTGAGTTTTATATTTCTGTTCTTGACATATACGTTATAAAATGGTATAATAATTATGACAGTTCGTTTGCACTATCCTGTCGTTAAAAAAAACTAAGGCAAAAAACATCATATAGGGCGTTTCCGATATGCCCGTCACGATGCGTCTGCCTTACGGACGCTTTTTTTGGAGAAGATCAAATGTATTATCTAAAAACTAAAGCTGCCTTCGACAGCGCTCACTTTCTTGCGGGATATGAGGGCAAATGCGCCAATATTCATGGCCATCGCTGGGTGATCGAGGCTGTGTTCTCCGGCATGGAGCTCTCCCCGCAAGGCACAGACCGTGGTATGCTGCTTGATTTCAGCCGCATCAAGCAGGAGGTTCGTGACCTTGCCGACCGCTTTGACCACGCATTTATATACGAGCAGAACAGTCTGCGTGAAACGACTCTTGCGGCTCTGAAATCGGAAAATTTCCGGCTCATCGAGGTGGAGTTTCGCCCTACAGCGGAAAATTTCGCCAGATATTTCTACGATCTGCTCAGCGAAAGATCTCTGCCGATAAAAAGTGTCGCCGTGTATGAGACACCCGATAACTGTGCCGTTTACGAGGTGAGTGTATGACAGCTTATCCTGTGGCAGAAAAATTTGTCAGCATTAACGGCGAGGGACTTCACGCAGGAGAGCTTGCGGCATTTATACGCTTCAAGGAGTGCAACCTCTGCTGCAAATATTGTGATACAAAATGGGCAAACAGCGCTGATGCACCGGCAGAGCTGCTCACCGTTTCGGAGCTGGTTGATTTTGCAGACAGTTCGGGCGCATTAAATGTAACACTCACGGGAGGAGAACCGCTTCTGCAAACACAGCTCCCGGAGCTTGTGACCGCACTTGTCAGAAACGGATTTCGCACCGAGATCGAAACAAACGGAAGTCTTCCCATCGGGGAGCTTTCAAATCTGCCCGAACGTCCGGTATTTACGGTCGATTACAAACTCCCGGGCAGCGGCATGGAAAACAGAATGCTCACCGATAATTTCAGATTTCTCACAAAGGGAGATTCTGTAAAATTCGTCGCCGGAAGTGATCGGGATCTCATACGTGCCCGTGAGGTCATTT
The DNA here is from genome assembly GCA_947624255.1 of uncultured Ruminococcus sp. GTDB lineage: Bacteria > Bacillota > Clostridia > Oscillospirales > Ruminococcaceae > Ruminococcus. Next base: position 27,846 of record CANQJO010000017.1, read on the forward strand.
CCGAATACGATCTTACATCACGGTGCAGCGTACTTATAAGTCCGGTTTTCGGAAGCATAGATCCGGCAGAGATCGTGGAATTCATGAAAAACCACAGTCTCAGCAAAGTCAGACTTCAGCTCCAGCTCCATAAAATTATATGGAGTCCGGATAAACGGGGAGTTTAGCGAGGAGATAAGGAGAGCATATGGATAAAAAAGCTATAGAATATCATGTAAAAGGTCTTCTTGAGGCACTGGGGGAAGATCCGGAGCGTGAGGGACTGCGTGAAACTCCGGAGCGTGTCGCCCGTATGTTCGAGGAGGTCTTTGAGGGCATCGCATACTCCAACGACCGGATCGCAGAGATGTTCGGCAAAACATTTGATACAGCAGATCCGTCACAGGCGGAAACTGCCGTAGTTATGAGGGATATCACCGTTTTCAGCTACTGCGAACATCACCTTGCACTTATGTATGATATGACCGTGAATGTGGCATATATCCCCAACGGAAAAGTCCTCGGACTGAGCAAGATCGCACGTATTTGTGATATGGCTGCAAAAAGGCTGCAGCTTCAGGAGCGGCTTGGCAGCGATATTGCGGAGATAATCTCAAAAGCCTCCGGCTCGCCCGATGTAGGTGTGCTTATCAGAGGCTCGCATAGCTGCATGACCGCAAGAGGCATCAGGAACGCCTCGGCAAAAACCGTTACCACAACATTCAGAGGCAGATTCAAAACAGATCCTGAGCTTAAAAAATTGTTATACTGAGCGACAGTGCAACTATGTGCAGATAAAGGAGGTCATATTATGAAAGCACTCGTTCTGTTCAGCGGCGGCGTTGACAGCACCACCTGCCTTGGTATCGCAGCAGATAAATTCGGCGCAGATGAAGTCCTTGCGCTGTCGGTGTACTACGGGCAGAAACACAGCAGAGAGCTTGACGCTGCAAAAAAAATCGCCCAATACTACGGCGTGAAACATAGATCTCTCGATCTTGCGCTTATCTTTGCTGATTCGGACTGCTCGCTTCTTAAAGGCTCATCGGAGGATATTCCCGAGGAATCGTATGCCGAGCAGCTTGCCGGGACAGACGGCTCACCCGTCTCAACATATGTGCCGTTCAGAAACGGATTGTTCATTGCTTCGGCGGCAAGCATCGCTCTTTCAAACGGCTGCGAATACATCTACTACGGCGCTCACAGCGATGATGCTGCCGGTAATGCCTATCCCGATTGCAGCAAGGATTTTAACGATGCAATGAGCAAAGCCGTATTTCTCGGAAGCGGCAATAAGCTTCGTATTGAAGCTCCCTTTGTGGGACTTACAAAAGCTCAGGTAGTGGCTAAAGGCATTGAGCTGAACGTCCCCTACTCCATGACGTGGAGCTGCTACGAGGGCGGCAGCAAGCCGTGCGGAGTGTGCGGTACGTGCCGTGACCGTGCGGCGGCTTTCGCAGCAAACGGGATCAAAGATCCGGCAATTACGGAGGACTGAATTATGGAAAATATCAGATCGGAGGGGCTTACCCTCCTCGGAAACAAACACACCGAATATCCCACGCAGTACGCTCCCGATGTGTTGGAGACTTTTCCTAACAAGCATACCGGAAACGACTACTTCGTGAAGTTCAACTGTCCCGAATTTACGGCACTTTGCCCGATAACAGGACAGCCGGATTTCGCCTCGATATATATTTCATATATTCCGGATAAGAAAATGGTGGAGAGCAAATCTCTGAAACTCTACCTGTTCAGCTACCGGAATCACGGAGATTTTCACGAAAACTGCGTAAATACGATCATGAAAGATCTTATAGCTCTTCTTGAGCCTAAGTATATCGAAGTACAGGGAAAATTTCTTCCCCGAGGCGGGATCTCCATTGATCCTTACTGCAACTATGGAATGAAAGATACTAAATGGGAGAAAATGGCATGGGAGAGACTTCTCGCTCATGATATCAATCTTGAAAACGTAACAAACAGGTGAGCATTATAGCAAACGATCAAATATTTTGTCGTTCACTATAATATAAATCGAAAAGGAGTTTTTATATGGCTATTGAAAAAATTATTCCCGGGACCGGAGGAGAACATTACGTTCCATATGAGGAGCGAACAGGCAAAACATCAACAGTATTTTTTACACGTGACCTGTCAGCAAACGGTCTGATAAAGATCTACAAACGTATTGCGGAAGTCCTCAGCGGCAAGATCGCAGTTAAGCTCCACACGGGAGAACAGAACGGACCAAATATTATCCCTCGGGATTGGGTAAAAGCACTTATGTCTCAGGAGCTTACGGGAGGGACTATCATAGAAACAAATTCATATTATGCCGGTGACAGGGATACAACGGAAAAGCATCGTGAAACTCTTAAGGTCAACGGCTGGGTGTTCGCTCCCGTGGATATTATGGACTCGGACGGAACGGTTTCTCTCCCGGTAATCGGCGGAAAATGGTTCACCGAAATGTCGATGGGAAAAACTCTGACAGAGTATGACTCGCTGCTTGCTCTTACTCATTTCAAAGGACACAGCAAGGGCGGATTCGGCGGCTCAAATAAGAACATCGGTATCGGCTGCGCTGACGGAAAGATCGGAAAAGCAATGATACACACCACTCCGGGGCAGGACGATCAATGGGATATCAGCGATGAGGAATTTATGGAGCGCATGACGGAATCCGCAAAGGCTGTGACAGACTATTTCGGTAAAAATATTGCGTATATCAATGTAATGCGGAATATGTCAGTTTCCTGTGATTGTGAGGGAATATTTGCAGAGCCTGTCGTAACTCCGAATGTGGGAATTTGCGCATCGTTGGATATTCTTGCTGTGGATCAGGCTTGTGTGGATATTGTTTACGCCATGACAAAAGAAGAAAATCATGCTCTTGCGGAGCGTATTGAATCACGTCACGGACATCGTCAGCTTTCCTATATGAAGGAGCTCGGCATGGGTAACGATCTCTATGAATTGATAGATATTGACAATGACGATAAAAAAATATGCCCGAAGGACGTTGTAAAGGCTCTTGTTCCGTTTGGTGCAAAATGAGCTTTCGGTAATTTCCTTTCGAGAAAAGCAGTTCTTCAGAGATGCCTGTACGGGATCATCAAAGTACAAAGGAGGGTTTTATCATGAAAAAAATCATCTCTGCCATTACTGCATTCATTTGCGGGATCATCTGCTTCACATCAGTCTTCCCGACCGGGATCAATGAGACAGCGGTCTGTGCTTCGGGAAGTCTGCGTATCGAGACAGACGGCGCTCCCGGATCAAACGCATCCGCAAATGACTACGTTAAATTCCGGGCATCTCCGGTGAATTCGCTGCTCACTCAAAACAGTGACGGGAGTTTCTCTCGTGTGGAATACGTTGCAGAAACCGGGAGTATTGTCGCTGAAACTATCGGTATTGACGGCAAAGTAAAGTCCTCGGCAAAAATAACTATGGAGCTTCCCATATGGGGAGGTGTCTACAGCGGCAGCAGCAATAATTTTATAGTTTTCGGAAATAAAAATACTGCCGAAAGCGACAAGACTGAGGTGCTGCGTATAGTTAAATACTCCAAGGACTGGAAGAAAATATCGGCGTGCAGTGTCTACGGTGCGAACACAGTTGAGCCGTTTTACGGGGGCTCACTGCGCATGACAGAATCCGGCGGACTTCTGTATATCCATACCTGCCATACCATGTATTTCACAGACGGTGCAAATCATGAGGCGAATATGATCTTTGTCATCAATGAATCCACGATGAAGGTATCACAGAGCTACAGCGACATTTACAATATAAAAAAAGGATATGTCAGTCATTCGTTTAATCAGTTCATTAGGGTAGACGGCAGCAATGTCTATCGTGTGGATCATGGTGATGCCGAGCCTCGTTCAGTGGTCATAACGAAAGCGCCCGTCGGCTCTGTTACGAAATGTTCAAATGCCGATATTCTGAAGATCGGCGGCTCATACACTACGAACGGAAATGGTACGGGTGTTTCTGTGGGAGGCTTTGAGCTTTCCGACAGCAACTGCATTACAGTCGGCAACTCTGTTGATCAGTCAGCGAATCCGTGGGTACAGAGGGCGCAGAGGAATATTTTCGTCGGAGTAAGCTCAAGATCCGATCTTTCGAGCAAGGTCGTATGGCTGACGGATTATCCGTCAGACGGAGAAATTACCGTATGCACACCGCATCTTGTAAAAATGAGCAGCAATAAATTTGCCGTGCTGTGGGAGGAGAAGACTCCCGATAACGAAATAACTGTGAAAATTGCCGTTATTGACGGTTCGGGAAAGGTGCTTTCAAAGCCGGTGTCGCTGTATGCAAGGCTTTCAGACTGTCCTCCGATCGTGACCTCTGACGGAAAAATAGCATGGTATGTGGCAGAAAATGACTCTCCGATAATATACTCGATAGATCTTAACGACGTTTCTCTTTTCCGGCAGGAGGACGAATGGTCATATGATCCTGATACGAAAACACTTACAATATACGGAACAGGCAGGACAAGAGACTACGCTCCCAAAGGTCAGCCGTGGAATGAATATTATCTTGATATCCGGAAAATAGTCGTAAGCGACGGAATAACGGCTCTCGGGAACAATATATTCTATGGAATATGGTATATCACCGATATCTCACTCCCTGACAGCCTTACAAGCATAGGCACATCGGCATTCCGGGACTGTTATTATCTCAGGAGTGCTGTTATACCTGATAGTGTGGAAAAAATCGGCGGATGTGCATTTTTTGAATGCAATGCAATGGAGTCGATAGATCTGGGAAAAGGGATCTCCACGATCGGCGATCGGGCGATAGGATATGAATACTCCTCGGACCGGCCGGAGACGATCGACGGATATGTTGTCTACGGCTACAAAGGGACAGCCGCTGAAAGCTATGCCAAGGCAAATGGTCTTGAATTTAAGGCAAAGGATGACATACAGACAACAACAACAACAACTACCACTACTACTACTGCTACTACCACAACTGCGAGCACACGATCCACAACGGTGACAACGCCCCCTCCGGTGATCGAGAGGGGGGACGGTGATATAAGCGGTGACGGAAAAACAGATCTTTCAGATGCCGTACTGCTCAGACGTTATCTCATGAATATAGATCCTTTCACAAGATCACAGACCGCTTCTGCGGATATGAACGGCGATGGAGCGGTAAATGCTTTTGATATGTGTATTATGAGGGAGTATGTTATCTCTGCACCATCAAAGGTATCAAGAGGAGATATCATCACAATGGGAAAATGTATGCAGGACAGCTTGTCGCTCGATAAACAGGATATTGAATGGGTAGTCCTTGATGTCAAGGGAGATGCCGCTCTTGTGATAAGTCGTTATGCGATCGATGCAGAGGCATTTAACGACACTGAAACTGAAACTGACTGGGAGCACTGTACACTGAGAAAATATCTGAACAGCACATTCATAAGCGAGACGTTCACCAAGACAGAGCAATCAAGAATATTGACCACGATCAATACAAATCCGGACAATTCTGATTACGGCACTCCGGGAGGAAACAGTACAAATGACAGAGTATTCCCCCTTTCAGCGGAAGAGGCGGAGAAATATTTTTCAAGCGATGAGGAACGCTGTGCAGCAGCTACATCTGCGGCAATAGGCAGCGGAGCGTTTAATTATGACGGATATACATACTGGGGACTCAGAACTCCCGGCATTGACAGCATGAGTGTAAGTCTTGTTTCAAGTACAGGAGATATCTATTTATATGGATATTCAGTTGATTATGAGCGTGTTGCACTGCGTCCTGCAATGTGGATCTATATATACTGATACTACTAAATCAACCGTATAATTTTTATATGAAAACAGCGATATTTTTCTGAACGAAGGGTATCGCTGCTTTTTTACGTTTTCTTGTACCGGAATACAGCAGCTTTGCGCCATATTATCTTAAAGTTTTCGTTAAAATAAAAAATATTATAGTGAACTTCAAATTATTTTTTACGTTCACCATAAAATCTGACAAATTTCATCTTTGATACGTGGTATAATTGGAAAGCATAATGCAGCTTTACTTTATTATATTATGAGGATGATGAAGAATGTTGAATATTAAGCCTTCAGAAAAAAAAACTACAGAAAAGATCGCTGCTTTTACACTGATTTTTGTGGCAGGCTTCATGCTTGCGGATACAAGTATAGCAGGTGCTGCTTCCTTTGCGGATATATCCTTGGCAGGAGCGTTGAACCTTCCCATGTCAGCGGCTGTACTGATGGGAAGCATGATCAAAAGCGTGATAAGCGGAGCTTTAGGAAAAAATATAGTCAAGATCTCTGCAATAATAATGATAGTTATAATGAAAATGTTTTTTGAGCCTGAAAGCGATCCGAAACTCTGCGGAATTTGGACAGCAATGAGCATAATTCTTTCAGGTGCAGCCGTATCTGCAATAATAGGCGAGGTTCTATATAAGCTGCTTTTTTATGTATTTTATGGAGTATCGGCAGGTTTTACGGCATATTCCGCTGCACTTATAATTAAAGGTCTCAGATATCAGCCGGTCATGGATCTTTCGTCATCGAGCGGATGTGCCTATGCAGTGGTATATACAATATTCATTTCAGCCGTATGCTCAATAAAGCTCCGGTACATAGAACCGGGCATCATCATAGGTTCGGCAGTAACACTTCTTGCCGCATATAATTATCGCCGAACCGGAGGTGTATTATGCGGAGCACTGACTACCTGCGGAGCATTTCTCTCCTCGCCGGAATGCGGCATGACAGTTGTTCTTCTGCCGGCAGCGGGACTGATCACAGGATATCTCTATAAGCAGAAATATACGGTAGCTGCTGTTGCCTTTGCAGGTGTTAATTTTATGCTCACCGTACTGACCGGAATAACTCAGAACGGAATTTACAGTATGCTGAATATCATGATCGGAACGATACTCTTTACTGTGATCTCTCCCAAATTTTCGGACAAATGGGTAATTACAGGCAGCAATTTCACATCTGCGCTTCCGGAGATAATGAGCTCACGCATGGGATTTCTTTCAGCCTCTATAGAAACTGTCAGGAATGAATCGGAAAAAATTGCGGAAATGCTCTCGAAGAGTGCGGAAAATCAGAGTGAGATAGAGGAAAACAGCCGTGAAGTCTGCGAGCATTGTTTCAGAAAACTTGCCTGCCGGAAAACAGATCATGATATTACGATGAGGGGGTTCAGAAAGCTCTCACAGCTTACGGAAATATCCCGTGAAATGATCCCGTATGAGCTTGAAGAATGTCTTCACAAAGAGGAGCTGATAGAAGTCTTTGAGCGCAGCAGACGTGAGAAAGCTGTGGCAAAGATCCTGGAGATGCGCTTTGCTGAAAGCAGGAGACTTCTTTCAGAGCAGATAAAAATTATAGAGGAGATCGTTGAAACCGCAGGAAAATGCCCTGATGTACGATACTCTGAGCCTGTGAGCAAGGCTGTACGGGATAAGCTGGTAAAATTCGGATCATCTCCGGATAACGTGATCGCCTGCTACAATTCCCGGAACAGACTGCTTATAGAATTGTATTTTTCATTCAATAATGCACCGGACAGTCATACGAGGATATGCGATCTTATCTCTGATGACCTGAGGATACCTTTAAGCTGTACCGAGCCTGTACACTCCGGCAAGGAGGTACGTTTGCGGCTTTTTGAGCGTCCCGAATATGCAATCGAAGTATACGGAGCATCTGTATGTGCGGAGTCTTCCGGAGAAAACGGCGATACGTCCATAGCATTCGGTGACGGAACAGGCGTGAGCTATGTTATACTGTCAGACGGCATGGGCAGCGGCAGAAACGCTGCTATACAGTCACGTATGGTAGTCAGTATGTTCCGCAAGCTCATCAGCAGCGGCGTGAACTATGCATCAGCTATAAGACTTATAAATTCCATTATGCTGACAAAATCAAGAGATGAGGCTTTTGCTACTCTTGATGCAGTGCGCATTGATCCGGACAACTGCAGACTTACGATCATAAAGTCGGGAGCTTCTGCAACACTTATACGTCACAGGGGAAATGTAATGAAGGTCACATCGTCTACTTTCCCTATAGGAATATATGAGCAGTCGGACACCTTTTCGGGAAATTACGATTTTGAAGAGGGCGATATCATAATAATGTTTTCCGACGGCATATGTGAAAATGAATACCGCTTTATCAAGGAGCTCCTTCTTGGCGGAGATGATGTGAAAAAAATTGTAGATGAGATCTGTGCCAAATCAGAGATATTCAATCCATCGCTCCATGCAGATGATGTTACGGTGATAGGGATACGTGCTGTACGATCATCAGAAAAGGTTTGATGTGTGCATATTAACAAAGGCAAATGGAAATTATCAGGAAAAATATGTCAAAACGCACAAAAACAGATACCTAAAATTAGCGTATCGACTGAAATTTTGAATAAATTTATAAAAAAGCTTGAATAATTCCGATAATTCTGTTAGAATTGTATTAGCAAAGGAGGCTAAAATATGGCTGTAAAAAATAATACGAATCCATACGATTTCCCACTGTATCTTTTTTATCAGGGAAAGAATTACGAGGCGTACAAATTTTTCGGAGTTCACTCGTATAAAAAAGGCAGAGGCAAGTTCTTTGTCTTCAGAGTCTGGGCTCCAAACGCTCTCAGTATTTCTGTCGTAGGCGATTTCAATGACTGGGACAGAAACAGGCATCCCATGAAGCTGATAGCCGATGGTGTCTGGGAAGCTGAGATCGGTAAGCTCTCTCAGTATGATGCCTATAAGTACAGTATCGAAACACGTGACGGCAGGATAATTCTCAAAGCAGACCCCTACGCCTCCCATTTTGAAATGCGCCCCGGAACTGCTTCAAAGATCTATGAAAGCAGCTATGAATGGGGGGACAAGGAGTGGTATGAACACAAAAGCAAGAGTATAATCTATAAAAGTCCCGTGAATATCTATGAGGTGCATCTCAGCTCATGGAAAAACTACGGCGAGGACAAATTCCTTGACTACAACACTTTTGCTGAACAGATCATTCCATACCTGAAAAAAATGTCCTATACGCACATTGAGTTCATGCCTCTCACAGAGTATCCGTTTGACGGCTCGTGGGGATATCAGGTAACAGGTTATTTCGCTCCTACATCACGCTACGGAACTCCTGACGATTTCAGAAGTATGATCGATAAATTCCACAATGCCGGTATCGGAGTTATCCTTGATTGGGTGCCTGCGCATTTTCCAAAAGATGCCTCCGGACTTTATGAGTTTGACGGCACGTGCTGCTATGAATACACCGATGATCGAAAAAAAGAACACAAGGCTTGGGGAACAAGAGTCTTCGATTACGGCAAGGCTGAGGTATGCTCGTTCCTTATATCAAGTGCAAACTACTGGTTCGATGAGTTCCACATTGACGGTCTGAGAGTCGATGCTGTAGCATCAATGCTCTATCTTGACTACGACCGCAGAGACGGCGAATGGGCAGCGAATATCTACGGCGGAAATGAAAACCTTGAGGCTGTGGAATTCCTTAAACATCTGAACGAGGCTGTTTTCTCAAAACATCCCGATGCGCTTATGATTGCCGAGGAATCGACCGCATGGCCTCTTGTCACAAAACCAACGGATATCGGCGGTCTCGGATTTAACTTCAAGTGGAATATGGGCTGGATGAACGATATGCTCAGCTATATGTCGCTTGACCCGATCTACAGAGCTTTCAATCATGACAAGCTGACATTCTCGTTCTTCTATGCGTTTTCCGAAAACTATATACTGCCTATATCTCACGATGAGGTCGTTTACGGCAAATGCTCGATGATAAATAAAATGCCCGGTGAATATGAACAGAAATTTGCATCGTATCGTGCTTTCCTTGCATATATGATGGCTCACCCCGGAAAAAAACTGCTCTTCATGGGGCAGGAGTTTGGTCAGATGAACGAATGGAATTACAAGTCTCAGCTTGACTGGTGGCTGCTCGATCAAGATCAGCACAGGGATCTCCTGAAATTCTCTGAAAAGCTGAACAAGTTCTATCGTGAAAATTCACCTCTGTGGCAGAACGATGATTCGTGGGGCGGATTCAGCTGGATATCTAATGATGACTACAAACAGAGCGTCATAGCATTCAGACGTATTGACGATAATGAAGAAGAAGTGATCGCTGTCTGCAATTTTGTTCCTGTAGAGCGGCATGATTACAGGATCGGTGTTCCTTACAAGGGTCGGTACAAGCTCGTCTTCAACACTGATGCTGTTGAATTCGGAGGCTCCGGTGTTACCGAGAAATCTTTCAAGAGTGAGAATATCGGAATGCACGGACTTGATAACAGCATTTCAATGACACTTGCTCCGCTTTCGGTAATATATCTGAAATATGCTCCGATAAAGAGAAGAACCTCCGCAGCGGATCCCGATGAACAGAAGAAACCTGCTTCATCATTACGGAAAAAATAAGTCCGTGATAATGTTTTCGGAGGTCTTTTCCCGAAAAAATTTTCATACATATTATGCTTGAAACAATTTCAGATCACGCAGTATCTGACGGGTAGATCTGCGGAAAATATCCCTCATACTGCGTGTGTCTGCAATGGAGATCAGTATTATACATTATAGGAGGATCACTATGTATACTAAGAAAAAATGCGTTGCAATGCTTCTTGCGGGCGGTCAGGGAAGCAGACTCTATGCACTGACAAAAAACGTTGCAAAACCTGCTGTATCCTACGGTGGAAAGTATCGTCTTATCGATTTCCCTCTTTCTAACTGCACGAACTCCGGTATCGACACCGTTGGAGTCCTCACTCAGTATCAGCCGCTTGTGCTCAATGAGTACATAGGAAACGGTCAGCCGTGGGATCTTGACAAAATGAACGGAGGCGTTCATGTTCTGCCGCCTTACGAAACTCAGGCAGGAGCTTCGTGGTATGAGGGAACAGCTAATGCGATATATCAGAATATGCGCTTTATCGAGCGTTATGATCCCGAGTATGTTATCGTTTTAGGCGGAGATCACATCTATAAAATGGATTATTCCAAAATGGTGGATTTCCATATCGCAAACAATGCAGACTGCACTATCTCTGTAATTGATGTTCCCAGAGCTGAGGCATCACGCTTCGGTATTATGATCTGTGACGAAAACAATCAGGTCATCGACTTCGTTGAAAAGCCGAAAGAGCCTAAGTCAACGCTTGCATCAATGGGAATATATGTTTTCAGCTGGGAAAAGCTCCGTAAGTACCTCATAGAGAACGAAAATGATGCGAATGAAAAGCGTGAAAAGGGTGAGCCGTGGTCAAAGGATTTCGGCAAGGATATCATCACATCAATGCTCCGTGACCGGCAGCGTCTCTTTGCATACGAATTCGAGGGCTACTGGAAGGACGTAGGAACTCTTGATTCGCTCTGGGAGGCAAATATGGATCTTCTCAGTCCCAGTGTGCCGCTTGATCTCTACGATCCGACTTGGAAGATCTATTCACGCAATAACAATATGCCGCCTCAGTATATCGGCGACAATGCAAACATTGAAAATTCAATGATCTCAGAGGGCAGCATCATTGACGGTACTGTTGATTTCTCCATAGTTTTCTCCGGAGTTACTATCGAAGAAGGAGCTACCGTAAATTACAGTATAATCATGCCGGGAACGGTCATCAAATCGGGAGCTGTGGTCGAATATGCCATGGTAGGTGAAGACAGTGTGATCGAGAGCGGCGCAAGGATCGGAACAAGTCCCGAAAACGTTGAAAACCGTGATGATTGGGGCATTGCTGTTGTCGGTCATAATGTAACTGTTTCTGAAAACAAGGTCGTTGAGCCTAAGCAGATAATCGGTGAAAGCATCTGATTGGAGGAATTATTCTATGAGTGTTAATTATAATGTTTTAGGACTTATCTTCGCAAGTATGCATGATTCGTATGTCAGCGAGCTCACAAAGCAGCGCACGATGGGTTCTATTCCCTTCGGAGGACGCTATCGTCTGATAGATTTCCCACTCTCCAATATGGTAAATTCCAGCGTGCCGGAGGTCGGAGTCATTACAAAATCAAACTACGGCTCACTTCTCGACCATCTCGGTTCGGGACGTGACTGGGATCTTTCACGTAAAAAGGGAGGACTTCATCTTCTTCCGCCGTACAGCCAGACCGGAGGAATTTACAAGGGCAGACTTGATGCTCTTAATAATATATGGAGCTTTGTTGAACATTCATATGCAAAATATGTGATAATGGCAAACTGCGATGTTATCACAACTATCGACTTTAATCCCGTACTGAAGCAGCATATGGATTCCGGAGCAGATATAACGCTTATTTACAGTAAAGGTTTCTATGACAGTGAGAAGAACAGCTGCGCAACTATTCTCGAATTTGATGAGAATGATCGTCTTAAAGATGTGCTTGTTGATCCGCAGATCTCCGGTGAATGCAATATGTGGCTTGAAATGTTCATCATCAGCAAGGATTTCCTGAAAAAGATCGTTTCCGAAGCTGCAAGCAGAAATCAGTCAAGCTTTACCCGTGAGATACTCCAGGGCAAAAAGGACGAGTATCACATAATGGGATATGAGCATAAGGAGTTCTTCACGAGGATAGACAGTGTTCAGAGCTATTTCCTTGCAAATAAAATGCTGCTTGAAACAGACAAAAGAAATGCTCTCTTCCGCAAGAATATGCCTGTCTATACAAAGATCGGCGACAATGGTCCTGTAAAATACGGACTGGAGTCCAATATCAAGGACTCGCTCATAGCTGACGGCTGTATCATCGAGGGTACGGTAGAGAATTCTATCCTTTTCCGTGGTGTAAGAGTCGGAAAAGGAGCTGTCATAAAGAATTCAGTCCTGCTGCAGGGTACTAAGATCGGAAACAAATGCAATATCTCGTCGGTAATTACAGACAAGAATGTTGAAATAAGCAATGAGAAGGTTCTCACCGGCTCTGAAACATATCCGCTGTATATTGGCAAGGATGGAAAGATCTGAAGACGGTGACTGCTTATGAATATACTTTTTGCTGCCGGTGAGGCTGTGCCGTATGCAGCCACCGGCGGTCTTGCCGATGTTGTCGGATCACTTCCGAAAGCGATACAGGCAAAGGGACATCGCTGTGCTGTGGTCATACCGCTTTACAAGGCGATAAGCAATGAACTTCGCAGCGAGATAAAATTCATCACAAACATTACTGTTGATGTTTCATGGCGAAAGCAGTATTGCGGCATCTTCAAGGCATACCGCGACGGCATGGAATATTACTTCATTGATAATGAATACTATTTTGCCAGAGACGGTCTGTACGGCTTTTATGATGACTGTGAGCGATTTGTATTCTTTGACCGTGCAGTGCTTGAAATGCTTCGGCATATTGATCTTAAACCGGATATAATCAACTGCAATGATTGGCAGACAGCTCTGATACCGGTCTACTATAATATTTACTATAAATATCAGCAGGGATATGACGGAATAAAAAGCGTTTTCACGATCCATAATATTGAATATCAGGGCAGATACGGCAAGGAGATACTGAATGAGGTCATGGGGATTCCCATGTACAATGCAAATCTTCTTGAATATGACGGTTACATAAATATGATGAAGGGAGCTATTGAGGCTTCCGATAAGATCACGACAGTCAGTCCGAGTTATGCATGGGAGATACTTGATCCGTGGTATGCGCACGGTCTTGACCGGATACTTGTCACAAAGCAGTATAAGCTCCGTGGCATAATAAACGGCATTGATGTAGATCTGTATGATCCTGAGAGAGATCCGGTAATACCGTCAAATTATTCTGCATCAGACATATCGGGCAAGGCAAATTGCAAGAGTGCTCTCATGGACGAGCTTGGTCTTGAGCCGGGGAATGATCCGCTGGTGGGAATTGTTACAAGATTCGTAAATCATAAGGGGATTGATCTTATTCGCTGTGTGTTCGAGGAGATGGTAAACGATGGCATAAAATTTGCGATACTTGGCAGCGGCGAGAAGATGTACGAGGATTTCTTCCGTGAAATGGCAGCACGCTATCCGGGAAAGGTATCGGTAACTCTGGGATTTGTTCCTGAGCTTTCACGAAAAATTTATGCCGGAGCTGATATATTTCTTATGCCCTCGCAGAGTGAGCCGTGCGGACTTGCGCAGATGATCTCAATGAGGTATGGTACTGTTCCGGTCGTGCGTGAGACAGGCGGACTGCGTGATACTGTTCGTGATAACGGCGGCGAAAATGGAAATGGTTTTACCTTCAAAACATATAATGCCAATGATATGCTTGATGCGGTAAAGCGTGCAGTCAGGGACTATCAGGATAAAGCGATATGGAATGCACTTGTTGAGCGTGCGATGCGCTGTGACTATAGCTGGTCTTCATCTGCTGATGAATATATAAAAACGTATAACGAGCTTCTAAAAAAATAAGCGGCGGCGCAGAGCCTGCGCAAGCAGTTTCGCATTGCAGCTTGTTTTGTAAGGTAAGAAATCTCTGCTGTGAATTGACAAGCAAAATAGAAAAAATGTAAAAAACCGATAAAAGGTGAGAAAAGGCTTGAAAAAGCTGAAAATCGCCGAAAAACAGGCGATAATCAAGTGTGAAAAAGTGAGAAAACAAATAATTAAATAAATTAAGCTGTCAAAAGAAAAGCGTAGAATTTATGGAAATTTCCGTAAACTCTACGCTTATTTGTTTTTAGTGTTTAGAACCGTTTAGAAAGTGTTTAAACGTTTAGAAAACAGGTATTAAACGGCTATTTTATGGGATTTAATTCTTTATGATTCTTAAACAGCATCTCTAAAAAATAATTTCATTTCTTTGGAAAATAGGGATGGGAACCTGGGAACTATTTAGAGCGTGTTGACATTATTTAATCCAAGTAAATATAGAAGCGATCTGAATGAACGAGAGGAAGATAAGATCAAGTTTATCATATCCGGTACAGACTCTACGAAACGCTTTAAGCCAACGAAACAGTCTTTCAATATAATTCCGCTGCTTGTACAGCTCATGATCATATTCCCATGGTTCTTTGCGATTTTTCTTTGGCGGAACTACCGGCTCGTGTCCAAAAGATCGGCAGAGTTTTCTTGTTTTGTCACCTTCATAAGCTCTGTCCATCAAATACGGAACTCCCGAATATTCATCTCCTATGTTTTTGATTGAGATTCTTCCTTGCGGTGCATC
>CANQJO010000018.1 GCA_947624255.1 uncultured Ruminococcus sp.
AAAACAGAAAAGCCAAAACTGCGTGTAGCGGCATACTGCCGTGTCAGTACCGACAGCGATGAGCAGGCTACCAGCTACGAGGCTCAGATAGAACACTACACGGAGTACATCTCAAAAAATCCCAACTGGGTCATGGCGGGCATATTCGCAGATATGTAGAACCCCAAATTGATACAACAGAAACATCTCATAGGGGTGTTCAAAATCTAAAAACATCGTAAAATCGCAGAAAATGAAAACTGCATATCTTTTCTGTTTCACACAATTCTCTGCTTGATTTTATCAGTCTGCTATGATATAATAGAAGAAAGCGATCATGACTACACGACAGATCAACACTGATTACAGGAGGCTGCCTTGGATATTTATAACGAAGAAATGCTGAACGATTTTATAGCAGAGAATCCATTAAGATTTTCAGAGAAGCATTTGACACTTGTTCGGAGAGATTTTTATGAGCATAAGCGCGGGACAGTTTCTGACGAGTTTGTAGATTATGTTTTATGGGCTGAGAAATCACCTGCAAGACATGAGCATTTTGGTGATTTCCTGCTGCCGATCATCAGGGATAACAGTTGGAGTTCGATTCTCGAAGTCGGTTGCGGAGAGACCGTGCTGCTGTCCGAATATCTGCATCAGAAACTTGGAAACAGTGTCAAAATAACAGCTATGGATCAATGTGAGATGCAATGCGATAATTCCGGCATAAAGATCATGCATCACAAATTTACAGGTACAGAAAATCTTACGGAATACGATGCAGTTATTGCACAGGAGCCTTGCGATGCTGCTGAATTGATCGTCAAAGCCTGCACAGGGCAGAATATCCCATACTGCGTTATTCTCTGTGGTGTACCTCACGCAAGATCATCAGGTGTGCTTGACGATGATGTGTATGCTTGGTATGCGTATTTATTGTCCACTTATGCTAACAGTCAGTTTACAATTTGGCATAACGGCAGATTCTCCTCCGGATGTATCTATTCTGAGCATGGATTTGACAGGAGGTATTTTCAAGGCACATGACAGAACATAATAACCGCCTACCTTGCAAAGTATTACGAATAATCGTAAGGTCTGCCAGATAGGCGGTTATTATCATATTGTATCATGTACTCATTCAACCAACATCTCCGGCCATAAATTTGCTAACATCTATCCCAGCTATGATCTGATGCTTCAGTTTCTCGTCTTCACAAGAAATCATAATAGTGGCGTGTTGATGATGTTCGGGATCGTTGATAATCACATTTGTGTTTTTCTTATTTAGAACGCATATCAGCCCCTCAAAGTTATCCCCATGATAAAAATAGGGAGTTTCGACTTTCGCAACCATATCCTTGCTTTTGGCCATTAATCTATAAATTCTGAAATCTGTCCAATGTAGCCCCCGACAAGTTTCAGAGGTTAGATTATTTCTCAGAAAGACAATGTCATCGTACCACGTTCCCGGCATTTCCTCACCAATTGAGTGAAAGAAATGCTCGTATTCAGCGTGTGAAAAGAAATCATCCGAGCCATCGTATATAGCAGACTCAGATTCAGACATGACGAGAACGCTCAAATAATCGCTCTTAAACGGCGCAATATTAGTATCTTTTGGATTCACACAATCTGCGGGTGCTTTTATTGTAATGCCGTATTTAGTCCGAGATACAAAATCGGACGGAACCTTTGCCGTGATCGTAGGATAATCGCTAATGCAGTCATCAATGGTAGGATACCTCAAGCGAAAATATGTAGGCGTGTGTGAAAAAATCATATATGCGATCCCTATAACGATGACAAGAGACAGCAGGACGGTAATAGTTGTCTTGATTGGTTTGGGGATTCTCCGGATCATTCATTATTCTCCTTTAGCAGTCAAGCTGATTAATATCAGTTCTTTTGATATAACGGCAGGTCAATATCGAATGAAAAGTCAAGATTCAAATGGACAAGTTTGCCTTCTTCAAAAAAGAACCAATATTCATTGCCGCCGAATTTCTCTCCATATGAAATGGAATCATCACTCTTATACAAGTAATTTTCTCCGAGAGCCGCCTCAACATCTTCCATCGTATCATACATTTTTATGCCATTTATCACAAAAGGCTCTCTGTCCGTCACCTCAACGGTAGACGGCAGCAGAACAAAACTGTATATCATTGTTTCGTCATGAGGTTTCACCACGGTCACATTCGCAAGCCCCTGTCCTCGATAGCATAATTGCGCAGGAACCAGATGCCAGCTTGCTCCCAATTTGCTATAATGAGAGAGCGAAAAGTCATCTCCAAGGGCATTCATTGACTGCGGATGTGAAAGACGGTGATCGCAAATATAGGTTACGCTCATCAGTTGCTGAAGCGTCCAGTTCTCCTGCGGAGGTTCCATAACGATATATTCTGGTGGTTCATACGGCTGTGATTCTTCAGTGGATTCCACGCTCTGCTGTCTCCCACAGCCTGAAAAGCAAATAATGGCAAAGATAGCCGCCAAAAGAAGTGGTGTTTGGATACGCATTTCTACACGCTCCTTTCTATGTTTTATTATACAGCATATCTATTGAAAAAGCAAGTCAAAACGAGGCAAAAAACGCCATTTCATCAGAGCATATATAACTCCGACCAAGGGGTGAGGATGGTAAGCCTGTGTGAAACAAAATAAGCCGCCTATCCTGCATAGTTACGAAAAACTCGTAATCCTTGAAAGATAGGCGGTTATTATCATGTTATATCATCTTTTTTTATCATCCAACTTTTCCGGATTTAATCTCAACGCCGCCCCATTCCACAACAGAGAAACCCTCCCTTTCAAAGGTCTCAAGCTGCTGCGGCTCGATTTCCACAGCGGCATCAAGCGGAACGTATGCCATGAAGATACGGCACTCACTGTCAGGTGTCGGTGTAATTGTCAGCTTCGCAGAGTTCGTATAAGTATCGCCTTGGAAAGAAATGAGGTTATACGCATTATGCTCCATTCTCGGCAACCAGTATACGATAAACTCATTCATCTCCTGCTCGGTCAAGCCCATATAAGAGAGTTTTTCTTTAAGGAATCTCTCTGTATCGCTGCCTGCCACACAGAAGCCCTTAGAAAAGTCAAATCTTGTACGGCAATTCACGGCATCCCAGAAAAGGTATTTATGGTGACTGCAGTCCTCCTTATTCAGGAGCGTGCCGTCCGGATATGCAACCACATCCCATCCATTATTATACTTCGGGTAGGTTGTATGAAGGTCGGACTCTGTCAGTTCAAGTTCAACATGAACATCGGTTTCTTCTTCGGGATAGAGGTAGATGACAGGTTTATCGGGCTGAGCAAGATACTCGATTGTCCACGTCTTATTATCATCTTCATATCTTCTGATCCAGCCATACTGTCCATTGTACTCTGTAAACAACCAGTTATAATTATTATCATTGTATCCCAACTCATGGAGCTGTGTTCCTTCGGGTAGTGTGGCTATGGACGCATAGCTTCCGTCAGGACCGAGATACAGGTTCAGACCGTCTTTCACTACATACAGAGGGGCACCATAGGTACTACGATAATCCGGCTCAACATAGGTTGTAACAGTAGTGTGGATAAGCTCTCGTTTCATCAAACACAGGTCAAAGACATTCAGCTTATTGTCCATGCAGAAGTCAGCAGCTTTCCAGTTGGCAAGATGTGTATCGGGAACGGCAAGCAGCCATTTCTGGAGAAGGACGACATCAGAAATATTCAGTTCACCATCACCATTCACATCACCGCTTGCATGCTCATCGTCAATCACATCCACCATAAACGAATCCTTAGCATCGCCGTATTTAACGTAGATAGGATATGTTCCGGCTTTCGTATTGTCAAACTCAGATGCATCGACTGTGATCGGTACGTTTCGATAGTCTTCGTCCATGATGCAGGCAATAAGATCACCTTCGGTATAACTGCCATTCAGCCGCAAGCCAGTCAGATCGAGTTCTTCTCCGATGTGATATTCCGTCTTATCAGGTAACTGGCTTACACCGATTCCGTAGCTGATAGTCGCATCTTTTTTAGCAAGCGGCACAACCATATAATCATTGTAGAAAGCGTATGTATACACATCACCGACCACGCAGTCGAGCGGATCAACGATAAGATTAGAACTATATGTGCTTAAACCGTAATAATACTCCTCGCCGGCAGCATCCATATAGCGAACGCTCCAATGCGATGAGCCGTCATAGGTCTTGCTTGTGACACTCAGGTCTTTCTTTTCCATAATGTCAGAGCAGTTGCCGGACTTACTTAGTTCTGCGCCGTCATCAAGTGTATAGAAATACACATGGGCATTAACCGGATCATCAGTCGCAGGATATACCTGTGTCATGGGGATATCTCCATCAGCAACGAAAATATCTCCATATGCAAGGTCTGTAGGTGCATCTTCCCACAGCACCTTATCCGCAGTATAGCTGCCCGCCGCATTGGGGTAGATATAGCGGAACTGCGGAGTGCTTTGACCATAAGTGCCGACATAGACGAAGAACTGATCCTCGTTGTCGAAACTAATAGCGGGATCTGCTGTTTCGGCAGCAATAGC
Organism: uncultured Ruminococcus sp.; assembly: GCA_947624255.1. Taxonomy (GTDB): domain Bacteria; phylum Bacillota; class Clostridia; order Oscillospirales; family Ruminococcaceae; genus Ruminococcus. The sequence goes on from CANQJO010000018.1 coordinate 4,550, forward strand.
AGTGTTGTTGGAGCTAATAGCTGCGCTGGTTGAAAGCACAGGCAAAACCATACACGCACTCAAAAACACTGCACTTAGCTTTGTTATAAAGCGTTTCATGACTATACCTCCTGTTCTCAAATGTGATATTTACAGAAATTAACGCCTGATAAATTTACTCTGCAATAATGGAATTTGCAAAAACATTCAACGCTTGACAAGGTTCATATTCAGCTCTGTAACCATTGCGATTTATGATAAAGAATGGATTAAATACAGCAAGACTGATTTTTTCACCGCTGTTCAGCATAATGTCAAACTGCACCCATTGACCGCCATACTCGTTGTAGGAGTTATCCTCTTCATATAGGTTAATATCTCCGAGTAGCGATAACATCTTGTCGATTTGGTCTTTTGTTAGTTCAACTGATTTTTCAGGGGGATAAGCGGATAATGTTACATTCTTAATATCGTCGGCAGACAGACTTTTTATCTGAGAAGAAGCCTTCTCTACAGAAGACAATTCTGTGAATTTCTCGCCGTCCTTCACATGGATATAGTAGAAATTGTCAGAGCCGTCTGCTATATAAACTAAATCTTCTCTATCAGCCCTCAATTTATTCTTTTTACCGGAAGTTGCCTCCATCAATATCACCGTATCGTCTGATATAGTCCAGGTTCCTCCACCCATGTAACTGCTCAGACTGCCTTCGTAATATGAATATGTTCCATCTTTGTTAAAAGAGATTGTAAACTGACCGCCTATACCGTCATTTTCATAAACAAAGGTCTTACCGCCAATGGAAATAGATTCATCAAGACTATCGCTCCAGAACGTTTTTTTAACGCTTACAAAGTCTGATTCTGCTATTTCATAGGAAGTCTCAGAAACCTGTATGGGGATAATTACTATCATGTCTTTATCGATGTTATAAGATGCCAGTATTACTTTCATCTGCTCAATGGTGGCTCCATTTTTTGTTAATCTGATTATTTCCTCATCTGTCTTATTTCGGTTTGTTCCCATCAGAAGCCCACACTTATAGCTGTCGTTGGTATCCTGCCATAGATAGACTTCTAAACCTTTCGTGGTTGGTTGGTCGTAGTATTCCGGAAATTTCGTTCTCAAATCTGTCGTAGGTTGAACGATACCGCCGTAGATCAGTTCTCTCTTCATCAGACACAGGTCAAACACATCAAGCCTGCCGTCGTAATTGTAATCTGCAGCCCACCAATTGGCAAGATGAGTATCAGGAACAGCCAGCAGCCATTTCTGAAGCAGTACCACGTCGGAAACACCAAATGAACCATCTCCATTGATATCTCCATCAGCCATTGCGATGTCGCCTGCAAGAGGGACAATTTCTTCTGTTGTTGTCTCTATGAATTCGTCAGAAGGCATCGGTTCGCCTGCCATTGGAGGCTCCGTTGTATCTTCGGGCATATCAATTCCTGCAAAAAATTCTTCTGTAGTAGTCTCTGTGGTATCATCAGATACGGTCATAAGACCGTCGACCTGCGCTTCTGGTTCAGATGATGCTGATACCAGACTTGCATATGCAGTTGTTCCTACTGCTGCAGCAGCTAAGAGCGCAGAGATTTCTTTTGTGAATTTTCTCATAATCAATGACCTCCTTTTTCTCTTGATAGCAATTCGAGTGCTGTGAGTATCTGAACCTGTTCTTCCATGCAGGCTGCTTCCGAAATATCCCTTACTGTTCCTGTGGTAGCCATTTTTCGGCAGGCACAGGAATTACGGCAATACTCGGCTATTTCACAGCCCTCACATCGCTCTGACATCATGGAATAATCCGGGTGAGCTTTTCTTGCCTTTTCCGCTTCAATGCCGACCGACAGGTCACCACAGCGGTATGCGGGTACGTTCTGAAACTGTATGCAGGGATAGAATTTTCCGTCCCAGTTGATGAACAGTTTCTTTTTGCACATTTCACAAGTGCTTTTCTTATGATTTCTGATATTCTTCTTTTTGACCGCAAGCTCGTATATGTATAGATTACGAATTCCGGCTATCTTCCGCCATTGCTCACGGAGCAGATCACCAAAGCTGTCTGGATCATCCGGAATCATAAACGCATCCATTGCTGCGGAGACCTTTTTAACACCGAGCCCTTTCAGATATAGAGTATTCTCATAAAGCCTTGGCAGGGTTTCCTTGGTGTACACGAGCTGAACCAGCGTTTCAGGCTGATACCTGAGCAGCAGCTTCAAGTTATTGTCAAGGAGCTCTCTGTCCACTCCGCGCTCATTGCATTCTGAACCGTCATGAGACATATTGATGATAACACCTCTGTCAATGCACCACTTGATGAACGGCTCATCAAGAAGTGTGCCGTTGGTGGTAATCACAAACTGCTTTGCTTTCAGGTTCTCACAGAAATATTTGACCTCATTCTTGTATAAAAGCGGTTCACCGCCAAAGAGGTATATAGTTCCTGCATCACTTTGTTGGTTGATGAAGTCTGTTATCTTATGCACAGTCGGAGGAGTGATGCTGCCGTACTCTGTGTTCAGATGCCGTTCGTAGCAGTAACTGCATCGCAGATTGCATTTGTTTGTCAAACTGATCGTATAATCCATCCGATCACCTCCTCGGCAATATAAGAACTTTTTATACTTTGGCTCGCTCTTTAATTTCATTGATGGGTACAATTTCCCACTTTATATTATTGTACCATGTTTTCCTCAAAAATGCAATAGGTTTTGTTAAGTTTTAATCGCTTTTGCGCCATTTGATAGCCTTCTATGAAGATAACCAAAAAAAACAGCGACCTCATCAGCAGAGATCGCAGCTTTGCCAGATCGCTTGTCAATCAGGTGATATCTGACTTGTCCCCAAAGGAATTATGGAAAAGTGCAGGGCGGAGATAGAAAGCACTGAGGCTCAGATGACAGAAATTTCCGATGAGATTGAAAAGATTTGCACACGGCGTGATGACATTCTGGAAATTATCACAGGTGCGGCATTTGAGCAGTTCAAGGCTGAATTGAAGGAACTGAACGGCAGAGAGCTTCGGAGTAAAGAGAAGCTGGAGCAGTTGCAGATTCGCAAGGAGGGAGTGCAGCTCGGCATTAAGAAGGCGGTTACCGCAAGGGAACTGTTTGCAAACATGATGCCGCTGAGAGAGTTAGATGACAACCTCATTCCGAAGCTGGTCGAGCGCATCGATGTGGTTGGAAAGCAGAAAATCAAGGTAGTGTTCCGCGGCGGAGTGGAAGTCGAGGGAACGGTTGAGAAATAAGATTTTTATAGTCCGTCCAACTTTAGCAGGATGTGTGCGTCCATGCTGAAGTGGGCGGGGCTTTTACTGTTTGTATATATCGCTCGGAAATCCACAAAACGGAGAATAAATATTTTGCAAACCCCCTTGCGATTTCGGGAAAAGTGTGCTATAATACTATATGAGTACAAGAATTACACATTGTAAATTCTTTGTAAATTTTATGCAGAAGGGGTTGACAAGGTTATGACCATGCGGTATAATGCGCAAGCAAACAAGCAAACAAGCAAACAAGCAAACAAGCAAACAAGCAAGGTATAACTGCGCCCTTTTTACAAATTCATATCTGTTCATAAATGCGTATTCTATGGGATAATTCTGTCCTGTGGGGTGCGCTTTTTGTATTGCTATGAAAAATAAGATCAAGGAGGAATGAGCTTATGAAACACACATGGAAGAAAGCCGCAGCAGGTCTGATGGCTATGGCTCTCGTAGTGGGCGCTGCGCCTGCAAACGTAGGGACAGGAGGACTTTTCGGAGGAACGAGCATTACTGCTTATGCTGATGAAACTGAAACACTGCTGACCACCATTACGCCCACAGGTGAGACGACCCACAGTGCAACAGTAGATGGAGTCGTTACGGTTTCACATAATAATGACGATTATTATGGGACCTATGGATGGCTGTGGTATGATGCTGTTGATACTCTAACGGTTTCAGCCTGTGAAGGGTACACTATCACCAAATGTATATTCAAACAAAATGCAAAGAACCCTGTCACAGATTCAAGCGCACCGTTTGAACTTCATTTTGATTCAGCGGGACAATATGGTGGTATTCTATGTCGAGAAAATTCCGCTTTTGATGGTGTCACATCGATTGAGGTGTATGGCTATGTTACACCTGCCGCCCCCACATTCACCAACGCAAGCGTTACTCTAAATGACGGTTTCGGCTTGAATTTCTACATTGACAATATCGACAGCGCAGAGGGCTACACCGTGAAATTCAGCGGCAAGTGCGATGAGAACGGAAAAACGGTTACTCTTAACAGTACAGAGGACGGCAAGTTTTACGCCACCGCAAATGTGGACGCAAAGAATCTCCGGCAGACGATCACCGCCGAGCTTTACAAGGGCGATGAAAAGATTGACACTCTGGAATACTCCGTGGGTGAATATCTGACTGACCTTGATGAAACTGACCCCGGCGACAAGGTCAGCCTTGTGCTGGAAGCTACGGCGATGTTCGGCGATGAGGCTAATAATTATTTCACAGTCGGCGATGATTTCCTCGAAAGCTCTTTGGATACGTTCATTCACGATAAGCTGGGCATGACCGATGAAGAAATGATGACGGATATCAACAGCCATGCCGCTGAAAGCACGGCGCTCGGTGAAAAGAAGATCTCCCTTGTACTCAATTCTAAGATCAAATTGCGTGTGTATGAGGCAGATATGAGTTCCTACAGCGAAGTGAGCGAGCTTACTCCGATAACAATGGCGGATACGCAGACCGTCGGCGGCTGTGAGGTTTCGGCGTATGCGTGGATTTACCGTGTGCTGAACAATACGGAAAGTACCAACAGAAACCGTGTTATGGCAAAGGCTCTGTATGCTTATATGAAAGCTGCGGAGGGGCTGAATGTGGTCGATGTGGAAAGCGTTTCTATCACAAACGCTCCGACAGAAGATATGACAGTTGGCGACACCGCTACTCTCTCTGCAACAGTATCTCCTGAAAATGCGACCGACAAGACCGTTACATGGTCGAGCGATGATTCCACCGTGGTAAGCATTGATGAAACAACAGGCGAGATAACTGCTGTGGGTGCTGGTACGGCAACAATCACAGCTACGGCGGCGGTGGAGACAGATACCTGCACAATCACTGTCAAGCCTGCAACGATTGCTGTAACGGGCATTACAATCGACAATGCTCCGACAGAAGCACTTTTTGTTAATAGCACAGGCACACTCACGGCAACTGTTTCGCCTGATAACGCAACAGATAAGACTATTGTATGGTCAAGCAGTGATCCGGACTATGTATCTATCAATGCTGAAACAGGAGAATACACGGTCATGGGCAAAAAGGGCTACGGCTCGGCTACTATCACAGCAACAGCTACCAATGGTACAGAAGATACATCTGATGATGTTTCAGCTACTTGCACCATAACAGGAAAGGTTACTTATACTTCGCTGAGTGTTGGTACAGTGCTTCACGTTGGTGATACGTTCTATGCAGGAAAGGTATATTTTAACACTTCGCCTGCCGTGAGCTTTCTGGATTCCAGTGGTGTGATTACACTGGTTGAAGACAACGGCTGTTATAAGTTTAAGCGTGGCAGCAATGGCACGATGCCCAATGTTACAGCTTACAAAATCAAGGATAATACCGACGGTGTATATATTGTAAGCGGTTCGGGTACATCAACAAGCGATAAGTTTACTCTTGCAGTTCATACAACTAATTAAGCAATAGCTATTGTTGTCCTGCCGAGTTGCGGTATGCGGCTCGGTGGGATACCTAAAACTGGAGGTGTTAAGAATGGAAAAGGAAAAGTACATCGCTCCCGAAGTCGAGATCATCGAATTCGACAACGAGGACGTTATCACAACGAGCAACGAGCTTGACCCCGTATAACCGAAACAGACAGGCAGTCCTTGCGGCTGCCTGTTGCTGTACAAACTACAAGGAGCATTTATGAAAAGGCTGATACCCATTTTTCTTGCGGCAGCGCTCCTGTTGACAGGCTGTCACAATGGTAATGCAGATTCATCGGAGAGCAGCACTACCACAACAACGTCCGTTACAACCATTGCCGAGGACACAATGGCTAACACGGAATCTGCTGACGCAAAGACTAATGAACAGCAGAGCGACTCTTCCCGTTCAGCGGAAGAAACCTCTGCACCAAAAGATACTGCAACGATTACCACAACAGCTACATCAAAGTCAGATTCGGAGATTTCCTCTGACAAGTCAACTGCTACACAAGCAACCGCACAGGACACGAAAGCAAACACCACAGCAAAAAATTCTACGGCAAACAACAGCAAACCAGACGAAACCGAGGGGGACACCGGAATGAAAGAAGAATACACTACACCTAAAATCGAAGTAACAGAGTTTGACGATGAGGACGTTATCACCACCAGCAACGGGGCAAAGGTCAATGAGGACGGCTCGATTGAGCTGCCGATTATTCCGATAAGATAGGAGTTACTATGAAACTGAATCCAAAGTTTTTGACCCATGAAACAAAGGGCGAGCATATTACTGTGTCCACAACAGGCACGAAATTCAACGGTCTGATTCGGAGCAATCTGACAGCGGCATTTATCGTAGAATCGCTGAAAACAGATACTACGGAAAGCGAGATCGTTGATAAGATGCTTTCAAAATATGACGTTGACCGTAATACCGCTGAAAAGGACGTTGCCAGTATCATTTCTCAGCTTCGCAGGATAGGTGCTGTCATTGATGAATAAGACAGCAAAAGACCTCATCTATCTGCTGACCTGCGCCGTGAACGGTATCATGCCCGACACGGCAAGGGTAAAGGCTATGGACTTGGAACAGCTCTATCGGCTTGCTAAGGCTCATACATTGAGGGCGGCGGTGTTCATCGCTCTGCGGTCGGCAGGGGTTCAGGACAGTAGTTTTCAGCAAGCCTATAACAAGGCTGTCCGCAAGAATGTCATGCTCGATGTGGAGCGAACGGCTATATTTGAGCGTTTTGAACAGCAGGGCATTTGGTATATGCCGCTGAAAGGCTCGATCCTGAAAGAATTGTACCCTGAAAATGGTATGCGTGAAATGGCAGACAACGATGTTCTCTATGACAGCACAAGGCAGACAGAGGTCAAGAAGATCATGCTTTCAATGGACTATTCTGCGGAGAGTGTCGGCAAAACGCACCATGATGTATATATGAAACCGCCTGTGCTGAATTTTGAGCTGCACACGAAGTTGTTCGGGGCGGCAAGTGATTTTTATGACTATTACCAGAATCCGAAACAGCTCATGATACCAGATGAGGGCAGCAAATACGGCTTTCATTTCTCTGATGAGGACTTCTATGTGTATATGCTCGCCCACGAATACAAGCATTACAGCGCAGGAGGGACGGGACTTCGTTCCCTGTTGGACTGCTATGTATTTCTGCGAAATAAGGGCGATTCGCTCGACTGGGCATATATTAACGAGCAAACGGAACAGCTTACTATTGCTGGCTTTGAGCGAGAACAGCGGGAGCTTGCGAATAAGGTCTTTTCCTCGGTCACACTTCCCGATCTGACGGAACATGAACAGGAATTGCTTGACTACTATCTGACCTCCTGCACCTACGGCACAAAGACACGCTCGGCTGAGAACACTGTCAAGAAGCATTATGCCAAATCGCATAGCAAGTCGAAATTCAGCTTTATATGGGCAAGACTGTTCCCAGATATGGAGTTCATGAAGCAGTATTATCCGTTTTTCTATCGGCATAGACTGTTGCTCCCTGTCGGCTATGTATGGCGATGGTGCAAGGGCATTGCCACAAATCACAAGAAGTTACAGGCAGAAATGAGAGCGTTAAGGAAATATGATAACAAGAAAGTATAAGATAGCGGATAAGGTGGTTGAGGTCAATTCGATATATGACGAGGTACACGAATACTGCGCCGACTATCTGACGGACGATCAGGCTGACTACTCCGTTACCACAACACAAGAAGATATTGACTTTGAGCGTGAAAAGTCTGCCCGTGAGGACGAGATCGAGGGTATCCCGATACGGCAATTCTCGGACAGTTACCTCGAAGAACTGGCAGTTTACCGCAAGATAGCAGAGAAAATGCTCGACTATGACACGGTGCTGTTTCACGGCTCTGTTATCGCTGTGGACGGTGTAGGCTATCTGTTTACAGCGAAAAGCGGCACGGGAAAATCCACGCATACAAGGCTTTGGCGAGAATATTTCGGAAATCGGGCAGTCATGGTGAACGATGACAAGCCCCTGCTGAAAATCACGGACAGCGGTGTGACCGCCTACGGCACTCCCTACAACGGCAAGCACAGGCTTGGCACGAACACTTCCGTTCCGCTGAAAGCGATCTGCATTTTGACACGGGCAGAAGATAATCACATTGAACCGATCACAAGAGAACAGGCTTACACGATGCTTCTGCAACAGGTCTACCGCCCTGCTGATATGCTGAAAATGGCGAAAACATTGGAATTGGTTGACAGGCTTGCAGACAGCGTGAAGCTCTATCGCCTCGGCTGTAATATGGATATTTCGGCAGCAAAAATCGCTTCTGAGGGTATGAAATGACGAGATTTGAAGATGTGATAGAGCGTGACGGCAGGCTCGTCTATACCAATGTCGGTGACAGTATGCGCCCTCTTATACGGCAGGACAGGGATATTCTCATCATCGAAAAGCCCCACGGCAGGCTGAAAAAGTACGATGTTCCGTTGTATAAGCGTGACAGCGGTCAATACGTCCTGCATAGGGTGATGAAAGATCGTGACAGCGATTATGTGATATGCGGAGATAACCGCTATTCCAAAGAATACGGCATTACCGACCGTCATATCATCGGTGTGCTGACTGCTGTTGTCCGTGACGGCAAGGAGATCCCCATAACCGACTGGCGGTATCGTCTGTATGTTCACCTGTGGTGCGATTTTTTCCCGATACGGTCAGTCATTATTCACGGAAAAATGAAAATACATCGCATAATCAAAAAAAGAAGGAAGAAACCCTAATGGCAAAGTTTATATACAAGCGGAAATTCTATAACAATCGCTTTATCAGGAAATATATATCGCTGTCCATGAGAGTAACTCACTTCTTTGACGGCAGGAAGGATAAGCGTATTTGCGGCTGTTCCCTTGTCAAATACGTTCCCTCGCTTTACAGAGAGACAATGGGTGCAACAGGCAGCGAATCGTCATGTTATTGGGCTCTCGATACGATTTTCAAAGATTTTTCTTTTGATAAGAGTGATTCGTTCATAGATGTCGGCTGTGGCAAGGGGCGTATTCTCGCATATCTGATAAGCAGGAAATGCCCATGCTCACTGACAGGCATTGAATTAAACAAGGACGTATATGAATATGCGGAAAGCTGGGCAAAAGCCTACCCTCAAATATCGCTGATTCACGGAAATGCTTTTGAACAGGACTATAATCAGTATACTGTCATATTCCTTGCAAGACCTTTTGAAACAGATACCTTTCATCGGTTCGCAGACTATCTTGAAAACACTCTTACACATAAGATAAGGCTGATTTATTGGTGGGATACGCAAAGCGGAAGCTATCTTGAAAACAGGGCGGGCTGGAATATGCTGAAACGTGAATGGATATTTACAAGCCACGGATTATTTTTGTACCGCTGTCCGCAGAGATATACGATCTGGGAATATGATCCATGAAGAATAATGCGATAAAATGGCTGTATGCTGTCCCCGAAAAGAAAAAGCTGTATATCCTCGCCCTGATGTTTGTGCAGGCTCTGCACGGGGCAAGCGGTGTGCTGTATGCTCTGCTCCTGCGGAATATCGTGGACAATGCAACGGCTCACGATAAGGCAGGATTTTGGCATTTTGTGGTTCTGACCGTTCTGCTTGTGGTCGCTCAGATCGGTATGAGGGCTGTCATTCGGTGGCTCAACGAATTATCAAAATCGACGTTTGAAAATATCTTCAAGGCTCGGCTGATGCACAATATCCTGCGAAAAGACTTTGCAAGTGTGAATGCCGTCCATTCGGGCGAATGGCTCAACAGGCTCACCAATGACACGGTGGTTGTCGCTGACAGCTATGTGGAAATACTCCCCGGACTGGTGGGAATGGTGGTCAAGCTCATTAGTGCTGTCATTATGATGATCGTACTTGACTGGCGGTTTGCCTGTGTTCTACTGCCCTGCGGAGTGCTGCTTATTGTATTTACCTACGCTTTCCGCAAGGTGCTGAAAAAGCTCCATAAACAGGTGCAGGAGCGTGACGGTAAGCTCCGTATCTTCCTGCAAGAGCATATCGGCAGTATGATGATGATACGCTCTTTCGCAATAGAACAACAGACGGAAGATGAAGCAAGCGACAAGATGTTACAGCATAAAACCGCAAGAATGCGTAAAAATCATTTCTCCAATTTCTGCAATATCGGTTTCGGGCTTGCGATGAACGGAATGTATCTCTTTGGGGTGTGCTACTGCGGTTACGGCATTTTGCTCGGTACAATTTCTTACGGTACGCTGACAGCGATAACACAGCTTATATCTCAGATACAAGCACCGTTTGCCAATATTACGGGGTATCTTCCACGGTTTTACGCTATGACCGCAAGTGCAGAGCGACTAATGGAGATTGAGAGTTTCCGGAATGACAGCGAAAAAACAGCGCTGGATATTGATACGGTCAAAGCGTATTACTCCGATTCATTCAAATCATTCGGTCTGAAAAATGCCGATTTTACTTATTATCCTGCCGTTGACAGCATAAAAGACTTGACGAAAAACAATCAACCTATCGTGCTGAAACATATCAGCATTGAGATCGGCAAGGGTGAATATGTGGCGTTCACGGGACATAGCGGCTGCGGAAAATCCACGGTGCTGAAACTGTTGATGAGTATCTATCAGCTTGACGGCGGTGAGCGTTATCTGACCGATATGCAAGGCACAAAACCGCTGACCGCTGAATGGCACAGGCTGTTCGCTTATGTTCCGCAGGGCAATCAGCTTATGTCGGGTACGATCCGTGAGGTTGTGGCTTTCGCTGGCAAGGCAGATATGCAAAACGATGAGCGTATCAACAGGGCTTTGCAGATAGCCTGCGCCGATGATTTTGTGTTGGAGCTTGACAGCGGTATTGATACGCTGCTCGGTGAGCGAGGGACAGGTCTTTCCGAGGGGCAAATGCTAAGGATAGCAATAGCGAGGGCGGTATTCAGCGATAGCCCGATACTACTCCTTGATGAAGCTACCTCGGCACTTGATGCTGATACAGAAAAGAGATTACTCCAAAATTTGCGGAGTATGACCGATAAGACGGTGGTCATTGTGACACATCGCCCTGCCGCTTTGGAGATTTGCGACAGGGTGATTTTCTTTGGAAACGAGCAATAAAGCCGTGCCACTTGACCGTAGTCTATTTGCGCACCTATAAACCGTTCCACACAAGTCCAATTCAGCATTTTGGAGTATACCGCATTATGCACATACTCTATTGATACTTCATACGGGCTTTCAGGCTATTTCCAAATACAAAACAAGGGCGATACCTTACACGCAAGTAAGCTATCGCCCTTTTCTTTTCAGAAAAGCTATTTGATTTTAGCCAGCACCTCATGAATATCCCCATTGATACAAATACTCTGCTCCGCTATCTCATTGGGCGAATACGCTTCACCGAAATTCAGGCAGGCATAGACCGCCTTCGGGTTTGCATAGGTCATCTTCCAGAACGGGTACTTGATGATAACAGGTGTATTATATCCCACTCCAAGCTCCAAGAACAGGATATGCTGACCTTCGTGCTTTTGCAGAAAATCATCGTACCGTTCGGCTGCCCTGTGCCAGCCCTCGTCCTCGACGAACTTATCATCGGAGCGTAAATTCATCGTCATGGGCTTGCCGCATTTCGGGCATTTCGGTATCAGTTCGGTGGGTATCTTCATATCCTCCTGAAACTCGATCATGTCCTTGACCATTGTTTCATTGTCATAGGTCTGATCGTGACAAGGCTCGGAGCATTGGAACAGTCCGTAATCACCCTGCGTGTAAAACAGTTTTTCTTTGTCAAAGCCTGCCTTCTGAAATTGGTGATCGACATTCGTGCTGATAACGAAATAGTCCTTGTCCTTTACAAGCTCGAACAGCCGCTTGTATGTGCCGTTATCAATCTCCATATAGCGGTTGCACCAGATAAAGCGTGACCAGTATGCCCACATTTCCTCGGACGTTTCAAAGGGGAAGAAACCGCCGGAATACATATCGTGAAAGCCGTACTTCACTTCAAAATCAGAGAAGAAACGTTCAAACCGTTCGCCCGAACAGGTAAAGCCTGCGGCAGTCGAAAGCCCTGCACCAGCACCGATCACGATCACATCAGCGTTCTGTATTTCTTTTTTCAGACGGTCAATTTCCGCCGAGTAATCTCTTGTAAATTTCATGATCGTCCTCCTTGAACACATTGAAAATAACTTTTATATCATTCCTTTGGCGAAACTCCCTTACTGTGCGGACTGCAATCTCTGCCGCCCTGTCCTGCGGAAATCCGAACACTCCCGTTGAGATACAGCAGAAAGCAATACTCCCGATACCGTTTTGCACGGCAAGCTCTAAACAGCTTTGGTAGGAGCTTTCCAATAGACGGCAATGCCCGTCCGTGAGCTGTTCCTGCACGATCGGTCCGACTGTGTGTATCACATAGTCGCAGGGCAGGTTGTAGGCAGGCGTTATTTTTGCCTAGCCCGTGGGTTCTTCATGACCTTGCGCCTGCATGATCTGACCGCACTTGTAACGAAGCCGTACCCCTGCAAAGGTGTGGATACAGTTGTCGATACAAGAGTGGCACGGCTGCCAGCACCCCGTCATTCCCGAATTGGCGGCATTGACTATCGCACCGCATTTCAGCGTGGTGATGTCGCCTTTCCAAAGATATATGCCGTCCTCTACGGGCGTTAGGTCGGAGGTATCCGTGATGCCCTTGCTCTCAGTCAAGGCTGTGAGATATTCGTCCTCTGCCAGCAAAAAGTCCTCGTCTGCCTTGACAGCAGGGCGGATATTAACTAAACTGCGGTACAATCTGAATTTATCCTGTTCGGTTGCTGGTATCTCCATCCTGCCGAGATCATCACGCTCGGAAAGCAAATAGTTTATCAGATAATTCACTTTACTCATTGTATCACCGTCCTAAAATAGAGTAAGCTGTGCATCTATCCAGCTTTCCTGCTTTGCCTGATGAATGACCTCACCCTCCTGCAAATCGCCTACAAGGAAGGGAGAATTGGGATCGTGAAGCTGCATATTCCGTCTGACATTTTCGTGATTATAGTTTGCGTAGCAGTACCGGCAGAGGTGTCCGCAGGTATCGTAAGCGCCTATATCTGTTCCGAGAATACAGGCACATTCGGCTCTCTGAGATTTCTTCTTCGGCACATTCAAATGACTGCCTATCGCAGTTTCAAAGGTCTGCTGTGTCATGCAGCCTGCGCAATCCACTCCGTATGGTGCAAGGTCTGTTCCTTCGGCACAGGCTTTTATTGTAATGCCGTACAGTTTGCCAATCTCAGCAAAGCTCTTGCCTATGGTGATACGCTCCTGCGGTGTGACCGTCCGAGCCTGCGGAAAGTTCCGCTTGACCTTTTCGTATAGATCAATAAAGCTGATAACGCATACATGAGTATATCCTGAAAGCGTTCTGCACATCTGCTCAAAGTCGGATATATGGCGCTCAAGGGTGTAGGTGCTGTCAATGAAGATCGGATCATAACGCCAGCCCACGCAGTTTACTCCGACTTTTTCGGAAAGTGTGATGAAGTCCTGCATCACCTTTTCTTTTGGCGGTACATTCGGTTCAATATCTTTGCCGTAGGGGGTTATCGTAACAAACCAATACTGATGATAGGCTTTCAGCTCGTCAAGATATTTCAGCATTGGTTCGGGATTCTTAGTGCAGAATGCAAGGCAGTCCACCACATCGGTATTTAGTTCGTAGCGAGTGATCCAGTCGGGGCGGTAAGGGTTACGCACCAGCACATAGCCTGCCCGTATCCTGTTCATGAACCACTGAGAATAAAATGCAGGAATATCAGTCCTCATACCCGTGTTGATGATCATGTTCCTCACCGTCCTTTCTTCCTATTTTACCATATTCGGCCCGATTTTACAATGGTCAGTCCTCATCAACGATGACCACACGACCGTCACGGCGGGGCTTGCTTTGCGGATATTCTCCCTCACAGTAGCCGAGCAGCACAAAAGCTCTCGCTATGAAGTTTTCGGGGATACCCCATTTGTTCAGCAGTTCTCTGCCGATGTTGTTATCAAAAGTCTCCTCAGCTCTTGCTGTGATACATGAAGCGATACCAAGCTCGGTCGCTTCAAGAACCATATTCTCCGCACAGCAGAAAGCATCGGGAACAGCATACAGAAAATTCTTTGGTGTGAAGATAATGCAGACACAGGGCGCACCGTAAAAGCCGTTTTTGGTGTTTTTATCGTCGATAACGCTGGGCTGTTCCTTTGAAACAAATCCGCCGATGAGCCTTGAACGGTCAAACTTTGCAAGATTGAGAATGCCGATTTGCTCCGCAAGTCTTTTGTTTCTGAGAGCAACGATAACGCTTCGCTGACCGCCGCCTGCGTTTGGGGCATATTCTCCGGCTTCGATGATTTTCTGCAAATCATCAAGCGGTATCTGCTTGTCAGTGTATTTCCGTATTGAACGGCGGTATTTCATCAGCTCTAACAATTCCATCAAATTACCTCCTCACTATCGCCTGAACAGGACAGTTTTCAAAGCAGTTGCCGCAATGCAGACAATTCTGCTGACGGATATTCGCTCTGCTGTCCTGCATATATATCGCTCTCTGCGGACAGACTGAAACACAAGTCTCGCAGCCGATACAGTCCTCGTTTACGAGAAAGCCCTTCGGCTTTGCGGTCGCTCCGCATTCGTAGACCTCACGGAATATCGGGTTGACACCGAGGTTGAAATACTCAACTGTGAAGCCTTTTATCACAAAGATGATACCGATATTCTTCGTATCCTTCGGATAGACATTTTCAAGATAGGGCTGTTCCTCAAATATCTTGTCACGCCACTTGATCTGCTCATCATCGGGCACGGGAACAGCTTTTCCCGAAAGTCTGATGCTCTCCTTGAAACGAGTGTAACAGCTCACCTGAACTCTGCCGTCACGGAGAAGCTGTCGGCAGAATTCCTTGCCCCTTGCGGTGAAGAAGTAGAGTGCATCGGGTTCGTAGTGTATCGCACTGATATTGCGAACTTGCGGAGCGCCGTCCTCATCAACGGTGGCAAAGTTCAGTACCTGAACAAGCTCCAGTTTTTTCAGACAGGTTTGAAGATCCATTAGCCGACCTCCTTCCAGCACTGCGGATCGGGTGCATACATATTGCCCGTATAGCCGTATGTCACGGCAGGACAACCTCTGCAATAACTCCTCAGCTCGCATTTACTGCACTTTTCAAACTTATCAAACTGACGGTATTCCTCTAAATCTGCACCGACAAAAAGCTCAAACATCGGCGTATCGAACACATTTCCGATCTTGCTCTCCATTCTTCGGCAGGCATACACATCGCCCGTGGGCAGTATGGTCATGTGACCGATCGCACAGTGGCAGCCGTCATAGATCATATCCTTGTCGTTGTTTTCGGGTATCTTGAATAAGCCCTGCTCATAGAGATACAGCGTCCAGAGGTGGTCTTTGTACTGGAAAGTGGTCTTGCAGCCGTTCTGCTTGTGGAACTGAAACCTCTTGTAGCAAATATCGAGAAAATCACGGTAGGCTGTCGGTGTGATGTGATACTCCTCCGACTTCTGACCGCTTGTGGGGCAGTAGCGACCGAATGCGAAAACATCAACATTCTTCTCTGCCACAAGGTCGATAAGCTGCGGAAAATCGCCCATATTCATGCTCGATACGGTGGACATCACCGCACACCACATTCCCGCATTTTTGATGTAGTCTATCGCTTTGAGCGTAGTATGAAAGGAACCGGGCTTGCGGAACAGGTCGTGCATATCCTCCATTCCGTCAAGGGAAAGCTGATATTTACGGCAGCCGTGGTCGTAAAGCCTTTGACAGACCTCATCATTCAGGTCGAACGGATTGCCGAGAATGCCCCATGTGATGCCTTTTTCTTTCAGTAGTTCGGCAAGTTCCCAGAAATCACGGTGGAGTATCGGATCACCGCCCGTGATGTAAAAATAGGGAGTCCTACCGAGCTTGTCGCACATAGCCTCGCAGCTCTCGACCACCTGCTTCATCTTCTCCCACGGCATTTCCGTGAGCGCCTTGCAGTTATCTTCTGCAAAAATATAACAGTGCTTGCACCGCTGGTCGCAGGTGTCGGTGATATGCCACTGAAAAGCAAAATACGGTTTCATCTCGGTGTCCTCCGATCTATGTATAGGCTAATGCCTGATTTGTTACAGCACAGGCATACCGACGGTGAGCCGATATGCCTGACCTTGTGTATGAAGTTTAACGACTTACTTCTTGTCGGGATCAGCAGCACCGCAGGCAGAACCGCAAGCGGAGGGTGCAGGATCGGCAGCACCGCAGGCAGAGGGTGCAGGATCAGCCGCACCGCAAGCGGAAGGTGCAGGATCAGCAGCTCCACACGCAGAAGCAGGAGCTTCCTTCGGATCGGCTGTACCGCAGGCACTATTCTCAGTGCTGTATGCGGCAACTCTGTTCAGCATCTCACTCATGGCTTGTACCTCCTTTTTAGAATCAGGTTTCCCTGTTGTGTTCAGTATAGCAGAAAAGTCTGAATCGCACAAGTACGCACTTTTTTGTGCCTCAGTTACAAAAAAGTAACTATTGAGCTACAGACTGTCCAAAAACCCTTGATTCAGATTGAACCAGGGGCGATATTTTTATAAAAATTTATATCAAAGTGTGAGAGCATGCATATCGAGCGAAAAAAGCAGCGAAATCGGAAGAAGATAGCAAACTTCTTCAGATTCATGGCAGCAAATTTAAGCCTGACCCAATTTGTTACTCGGGAGAGGCCTCGGTGATTTGTGTAACGCATGGAATGCTTTTCTTTAGCATCTGCGAACACACGCTCTATTGTTTCTTTTCGTTTCTCATACATCTCACTGTATTTTGGTGTATGACGGATATCTTCAACTATCTCAAGATATTCGCTCCAGATATGCTTGGTGACGATTTTTTGATGATTTTTACTGTTTGTGCAGTTCTTTAATTTCGGGCAGTTTTCGCATATCTGAGGGCAGCTTTTGAATTCCCGGTATCCTTCTCTGTTGGTTGTTGAATAGTTTAAAACCTGATTCTCCGGGCATATCACACAGTTGTAATATTTATCATAAACATACTCGTATGGTCTGAAAAAGTCTTTCCCTCCCATAGGTCTTTTGTACGGTAATACAGGGATTCTCTTATCGTCTAATACTTCTTTGCATATGTACGGTACTTTATATCCTGCATCCATTACTACATTTTTTATCTCAGGATGCTTGCCAATCAGCCGCTTGTATAATCCGTCAAAAGCCACACTGTCATGTACATTCCCAGGATTTACTGTAACGTCCAGTATATAACCGTTTTTGTCACAAGCGGTCTGTGCTGCGTATGCAAAACACTTCTTATGCTCGCCTTTGTGGAAAACTCCGCACTCCGGATCGGTCGTTGATACCATGACTTCCTTTGTTTCTGTCGGGTTCTCCTCATTTTTGTTTTCTGTATTCACATCATCAGATGCTTCGGACTTTTCCTCTGTTGTTTTACTATCTTCTGAATTTGTGTCACCGTTTTTTTCAGTCTTGTTATTTTGAACTTTAAATGGCTTCTTACCGTGCTTTTCTCTATCCTCGTTTATTTCGTTCAGCAGCTGTTCTTCGTATATTTTCGCTGCTTTCGGCACAGCTTTCTTTACTGCCTTTTTCATATTTGCGTTTGCTTTGATATGCGTTCCGTCTATGAATACTGTCTCAGGTTCCAGATATCCTGCCTTCTCTATTTCGCTCAATATCCAGTAAAATATGCTTTCTACAACTTCGGAAGTATATCTGTGTGTGAAATTATAGCTCAGTGTTGAAAAGTGCGGCGTTTTTTCGTTCAGAAGATATCCTAAAAACCAACGATAATAAATATTTGCACGCACTTCTTCCGCTGTTTTTCTTAATGAAGGTATGCCGAAAAGATGCTGTATCAGCACCATTTTGAATATGACTACCGGATCTATACTCGGTCTTCCGTTATTTTTACAGTACATATCTCCTACGAGATCGTATATGTGTGTAAAATCTATTGCCGAGTCTATTTTTCTCAGTATATGATCCTTTGGTACCATTTCTTCTATACACACCATTTCCATCTGCTCTCGCTCTGCTTTGTTTTCTCTAAGCATTTCTCTCAGCTCCCTTCTTCTTTATTTTACCACATTACATCAAAAAAGTCCAGCTTATTACTGGACTTTTTCGACAGGCTGTTGAGCTATTTCGTTGTTTTTCAAGCCGACTGCGAAATGTAAACATTTTGTGAACTGTATATATTGCTTGCTTTTCAGACTGCTATATGTTATAATGAGTATAACATTCTTTTTGAAACTATCGGAGGTGCGCTATGCTGAAAAAGGAAGAACTGCCGGATTGTCCTGTTGCGACCACGGTACAGCTAATCGGAAACAAATGGAAACTGCTGATACTGCGAAATCTCCTTGCCCGTCCGTGGCGGTTCAACGAGCTGCGGAAGTCCCTTGACGGCATCAGCCAGAAGGTGCTGACCGAGAGTCTGCGGTCAATGGAAAGCGACGGTATCATCGTTCGCACAGTCTACGCAGAGGTGCCGCCGAGAGTGGAGTATTCTTTGAGCGAGTTGGGAGAAACGCTCCGTCCGATACTTGATGCGATGCAGGCTTGGGGACAAGATTATAAGCAGAATTATTCATAAGATAAACTATAGCCTTACTATGGATAAATACGAGATGTGCGAACGTACAATACAAATTGGTGCTGTAGCATTATGTCTAACCTGACAAAAGACACTACAGCACCAGCTCCTTTCACACACTCACTTCCGTCCCATCCTTGAAAACAAACACCATCGTATCTTTATCGATCACCGTCACGCTTTTCACAGTATTCAGCCAGAGGTTTTCACGAAACTCTGTGATCGGTGCATCCGCACACCGCAGGGTATCCAGAAATCGTTCGATTGCCGCTCTTTTGGCAAGCATTTCTATCAGCTCTGCATTGACCTTATCCAGCTTGACTTTTGCCTTATCATGGCGGTCTACAAGTGCCTGCCTTTTTCGGCTGTACTCGTCCTGATCCTGCACACGGCTCATATTTTCACGGATCAAATCCTCAAGCATTTTTGTTACAATAAGAATCTCATTTTCAAGCTCTGCCTGCTTTGCTGTCAATTTTTCTGTGCAGAAAAGAGTAGCCTTTATCATATCAAAGGTGCTGAAAAGATCCTCACGCTCTGTAAAGATCTGATTAAATGCGGTCATGAACTTATCTGTGATCTGCGTCTCACTGACATGGGGCGTACAGCATTTCTGTCCGCTGTCATATTTCCGGTTGCAGCGCCAGATCACTCGTCTGTACTTGTCAGTGCTGTGCCATACTTTTGAGCCGTAAAAGCTGCCGCACTCCCCGCAGATGATCTTGCCCGAGAAAATGCTCACCGACCCGCTGTGATGCGGATTATCCTTACGCAGTGCCATAAGCTGCTGCACTTGATCGAATATCTCCGGCTCGATAATTGCAGGGTGATTGTCTGCAACGTAATACTGCGGAACCTGCCCCTCATTTTTCCGCTTTTTCTTTGTCAGAAAATCGGTCGTGAATACTTTTTGCAAAAGCGCATCTCCCTTGTATTTTTCATTTGTGAGAATGCTCTCAATCACAGCTTTTCCCCATTTGGTCTTGCCGCCCGGTGTCGGTATACCCTCGGCAGTGAGCTGCTTTGCGATGCTGTACGGTGTTTTTCCTTGCAGGAAAAGTGCGTAGATACGGCGCACAGTGACCGCCTGTTCCTCGTTGATGACAAGGTTTCCATCCTCGCCTCGGTCATAGCCCAAGAACCGCTTAAACGGCACAGTCACTTTTCCGTCCTGAAAGCGTTTCCGCTGTCCCCATGTGCAGTTTTCTGAGATAGAACGTGCTTCTTCCTGCGCAATTGAACTCATCAGACTGATTAGTAATTCTCCGCGTGAATCGAACGTCCAGATGTTTTCCTTTTCAAAGAAGACTTCCACTCCGTGCTCCTTGAGCGTGCGGATCGTTTGCAGGCTGTCTACAGTATTTCTTGCAAAGCGGGATACGGATTTTGTAATGATCAGACCGATTTTTCCGGCTAATGCATCGGCGACCATTGTTCTGAACGCTTCGCGCTTTGCCGTATTGCAGCCGGTAATTCCGGCATCAGCGTACACCGAAACGAACTCCCAGTCGGGGTTGTTTTTGATATAATTGGTGTAGTAATCGACCTGTGCTTCATAGGAGGTCTGCTGCTCCTCGTGGTCAGTGCTGACGCGGGCGTATGCCGCCACCTTGCGCTTAACAGTGCTTACAAGGGGTGCATCGGTGAACCGGCTGATCGTTGCCGGAATTGTTGTTACATTCTTTGCCATTTTGTAGTCCTCCCGTCAATGAAATGATATTCAAGACTGCCGTCTGTGAAAGCGTGAATATATTCAATTTGCTGTTCAAAAACTGCTCTGTCAAACTCATCAAGCCCCAGTACATAGGCTGAGATTCTGCGGAGATTGCTGTCGGAAATATCCTCTGCGGAGCATTCCGTGTGTACCAACCGTTTCCCTTGACATACCCAATAAGTGTACTTTCCGCGAATGGTATATTTTCTGTAAAGATTCCCGCAGTGGGCACACCTGACCTTGCCGATAAAAGCATCCGTGCAGGTGTTGTCGCTGCGGTTATCCCGCAGTTTCAGCGTCTCATAATGCCTGATATCTCCGTCCGTTGTGTAAAAATCTATAGAGCCTGTTTTCTGAATCATGATCTTTGAAACAGTGCTTTTGAATTGCTCCTCACTGAATTCTGGCACATCAAATATCTTGCAGTAAATATCCCGAATTTCAGAATCTGCATAGTTGACACTTTCGCAGGTCTGCGAACCTGCTGTCTTGCTCCTGCAGCGCCAAAGCAAATGTTTATCTTTTGTCTGACTGATTGCCCTGCCGTACCGTCGCCCGCACATTCCGCAGAAGATCATGCCGTCAAACAGGTGCTTTGGGCGTTTCTTTTCGGGCGCAGGCTTTGGCAATTTGATTGGTTTCGGCGGATGTGTCCATGTCAGCTTTTCCCCGCCTGTCAGTGTGAAATGAATATCCCCGGTCGGGCTGATGCACATTTCAATGATGCGTTCCTCATAGTCCTCGCCGACTGTTTCTGTGCAAATATTAATCAGCTCATCTTCTCGGAAATTGATGCTTGTGCAAGTTTTTCCTTTTTCTTTTTTGCTGCGGCATATCCAATGAGTATAGGTATGACCGCGCTGCATCTGCTTTTTTCTGGTATAGACATTTCCGCAGACATCACAGCGAATTTTTCCTGTAAAAAAGAAGACCGGATTCAGCATCGCCGCCCGGCGCTCCATTTCCGCCTGCACCTTTGCATAGGTCGCGCGGTCAAGAATTGCCTCGTGACAGTCAGTGAACAGATATTGCGAAAGCTCACCGCGATTTGTGACCTTTCGCTTTGTGATCGGATCAGCCGTGACCGATTTTTGCCTGAGCAGATCGCCTGCATAAATTTCGTTGAAAATAAGCTGCCGGACACTGCCCTCGCTGAATTCATTTCCCAGCGTAGAGCGGCATCCGGCATTGTTCATATTTTCGGCAATGTCCCGCAGAGAAACGCCGTCAAGGTACATCTGAAACATCCAGCGCACCGTTTCTGCTTCCTCCGGAACGATCACATATTTGTCTTGCGCTTCATCATAGCGGTATCCAAGAATATGCTTGTTTGCTGTCCCGATGGTTCCATCCTGAAAGCGTTTCCGGATACCCCATTTGACATTCTCAGAGATCGAGCGGGATTCTTCCTGTGCAAAGCTCGCAAGCAAGCTTAAAAGCAACTCTCCATCACCCGAAAATGTGGAGATATTCTCCTTTTCAAAACGAACCTCCACGCCGATTTCTTTCAGATGACGGACAGTGTTCAGCAGGTCAACAGTGTTGCGGGCAAAGCGGCTGATGCTCTTGCACAGTATCAGATCCACATTGCCTTTTTCACATTGCTGGATGAGCTTCTGAAATTCACTGCGGTGCTCCATTCGTGTGCCGCTGATGCCGGAATCTGCAAATATCCCTGCAAATTCCCACTCAGGATTCTTCTGGATCAAATCGTTGTAGTAGCTGACCTGTTCCGAAACGGAATGCAGCAGACGCTCGGTCTCCTTGGATACTCGTGCATACGCCGCCACTCGCTTTTTGCGTGGGAGTGTAGTCGGATGCAGCTCGATTTTACTGATCGTTTTCATGGCATATCGCCTTCCTTTCGCTTACCATAATACCGTCTTGTTCGATTTTATTCAAGGGTTTTCCGCATAATAATGTTGACAAAGATGGGCGGTATTTTTCAAGCAGAATTGTATCAATTTCGGCTAACTCTCTGTCGCTGATGATACCGGCTTTGTGCATGGTTTCAGCGACAGAACTGGCGACGAGGTACTGCTTTTCACGTTCAAATTCATCCTTGCTGTGAAGCCGGATATTGTTCTCATTCATCAGCAACACCTCCCTTAAAACGGTCGGAGATATAGCACGCATGAGAGCAATACTTCCGGGTAGCAGTGCCATAGGCAGTGAACAGTTTGCCACAGTGGACGCAGGTATAGCGGAACTTATCTGTGGTCATGAGCGGCTGCGGATGCGCCTTCCACCAAGCGCTGCGGCAGTCGGGAGAGCAGAACACCTTTTTCCGCACCTTTGGATTCTGCACGATCTCCACACCGCAGTTACGGCACAAGCCCTCCGGCGGCGGTGAGGAAGCTGTGTTTCCTGTCAGTGCATTTCTGCGGCAGAAGGACTTGACGGTCTCCTTTGAAATACCGAGCATTGCCGCAATCGTTGCATACCCGATGCCGTCATGGCGAAGTGTTGTGATTCTTGCTTTCTGTTCATTCGTCATAGAATGACCTCCTTATTTGTTATGTAAGCAAGAATCTGAATGGAGATAAAAAATACACATCAGCCCTTGTTTTTTCAGGTGAGATGTGTTATAATGAATTTATATTTCAGGGGCTTCAGTACAAAGAAAAGAGCCTGCAAATTGCAAACCCTCATCTGTAAAAGTGTAATTCATTCAGTCTCCGCACAGCATATCCAGCAGGATGCGTGCGCCGTCCCGAAAGCCCCTCGTGTAGTTGTCCTCTGAGGTGATCGATTCCATTTTCCGGTGTATGTCAATCAGTTCCTCTAACGTATCCGCCATGTCCGCAGACAATACGCCCACAATCTGATTGTGCAGCTCTTCCGCTTTCGCATTCAGTTTGTCATACTCATCAGCTCTGATCCTGATATCCGTTGGTGCGCTGATCCTGCCGCGATACAGTTCGCTGATCGCTCCCATAGCGTTCACCTCCTTCCTTCGGAGCATTCGCTCTGCTCAGTTGTACTTGTCGAGGAGTATCTGAAGGACTGCCTCGGTTTCCGCATCGGCGCAGGGTACATCGTCCCCGCGATCATAATTGAACACTTCGATGTCATCCCGTGAGATCCAGATCTTCGATGCCTTGCCCTCATTGTAGCCGAAGATACTCGGCTCTTCATAGTGCTTTACGCAGTAGCGATATGCTCTGCCGTTGAAATTGAGTACTCCCTGTGACCACATAGTCTATTACCTCACTTTGCGTATTTCGGGCGGTCAGCTTTGCGCCGGATCCGTTGCCGTTGTGACCATAGTACCATAGATCGGCGGATATAGCAAGCGGCTAAACTACCAGAATGTGCAGGACGATTATTCGGCGCTTGTTGTGTACATTATGACTTGCCGTAAAACGCGCCAGAACGCGCTGTGTGAGGCGGCTTTCCGCAGGGACAAGTGATCCGCTGAAACGCCGTCAGCCCCAACACGAGCGAACGTGGCGCAAACCGGCGGGCGGTACGAGAACAGCCCCTCATGTGAGGAGCCGTCCCGTTGGGATGCGCCGATCAGAGCAGAAGCAGAATGCCCTGCACTTCCTCCGGCGGTTCATCGTTGTAGAGCTTGCGCTCGACCGTGCATACGCCGCCGATCTTGCAGCACATACCGTCCGCACCGTGCAGGAAGGAAATGAGGTCGGTGTTGTCGGTGATCGCGATCTCCGTTACCCCTGCCTCATGCAGCAGGTCAATGAACTCGGCTGAGTCCTTGATCGGCGGGAGCTTGCGGCACTCGATGATCTCGCGTCCCTCCACAGTGGTCTGATCGGTCATACTCTCTTCGTAGCAGTGGTAGGCGCACAGCTCGCCGTCCTTGAAGCCGCTCGGCTTGCCGTTCTCCTCCGCATCAATGACCGTTTCCTTGATGATCTCAAAGAAATCTTCGATTTTCTTGTCCATACTGGGACCTCCTAATGTGAATTCCGCATAGGGCAGTCATAAATCGCAGCCCCGGCGGTAGTCCAATGATACCGTCTTTTGAACTCAGATGCAAGATGGTGTATTGCACAAATCTGCTGCCTATTATTTGGTGCTATTGTTCTTGATCGAATATCACGCTTGTAAAAATGCAATCTGGCAAAAACACGGCACATATACACAAGCCCACAGTTTGCGCCAGAACGCGCCGTGTCGCGCCCGAAAATCGGACTGCAAGTTATCCGCAGCAAGACGAAAAGGGGCTGTAAAGCCCCTCCGTGCGGCTGTGTGCGCGTTCCGTTCTCAATCACAGTCATCCAGCATCAGATTATTTAGAATCTGAATGACCGTGAGCTGAGTGGCATCCCCCTGCATTGCCCTCTGCCAGAACAGGTAGCCGAAGATCTCCTTCGGGGAAAAGCGGTCATAGGCAAAGCGGCAGAATGCGCACAGTGCAGGCTCATCGCCGCCGCACTTCTCCGCGTAATCGAAAAGCGCATTCAGCATGAGGCTGTCCGCTGCGCTTACCGGAGGGCAGTCCTCCGGAGTGAACGGGCGCTCCTGCTCCCTATGTACGGTATGGCTGCCGTTGCTTCTGATCTGGTACTGGTCGCTGTACTGCCGGATGCCGTTTGTCTCCTTTGCGATTACATCAAGAATTCCCATTGCTGATCCCTCCTCTCAATAGTAGATGCCTGTGTCATGCTCATCGGCGTACTCGGCGATCAGCTCTTTCAGTGCGAACTCATCAACCAGCGAATAATCGAGGTCGGCGAATTCTGCAAGGTACTCGACAGCGGTCAGAACGTGCATGTCCTTGAAGCGGTACTGGTTGAGCTTGATGACGCTCTTGAACAGCTCGAACAGGTTGTTTGTGATCTCGGGGTTCTTTTTCATGATGATTTCCTTTCCTGGCGTGCGCCCTGTGAAGTGTTGGCTGTGTGCCTTTCGGCATGGTCTATCATAACTCTGAATGCCCTGAAAGTCCACGCCTATCGCCGATTTTGCGGCGTAGAATATGTGCGGGGTGATCAGGGCAGCAGATGTTCATTTTACACAAGCCCACAGTTCGCGCTAGAACGCGCCGTGTCGCGCCCGGTAATCGGACTGCAAGTTATCCGCAGCAAGCCGAAAAGGGACTGTGAAGTCCCTCCGTGCGGCTGTGTGCGGCTCTCACCACCATCCCTTTGGTGCGGAATCGGCGTAAGCCTTTTTCAGCATTGAAAGGTCAAAGCTGTGCATCTTGTACCCCTCACGAATGACAGCATAATAGCTCGGACTCGGCTCACACAGCTCATGCCCCGCGGTCATGACATAAAGCATCGCATCAACAGGCTGTCCGTTCAGCAAGACCGTTTCGGTGATCTTGGTGTACAGCATAGGGTATCCCTCGTAGCGGTCAAGGGCGGCTTCATCGGTGGGTTGAATCTCCCAGAGCAGAACGGGGACACTGCTTTCGGCATCACGCTCCACTGTAGCCACACCGCCCCAGCCGTTCCCTCGGAACAGCATTCTATAGCCCGTGAGCATTGCCGTTCCGAGTACTTTTGCAGTTGGACAGCGGCGAGTCATTTGCGGAAGATGAAGATTTGAACCGTATGCAAGATAGATCATATGTGTTTCCTCCTTTTTTATTGAAGCATCCGCTTCTACTGCCTTAAGCCGCCCGAAGGCGGCGGTAAGTTCGGCTGGCTTCAAGGTCTGCCGTATCTCCATGCGCTATTTCCGGTCAGATGCTTGGTGAGGTGTTCACGGCAGTTGGCGAACTCCGCACCGTTCAGTCCGATTCGCACAAGGAATGTGCGGAAGGTGAATTTTTCGTTGTCGGTAACAGGCTTTTTGGGGCTGATGCTCCTTGCGGTCAGTGCGTGGTGGTTCAGCGCAATAGCAAGAGCAACGTAGCTCCGGATCTCACCGGCATGCGTGGTGCTGTTAAAGGCTCTCAGTTCGATTGTGTGATGGCCGTTGAAAAAACTATGGAGATTACAAAGGTGATAGCGGCTGGAGTTGTAATGATAGGTGCGGTCATCGCCGTAGCCTTCGTACCAGATATCCTCGATGTCATCAAGTGTTTTCGGCTTGCGCTCATTGATTTTTTTCACAAGCTCCGCATCCATTTCTTTGCACCATCTGCGGCGCTCCGGTTTAATGTTCAGTGCGCTGTAGAGCAGGTCATTTTTGGATGCGACAAGATTGATCCAGTTTTTAATGGTGCGTGCGGTATGCCCTCTGCCGTCAAGGTGGATGTGGATGCCTGTGCTGCTGTTGGCAATCGCACCGTTATGCCGCAGAGCGCGGACAATGTTCTGGAGCATCTCCATATCGCCGTTATATGTGAGGATGGGGCTGACGACCTCGCAAGAGTAATATTTGTTTGCTGGGACAAGCCGTCCATGTTCTTTCTTCTGCGTATAAATCGATCCATCCGACATGACCTTCCATGCTCTGCCGTCGGGGAGTGTCACCTCGTAGGCATCGTAGTAGGTTCCGATATATCTTTTCGAGCCGCTCGTGATCTCGGCGATGACATCCGCCGCATGGCTTCGTGTAATTCCGGTCAGCTCAATCTCAATTCCAAAATTCGTATTCAGCATTGCTGTACCCTCCAAAGCGGTAATTCCGAGGGGCTGTGCGCCTTTCGGTATACATACATTACCGTCTTTGGAAGGATAAAAGCAATACCATTACTGGACGATATTTTCATCGAAATTATGCGGTTTTGTTGTGCTTGTTACACACATCAGATCAGCTTGATCGGCGGCTCATCGCTGCCGACACGGACACAGATCACATGGCTGTCCGGAGTGCGCAGGAACATTTCAGGGTTGTGGAAACGCTCGGCAAATTTGGATGCAAGAGCATCAGAGATCGAGCAGAAATCTTCCCGTCCAAGCCCTGCAATGAAGAATGTGCCTTTCACCACATCGTAGGGGATGCCGTTTTCGTCAAAGAGCGTTCGGTTCAGCGGATAGCCGAGGGCAATGGCATCGTCTGCATAGATAAGCCCCACTAAATCTTCCCAAGGATAGGTGCAGGCAATGTCGCCGCCGACCAATCGGTGCAGTTCCGCTGCGGTGTGGTCGATCTCAACCAGTCTCGGCGGCTCCATCGGAGCGATCAGAAGAACTCTTATCCGTTCCATTTGCCGCCTCCGTTCTGCGCTTGCTGAATCGCATACCACTGCATCAGCGGTTTCTTTTCGGCAAGACCTGCAGCGGACAGGGCTTCAAAATGACCGCACTCGTCACACACATAAATGTCGGCGCGGCGGCTCAGTGCATGATGCAATGTCTTTCCCGGCATCGGCGCTCCGCAGCGAGGGCAGATGCAGTCGCTCTCGGGCTGATGCTTGCCCCACCAGTCAAGCGTGACCTTTGCCTCGGCATCGGTGCAGATCTTATGGGCGCTGTCTGCGCCGTAGCACACATTGAGGGAACTGCCCATGTCCCAGCGTGCCATGATCGAGCCAATATCATCCACCCCAATAACGGTAGCCTGCGATCCTGCCGGAATGTTCACATAGGGATCATCCATGCAGTCAAGGGCAATGCGGCATCCTGCAGGGTAATCCCTGCGGAGCCGTTCAACTGTTTCACGATTCGGAAACTGGTTCATTCTGCATCCTCCTCTGCGGTCTGGTCGGTATCGGCGGGCTGGTCATCGGTCTCTGCGTTTTTGGCAGCCTTG
This sequence comes from uncultured Ruminococcus sp., assembly GCA_947624255.1. Taxonomy (GTDB): domain Bacteria; phylum Bacillota; class Clostridia; order Oscillospirales; family Ruminococcaceae; genus Ruminococcus. Next base: position 32,774 of record CANQJO010000018.1, read on the forward strand.
GCTGCATCGCGCTTTGCCTTCTGGCACTCCGTCCACTTTGCCTTTTCTTCATCGTTGCGGAAAGCGGTGTGACCGGTCAGATGCTCCATGAGGATGCGGCGGTCGGCCTTGTACTCCGCGCCGCCGAAGCCGATGCGTACCAGCCAGATGCGCATTGCGTACTTTTCGTTGCTGTCATCGACATCCTTTGCCTGTACTCGCTTCTGCGTGATCGCCATGCGGTTCATTGCAGCGGCGAGCTTGGTGAATGTCTGTACATGCTCTGCATCGGGGGCGGCACCGAAACCGTTGAAGATCAGCTTGTCCTCGGCGAAGTAAATGCCCTTCAGCTCGGGATTCGTTTTTTCCCACTCTCTGATGAAGGCGATCAGCTCATAGATGCTACGAAACTCATGCTCAGCGATGGCATCCACAAGGGTCTGGTCTGCGTAGAATTCGCCGGCGGTCGCCTTGCTGATGAGCGCCCCGCGTGAGTGGATCATGCAGATGAGGTTTATCAGGCTCTGCACCGTGTGGTCTGTCAGCGGAAAGCTGATCTCCGTGTTCAGCGGGAAACCGCTGTCCGACTGCTCGGTCTGTTCAAGCTGATCTTCCTCGGCGACTGTCTCGTCAAGCTCATCGGTCTGCTCCGGCTCGTCCTCATCGCTGCTTGCCGGAACGATTATCTGTTCGGCGAGCAGTGCATCGATCACATTCTGGTCGGCATCGTCTGCGACCGTAAGGCTACCGTCCTTCTCGACAGTGAATGCGCCGATCTCGTAAGCGCATCTCGGCATCATGGTGTAGCGGCTCTTCAGTCCGGTAAGTGCCTCGATCTTCTTGACGAGGTCCTTACGGTTGGCAATGTTCAGTGCGTAGTTCATATGTGTTTCCTCCTGATTTGTAGTCAGCCTTCCGACTGCCCTATGCAGCCTTCTCTGGCGGTAGTGACATATTAAAGGATTTTGGCTGAAAATGCAAGACTGTAATATGGAGAATGTATGGGGCGTATCTGCGCCCCTGATTGTGCATTTTATGACTGAGAGTATCACTTTTTCTTATGGACGAATTTCGTACATCTGAAATGCTCGGACTTGTGTATCTGAAAAGAGCAATCATCACGCAGATTCGGCATTTATCTATGCTTTCAAAACGGGCATACTATGCGTTCACTTTGGTGTATCTCACCGTATTGCATATTACAGTAGTATGAAATTCGTATCTTTGGATCGCTCGACGAAATCCGTCGGACGATATGAAAAACACGCATCAAATGACACCCCGAACAATTTTGTACGGCATACTTTCTCAATCAGACAAGGCCAGAATTGCACGAGAGTCCATTATGAGACTGTCGGAATTATTGCTTTCTCATTTTTGAGAAGCGAATATATAGTAGCGAAGCTACCAATATGCGCAGAACCAAGCGTACGAAATTCGTACTGCTGTGCTTATCACTATTGGATAATGAAAAAATGCCCGGTGCTTCAACTACCAGTCCTATACCAAGCGTCCGTTTTTCGGACGGCTGTGCTATTCTCGGTTTCCACGATGATTATTTAGGGTTATGAGTTAGACTCATACTCTTTTCAGATGATGAGGTCGGTGTAGCCGAGGGCATATTTGGATTGTCGATATAATATGAGCCAGAATCCCCCCTGCGGCTGTTGCCCGTGACCTTATGCCCACCTGAACTGACATTATTCTTTTGTAAAATCAGCAGGTTATCATTACACTGTATATTTCGCTCACCCAAGATTTGTGTACGGTTTTGCTTTCCATTTTTGGAAAGCGAGTTTAACAGCTTTCATAGCTCCTAGCAAAGGGGGTGTCGCTCAAATCTACGCCCTTTATTTGCAGCGAAATCATTATGAGAACAAATGCAGCGGTTCACCGATTACATGAAAAGTACAGAGATGCAATTCCGCGATGAGAGGAGTCTAATTCCGACCATTCAGAGCTGAGGGTTTTGCTCAAAAAATGAGCAATAGCATTTGCATGAGCAGATGATTATGCCCCTCTGCACTTACAAAGATCGCCCGCCTTTTTGCGAAGTGTTGTAAGCGACAGAAGGGCATGTGTTCCCACTCGCTTAAATTAGGGTGGACTCACGCTGGGAAGTGACTTCGTTGTTTCCGTTATCCTCTGCCCTCGCTTCGCTGCATAATTGGTTAGGATACGCTTTCGCTCCTGAAAATCTTGCACCGATAGCAGCAGTCCTATATCCACAGTCTGTAAATCATCAAGCAACGAAATCTGATCCTGTGACAGATACGGGCGTATGCTCTGTCCCTTTTCAACTCCATTTTTCTTGCGGAATTGTTTTGCAGTCATTCCAAGAACGATGCGGTTCAGCATATCGCACTCATTACTATAGTGGTATGGTCTGGCATTGGGAATTGCTGCCTTGTTGACACAAGCGACTTGATGAAAATTTCCATATCGTTAAACCGCTTGATATACATCTCCTTAAAGCGGGCGGCTTTTTTGCCTCGATAGCCCATTACCAGAAACACAAATCCGTCACGAGTCATCGTGTAACAAGGCTGTCTATGTCCCTGTTCATTGAGGTAATTCGACTCCGCAAAATTGAGGAGTCGGAATTCATCGGAACAATCAAGGCTTCTAATGTCACGAAGAACCAAATCATGCCTCTTCTCAAAGAACTGAGCGACATATCTGCTGTCAACTCTGACCGTAGCCTGCTTGTCTACGAAAATACCATAGTTATCAATTGGAACAATTGTCTGCATTTATCATACCTCCTGCAAAAATGTTCTGGCATATGCTTATGCCCCTCTGCACTGACAAAGATCGCAGTTTATCTTGCGAACCATTGTAAGCACCAGAAGGGCATAAGATATCAATATGATCCGTTCAGCCGTTTCTTTTCCTGCTCTGCTTTCACAGCTCTGTCGGCTTTCATCTCTGTCAGCATCTGAATTGCCATATCCGGGTCAGCCAGCAGATCATCAATCGCATATACACCGTGCTTGCGAATAGATGGGAGAACATCATGCGTGACCCAACGTTTGAACTTGTGCAGCTTTTCGATCCTCTCCTGCACCTCGATGGGGTACGCATACGGATCACCAGAATGATTCGTTCTCTCCGGCTGCATGGAGAACAAGAGAGAATACATACCGCTTTCGTTGACAAAAATCGCTTTCTGCGTTCTGCCGAGAGAATCGGTCAGCGGCATGACCATTTTATCCTCGTCCTCGACTCTGCCGAGACTTCTGTTAGGGTTCTTATCCCCGAATGCTTTGCAGATGTCCCTGCCAACAAACCACGGATCACCGTTCACTGTAACAGTGCGTACCTCGCCGAAATCGGCATTGCTGAATGTCGTCATATTTTCCATATTGAGTTCCTCCACATAATTTCTTTTGAATATTCCCGTGAAAATCGGGAAATGTGTAATTTATCGCTGTTCGAATAACGGACGGCGTTATGATAATGGGTATCGGGTGCAAATCGCTGTACGAATTTCGTACTGCGTTGGTGTAATAGCTCATATACTCATTTAAACCCTTGCATTCAAAACCATCACCTTGATTTAGGGTAGTGGTTATGCTGCAATCACCGAACTGCCGACGAATTTCGTTGTTAGTTCATATGCGTTGACAAATATTCCCTCATTTGTAATGTGTATTATCATGAAGTGCGTCCGTTTTTCGGACGCAGTAGTTCTGTAAACAACATTACAGTCTGGATCATCGTGCAGCAAATGGACTGCATACGAATTTTGTTCGCAGTTCAAAATGAACTGAAACAACTGAGCTGTCAGAAGGTGCGTCCGTTTTTCGGACAGACCCGCCCTTGAACAATGATACAATACCGCCGCCGTCTGTAGTCTATGAACCTCTGCCCTTACATGCATCGCCGGTAATATTGCGAAGTATTGTAAGCGACAGAAGTGCAGCTCAGACCGACGAATTTCGTCGCTCTGGTCTATCGTGTAATATTTCTTTTGTGCGAACGAATATCGTACACACAAATCCTACCGTTGAATAATGAAGCGTATTTTATGCGTCCGTTTTTCGGACGGGCAAATCCACAACATTATTAGCGTCAGAAGCGTAGCGCATTATTATCTTGTATGATATAGTTAGCCCTAAATCATACTCTCCTTTCCTCAAATGTGGTATAATAGAAATAGGTGCTGTGGACTTTTAATTATTTTCTGTAGCTCGACTACTTTAGGGAGTGTAAAGCCACAATTCTATTCCAAATGTTAATAGCCGGATAAGTCAAAGAATTTTCATCTCATGCAAGTTTAC
>CANQJO010000019.1 GCA_947624255.1 uncultured Ruminococcus sp.
TAAATATTGTATATCAAAGCAGTCTCCTACTCTAATACCGATCCTGTTAACGCTTAGCGTTTCTTTTCGCAGTTTTTTAGTCTCTGCTTGACTCGATTCCTCTTCAGAATCTCAAGGGTCGTTACTTTTGCATTGTTCATTTTTCAAGATGCTGCCGTCGCTCTCAGGCGACTTATTTATTATATCATGTCTTCTAAATTCTGTCAAGTAAAAAAATCTCGTTGTTTTATGAGATTTTTTGGCGATTTTGCCATAAATTCACATAACCAGCCGGCTCAGTGCAAAAACGATTGCCAATACTACAAGAATTCCTGAGATAATTATATTCTTTTTTATCTCGTCCTCGTACTCAAATTTTGACGGTTTTCCGCTGTTAAAACGTATCAGTTTCTTGTCACCTGCCGCAAAGGGCAGACTAAATCCCGCCCTGTCGTCCTCTTCATAGACTTTACCGCCGTACTCAAATTTCAGCCGGTGTATGTATGAAACCGTCACTCCCTTGCGGTCTTTCTTTTCCCGGACTTCCGTCACCTCAGCTTGCACAAGCTGTCCTTTTAGCATCAGCCATATAAGAGAGATCATGTAAGCACCGGCGCAAACAGCTATGATAATGCCGATAATTCCCCATATCAGATCTTCCATATTTCACTCCTTTTCAGCCAACACCGCACAAGTAATAAGAGGGAAAAATCCCCCCCTTATTCTGCCGTCATTTATGCCATCAGCTTTACCATAACAGCTTTCTGTGCATGGAGACGATTTTCAGCCTCTTCAAAGATCTCATTCGCATGAGCCTCAAACACTTTTTCGGTGATCTCCTCCTCACGGTGAGCAGGCAGGCAGTGAAGCACTATCGCATCGGGTGCTGCCTCAGCCATAAGCCGATCGTTCACCTGATATCCGGCAAAAGCCTTGCGGCGCATCTCAGCCTCGCTCTCCTGTCCCATAGAAGCCCACACATCGGTTATAACAACGTCTGCGCCCTTTGCCGCAGTCAGAGGATCGGCGGTAAGTTCAAAATTATCGTATTTTCCGGCAAAATCAAGTATCTCATCGGGAGGACGATATCCCTCCGGGCAGGCAAGCGAAACAGCCATGCCGACCTTAAGACAGCCGACTGTGAGAGAGTTCGCCATATTGTTTCCGTCACCGATAAAGCACATTTTCAAGCCGTCGAAACTGCCACGGAGCTCACGTATCGTCATAAGATCGGCAAGCACCTGACAGGGGTGGCAGAAATCGGTAAGACCATTGATTATCGGAATACTGCCGTACTCCGACAGCATCTCCACCTCTTTCTGCTCGAAAGTGCGGATCATAATGCCGTCAAGATAACGTGAGAGCACACGTGCCGTATCCTGAACAGGTTCGCCTCTGCCGATCTGCAGGTCATTTGATGAAAGGAACAGGGGATATCCGCCAAGCTGATACATTCCTGTTTCAAAAGAAACTCTCGTCCTTGTAGATGCTTTCTGGAAGATCATTCCGAGAGTTTTCCCCTTCAGAAGCGGATGCGGAATGCCGTGCTTAAGCTCATATTTGAGCTGATCGGCAAGGTTAAGTATATCTATTATCTCTTCGGTGCTGAGATCAAGCATTTTTAACAGGTGTTTCATTGGGATCATATCCTTTCGGAGTCATTTTTGTTTATTCATTTCGCCGAATGCTCTGTCGATCGCAACGGCAAAAAGAGGTATATAGTCATCAAAGGCGTTGTTTTCTATGGTGATCTCGTATTGAAGCTCACCCGAAAGCATTTGATTTGTCTGTATTTTTCCGACATTATTGCCGTTGAGAATTATATCGAATTCCTTTCTGTCTTTGCTTGCAATGGAAAATTTCAAATCCCTGCCCTCTGCTGTCAGAGTAGGATCAAGAAAGAGCGATTTGCACTCCATTTTTAAGAAGACACTGTCGTTGAGAATTATGGAAAACGCCGGTTTGCGGTCCTCACCGGTCTGGAGCAGTGTATACAGAACATAGCTGCTCGCATCAAGAAGATTATACCGCTGACCGAAGCCTTTTTTCTTGACGCTGTACAAAAGTCTTTGCTTTTTATCTTCAACATTATATTTATTGCCCTTGGGCGTTACCAGCAGCTCCATGCTCATTTTTTCAGTATCTCCTTCAGAATATTCAGTCCCTCATCAAGCTCTTCATATGAGATCGTAAGGGGAGGAAGCAGTCTGACCTTCTCCTTTGCCGTCAGCACGAGCAGCCCTTTTTCCTGAGCCTCTGCCGCAACATCTGCTGCTTTTTTTGATCTGAGCATTATGCCGATCATCAAACCGATGCCGCTGACCGAGACTGTCTCCTCAAAGCTGCTCACTGAGGCTTTTATGTATTCTGCCTTTTTCGATACTTCGTCAAGAAATTCCCTGCTGCCCGCTTTTTCAAGGACAGCAAGACCTCCTGCACAGGCTATGGGATTTCCGCCGAATGTCGAGCCGTGTGTTCCCGGAGTAAGCACTGCCGAGACTTTTTCACCGGCAAGACAAGCTCCCATAGGGATCCCTCCTGCAATGCCCTTTGCAAGAGTTGTTATATCGGCGTGTTTTCCGAAATGCTCGCCTGCGAGGAATTTTCCCGTTCTGCCAACGCCCGTCTGGACTTCATCGGCAATGACGAGGATATCCTTTTCGGCGCACAGCTCATACAGTGCATCAACGAATTCTTTATCAAGGACATTGACTCCGCCCTCGCCCTGAATGTATTCTATCATGACAGCGCAGACACTATCGCCCAAGGCAGCCTTCAAAGCAGAGATATCTCCTGCCGGAACGTTTATAAATCCCTCTAAAAACGGGAAAAAATAGTTGTGGAAGACCTCCTGCCCCGTAGCCGAAAGAGTTGCCATAGTTCTGCCGTGGAAAGAATTCTCCAATGTGATTATATCGGAACGCCCCTTACCGTATTTATCGAAGCTGTACTTTCGTGCGATCTTGATAGCGCACTCATTCGCCTCAGCGCCGCTGTTGCAGAAAAATACCTTGTCATACCCTGTGATGGCGCAGAGTTTCTCCGCAAACCGAGCCTGCACTCCCGTATAGTAGTAGTTTGAGCTGTGCTGGAGCGTGCGCACCTGAGCGCACACAGCATCTGCCCATTTTTCGTCACAGTAGCCGAGAGAGTTCACTCCTATGCCGCTGCCGAAGTCAATGTATCTTTTGCCGTTCTCATCGCAGCAGACCGCTCCGCTTCCTTTTTCCATAACAAGCGGATAGCGTCCGTAACTTCCCATAACATGGCTGTTAAAATTATTTATAGTATCCAAGAATATCACTCCTTTGCGGCAGTTGTTCACAGTTCTGATACATTTGCGATATTTTTATACACTATAATTATAAACCCATAAGCACAGTGAAATAAATAACGAGTAATGGTATTTACGTAAATTTTTTGTATATTTGTAAAATAATCAGACGAATTGCGTTCCGATGCCCTCATTTGAGAGTATCTCAATTAAAATAGAGTGCGGAACTCTTCCGTCAATGATAACAGTCTTGCGTACGCCTCGTCTGACCGCCTCAACACAGCAGTCTATCTTCGGGATCATTCCGCCGGAAATAATTCCCTGCCTTTTCAGAAACGGCACATCGCTCACATTGACCTCCGGTATAAGCGTTGAGGGATCGTCCTTATCACGCAGAAGTCCGGCGATATCAGTCATAAGGATAAGATTCTCAGCACCCAGCTCCGCAGCAATGCGTGCAGCGGCGGTATCGGCGTTAACATTATATGTCTGACCATTCTCATCGGCGGCAACCGTAGCGATGACCGGTATCGTTCCGTTGGCAAGAGCGTCAAGTATCGGCTTTGTGTTGACCTTTGTGATCTCTCCCACGAAGCCCAGATCCTGACCGTCCTCCGAGATCTTCTTCTCGGCGGTCAGCATACTGCCGTCAATGCCGCAAAGTCCGACCGCACTGCCCTTATGCTGCGCAAGAAGCTGAACGAGCTCCTTGTTGACCTTGCCGGAGAGTACCATTTTCACCACGTCAACGGTCTCCTGATCGGTATACCGCAGACCGTTCACAAAACGGCTCTCGATGCCCAGTCTTTTCAGCATATCGCTGATCTCCGGTCCTCCGCCGTGAACGAGAACCACCTTGACTCCCACAAGAGAGAGCAGAACGATATCCGTCATGACTGCATCTTTTAATTCAGCATTTGTCATGGCGTTTCCACCGTACTTGATAACAAGTATCTTGTTGTTGTACTCCTGTATATAGGGCAGGGCATTTATGAGCACCTGCGCCTTGTTGCTGTTAGAAATAAGCTCCATTTCAATAACCTTCCGGAAAAAAATTTTTCACGCTGCACCGAGATCTTCATAATGCTTGTGAAAAGCCGTCACTTTATATAACGGCACAGCGTGATTGCTTGCAGTGTCATCTTATACAAGCCTGAGAAAACTATCATGTGTGCGACGACCTGTTCCCTGCTCAGAAACGGCACAGCGTGATTGCTTGCGGCGGCTCGCCGCCCGTCAGCTTCGGTAGTCACCATTTATTTTTACATAATCATAGGTGAGATCGCAGCCCCATGCCACGGCAGCTCCTCCGCCCTGACCAAGATCCGCAAGTATGCGTATCTCCTCCTCGCTGAGTATCTCCTTTGCTTTCTCCTCGGAGAACTCAACACCTGCTCCGTTACGGCATACCTCTATGTCTCCCTTGTCGGAGGCAATATGCACACCGACCTTGTCAATATCAAATTCAGCTTCCGCATACCCTATCGCACAGAGAATACGTCCCCAGTTTGCGTCCTCTCCGAACATTGCAGCCTTGAACAGAGCGGAGCATATCACCGACTTGGCAACTATCTCTGCCGTCTTCTCCGTGGGAGCGTTCGTCACCGCACACTCTATCAGCTTTGTTGCACCCTCGCCGTCCCTTGCCATCATCCGGGCAAGATTCATCATTACCGCATACAAAGCGCATTCAAAAGCGTCAAAATCGGCATTTTCCTTTTTGATCGGAGTATTCTCAGCCGTTCCCGATGCAAGCACACAGACCATATCGTTTGTCGATGTATCACCGTCAACACTTACCCGATTCAGCGTAACTTTTACGGTATCGCTGAGCGCGCGCTGAAGCAGCTCCGCAGAAATATCCGCATCAGTTGTAATAAATGTCAGTGTCGTTGCCATATTCGGGCGGATCATTCCGCTGCCCTTTAGCATTCCGCCCACAGTGCAGGTTTTTCCTCCGATGCTGAATTTAACGGCGACCTCCTTCGGAACGGTATCCGTTGTCATAATAGCCTCAACAGCACGTGGATTTCCGTCATATGAAAGCCCCTCTGCAAGAGCTTTCATGCCGTTTGCTATCGGCTCTATGGGAAGCACCTGACCGATGACTCCCGTTGAAGCCACGATGACTTTCTCAGGAGCGATGCCCAGCTCTGCTGCCGCAAGCTCACACATTTTCTCAGCCTTTTCGATACCGTCCGCATTGCAGGTATTGGCATTCACCGAATTGACGATTACCGCCTGTGCCGTACCTGTTTCAAGATGCTTTTTCGTTACGGTTATAGGCGCACCCTTGACCTTGTTTGTCGTGTAGACTGCCGCCGCCGTACACTCCTTGTCAGCGACTATAAGCGCAAGATCACGTTTTTTTCCGCTGTTGGGAAGCGCATTATCCGCCGCAGCAGTGTTCTCCGTGCCGGTCAGAGGCTTATGCGCAAGTCCGCAGCAGATCCCGTTCGCCCTGAATCCCTTTGCAGCGCATACACCTCCTTCGACAAACTCTGTGCCGTCGACCTCAACAAGCTTCATAGCGATGCCTCCCTTATTTTTTTCCGGAACTCCTCTATCAGCCCGAAATACTCGCTTTTATCGTCCTCGTCTTCCCAGACTCTCGCCTCTGCGGAAGCCGTGAGCTTTTCGATCAGATCCTCCACATCGGGATATCTCGGAGCGAGATATTTTTCCTTTGCATTCAGCAGATTTCCCAAAAGCTGACCTTCATACATATCTCCGGCAAACGGCTCTTCATAAAGAATATTTATCGCCTTTTCTATTGCCACCACTGAGAATATCTTCTGCCTGAGCATTCTGCATACATCAGCCACCGTGAGCTGCCCCGGCTTTTTGTCCATGAGCATATTGAACCATTCGTCCGAAGTACATTCCATATCATCATCGGGAATAAGGTCGTAGTCATAAATTTCTCTTAAAGTTTTATTGCTGTCCATTCCGTCCTCCGTTCCGGTCAGACAAGACCTTTTGTCTCATCAGTGCCGGTCATTATGTTCAGGCACTGCACTGCCGCACCGCTTGCTCCCTTGCCGAGATTATCAAGGCGGGAGCAGAGAAGTATCTGTTCATCATTGCCGAATACGAATATCTCCATTTTATTCTGTCCGCTGAGAGTGTTCGCCGCAAGGAAAAATCCTTTCTGCTCCTCCGGTGTCATCAGGGGCTTCACATCTATGAGTGCCGCACCGCTGTAATGCTCGGCGTAGATATCATGCAGCTCTCCGGGAGTTATTTTTTTCTCCAAAAGGCGCATCTGCAAGGGAACATTAACTACCATTCCGCTGTAGAAATCGCACACCATAGGCTCGAACATCGGCTTATACTTCAAGCCTGAGACAGCCTGCATCTCCGGAAGATGCTTGTGCTGCTGAGACAGCGCATACTGCCGTGGACTGCCGTATTCCTCAGGACGATCGCTGCTCTCATAGACGGCGATAGCCTTTTTTCCTGCTCCGCTGTAGCCGGAGACAGCGTATGCGAATACGGGAAAATCTGCCGGGATAACGCCTCTGCTCACCAGCGGATATACTATAGATGCAAATCCGCTTGCATAGCAGCCGGGTACTGCCACTCTTGCGGAATTTTTTATCCTCTCACGCCTTTCGGGTGAAAGCTCCGGAAAGCCGTACTCCCAGCCGGGAGATATCCTGTGCGCTGTTGATGCATCAATGATGCGTGTGCTGCTGCCCTCCGCAAAAGTCACAGCCTCTCTTGAAGCATCGTCCGGAAGACAAAGTATGGCAAAGTCAGCATTCCTTATGAATTTTTTTCTTTCGTCAGGATCGTGACGCTTCTCCTCGCTGATAACAAGCAGTTCGATGTCGTCCCGTCCGGCGAAACGCTCCCTTATTTTAAGACCGGTCGTACCCTCCTGACCGTCAATATAAACCTTTACACCCATATTTCTACCTCTTACCGTTTTTATTTCTGTGTTTTTCCGTTTTGCGGAGATATTTCTCACGCCGGGGATCTCTTAAATCCGATTCGTCCTCGATCATGCTGTGCCAAACGCTCACTGCGAGAGTTACCACCACGATGATAATGAGCCACAGGATATGAATTTTCCCCACCACCGGTATCCACAGTCCCATTACGATCTCACCCACGATCCACAATACACCCATCAGAATGCACAGACCAATGGTGAAGATCACGTCCTTTTTTTTCATGCAAGCTCTCCGAGTATCTGTTCCGCCTGAGCTATCTGAGCCTTTACTGCCTCCGGAGACGGTCCGCCCTCAGATTTTCTCTCCCGAACGCAGGTATCAAGGCTTATTGCATCGTAAACGTCCTCATCGAAAAGCTCACTGAGAGCACGGTATTTTTCAAGCGGCAGACTCTCAAGCGTAAGTCCTTCGGAGATGCACTGTGCCACAAGCGTTCCCGTAATTTTATACGCATCACGGAACGGCATACCTTTTTTCACAAGATAGTCGGCACAGTCTGTTGCGTTTATGAATCCCTTTGCCGCTGCACTGCGCATATTCTCCCTGATAACACGCATAGTTGTGAGCATGGGAATGAATGTCCTGATGCAGAGCTTCACATTATCAACGGCATCAAAGATCGCCTCCTTGTCCTCCTGCATATCCTTGTTGTATGCAAGAGGCAGACCTTTCATCATTGTGAGAAGTGTCACCAGATCGCCGTTTACTCTGCCGGTCTTGCCGCGAATAAGCTCTGTGACATCGGGATTTTTCTTCTGCGGCATGATAGATGAACCCGTTGCAAAGGCATCATCAAGCTCTATGAATTTAAACTCCCACGAGCACCACATTATGATCTCCTCGGAAAAACGTGAAAGGTGAGTCATCAGCAGTGACAGCGCACAGCAAAGCTCAACGCAGTAGTCTCTGTCCGCAACTCCGTCAAGGCTGTTCGGCATGGGAGCGGTAAATCCGAGAAGATCTGATGTCTGCCGGCGGTTCGTTCTGTAGGTCGTTCCTGCAAGAGCGCCGCTTCCCAAAGGACAGTAATTCATACGTTTTACGGCATCATCAAGTCTGCCGATATCACGCAGGAGCATCCACACATATGCCATAAGATGATGAGCAAAGGTGATAGGCTGTGCTCTCTGCAAATGCGTATAGCCGGGCATTATGGTCTCGGTATGCTCTTTTGCCGTTTTTATGAGAGCAGCGGCAAGCTCACACACGAGAGCTCTTATACCGGCGATCTCGTCACGGAGGTAAAGCCTCAGATCGACAGCGACCTGATCGTTGCGGGAGCGTGCGGTATGGAGACGTTTTCCCACGCTGCCGAGACGCTTTGTAAGTTCAGCCTCGATAAACATATGTATATCCTCGGCGTTGGGATCAAGCCGGAGCGCTCCGCTGTCAATATCGCCGAGGATATCTTTCAGACCGCCGATTATTGCGAGACTGTCCTCCTCCGAAATTATACCGCAGCTGCCAAGCATCTCAGCATGGGCGATACTTCCCTGAATATCGTGACGGTACATTCTTCCGTCAAAAGCAATGGAAGAATTGAACGCATTGACCTCTGCGTCCACCTGTTTTGAGAATCTTCCTGCCCACATCACATTTGCCATAAAAAACCTCCTTCGGGCGTTCGCTTAATGCAAGGCAGGCAGAAAAGACAATTTCTGCCTGCCGGGGATCAAACTTCAAATAATTTGCCGTTTACTTGTTATTGCGTTTCTGCTCCAGCTTTGCACGGACCTTGATAGGAAGTCCGAAGAGGTTGATGAATCCGGCACTGTCTTTCTGATCGTAAACATCGTCCTCATCGAATGTGGCAACCTCCTCGTCATACAGAGTGTAGGGCGATGTCACGCCTGCATTGATGATATTTCCCTTGTAGAGCTTAAGTCTTACGTCACCTGTAACGGTCTTCTGTGTCTCTGTAACGAATGCGCTCAGTGCCTCACGCAGAGGTGTGAACCACTGACCGTTATACACGATATCAGCGAATTTGATACCGAGATACTGCTTTACACGGGCAGTCTCCTTATCAATGGTGATAGTCTCCAGAACCTCGTGAGCGTGATAGAGGATAGCACCGCCGGGAGTTTCATAAACGCCCCTTGATTTCATTCCCACAAGGCGGTTCTCAACGAGATCGGCAAGACCGATACCGTTCTCTCCGCCAAGCTTGTTCAGTGCGGAGACAAGCTCAACACCGTTCATCTCCTTGCCGTCAAGAGCGGTAGGGATACCTTTTTCAAAATGAATGGTTATATACGCAGGCTTGTCGGGAGCATCAATGGGCGAAACACCCATTTCAAGGAAGCCCGGTTTCTCGTACTGCGGCTCGTTTGCAGGATCTTCAAGATCAAGTCCCTCATGTGAAAGGTGCCAGATGTTCTTATCCTTTGAATAATTCGTCTCTCTGTTTATTTTCAGAGGAATATTGTGAGCCTCAGCGTAATCTATCTCCTGATCTCTTGATTTGAGATCCCATTCTCTCCACGGAGCGATAATAGTCATATCGGGAGCGAACGCTTTAATTGCCAGTTCAAAGCGGACCTGATCGTTGCCCTTTCCCGTACAGCCGTGGCAGATCGCATCAGCACCCTCTTTTATAGCGATCTCAGCTATTCTCTTTGCGATTATCGGACGTGCAAAGGAAGTGCCCAGCATATATCTGTTCTCGTAGATCGCTCCTGCCTGAACAGTGGGGTAAACGTAATCCCGGATGAATTCCTCTTTGAGGTCTTCAATGTAGAGCTTTGATGCGCCCGTCTTGATAGCCTTTTCCTCCAGACCGTCAAGCTCCGTACCCTGACCTACATCTCCGGAAACGGCGATGACCTCGCAGTTGTTGTAATTCTCCTTGAGCCACGGAATGATGATAGATGTGTCAAGTCCTCCGGAGTAAGCAAGCACGACTTTTTTTATGTTCTTTTTTTCCATGATTATACCTCCTGCAAGCAGTGACCGATGCTGATCTCACTCTAAAAACCGAAAACTTTTGCGAAGATCCCGCACGGCTTCCGGAATGAGATCGGTATGAAGATCCGTACACTGCTTTGATTTCAACAATAACATTATACTATCAGGGGAAAATATTGTCAAGAGGGATTGAATAAATATTCATTTTAAGCAAAAATATTCACAGATATTCGCATAATATGCATTACTTGACATAAAAGAAAAAATGGTGTATCATATTATAAGTATAAAAAAATGCGTTGCCCTGCGTGGGCATTGCTGTAAGAAAGAAGTGTTCTGTATGACTAAAATAACAATTTTCTCCGGATTTCTCGGTGCAGGCAAAACTACGCTCATCAGAAAGCTCATCACTGAGGGCTATAAGGGCGAAAAGATCGTACTCATCGAAAACGAATTCGGTCAGATAGGCATTGACGGAGGCTTTCTACAGGACGCAGGCGTGGAGATCACCGAAATGAACTCCGGCTGCATCTGCTGTAGTCTTGTCGGTGATTTCGGAAAGGCTCTCGAAAAGGTTCTTGATGAGCTTGCTCCCGACCGCATACTCATTGAGCCCTCCGGCGTCGGCAAGCTCAGCGACGTGATACGTGCCGTTCAGAATATTGATGCTCACGATGTTGAACTTGACGGCTTTACTACCGTAGTCGATGCGAAAAAACTGAAAATGTATCAGAAGAATTTCGGCGAATTTTTCAACAATCAGATAACATATGCAAGCTGTCTCATTCTCAGCCATACGACAGATCTTACCGAGGAGCAGCTTGACGAGCGTGTGCGCAGTCTCCGTGAGCTTAACCCCTCTGCTCCCGTGGTAACTACCGAATGGGATCAGCTCACAGGTCAGCAGATAATAGATGCCATGACGCAGAAAAACACTCTCGGTGATGAGCTTCAGGCTCTCCTTGATGAGGAAAAAGAGCATCATCACCATCACCACCATGATGATGAAGAGCATGAGCACGAACATCACCACGACCACGAACATGAACACGACCACGAACATCATCATGACCATGACCACGATCATGAGCATGACCATCATCACGATCACGACCACGACCATGAGCATCATCACCATGCCGATGAGGTATTCACAAGCTGGGGCACTGAGACCTCCAACTCCTACACGGCTGAGGAGATACAAAAGGCTCTCGAATCTCTTGAATGTGAGGAGATCTACGGAACAGTGCTCCGTGCCAAGGGAATTGTCAAGGGCACAGACGGCAAATGGATACACTTTGACTATATCCCCGGTGTACCGGACGTCCGCACAGGCAGTGCCGGCACTATCGGCAGACTCTGCGTTATCGGCTCTAAGATCAGCGAAGAAGCCGTTGAAAAGCTTTTCCGCATAAAGCAGTAGGAGGTCATTATGCCCGTAAAACAGCAGGATTTTCCCGTATATCTCTTTCTGGGATTCCTCGAATCGGGAAAAACCAAATTCATTCAGGAGACTCTCGAAGACAAACGCTTCAACAGCGGCGAGAGAACGCTCCTTCTTATATGTGAGGAGGGCATAGAGGAGTATGCTCCCTCAAAATTTGCCTCAAAAAATGTGGAGATACGCTCCATTGAAGACAAAAGCGAACTTACCGAGGATAATCTCCGCAGGCTTGTACGTGAAACAAAGGCAGAGCGTGCCGTTATTGAATACAACGGTATGTGGAACGTCAACGACCTCCTGCTTGTCATGCCCGGCGACTGGGCGGTGTATCAGGTGATGTATTTCGCCGATGCCTCTACATTCCTTAATTACAATTCAAATATGAGAAGTCTTGTGGTTGATAAGCTCAACCTCACCGAGCTGGTAGTCTTCAACCGTTTCGAGAGGTCTATGTCACCGGAGGAGTTTCACAAGATAGTCCGTGGTGTCAGCCGAAGTGCGGAGATCGCCTTTGAATATACTGACGGCACAGTCGCCTACGACGACATCGAAGATCCCCTCCCGTTTGATATCGAGGCTGATGATATCGTTATCAATGATGAGGATTATGCCCTCTTCTACAGGGATATCATGGCTGAACCGGTCAAATATGACGGCAAAACAGTAACTTTCAAGGGACTTGCGGCAAGAAATCCGAAATTTCCGGAAAATACCTTTGCTATGGGACGTAATGTCATGACCTGCTGTGTTGAGGACATCAGATACTGCTGGTTCGTAACAGAAACAGAAGATCCCGCTCTGCGCCGTGAAAAAGGCTGGTTCATCATCAAAGCAAGGATACAAGTCGGCAAGCACCGTTTCTACCGGGGAAAAGGTCCCATCCTGAAACTGATCGAACTGTCATCTGCCGCACCGCCCGAAAAAGAGGTCGCCACCTTCTATTGATCTGAGGAGTTATGAATATGAGTACAAATACAAACAGCTATGAAAGTCCGTTCTGCACACGGTATGCAAGCGAGGAGATGCAGTATATCTTCTCTGCCGATAAAAAATTCACCACATGGAGAAAGCTCTGGGTCGCCCTTGCACGGGCTGAAATGAAACTCGGTCTGCCTGTCACGGAGGCTCAGGTCAGGCAGCTCGAAGAGCATATCAGCGACATCGACTACGAAACAGCCGAAGAGCGTGAACGCATCTGCCGCCATGACGTTATGGCTCACGTTTACACATACGGACAGGCTTGCCCCGATGCGGCAGGAATAATCCACCTCGGTGCGACCTCCTGCTATGTGGGGGACAATACCGATATGATAATTATGAGGGATGCTCTCCTCGTTATCCGCCGCAAGCTGCTGAACGTCATGAACAATCTTGCGAAATTTGCCGATGAGTATAAGGCTATGCCCTGCCTTGCGTATACGCACCTCCAGCCGGCACAGCTCACTACCGTGGGAAAAAGAGCAACACTCTGGCTTAATGAACTGCTCATGGATCTCAACGATCTTGAGTACAGACTGAAAGGTCTGAAACTCCTCGGCTCAAAGGGAACTACGGGTACTCAGGCATCATTTATGGAACTTTTTGAGGGAGATACAGGCAAGATACGTGAGCTTGAAAGGCTCATCGCCGAGGAAATGGGCTTTGACAGCGTTGTTCCCGTTTCGGGACAGACTTACTCACGGAAAACAGACTCTCAGGTATTGAACGTTCTCGGAGGTATCGCTCAGTCCTGCAGCAAATTCTCCAATGATATGCGCATACTCCAGAGCTTCAAAGAAATGGAAGAACCTCGTGAAAAGAAGCAGATAGGTTCTTCCGCAATGGCATACAAGAGAAATCCCATGCGCTGCGAGAGAATAACCTCCCTTGCACGCTATGTGATGATAGATACGCTGAATCCTGCATTCACTGCCGGAACACAGTGGTTCGAGAGAACGCTCGACGATTCCGCAAACAAGAGGATCTCTGTTGCAGAGGCGTTTCTCGGCACTGATGCGATCCTCAATATAATGATGAACGTCACCAACGGCATCGTAGTATATCCCGAGATAATACGCCGCCGTGTAATGGCTGAACTCCCGTTCATGGCAAGCGAGAATATCATGATGGATGCTGTCAAAAAAGGCGGAAACCGTCAGGAGCTTCACGACCGTATCATGGACTATTCAATGGCTGCCGGAGAGCAGGTCAAGGTATACGGCAAGGACAACGACCTGTGTGAGCGCATACTGAACGATCCGATATTCATGATCACCCGTGAGGAGCTTGACGCAGTCCTGCGTCCGGAAAGCTACACGGGACGCAGCTCTCAGCAGGTGGAGGAATTCCTTGCAGAATATATCGCTCCCGTGCTTGATGAAAACAAGGAGCTGCTCGGCGAAAAATTCGAGATGAAAAATTAGGGTGTGATCTTATCAAAAAACAATTTCTTGAAGCCGGAAAGATCGTCACCACCCACGGCATAAAGGGCGAGGTAAAGATCATGCCCTACTGCGACACTCCCGGTATGCTGTGCGAATTTGACCGCCTTTTTCTGGGAAAAGAACACAGAGAGGTCATCATTCAGCGCAGCCGTGTCCAAAAAAATATGGTCATAGCCAAGCTGGAGGGTATCGACACTCCGGAGGCGGCATCGGCTCTCCGGAACGTCATGCTCTATATTCACAGGGACGATCTTGAGCTTGATGAGGACACCTACTTTATACAAGACCTCATCGGCATGGAGGTCAGGGACGCCGACACGGACACACCCTACGGGAAGATCACCGATGTGATGCAGACCGGAGCTAATGACGTGTACGTTGTGACCGGTGAGCGGGAGTATCTCGTTCCGGCAATAGCTGAGGTGGTGATCTCTACGGATATTGACGGCAATATAATGACTATCCGTCCCCTTGACGGTCTTTTTGAGGAGTAACACATGAGAATCGAAATAGCCACGCTTTTTCCCGAAATGTGCGAAGCCGTCCTGTCCGAGAGCATCGTCGGAAGAGCAAGAAAAGCCGGAAAAATAACGGTTCACTGCCGCCAGATACGAGAGTATACCCACGACAAACACCGCCGTGTGGACGACACTCCCTATGGGGGCGGCATGGGAATGGTCATGCAGTGTCAGCCCATTTACGATTGCTTCAAAGCCGTCTGTGACGAATTCGGAGCTAAACCTCATACAATATATATGTCCCCGAAAGGAAAAATTCTCACCCAGCAGCGTGCCGAGGAGCTTTCACACATGGAAGACATTCTCATGATCTGCGGTCACTATGAGGGCGTAGATCAGCGTGTACTCGACAAGATCGTTGACGAGGAGATATCTGTAGGCGATTACGTTCTCACGGGGGGAGAGCTTCCTGCGCTGGTGCTTGTTGATGCCGTGGCAAGAATGTGCGATGGTGTTCTGCCTGATGAATCATGCTTCATGGACGAGAGCATCTACAGCGGTCTTCTCGAGTATCCCCAGTATACACGCCCCGAAATATGGGAAAATGAGCCTGTGCCGGAGGTGCTGCTTTCGGGTCATCACAAAAACATCGCTCAGTGGCGGCTTGAAAAAAGTCTGAAGCTTACAGAGCTGCGCCGCCCCGATCTTTACGAAAAGTATAATCAAAATAAATAATTCCATAAAATATAATTTATAAGTATTTGATATATTACAGTGTTGAATATTGTTGAAGATTACCAACAAGTCTTAACATTTTTTTATTGTGATAATAAACAAGCCGGAATGAAAAATAAAGTCCGGATTTAATCTAAATGTAGAAAATAAAGAAAAATCGGAGAGATAAGGCAAAAAATCGTTGACTAAGGGAAAAATAAAATGTATAATGATATCAGCATCTGATAAATGTGTATCGGTGCGGCGGATCACATTCTGGGGACCGCTTATCACAGAGAATAGGAGAGTTGTATATGTTTGTAAGAGAAGTAATGGTCAAGAATCAGGTTGGACTTCACGCAAGACCTGCAACCTTCTTTATTCAGAAGGCAAATGAATTTAAATCTTCCATCTGGATCGAAAAAGAAGAGCGCAGAGTTAATGCAAAGAGCCTCCTTGGAATCCTTTCGCTCGGCATTGTAGGCGGTACAAATGTTAAGGTGATCGCTGACGGTGCTGACGAAAAGTCTGCCGTTGATGCACTTATTGAACTGGTAGACAGCGGATTCAGCGAGGAGAGCAGATAAGTCAGTCCTTTAAGCCCCGGAGAAGACCTCCGGAAATGATATGTACAGGCGTTACTTTAGGGTAACGCCTATTGTTTTATCCGCCATGATCGGGAAACGCAGGGAATTATCACGCTGCCATAAGCTCGGCAAATACTGCATATCCTCGTGTAGGATCTGCTACAAAAACATGAGTCACCGCTCCCACGAGCTTGCCGTTCTGGATGATCGGACTGCCGCTCATACCTTGAACGATGCCTCCCGTTGCAGCAAGAAGCTCCGGATCGGTTATCCGGATAACCATATTTTTAGAGCTGTCGGTGCTTTTATAGTCGATCTCCTCTATTTCAACAGAGTAGCTTTCGGGCTTGCTGCCGCTTACGGTAGTGAGTATCTCTGCTTCACCTGTTGTTATATCCTGCCGAAACGCCATTTTATAATCATGCGATCCGCTGCAAAGCTCGCCGATCGCCTTGTCGTCAAGTTTGCCGAAAATACCGCTCCCGTTATTTTCCTCAAGGATACCGTACATCTCACCCCTGACAAACTGTCCTCTCAGCTCACCGGGAACGCCCATTTCGCCCTTGACTGTCTCGGTTATCTCCACAGGCACTGCCTCACCGCTTTGAAGCGGAACGAGTTCTCCGGTGTCAGAATCACATATGGGATGGCCGAGACCGGCAAATTCGCCGGTCTCCTTATTGATAAAGGTCATCGTACCGATGCCGGCAATGCTGTCACGCACCCACATTCCGCCGCAGAATGTTCCGCTGTCAGCCATAACAGGCTTCAATTCGGCGCAAAATCGGCTGCCGTCACGGTTCACGGTAATGCTCAGCGAGTTTCCGCCGCTTCCGGCAATTATTTCTTGAAGACGGTTATTCGAGTTTACCTCCATGCCGTTGACAAGGCAGATAACATCTCCCTCTCTGATACCTGCCTCCTTTGCCGGACAAACGCTGTTCCCGCTGCTGTCACGGAAATCTCCGAGACCGGTCACCATAACGCCCTCCATAAGAAGCTTTATGCCGAAAGGCGCACCGCACGCCGTCAGCACAGGAGCTTCCGCCTCTTTGACAAAAACGTTTTTGACAGGGATAGCTCCGAAAAGAGAAAGCGTCATCTGCTGTGAGGCAGGATAAGCTTCGCAGCTTATTTCGGGATATTCCGCTATTTTCAGCTTACTGCCGGCTTCCGCAGTGAGATATTCCGGCAGTCGGTCGGAATAATAGTGCGCAGTTCCGAATAAACCTGCCAGCGCAGCAGATAATATTACCGCTGCTGTTTTTCTGATTTTTCTTTTAAGCTGCATTTTTAACTTCCTTTCTATGGGAATACCGGCGCAAACGCCGGATAAGAATAGTATCCTGCAAGTGCGCATTATTATGATAGAGAATATGTCACAGATTTTTTTCCTGACAGAAGGTGGAAAAATGAAAAAAACATCCGTAAAGAAAAAAGCTGCGGAGCGATGCATTACCGTAGTGATGCTTATATTGACAGCAATATATCCTCTGTTTATGACATCAATGACAGCCGCCGGAATTATTTACCACAGAACCGGCTACGGAGATATTTCCGTTCAAGGAGTGCTGCTTCTTGCATCGTCGCTGATGCTGACCGCCGGAGCAGTGCTCAGCATTTTCCGGAAAAAATTATGCAGCATCCTTTCCGCATCGTTTTTGCTGACAGGGAGCATACTCTGCATTGCATCACTGAAAAAGCTCATGGAACACGCCGATCGCTTCGGCTGGACAGGACACGGCAGATATGAGGGAATTCCTGTCAGTGATATGTACCTTCAACGGATAGCTCCTGCTGTTATACCTGTTGCGGCAGCGATATATCTTGCAGTAAAGCATTACGCAGATAAGCGAGACTCATGATCTGCTATGCAAAATATCTCAAATATATTATAACCCTGATGATCGAAAAAATACGTCGCAGTCGGTCGGAGAGTTTACAAAATAACAAAAAAACAACGACCTTCATCGGCACCCTCTCAAAAAGCCGATCAAGGTCGCTGTTTATACATCTCCGCACCCTCTATACGGAGCTGCATTTTCTCAGCGGTGCAATATGTGCATCTGCGGTGTAAAAAATGAATGAAAATAGCGGAGCATCTCTGAGCTGTCGCAATAAAGTTAAACATATTATAGGCATCAATGTTTAACGACAGCTTTCAGTAGTAATTTTGTGCAGCATCTTTTTATCATTGATCTCCGATGGAGTTTAGATCGGAGAATGCAGAATTGCAGCAATACCTGCTGAGTTTTAACAGTACAAAAATGTAACTGAAAGCGATTGGAGCGTTGGAAAGAAATCCCATAAAATAGCAGAATTCCTCACTTCCAACAATTGTATTATAAAATATAATACCGTGATAATCAATTGATAATATTGCTCATTTTTAGAATTATTTTGCTAAATCCTGCGCTAAAAACAATATGTACATTCTGTAAATTTGATATTTCGGATAATTTATACAAATTGTCTTCATCAATTCAAAAATTAACAAAATATGTACAGTCTATGAAGTTTTTTGCATTATGCAGCGGCGGTATATTGAGAAAATCTGTATCTCATCTACCGGCGGTGGATATTGTAAGCATTGTAAACTTGTGCCCTAACGTGATGCAAAAAATCCTCCTGTGGTGAAGATTATATCAACAAACAAAAAACGCCGATCGAAAAAAATCAAAAAAGATGCCCCGCAGGACATCTTTTCTTCTTATATTATTCCCTGAGAGGCTTCCACGATGCATCTTTCGTAATATTCCCTGCTCCACGGAAACTCAAATTCACTGAAAAGTTTCAGCAGACTGCGTGTATTTGCAACAGCATCCTCCAAACCGTCCGCATCACCGGATCTCGCAAAAATGTACACGCCGGTAGTCATGATCTCAAGGAGTTTCGTGTCATTTCTGCCATGAGGCTTATAGCCGAATCTCATAAGCTTGAAAGCGTCCTGATAATTCTTGGCAGCGCAGTCAACAAGGGCAAGTGCGATAAACATATCAGCCTGCTGCTGCTGAGGCTTTTTCTGGGCGAATTTCTGCATGAAATCTATATTTTCCGTTCTGAAATCCTCCGCATTGCGCCAATGTCCCAGCTTGCTTTCAGTCTTGAGCATCTCGATGCAGTAGGCGAATTTCTCATCGCCGCCGAGTTTTTTATCAGCAAGCATATCAAGGTAAAAGCTCTCGCTTTTGTTATCGTGTATCTTGTCATAAAGGTGGGCAAGCTGAACGATATCCCCCGGATCGGGCTTTTTGACATCATTTATAAAAGCATCGGCAAACTGCTCGCAAAGCTCCTTTGAGTAGCCTCCCTCAGCGTAGATCCGGTAGATCTCTTCATATTTTTTCATCTCTGCACCAAACGAGGGACGCAGAGACTTGGCAAAATTATTTTTTTTGAATTCCGATGGTGAAAGCATAGCGTTTGTCCCCTCTCAGGAGCGTCCGGCAAAAAGTGCACAGCTCCCATAATATTTCATATTTTTATCTGTACCGGATAATTATAACACAAATTTAATTCTTAGTCAATAATAATAGAAAGGATTTTATAAAACTGTTGAAATGCACAAAAAATCAGTGATATTTTCTCCTAATTAAAACATTTTATAATCAAAAAGTTTAAGTCTGTTTCAAGAATCTATGATATAATAAAGGATAATAATTTTTGTTTTGTGTTATTGCTCCGTGAGTTTCACAAGGCTCTTCAAGAGCTGATGATCTGTTAAAGGAGGATCTTTATGCGCCTGCTTGTTGTTGAAGACGAGGTACAGCTTGCCGATGCTCTTACCGAAATACTCAAACGAAACCGCTACATTGTTGATACCGTATACAACGGCATTGACGGTCTTGATAACGCTCTGACCGGCGTTTATGACTGTATTATCCTTGATATAATGCTTCCCGGAATGAACGGCATTGAGCTTCTCAGAAATATCAGAAAAGAAAAGATCTCTACCCCTGTGCTCCTGCTCACTGCACGCAGCGAGGTGGAGGACAAGATAAACGGCCTTGACTGCGGCGCTGATGATTATCTCACCAAACCGTTCGTCACCGGAGAGCTTCTCGCTCGTATAAGAGCTTTAATGCGGCGCAAGGGCGAGATCATCGACGAAAACAAGCTCGAATACAACGGTCTGGAGCTGAACAGAAATACCTGCTCTATTATCCGGGAGGGTTCCGAGCTGAAGCTCAGCCTTAAGGAATATCAGATAATGGAGCTGCTCATATCCAATCCGAAGCAAATACTCCCAAAGGAGCGCATCATTGAAAAGATCTGGGGATATGAGAGCGATGTGGAATATAATAACATCGAGGTCTATATTTCGTTCCTGAGAAAGAAACTCGCTGTGATCTCCTCTCCCATACAGATAAAAACCGCACGAGGAATAGGATATTTTCTTGAATAGGAGGACGATCCATGTTCAGAAAAGCTCATCTGAGGCTTTTTGCCATAATTACGGCGATACTCCTTGCTGTGTTCATCGCCGTACTCGGCTCAATAAATGTCATAATGCGAAAAGTAACACAGCAGCAGTCTCTCGAAACGCTCCGCCACGTGGCAGCTGATATTGAATACGATCCAAAAACCTCCACGTTTACTTATAACAGGGGATTCGGCAAACGCCCTTACGACGATCAGCCGCCGTTTAAGCCTCCTGTGACGACCACCGGTGCAGTTTCCGCAACAACGACGAGTACGGAAAATTCAAAAACCGAAACAACCACCACTACGGCTGAAACCACAGCCGCTCTGTCAGTGACGACCTCGGCACAGGCACAGACACATCTGCAAACGCAGACCACCGCTTCACCAAAAACCGAAACAGTGACGACTAAACTGCCGGTCACTGAACCTCCCACGGGAGGGTACGGCGAACCTCCTATGGGCCATCACGGAGATCATGGAAGACCTGACGAACCGTTCTATGATCCCGAATATCCCGATCAAGAAGATCCCCCGAGGGAAGAGCCGACCTTTGCTCCCCAATATCCCGGCAGGAGAGAGTATCAAGAGGTAAGAAATCTCTCTTTCTCCGGAGCGTCCGGTACTGTCCTGAGCAATACTGTTCTTCCGGTATACTCCGCTCCGGGAGATCAGCCAATGCCCGATACGGAAAAGAAAGAGCCTGTTCCCAAATCGCTGGAGTCAATGAATTTCTTTATCATTATGGCTGACAAAGAGGGAGAATATCTTGCCTCGATGAACAATGACGACCTTACCGAGGAAACAGCACAGAGCTACATCTCCACAGCCCTGAAAAATAAGGATAATACCGGTATGCTCGGATCGCTCCAATACTACCGTCAGGAGAAAACCAACGGCACGCTTATCGTCCTTACAGACAAAAGCGCCGATCAGAATATGCTCCGCCGCCTTACAAGGACTACCATGCTTATAGGCGCAATGAGCTTCCTGCTCCTTTCGGCAGCGGCATTCTTCATCAGCAAAAAGATCATGCAGCCCTTGAAAACGGCTTTCGATAAGCAAAAGCAGTTCATCTCAGATGCAAGCCATGAGCTGAAAACTCCTCTGACTGTCATCTCTGCCAATGCGGACGTGCTGTCAGGCGAGATCGGCGAGAATAAATGGCTGAATTATATACGCTCCCAGACTGATAGAATGAACGTACTTGTGAACGATCTGCTGAATCTCACCCGTCTCGAAAATAATACGGGAGACTTTATCCGCACCGACTTTGACCTCAGCAAGGCAATAATCAACACCGCACTTCCATTTGAATGTCAGGCATTTGAAAGCAACAAGACTTTTCAGGTGAATGTGGAGGAGGGGATAACTCTCAACGGCAGTGAGCGTCACATAAAACAGATGGCGGCGATCTTTATAGACAACGCTCTTAAATATTCAAACGACGGCGGAACGGTGATCGTCACGCTGAAAAAGCAGGGCGACAAGAAGCTGTTTTCCGTCTACAACACGGGTGAGGGAGTCAAGAACAGCGAAAAAGATAAAATTTTTGAGCGTTTCTACCGCAGCGATGACTCACGTTCGAGAGCTACCGGCGGATACGGTCTCGGTCTGGCTATTGCACGCTCTATAATCGACAGACATAAATTCAAAATAACGGTAGATAACGAAGAGGGCAAGAGCATCCGCTTCACAGTGATAATGTAATAATATTTTTATTTTAACTTGAATATGATATTGACTTCCGCACAGGAAAGTGATATAATAAGTGAGGTGTTCTTGTACCTGCTACTGTGGCTCAGCCGGTAGAGCAGCTCACTCGTAATGAGCAGGTCGCCCGTTCGAATCGGGTCAGTAGCTCCATAAATACTAATTTCATTAAAAAAAACGTGCAAGATTTGTGAATAAACCTATTACAAGAAAAAGTGACGAAACCATACTGACGTATGCCGAATCACTTTGACACAGTAAAAGGTGCAGGATATTCGCAAATCTTGAACGTTTTTAGAACGAGATCAGTATCAGAGATCTTGTAAAAAAATCGTTCGGAATGAGGTGAACGGCATGGAAAGAAAAGATAAAATAAATTACTACCTTGACCTTGCGGAGGTCGTCTCACAGCGCAGCACCTGTATCCGCAGACGGTACGGAGCTGTTATCGTCAATAATGATGAGGTCGTTTCTACGGGATATTCCGGCGCTCCACGAGGCAGAAAAAACTGCTCCGACATCGGAAGATGTATCCGCACCGAGCTGAATATTCCTCGTGGGGAGCGTTACGAACTATGCCGCAGCGTCCATGCTGAAGCTAATGCCATAATCAGTGCCGCCCGTGATAAAATGCTGGGAGGAACTCTTTTTCTCTGCGGAACGGAAGTCTCTACCGGAGAATACGTTGAAAACAGCAACAGCTGCTCAATGTGCAAGCGAATGATAATAAATGCCGGTCTATCGAGTGTGTGCATAAGAGATTCAAGCTCTGCATACAGAATTATCAATGTCAGCGATTGGGTGAATAATGACGAATCGCTCATAGGTACGCTCGGCTACTGATCGCCGAACATTTGTAATATCATTTGATCCGGAGATGAATATATGCGTTCAAAGGAAACTAAAACTATCACCGAAAACAGAAAGGCTCGCCATGACTATTTTGTCCTTGAAACATACGAGGCAGGCATCGAGCTTGTCGGTACTGAGGTGAAGTCTATCCGTCAGGGAGGCGTGAACCTCAAGGATTCATGGTGCTCTGTCGATAATGGAGAGCTTTTCGTCCGGGGTATGCATATCTCCCCTTACGAAAAAGGAAATATCTTCAACCGTGATCCGCTGAGAGTGCGCCGTCTTCTCATGCATCGCCGTGAGATCAACAAGCTCTATGGCACACTCAAGCAGGAGGGATTGTCGCTTATTCCGCTGAGTCTCTATTTCAAGGATTCCCGTGTGAAAATGCAGCTTGGTCTGTGCAAGGGCAAAAAGCTCTATGATAAGCGTGAGTCTGCCGCAAAACGTGATGCTCAGAGAGAAATAGAGCGAAGACTGAAAGAAAGATAAAAACTGCGTGACCGGCGGTCACGCAGTTTTTTTACAGATGCCCTTATCTGCCAATGTTCAGTTATTGTTGATAAAATCGTTTATACCCGAAAATATGGTGAACGCTACCTTTGTCTGATATTCGTCCGTCACAAGCAGAGCTGCCTCCTCCGGATTTGAAAGGAATCCGCACTCCACCATGACAGTAGGATTCTCACTGTAATAGCAGAGAAAAAGCTCCTTGCCGCACTGCTTTATCTCACGGGTGTTATCCGGCTGGAGAAATTCAACAAAGCGTCCCTGTATCGACCGTGCAAGGCTCTCACTGCCGCTGTTGCTGTCAGAGTAGAACATCTGTGCGCCGTTGTATTGCGGCTCGGTAAATTGGTTTTGATGGATAGATACGCATACCGCATTCGGTTCACTATTGAATATGGCAAGCCGATTATCCATATCTGAGCTTTTCTGATTGGCAATGCCCTCGATGCCTTTATCATGTATGGACATATCGCTGTCTCTTGTTACCTTTACTTCATAGCCGCTGATCTCAAGCATATCACGGAGTTTCAGTAAAATGCTGAGATTTATTCCCTTTTCCGGCACTCCGTCCGCTGTGCTGCATCCGCCGTCAATACCGCCGTGACCTGCGTCAAGTATAATGATCGGCTTTTGCTCCTCATATGAGAGCATCGACACAGGCATTGAATTTTTCTCAGCTTTTTTGCTTATATGAGCGCCTGCTCCCAGAACCAAAGCCGTACATCCGAAAATTATCGCTCCGCTGACTATCTTTCGTTTGATCTTATCCATTGGACCACACCTCGCAAGTATTATCTACACTCAGATAATATGCGGTCCGGGACAAAATTATACCGCCTGTTCAGAGGCGGTACGGAAAAATTTCTCAGACGACTGTATCCTTATCGTGACACCGTATTAGCGCAAAGCCAATCGCACCATGTACTGTAATATTTTCCGTAAACGTGAATACCGTCTCCGGTGCAATCCTGCCGCAGAGCACCGTTCTGATCGTTGAAAACGGGATTTATATCAATGTAGAAAACTCGTTCATTATCTGCAAGTCCGGATATTCTGTTGTTGAGATAATCTATCCGCTCGTTTGTGATCGCCGCAGTCTGGGCAGCACTCGTTACGTGAAGATTCGCTGACAGATAGATAACAGCATCAGGCACATAGGCCTTTACGTCCTCAAGGAGACTTTCATACGCTCTCATCGTGGTTTCAAAATTGTTGCCGATCTCATTGATACCAAGCATAAGATATACCTTGCCGTAATTCTTTGACCGGAGCTTTTCGTTCAGAGCGTCAATATTTATATTCCATGCGGCAGTTCCCACATCGCAGTAGTAATCGGCATTCTTCAGCGTACCGTAATCACGCAGTCCCACGGTACGGGAATCTCCGATAAAAAGCGCATCATCGAAGTATGATGCATCAGCTTTGACGTACTGCACTGCCGGGGATACTGCCTCTGTAGTGGCAGTAGTGGCAGGATCGGAATCGGTCGGAGCGGATTCCGTAGGCTGTAATGGTGCTTCGGTATTCTCCGGCTGAGACGCTCCCTCAGTGACGGGCTGA
This sequence comes from uncultured Ruminococcus sp., assembly GCA_947624255.1. Taxonomy (GTDB): domain Bacteria; phylum Bacillota; class Clostridia; order Oscillospirales; family Ruminococcaceae; genus Ruminococcus. The sequence goes on from CANQJO010000019.1 coordinate 24,803, forward strand.
GATGCCCCGTCCGGCGGAGCTGCGGTCGTTGCCGTATTTGCCGGATCGTTAGCGTAAATATCTATCACAGGAGGCTTATCGGAGGAAACCTTCTTTTTTTCGGCACTTGTATCCCATATTTTTTTATATATCATGGGAGAAGCAACAAGGCATATCAATAAAAGTGTAAATGTGTATATGCATTGTTTGAATTTATTCATTTGAGCCAGTCTCCTTTGCAGATCAGAACCTGAAATAGAGGAACGGATCATTCATGCCCTTGTACATACAATAGAGCGCAGCGATGAATACTGCTGCCAGAGCAATTGTACAAATGAGCGTATTTTTCAGTTTTTTGTAGATCATCTCAGGCAATCTTGTGGAGAAGATCAGTCCGGCGGCGAAGAATTTCCAATATTGTCCCCATTTAACGATATAGTCGGTCTTATTCACCGATGTATCGTCATACCGGATAAAGGGTATCAGTCTTTGAAAATAAACTCCAAGCCGGTGGAGATCCGTCACGGCGAAAATAAGCCATGTGAGAGGTATCAGCAGCATCATGTAGCAATGCCCTGCGAGCCTGTGCTTGTTGAAGAACTTTCCCGTCCAAAATTTTTCGGTCATGATGATCGCAAACAGCACAAGTCCCCATATGACAAAATTCCAGCTTGCTCCGTGCCATAGTCCGGTAAAGAGCCACACAACAAGGGTATTGCGCACCATTTTTGCGGTGCCGCCTCTGTTTCCGCCGAGAGGGATATATATATTCTCTCTGAACCACGTACCCAGCGTGATATGCCATCTGCGCCAGAATTCCGTCATTGTCACCGAGAGATAGGGATGATCAAAGTTTTTCGGAAGCTCAAAGCCCATGAGCCTTCCCAGTCCGATAGCCATGAGAGAATATCCCATGAAGTCGAAATACAACTGGAACGAGTAGGCTATGACTCCCAGCCATGCAAGCCGGCGTGAGATGCTCTCAAAGCCGATCATGGAGATATCGCTCCACAGACCGCCGAGCTGATTGGCAATAAGGACTTTATATCCCAGACCGATGGTAAAGGTTTTGAGACCGTCCTCCACCTTTTTGATGCTGTGGGTACGTTTTCTGAGCTGAGCAGCAACGGTGCTGTAGGTGACGATAGGTCCGGCAATGAGCTGTGGGAACATACTTATGTATGCGGCGTAATTTATCAGATTTTTTTCAGCCTTTGTTGTCCTGCGGTAGACATCGGCGATATACGAGACATTCTGAAAAGTATAGAAACTGATACCGATAGGCAGTATGATATCCTTGACGGTCAAACCCGTATGAAAGAGAGCGTTTATATTTTCAGTTCCGAATCCCCAATATTTGAAGAAGATCAGCCACCAGAAGTTGAAGATCACTCCGATAAAAAGCCACAAGCGCCTCATTTTTCGAGAGGCTTCGATAAACTGCCCTACAATGAAATTGAAAAGTATCGTCAGCAGGAAAAGCCAAACATACACGAGACTTCCCACACCGAAAGCATAGAAGACCATACTTCCGGCGAAGATCACCGCATTCTTGTACTTTGATCCTGCGATCGCATAAGCTATCATAAAAACAGGGAGGAATATAAATATAAATTCCAAGCTGCTGAAAACCAATATTACCACCGATTCCTGCTCATTATTTCTCCCCAAGTCTTTATCTGAGGATATGGGAGAAAAAGCAAAGGCAATACCTCACGGAGCTTGTACGAAAAATGCGCCGCCGGAGGTATGCAGTCATATATTCATTTTACACTTAAAGGAAATAAAAGTCAATGATTTTTTCTATTTTTCAATAAATTGTAACTTTTTCAGAGCATTATCGCCATACGGTATCCGCTCTCACGATTTGTGCAGTCTCTTTACTCTTTTCCTGATAAAGCGGAAAACCTTGTCCTCGCCCTGTTCGGAGAGCATTCTGAGGAGGAATTCAAGCTTATAAGCAGTCTCTTCTTCGATGATACGTTTTTTCTTTGCATGAAGGAAATATTCAAGCGGAAGACTGTCTGTATACTTCTCCTTATTATATATCTTTGAGGCTGCCACACGATCGCAGAACATTTCAAAAATGAAGATATCCGGCATTTTCACAGGCTCAAGCCGTCTTGTGACGGTACTGTAATCCGTCCAGTATTCAAAGTGGTGACGATTTCTTCCCTTATGATGCATCCACGCTTTTGAATAACCGCTTACCTCACGCTCACGTTCATTGGGGCTGCGGTTTCCCTGAAAATAAAGCACTCCGGGAATAAACTCCACCGGTGAGAATTTTGAAAGGTCGTGAGTTATCCCGCGCCAATAGATGCCGGCTCTGAAGCAGTGCTTCATGACCATATGACGATGCCGCAGAACAGTCGTCAGGTGTCCGAAAAAATTATGTATTATCATATATGTACCTCTATTCGTGAGAGTCAAATCCGCCCTCCGGAAAATAATAGTCAAGCAGAAGATCGACCATGTGGGAATATGCCTCGATGCCCTCTTCTCTGCCGTTTAATTTTATGTTTGTATCAATAGCATTTTCAGAGAACGTTGACACCGTTTCAGTGGAAATGATCTCCTTATCCTTGTTGACCTCCCAGTAATCATCGGGAAGAAACCTGAACCAGTCGCTGCGTACCCGAGAGGATATGGTATCGGTCAATCCGTAGGCGACGGAGATATTATTGTCATACACCTGATTGTGAACATACTCCAGAGCCTCAAGGTATCCCGAATAGCGGAATTCCGGATCATCGCTGCCTGTCGCAGCAATGAAAGAGATGAAGTTTGCCTCGTCCTCCTGAATGATCCCTTTGAGGTGAGAATATTCGTGGCAAACAGTATCCGGAAGATTCGTCCGCACCATATCGTCGTTGTAATTTGCCTCCAGCGAAAACGGGAAATATATACCTGAAAGATCGGTCTGACTCATGAAAAATGAGAACATTATAGGCTTTGCATCGGGATAATATCCTTTAAGCTGAGGATATCGCTCAGCAGCCCTTTTCATAGCCGCTTTTGCCTCCTTGTTCACATCGGCGGTAACAAAAAAGCGGTCATCACTGTCACGAGGGACTTGATCTGCAAGCTCGTTTGTCTTATCAATAAGATAAGCGTAAAGCTGTGTAAGCTCCTCACGGGGATGTTCACGGGAGGTGAAGTATTTCTCCGAAAACGGCGTGCAGCGGTACATTATGAAGCAGTTCATTGTCTCGGTGATAAATATGAAAGCAACTATCCAAAGAAGTACGGCTGAGGATATCACAGCGACCCTGCGGCGGAGCTTTTTTCCGAAAATAAGAAGAAGAATTACAGCAGGAACGCCGATAAGCACAAGAATTATTCCTATGATTATCATGATCTCGCCCACCGAAAAGGGAAAGATCCCGCTGATAAAAGAGAAGGTGTTCGTTATCACGGGGAATATCCGTGACACGTAGAAATCAGCAAATTTTCTGCTTGATATTGCTAAAATATTCATTATAACTCCGAAAACGATCACCACAGCCGGAACGATCAGATAAACCTTATGCTTTTTCAGATCAGACACCTCCTTTCGGGATATCTTAATTATAACATATTCTTGATCGAATTGCAACAAAAACAATAAATATACCTTTTTTGTGCAATGTGTACAATTTTTAGTGAAAATTTCTATATTATACGGTCGATTTTTTTGAAATACCTCTTGACAAAACGCTTATAGTGTGATACAATTACATAAACAAACTTGTGCATTTTGTGAGGTTTTTTACGCACTTTTACGGAATTCAAAACACTGTCCGGAATATACCCGGAGTACAGAACAATGTACCGGCATATTCTATCGCCGCCGTCTGAGCAGCGATGCGCAGTGCTTTCCGGCGTAAAGTACGGTATCATCAAAGAATTGTCAGGAAGGAGCGTGCAGCTCATGAACAAAATATCAGACAGGATCATTCTGTGTATTTCGGCAGCATTGCATTATTCCCTGACGCTGACAGGCTCACGGAGCAGAGCTGCTCCCGGCGGCGGAAAGTGAGGTGCTGCCGGTGACAGATGATTCAGGATCATCAAAAACCGGACGAAAATTCGGCCGAGTAATACTGACGGTACTGATCACCGTGTGTGTAACAGCGGCAGTTGTCACGATACTCGTCATAAACTTTTTTCCGGTGATGAAGATTTTCGGCAACTCTATGAGCACTACTCTTTTTGACGGAGATGTTGTCCTCGTCCGCAAATCCGATACGCTTAAAAGAGGCGATATATGCGTGTTTTCTCTGAACGGCACTACGCTCTGCAAGCGTGTGGTCGGAGTCGGCGGCGATGAGATCAGCATTGACGAAAACGGCTCGGTGTACGTCAACGGTACGCTTTTGAACGAGCCGTATTTAAGCGGAAAAAGTCTTGGAACAAGTACGGTCGAATATCCCGTGACCGTCCCCGAAAACAGCTATTTTGTGCTTGGCGATAATCGGCGGACTTCCATAGACTCACGCAGTACGGCGGTCGGCTGTGTTGAACGCAGTCAGATCGAGGGTAAAATTTTGCTTCGCATACTGCCTACGCCCGATATTCCGGAGTAAACGGCGAATGCGAACATATGAAAGAGATGATTTTAATGAAAAAACTCATGCAAAGATTTTTCGGGATCGTTGCCTCTGCGGCTCTGCTCGTTACGTCCGGGTTGACGGGTTTTGCGGCGGATCCGGGACATGATCATGGCGGTGGAGATAAAATCACTTCTATCCCTTCCGGTATTACTACATATACCATTACTTTAACGCACCCGGAGGATAAACCTTTCGAATCTCCTTCAAGTGGTATCGAAGGCGCTCATTACGGTGCATATCAAATCTTTTCCGGCACGGTAAAAGGAACGTCTGTGCATACCGATCCCGGAAATACAAATATAAAAATCCCGATTACTGACATTAAATGGGGTAATGCGTTTGGTATTACAGATGACATGGATTCAGAAAATAAAAATTCACCTCATGTTAGTTTAGATGATAGACGGAAAAATATTGTTAGCTTTGTCTATGCTCTCGCTAAAGCTCCCACCGGTTCTTATAGTTACGCTTTCAGTGAATTTAATGACTTTGAAAAGTTCTTTAACGATAATAAGCTTAATAGTGATTATGTTGAAGCTGGTTTTGAGGTAGAAGTAACTCTTGATACTGATGGTAAAACTGTTGCTTCTATTAATAATTTGGATGCCGTAAAATATGACAAACTTGCTGTAGCAATTGCTGACATTATAGCAGACAAAATAGACCGTGAATGGTTGCAAGCGTTCAATGATATTCTCGGCGGTTATGGACAGGGCAGCAACGGTGAATACTTAAATCAAGGATATGTAAACCGTTTTTATGAGGGCAAAATTAAAGATGGTGAAGCAACTAAGTATGAAATTACTGTCCCTGCCGGTTATTACATGGTAAGAGACTTATCAGGTTTTGAAGGCGAAACAGATAAATCCTACTCTGCACGTCTGCTTTTCGTAGCTGATAATGTTACACAGGAATTAAAAGAGAGCGTTCCGGAACTTGACAAGTACGTTGTCAGAACTGACGGAAAATTATATGAAACAGAAGCCGCAGGCGTTGGCGATGATGTTAAATTCCGCCTGACAGGCACACTCCCGGACAACTATGATCTATACCTCGGCGGTTATCAGTATAAATTTACTGATACACTTAGTAAAGGTCTTACGCTGAAAGAACTACCCACTGGTGCGAAAACATATGTAACTGTAAAAGTTGAGAATGTGTATAATGCTGATGGCACGCCTGTTACTGATGATGGTGGTAAAATATACACAATTGATAAAGACTCATTCCGTTCTACCGGAGAACATCCAACACATAATGTAACTGCTGCTTACACAGAAGAATATGATACTAATGGTGGCAAAAATGAACTAACAGTTACATTCCCTTGCCTGAAAGAAATTGTAATTAACAAAGGCACTGCTAATGAATACTATCTCGGCGCAGATTCACAAATATACGTTGACTACACCGCTGTTGTAAATCAAAATGCAATAGTAAATCCGGAATCAGATGGTATTAGAAACGGTAACCAAAACAAAGCTGTTCTTACTTACTCCGACAACCCGCAGTCTTACGGCGATACTGACGAAACAACACCTGACGATGCCACCGTTTACACATTCGGTCTTGATATCGTAAAGGTTGATGCGGCTGAGTTTTTGAGAAGTGATCAAAGTAAGGCTGCTCTTGACGGTGCAAAATTCGCAGTTGTTCGTCCGAAAGCAAGCACACTTGATAATGCTACCGGAGAAGCAACTGCTAATACACAGTGGGAAATTGCAAAGTTTAAAACTGTAGATGCAGATGCAGAAAGCACAGAAAATCTCCCTGCTTCATTTAAGACAAATGGCTATTACACTATTACTGAATGGGTGGCAATAGAAAATGATGGCGAGGCTGTAAAAAGCGCAACGTTTGATGAAGATTGGCTTAAAAAATATACTGATACAGAATACAATATTGCTTCACTTAAAACGACAGGTGCTTTGAATATCTCCGGTCTTAATGACGGTGTAACCTACACAATTGTCGAAACAGCAACACCCGGTACTGATGGCAAATATGCCAAAATCGACCCATTCACGGTAACACTTACAGCAGATACAGAAGACGATGAATATACCGGCAAACTTTCTGCTGCAAATGTTAGCAATGAAGTGGACGGCAAATCATTCAGCTATGAGAATTTTGTACAGCTTGTTGATCCGAATGGTAAGACCCCCACGAGCGATGATAACGGCAGTGCAAATATGCTGGTAGCCAACTTCAAATACACCGATCTTCCGTCAACCGGCGGTACGGGCAAATACCTGTTCTACATTTTCGGCGGCGGCATAGTCGCACTATCCGGCGTTCTGTTCTTCCTGTCAAGGAAAAAGAAATCCGTATAAACAAATATTGCTGCGATGAGGGGTGAACCCTCATTGCAGCAGCAAGGAGAGGCCCTATGAAACAGCGAATCCTTTCATTCTTTGCGTTTGTGATGCTGGTCATAGGTCTGTCCTTGCTGCTGTACCCGTCAGTGAGCAGTTTTATCAAGGCTCGTCAACAGCATAGAGCGATAAATCGGTATATTTCCTCTATTGAACAAATTTCCGAGGACGACTACACGGCTTTTCTCGAAAGCGCTGCGGCGTTCAATCAAAAGCTGGCGATGAGCAAATATATGCTGATGAATATGCCCGATGAACTGCGCAGTGAGTATTATTCCGTTCTGAACATCGGCGGAAACGGCATTATCGGGTATATAAGTATCCCCACCGCCGATATTATGCTCCCCGTCTATCACGGCACGAGTGAAGCCGTTTTGCAGGAGGGCGCAGGGCATATCGAGGGATCGTCGTTCCCTATCGGCGGTGAAAGCGTTCATGCCGTGATTTCGGGGCACAGAGGCTTGCCGTCCTCCCTGCTTTTTACGAATCTCGATAAGCTGAAAACCGGCGATTCTTTTGTTGTGTATGTCCTTGATGAAGCCTTTGTCTACAGGGTCAGGTCTATTGAGACTGTCGAGCCGACACAGGTCAGCTCTCTGCGCATTGAGGATCGGAAAAATTACTGCACTCTTGTGACCTGCACCCCTTATGGTATCAACTCCCACAGAATGCTGATACACGGCGAGCTGATCCCCGCTGAGGAGGCAGAGCAGGAGCTTGCGATTTTATCGGGTGCAAGCGAAATTCCGTTTTATTACATAGTTTTGATTTTTGAGATACCTGCGGCGATACTAAGCCTTATAATTTCACTGCGAAAGATCCGGAAAAAGAGGTGATACTGTGAAAATTAAACGTTTTTCAAAACTCCTTGCTGTTTGCTTTGCAATGGTGTTTATGCTTTTCGGAAATATGATCTCCTTTGCAGATGAAGAAACGCATGATCTGCGTGTCAAATTTATCACAGAAAACGGTCCTGTCACAGATTCCGATTTGAAGCTCTATTATGCCATGACAACTGACGGCAGACTGTCGGGCGAGTTTGCCTCTCTGCCGATAGAGATCGGTGATCTTACGGACAGCGAAAATGTCAACCGCCTTGCGTATACACTTGCCTCCTATGCGGCAGACGGTGTCGGAGAGATCGCTGCCTCGGGAGTTACAAACGGTCTGGGCTATGTTGATTTCGAGAAGCTGCCGGCAGGAATTTATCTCGTGACAGGTACTTCCGGAGCGATCGGCGATCTGATCTATACGCCAAAGCCTGCGTTGATAAGTATCACAGAGACTTCCGATGCGATGATCGAAGCAAGCCTGAAATACAATGTGACGGCAAGTGGCGTAGTCAGAGCATACACTGTAAAAAAAGTGTGGTCAGATAAGGACGGCACAGCACGTCCGCAGTCTGTTACGGTACAGCTTTTAAGAGACAGCGAATTCTATGACGAGGTCACGCTGTCTGCCGGAAACGGCTGGTCTCACAGGTGGAACAGCCTTTCTTCGGACTACGACTGGAACGTCATCGAAACGAATATTCCTGCAAATTATACAGTTTCCATTACGTTGGAGGAGATCACGTTTACAATTGAAAACACGGCGGCAGGCTCTTCCGAAACGACCGAAACGACTGCACCGACAACTACAACTGCGGTCACAACTACATCTGTTACCAATGTGACCGGAACAGATATAACGACCGACACCACGCCAAAATCAAGCACCACAACGCAAACCGCATCAATTTATACCACTCCCGGCGGAGGCAGTGATACGCCAAAGCTCCCGCAGACAGGTCAATTGTGGTATCCCGTGCCGATCTTATTCTTTGCAGGGCTGCTGCTGTTTATCATCGGATTTCTTGCAAGGTCGGGTGATAAGCATGAAGAGGGGTAAAAGGATCGCCTTGATGCTGTCGGGAACGCTGCTGATGTTCGGGGCAGCCGGTCTGACAGCGTACAACCTCCACGAGGATTCGCTTGCTGCAATTTCCGCATCAGAGGTTTTGCAGAAGCTCTATGACGAACGAGATCAGCGTATCCGCTCCGATGAGAACGAGATCCCGACAGGGATCTCCGGCGATTTTCTCGAAGAAGAAGCACTTGATCCGAGCACTCCCATGCCGGTGATAATGATCGACGGAACGGCATATATCGGCACGCTGACATTGCCGGCTTTAGAGATAGAATTGCCTGTTGCAGCCGATTGGGACTATGCACAGATGAAAATATCTCCCTGTCGGTATGTGGGTTCTGCGTACAGTGATGATCTGGTGATCTGCGCCCACAATTACAGCAGTCATTTCCGCAGCATCAAAGATCTGCAAGCGAATGACAATGTGATTTTCATAGATGCGGATGGGAACGAGTTTTATTATCAAGTCATAAAGGTGGAAACGATCGAGCCGACTGCCGTTGAAGAAATGGTGAATTCCGATGCAGATCTGAGTCTGTTCACGTGTAATGCTGCCGGAAATGCTCGTATCACCGTTCGGTGTGACAGAGTGGAAGAATGAGTTTTCAGTCATGATCCCATCGGCACAACAGAGCGTGTCTGTGTGTGCAAAGAATGTGTAACCGTGCGCATCTGCTGCACATTGACCTCTGTTAACTTAAAAATTTTGGAGGGTTTATTATGCCATATTGCAAGAACTGCGGTCATCAGCTTAATGAGGATTCAAGATTCTGCCCAAAGTGCGGAACTCAAACTTCGCAGACTGTTTTGAATTCATCAGTTACGACAAATGCTCCTGCTTATCAGAATAATCATATCACACAAAATAGTTATGTGCCGAAAAATGTCGAACCGGGAAGAGATTTAAAGATTTTCTATGTTAATGACAGAATTGTACGTCCATTCACTATATGCATTGTTATGGACATAATATTCCTTTTAATAGCAGCTTATTTATTAGTTGCTCCTTTGATCGTAGTGCCATCCTCTGAAAAAAGACTTGACGAATTAAGAACTGACTATTATTATGGGTATGGCTCACGTGCAAGTAAAGAAACAACAAGAGAAGCAGCAGAAGAATTAGCGGAAAAAATTGATTTTTATGAAGGATTACAGGATAAAAAAGGCTTGTTATGGGTTGCGCTTATCCTGGAAGCGGCTTCGCTCGGCTTAGGCATAAGGCTAAAAATTAACCTTTCAAGCATATATCTGCGTGTCTGTGAAAATAAGATCATAGGTAACTGCCTTTGCTCCGGAGGCTTTATGTGCCAAAGTTTTGAGATCACCTATAATGAGATCACTAATGTTTACGTCAAAAATACCTGGACAAGCGGTCTTAAATCAACTTCGTCCCTTGTAATCAAAAGAATTGCAGAATCAAAGCCTTATTCACTCCCTATATATGATGCGGATACCGCTAAAGATATAATAGTAGGACAAATCGAAAAAAAATCTCAGCAATAACAGATCAGCATCAGCTGATGAAACCTGATACGCAAAATATAAAAATCTACTTAAAGTAAAAAGATCCCCCTCTCTGAGTTTCTCAAAGAAGGGGATTTTCAATAAATATATTAACACTAATCTCATTTCAAAAAACGTGCGGGATATTCGCAAAGATCATCGGGTCGTAGAGTGAAATTGAAAGTTGTAAAATAAAATGACACAAAAAAAGAATGACTCAAAGTGAAAACTGTGATATAATGTAAGTGACGAAACA
>CANQJO010000020.1 GCA_947624255.1 uncultured Ruminococcus sp.
AGCGGAATTGTATTGAAAGACTGTTTCGTTGGCTTAAAGCGTTTCGTAGAGTCTGTACCGGATATGATAAACTTGATCTTATCTTCCTCTCGTTCATTCAGATCGCTTCTATATTTACTTGGATCAAATAGTGTCAACACGCACTAAACACTAAAAACAAATAAGCGTAGAGTTTACGGAGATTTCCATAAATTCTACGCTTTTCTTTTGACAACTTAATTTGTTTAATTATTTATTTTTTCTCACTTTTTCACATTTGATTATCGCCCGTTTTTCTGTGAATTTCAATTTTGTCAAGTCTTTTCTCACCTTTTTTCGGGTTTTTACATTTTTGTATTCTGCTTGTCAATTCACAAAAATCAAAGATTTTCCATAGAAGCTCAGTACATCAGGCACTATTCATCACAGCCGATACTCACCGGCTCTCCCAAGCTGCTCTCTGTACGGAGGAAATCCCGGAGCTGCTCAATAGGAATAGGCTTTGAGTATTTATATCCCTGAAGATACTTTGCGTTCATATCAATACAATGCTTCTCATCATTATCATCCTCAACGCCCTCAAACAGGACAGCATAATCCAACTGGCTGAAAACTCCGGCAAAGGCACTCACCATGTACCGTGAGGAGTCATTTTTTGCCGATTCAACCAACATAGAGCGGTCAAACTTTATAATGTCAAACGGAAGCTCCATAATACGCTCAAAATTAGAGTAGCCTGTTCCGAAATCGTCAAGATAGAACTTCATGCCAAGCTGCTGAAGCTGGGTGATGCGTGTCTTCATCATATTGAAATCCGTTTCACAGCGGCTTTCGGTGATCTCAATGGCGATCTTGTCATATGGGATATGATTGTTTTCAACGATCTGCTGAACTTCACTGCAAAAAGTATCATAGCGGATATCAATGACGGAAAAATTCACTGAGATACGGCTGAACTGATATCCCTGACTGATGAGATTTCTCACCTCTACGCAGGTTTTGTTCAGAATGATAAGACTCAGAGTATGAACCATATTGAACTGCTCTGCAAGGGGGATAAACACATCGGGATAGATCATTCCCATTTCAGGGAGGTTTATACGCATAAGTGCCTCAGCGGTATCATATGCTCCGGTGAGGATATTGTACACAGGCTGACAGTATACAAGAACACGCTCATCGTTGAGATCCTTTTTCTTTATTATATCCTCCAGTTGGCTGAGAATGTAGCTGCTGGAGCAGAAACGCTTGATGTCATCGCCGTTCACTCTGTGAACGACATTGTAGGGAGAGGTATTCTCGATGAAATCAATGAGCTTGACATACTCGGAAGCATGAGCGATCTCAGGTGTAGTTTCAAGAACTGTTATCTTGTAATCTATCTTATACTGTTCATACATCTCCATGAATGAGTCGATGAGTTTCTGTATACTTTTTTCATAATTCCTGTCGGAGTGCTCGTTTATCGCAAGGATAAACCTGTCTCCGGGAAACTGATAAATTATGCCGTGACGGACGTTTTTTCTCAGAAAACAGAAGAAATCGTCCTCCAACTGCTTTGATTTGCTCAATGCCTTTGAAAAATCCATAAGGCTGCAGCTTATCATCAAAACAGATCTTTTGCTGTCAAGATTCTTGTCGAGGTCGCTGTAGAAATAGTCATCTGAAACAAGACCGGAATCAATTTTGAACGGATTTGAATGGAAAACGAATATGATCCCGAGCAGAGGAATGAAGTACATTATAGCTGTGAACGAGATCTGTCTGAACACGATCTGAATGAAGGATATTAACACGGAGACAGAATTGACAGCCATCAATCCCCGGAATACAGGCTTGATTATTCTGCTGCGCCGTATGATGAACATGGAAAATACCTGTATCATGAGCAGCCAGTACAGTATGATGTAGAGGTTTATCCCCTGGTGGATCTGTGAATTTTCGATATAAAATCCCCGGTGAAAAACAGTGCCGAGGATATCCAGCACACACGTCACACCGAGGACTGTCAGAGTTCCTGTTTTATGTCTGCGAATCTTAGCCTTCGGTATCCAGAGAGGCTCACGCATATAGAGAATATACATAAACAGTGACAGTGACAGTGCGGTATAGTGAATAAATCGCAGAGGATACACTAATACAGGATCGGGAGAATTACTTTCTGCAAGTGCGTGGAAAGCAATGCCGCTGCCGGAGGATATCCAGAGAGCGACCAGCATTCCGGTAGTAAGGCGTACTCCATGATTATTCCTGAAGGTATGTATAAGGAGTATTCCCAGCGTAACGCAAAGCGCAGCAACTATAATGTCGCCTATCGGATTATATGTATACATTGCCGGTCACCTCCGATCAGATTTTATTTACACTAATTCCCAATTTTGAATATTACTATTATTTAGAACAATTATACACTATTAAATAAAAAAAGTCAATGGTTTATCGTGAAATTCCACAAAATATACAAAAAAAGCTCTCCACTTTTGTATATGGAGAGCTATCACTATAATTTTCAGAGCATCGCTGCACGAAACTCGTCCGGCGCTGTCTTTACTCACTCAGGTCATTCACGATCCTTTTGAACACCTCAATATCCTTGTCTAACGTCTTCTGCACGTCATCGTCATCGCAGTAAAGCAGATCCTGAGGCTTGCGCAGCGCCATATAGAAATCATCGGAAATATCATCTGCGCCGATACGCTCTGCAAAAGGAGTTTCGCTCAATTTGAAAAGGCAGCCGTCCACGTACGGATTATCCGGAAACATTTCCTCAAGGTCGAGATAGACCTCCTCGGGCTTTATAATATCGGTGAGCTTTTGATCTCCGATGACGAGCACCGAATCAGCCGACTGAAACTCCACGGAGAGCTTGTTATCCGTTCCGTTTTGGTAATTGGCGTAGGAATTATCGGATATTGTGATCTCATACACCGATGCAAGTATCTTTCCATTGTCATTGAAGTCGTCTGTAAATTCTTCAAGATAGTCCTGCAAACCGCTGAAACTGTTCACCTTGTCGTTGTCACAGGCAAGCATAACAATGAGATCGGGATCCGGCTTGCTCAGAAAACTGTAGATCAGATATCCGACAATAAGAATAATGATCGTCCCGAACCCCAGCCACCATTTGTTCTGGTAGAAGAAATTTCTCACTTTCTGCCATGGTGTCATTACAACGGGAGCAGCTTCCTCCTCGTGTATCGTTTCGCTTTCCTTGATGATGCCTTGCTTCAGACGAATAAGCTCTTTTTTTTCTTCGAGGATCCGCCGGTCATATGCCTCCTGTTTCTTTTTTTCAGCGAGTTCCACACGGCGGCGCATTTCTTCCTCAGCGGCAGCCTCCTCCTGACGGCGCTTCTCGGCAAGTTCACGGCTGACCTGAAAAACGCTTTTATTTATGTCGAGCTTTTCATCTGACTGATCGCCGGGCGCTCTTTTCTCATCGTTCTTTTTCATTCCGCAGTCTTTTCAGGACGTCCGCCGTTTGCAGAGAGAGGCTTCATCGTGGGGAACAGCAGGACATCTCTTATAGATGCACTGTCAGTGAGGAGCATTACAAGTCTGTCAAGACCGAATCCCAGTCCGCCCGTAGGAGGAAGACCGTATTCAAGAGCAGTTACAAAATCCTCGTCCACCTCGGCGTTAGCTCCCTGAGCACGTTTTGCAGCAGCCTGCTTCTCAAAGCGTTCTTTCTGATCAATAGGATCGTTCAGCTCTGAGAAAGCATTGCCCATTTCACGGCAGTAGATGAAATACTCAAATCTCTCGGTGAATGCCGGATCGGTAGGCTTTCTCTTCGCAAGGGGAGAATTTTCCACGGGATAGTCATATATAATAGTCGGCTGAATGAGCTTATCCTCAACGAAGGCATCAAAAAATGCTATGAGCACGTGTCCCTTTGTGGCATTTTCGCCCTCGTCGACCTCGACACCTTTTTCCTTAGCGCAGGCTCTTGCAGCAGCATCATCGGTCCAGTCATTATAATCAACGCCGGCATACTTCTTCACAGCCTCAGCCATAGTCAGACGCTCCCACGGCTTTTCCATGTCGATCTCCACGCCCTGATATGTTATCTTCGCCGTACCGCAGACATTTCTTGCAATAGTCCTGTACATATCCTCGATGAGATCCATCATGCCGATGTAGTCGGTATATGCCTGATACATCTCAACAGTGGTGAACTCCGGATTGTGCGAAGTATCCATACCCTCGTTACGGAAAATGCGTCCCACCTCGTAGACTCTCTCGAAGCCGCCCACAATAAGGCGTTTGAGATAAAGCTCCGTTTCAATACGCAGATACATATCCATATCTAAAGTGTTGTGGTGCGTGACGAACGGTCTTGCTGCCGCACCTATCTCCAGTGTGTGGAGAACAGGTGTATCGACCTCGATATATCCCATATTATTGAGATAATTTCTCACCTCGCTTATAATGCGGCTTCTCTTGATAAATGTATCCTTGACTTCGGGATTTACTATCAGATCAACATATCTCTGACGGTAGCGCATATCCTGATCTTTCAGACCGTGCCACTTCTCCGGAAGAGGCAGCAGCGACTTTGAAAGGAGCGATATCTTTTTTGCGTGAACGGAGATCTCCCCTTTCTTAGTACGGAAAACGTAGCCCTCCACGCCGATTATATCGCCTATGTCCCATTTTTTCTTGAACTGCTTGAAAAGCTCCTTGCCCACGTCATCGGAGCGCACATAGACCTGTATCCTGTCAGAGCCGTCCCTGACATCTATAAAGTTTGCCTTACCCATATCTCTCCAGCTCATGATACGTCCGGCAATGCGTACTATATTCTCATTGAGTGCGGCAAGAGCGGCAGAGCGCTTTTCCTCATCATCGCCGCAGGAGGCGAGTATCTCAGCCTCCCTGACCTCGTATTCGGTTTTAAGATCGGCAGCATGAGCCGTTACATCAAATTTTGTGACCTGATACGGATCAATGCCGTTCTCTCTGAGAGCTGCGAGCTTACCAAGTCTGTCCTTTTTAAGGATATTTATATCCTGTTCAGAATTTATATTTTCGTTCATAGTGACTCCTTTATCCTTACTTGGAGATCTCCAGCACCTCAAAGCGCAGCTCTCCGGCGGGAGCTTCAACGCTGAAGATATCTCCCACTTTTTTCTTCATTGCGGCCTTGCCGATAGGTGATTCATCAGAGATAAGACCTGCCCTCACATTGGCATGATTTGTTCCTACGATAGTGAAGGTCTCGATTTTCAGGTTATCCAGTCTTCTGATCTTTATTTTTGAGCTCATGCCTATCTCATCAACAGAGATATTTGAATCCTCAACGATCTCGGCATTATCTATAGTATATTGCAGCTCTGCGATCTGTGCCTCGAGGATAGCCTGTTCATTTTTAGCCTCGTCATATTCAGCGTTCTCGGAAAGGTCTCCGTATGAACGTGCAACTTTCAGCCTTTCAGCGACCTCTCTGCGTCGGTTGATCTTCAGATCGTCCAGCT
This sequence comes from uncultured Ruminococcus sp., assembly GCA_947624255.1. GTDB lineage: Bacteria > Bacillota > Clostridia > Oscillospirales > Ruminococcaceae > Ruminococcus. The sequence continues at coordinate 5,457 of CANQJO010000020.1, forward strand.
CAGCGACCAGCTTATCATAGCTTTCTCTTGACATTTTTTTAGCAGCCATATCAAAATCTCCTTACGTTGTTTTCCTCCGGAAAAACTTTCTGCCGGAGGTATATTACATTTAATTATAATATATTTCACAAGAATTGTCAAGTACCAATAAAGTATTTTTTATAAAAATATACTAAGCTCTGTAAAAATCGCACAAAATAACGCTCACACGGCTCGTGCAGTGCCGCCCTATATTATTTTATTCCGAAGATATGTAAAACCAAGAAGCAGAATGAGCAATCCGAAGTTTATCATCGAAAATACTGCCATAAAGCGTCCTGTTTGTGCTCCCTCCGACTTTCTGTAGAATTGAAACGAGATCAGACTTGCAAGTGAAGCGATAAGTGTTCCAAGACCTCCGAGATTTACCCCAAGAAGCAAATCTGTGCCGTTATTTGTGAACTCCGAAAGCATTACGGCAGTGGGAACGTTACTGATGATCTGTGAAAGTCCGGCGGCAGTCCAAATCTCTCTGCCGCTTATTATCCGGGCGAAAAAACTGCTGACACCATCTATTCGTGCGGCATTTCCCACAAAGACGAAAAAAGCCGCAAATGTTGCAAGGAGAGCATAATCGACCTTCAGAAGCAGCGAACGATCAAAGATCAGTGCGGTGAAAAACGCCGCTGCAAGGCATACATACGCCGGGATAACTCTGAATACGCAAAGCAGACATAACACGAACAGGGCAGAATACACCACCGCTTTTTTTGTCGGTATGCTGCTGCCGTGCTTTTCAGCGGCAAAACATTTTTTCTTCGGAAGAATAAACGAAAGACTTATAAGGCATATGAGGCTGACCGCTCCGGCAGGAAGCATCGTTTTGAGAAAAGCTCCTACTGTAAGTCCGAATTTATCATAGATAAAAAGATTCTGGGGATTTCCTATGGGAGTCATCATACTGCCGAGATTGGCGGCTGCTGTTTCAAGAACTATGGTAAGAATACGGCTTTTTTCATCGGGAATATTTTTGAATATAAGTATTGTCAGCGGCACAAATGTGAGCAGAGCAACATCATTTGTAACAAGCATAGATGTGAAAAAGCATATTAGCGTGAGGATCGCTCCGAGAGTGCGGACACTGCCTGCTTTTTTCAGGATAAAGCCTGTCATTGCATCAAAAATGCCGATGCTGCGGAATCCTGCCACAGCCGTCATGAGTGAGAATAACTGTATCAGCACAGTTGTATTGCAGTAGCCGAGATATTCTCTGTCCGGTGGAACGATGGGAATGGTGAGGATCGCTGCAATTGCGGCTATCACAAGAACAGGCTGAGACCTGATAAATTTTTTCATAACAATATGTAACTCCTTTTGAAATTTGCCTCCGGAGCACGTCTGATGTCATATACTGAGAATCCGCAGAATACAATTGAAACAAGGAGGCGATCTTATGGATAAAAATGAGCTTGGATCACAGGCTGAAAAATACAAGCGTGAAATGATGAGACTTTACGGCAGAAGTACATCAGCTCCTGAGGCGAATGAAAACTCCGCCAATGATGCGGCAGACAGACGTGTGCAGCAGACAGAAGCTGATCGGTATCCGGATGATGTTTTCGATAGCAGCATTGCCGCCCCCGATAATAAGGTACTGCGCAGAAATACCTCACCTGCCGGAACAGATATGCTTCAGGATTACAATGACCGCTACCCGGAGCCCGATCTCTCAGAGCTGGAAAGCGATTACGGCGAGATCCCCGATCCCGAAAATATTGAACCACCGGCATACTTTGATGAGCAAAGTCTCGGCAGCTCAAAGGGATTCATACAGGTAAATGTCAGAACAGGTGATGAGTCAGGCACAGTTCCCAATGCGACAGTCATGGTGACTGCCGTTGTCGATGGTAATCGTGTTATTTTTGCTGCGGGACTGACTAACCGAAACGGTACTACACGTAAATTTGAAGTCCCCGTACCGGCTCCGGAGTATTCCCTTTCCCCTGATTCTGACGTACGTCCGTACAGCCTCTTTGATGTGAGCGTGACTGCCGCAGGATTTTTCAACTCCAGAAGTGTTGATGTTCCTGTTTTCTCAGGAGTGACTTCGATCCAGAATTTTAATATGATACCCGTCCCGCTTTTTATGGACTCTTCAGATGAAACTGTGACTTATTTCAATCAGGAGCCGAATTTTCGGGATCCGGCAGTAACAGGAGGCTGATCATGCTTACAGGAACACCTTTTATCCCCGAAACAATAACCGTTCATCTCGGAGATCCTGATTCAGATGCCCCGAATGTTACCGTTGATTATCCGTCATATCTGAAAAATGTGGCTTCGAGCGAGATCTTCCCCACATGGCCGGAAAGCGCTCTCAGAGCAAATATTTATGCAATAAATTCATTTGCCCTCAACAGGATATATACGGAATGGTACCGTTCGAGAGGCTATGATTTTGATATAACCTCTACAACACAGTACGATCAGAAATTCATCAACGGACGTGAATATTTTCAGAATATAAGCTATCTCGTCGATGAGCTTTTCACCGATTATATAAGGCGGCAGGGAAAGATCGAGCCGCTGTTCACTGCATTCTGCAACGGAACGACTGTCACCTGTGAGGGACTTTCACAATGGGGAAGCGTCACTCAGGCAAATAACGGACTGACCCCCTATGAGATACTTAAATATTATTATGGAGATGATATTGAGATCGTGAGAAATGCTCCGGTAAAGACTGCCCTGCCATCATATCCCGGTATCGAACTGAAAAAGGGCTCAGGCGGCAATGATGTACGTTCTCTGCAGGTTTATCTTAACAGGATCTCAAACAACTATCCTGCTATTCCGAAGATACCTGCCGCCGACGGCATTTTTGATGAGGCAACAGAAGAGGCAGTAAGGGAATTTCAGAATATCTTTGACCTTGAACAGACAGGCGTTGTTGATGAGGCAACATGGTATCGGATAATCTATATCTATGCAAGTGTGAAACACATCGCAGAGCTTGACTCCGAGGGTGTACGCTATGAGGAAGTCGAAAAACGCTACAATGAGGATCTGAAAATAGGTATGCAGAGCAGTGAGGTCGCAGCGCTGCAATATTATCTTGCTGTAATAGGTGCATACTATGCGGCTGTAGAGCCTGTTGAGATCACGGGATATTTCGGTGAACAGACTGAGAGATCTGTAAAGTCATTCCAGCGTGTGTTCGGTCTTCCGCAAACGGGAGAGCTTGACCGTGCTACAAGAAATGATATTTACAGGGCATATCAGGGCATCGCTGAAACAGTGACACCAAATAATACAAAAGTAGCATTATATCCGGGAACAGTCCTGCGTGAGGGTATCTCAGGCGATTCCGTGAAGATCATGCAGGAGTATCTTACTCTTATCAATCAGACATATTCAAATATCCCGGCTGTCAGCAATACAGGCTACTTCGGACCTGTGACAAGGCAATCAGTAACGGCTTTCCAGCGGCAGTTCGGCTTAAATCCCACGGGAGTCGTGGGAGCTGTCACATGGGATAAGATCGCCGGCGTATATTCGGATCTGAAATACGGTTTCGATAAAAGACCTTATCAGGATCCGGGATATACCATCACTTCAGAATAAATTGAAAGGGGTAGAGCTTAAATGGCTTATACTAATCAGCAAAGACGGCAGCATATTGCGGAGCTTCAGAAATATCTTTATGCGATATCACTTTTCAACAATAAGATACCGTCTGTCGCTCCGAGCGGTGTTTATGACAACAGCACATCTATCGCTGTGAGGGCATTTCAGCGTGAATACGGACTCCCTGAAACGGGGAATACAAACTCTGCCACATGGAACAAGATCGTCAGCGTTTACAGATCATTTCTCCACTCCCGGCCGGCGGCATACAATGTATTTCCGTCATCATCATATGTTGCTAAGAACGGCGATTCGGGACAGGTGATATATATTTTGCAGGCTATGCTCAACGATATCGGTGAGAAGTTCGATAACGCTCCGAGACTTGATATCTGCGGAAACTATAACGAAAACACCATAAATGCCGTAAAGCTTTTTCAGAGGCGTGTTGCACTTCCTCAGAACGGCAATGTTGACTGCGGCACATGGAATATGATAGTCCACTGCTGCGAGCACTTAAACAAGACAATGCTCTGATTTGATGATATCGTCATACAGCACTGTATGGCGATATTATTCAAGCAGTCCCTTTATTCCCTCTTTCTTGAATTTTTCCTTATAGTAAACGAGCTCCTCCTCTATTATATCATCTATAACGCTCATGCCGAGCAGTTCTACGGGAGCTTTATCATCAGTGAGTATATGATCTCCGCCGTTATACTTAACAAGTCCGGAATTGACTGTACTCATGAGATCGTAAAGCTGTGGATCGTCTATATCTGCTTTATTTCTGACGAGATTATCTGTCATATCAGGATCGTCCGAAGCAAACAGTTCCCGGTTGGTCGAGCCGCTGACATCGACCGTACAGACATTGCTGAATACCTGACAGATCGTATCAGCAAGATAACTGTTTATACCATCGGCACGGTCAGAGCGCATATTCATATTAACTACCATGACTCCGTTCTCTTTGAGATGCTCTTTGACAAGCCTGAAAAATTCCGCTGAGGACATCTGGAACGGTATTGTTATATCCTGATAAGCGTCTACCATTATAACATCGTATTTTTTATCAGATGCATTGAGAAATGCTCTGCCGTCATATGTGGTAACATTTACATCATCGGGAAGTCCGAAATATTTACGTGCGAGAGCCGTTATTTTTTCGTCGATCTCCACGCCCTCAACGTTTATATTATCCAGATATTGAAGACACTGCTTTGCATATGTTCCCGTACCCATTCCGAGAACGAGCAGCTCCTTTGTATCGCCCTCACAATCAGACATAAGAGGTGCTGCCATTGCATAATCATAATACATTCCCGAGAGAGAGCCGTCCTTTACTGCGACAGACTGAACTCCGAAAAGTACGTTTGTGGAGAGGTATGTTCTCTGCGCATCTTCTCTCACCTGCAAATAATTGTATGTGGATTCTCCCTCAAAAACGAGCGTTTTATCCCAGAAAGCAAATCCCGTAAGATTTGAGAGTATACAGCACAGAGCAAAAAGCGAAGCTGCCGCAGCACAGCGTATTTTTCCACGTCTGCTTATGATAAAGTATACAAGTCCGAGAACAAGAAGAATTCCCGAAAATATCAGGAAGGTCACGGCTGTTCCTACCGCCGGAATTGAAATAAATGTTGGAATAAATGTACCGATAATGCTGCCGATAGTGTTAAAAGCTCCGAGAGTGCCTACAGTTTTTCCGCTGTCATCGAGACTGCTGACAGTATATTTCACAAGCGAAGGAGTTACTGTTCCCAATAAAAAAAGCGGAAAAACAAACACAACCATGCAGGTTATGAATGCCGCCAGGATAAGGAAATTCGTGTTGATCGTCACAACAAGCAGTGCCGAGATGCCCAGAATGACAAATTTTCCAAGAAAAGGTATGGCTGCGATCCACACAGCGGAGATTAGTATTCTTCCGTAGAGCTTGTCCGGATCGGGGTTTTTGTCTGCACTTTTTCCGCCGTAAATATTTCCCAGAGCCATTGCAATCATGATAGTACCTATGATGATCGTCCAGACTATCTGCGATGAGCTGAAATACGGCGCAAGCAAACGGCTCGCACCAAGCTCTACTGCCATAACAGAAACTCCGGAGAAAAATTCTGTCATATAAAGATACCATTTATTTTTAAGTATTCCGGTATCTTTACTTTTTTCTTTATTATCCATACTTTCACCTTTCCTCAAGTCCCGTCAGATCAAAATCCGGTACATATTCCGGTGATGCTGATGACTTTCCCTGTGTGTAGCCGTCAAGCCCGAGATCGGCGGCGTGCTGTACAACGCTGTTATACTCCATTTTTGTTACACGTCTTCTGAGCTCCGGAAATTCCTCACCAATATGATCAAACGGCGTATACTGATCCATTATGCTGACAAGAAAATTTTCATGCGGCAGATTTTCCGCTAACCAATCCATTATTTTTATTGAATCATGCCGCTGTCCGGGAAGTACAAGATGACGTATCACCGTGCCCTTTATCAGACCGCCCATGCTGTTATATACGAGCTTTCCCGTCTGTCCGATCATCTCAGTCACGGCAGCAGAAGCATATTCAAAATAATCGGGAGCCTTTGAATACCTTGCCGAAACTTCGGAAGAATAATATTTTATGTCGGGGATATACACATCTATATATCCCTCCAACATTCTGAGAGTATCTATAGTTTCGTATCCACCCGTATTGTATATTATGGGAATGTCAAGCTGCGGCTTTATGCGGTCAAGGATATTTATTATCAGCGGAACAAAATGCGTCGGAGTGACAAATTCAATGTTATCAGCGCCCTTATCTCTCAGCGAAAGAATAATGCTTTCGAGATGTTTCTCCGATATGCTTTTGCCGAAAAACTCATTGCTTATTTTATTATTCTGACAATAGCAGCAGTGGAGACTGCATCCCGAAAAAAAGATCGTCCCCGCACCGTTTCTGAATGAAATGCACGGCTCTTCCCATTGGTGAAGAGAGGCACGTGCTATAACAGGTTCAGCCCCCGTTCCGCAGACTCCCCTGCTGTTTAAGCGGTCAGCTTTGCAGTCTCTTGGGCAAAGTTTGCAGCATGAAAAGTATTTTTCTGTATTCATTTTTTCTCCTTGACAAATATTGACAAACTCCTGCGGATAATGTATAATGTATTTTGTCCGCAGTAATGCAGCGTTAGGTTTAAGGAGGAATTTTAATGAGAAAGGTAGTAACTATCCAGGATATCTCCTGCTTCGGAAAATGTTCGCTCACTACGGCTCTCCCTGTTATATCTGCCATGGGAATAGAGACCGCTGTGATACCGACTGCTGTTCTGTCCACCCACACGGGAGGCTTCAAAAACTATACATTCCGTGATCTGACTGACGATATTCCTGCTATAGCAGCTCACTGGAAAAGCCTTGACCTTAGTTTCAATGCGATATATACGGGATATCTCGGCTCAAAAGAGCAGGTAAGGTTAGTTTCTGACTTTTTTGACAGTTTTGGCACGGAGGATAACTTCATCGTTGTTGATCCGGTCATGGGTGATGCGGGAAAATTCTATGCAGGATTTAATAATGACTTCGTCCGGGAAATGATGAAACTGTGTGCTAAAGCTGATTATATTATCCCGAATATGACAGAGGCTTCTCTCTTGCTGGGGATACCATTCACCGATGATTATGACGAAAACTACGCAAAAGATGTCCTGCGGCAGCTTGCCGGTACAGGCTGCCCGACTCCTGTGCTTACCGGAGTACATTATGACCATGATATGCAGGGAGCTATGGCTTATGACTCAAAAGGCGATAAATTCTACAGTTCATTCCGCAATAATATCGACCATTATATACACGGTACGGGAGATATTTTTTCAAGTGCATTCACCGGAGCTGTCGCCCTCGGAAAAGATCTGCAAAGTTCACTCGACATATCCGTCAACTTTACTGTTGACTGCATAGAAGCTACTCTCCCCTGCCTTGAAGAAATGTGGTATGGTACGTGCTTTGAGCTTTGCCTCGGAAAGCTGATAGAATACGTAAAATAAAGTCTCACAGATATTTGTGAACCGTAATGTTATTTATATTGATATTTTGCTTTGTAGGATCGTATATAAGCTGCTGCACTGAATGCGGCAGCTTTTTTTATGATATACGTTTTCCTTTTCCCTTACGGCGCTTTTCTATAGGAGCTTCTTTACCGCCCATATCCTCGAAAATAGGCTCAGCACCGGTTTCGTCATCAAAGCCGGTGAGTTCGGGATTGACCTTACCTATGCTTTCGTAATAGGGATTTATTACATATTTCTGTATTATCGGATAGCTGTTGAAGCAAATTATAAAACATACAAACGCTGCCGGGAAAAAAGGTATTATCGTCAGGAACAGCGGCAGCATATACAGCATCATCAGTACCATACCGGCAGTTATAGCTGCCGTTATGAGGAATGTGATGATATTTTTCTTAAGTGCGATAAATGCAAGTACAGCGGAATTTTTCAAAAGATTTTTCAGAGAAAGATTCGTTGCCGTCATCATCAGGAAGATGTAGAAATTCATCAACACTGCAAGAATAACAATGCTGTAAACAAATGCCAGCGGTACATACAACAAAAAAGAATGATATGCTGAAGCAAGCCTCGGATAAACTATCACAGACGCATACGCAGACAATATTATCAGGCAGTCAACTACCCCGACTATAGCTGCATTTTTGAAATTTGTACGGAAGCCGTTGAAAAAATCCCTTACGATATAGCTATGTTTTTCAATGAGAAAATATCGTATCACCTTAGTCATTCCCGCTGTCGCAGGACCGATCAGCACTGCAAATAAAAGTATCAGCAGCAGTGAGATATACGGTGTGATGCCGGTTACAGGGAGCCGGAATATGACCATTACCGAAAGAAATAACGGTATAAAAAATAAGAAATAAAGAAAATTCAACTCAAAGAGCTTCCATATTTTTCTCAGGAGAATATCAAAAAAAAGTGCTATACCTTTCTTTTTTGGTGCATTTTTAGAAATTCCGGGACCGGAGCTCTCATAATCAAATAAAGCCAATTTAAACATTCCTCCATTTTTGATGCAAATTTTATGCCGGATCCTGTAAAAATCCTGCTGAAATATAGTTAAGAGCAGTATCCGCTGCCGCAACTATAAGCGACAACAGGAGCAAAACTGAAAATTTTATGCAGTAAAGCTTGAAATTCATGCGTTTTTCATCATGGGAATTTTCAGAAATGATACCTGAAAATATTGCTCCCGATGAGCGAATAAGCTCTCTGACAGCAAGAACCGACAGAATGATAACAGCTACTGCCTTGGGAGTTATAAGCACAAGGACAGGAGCTGCAGCATCATTTCCATAAAGACTATACATCATTGCTGCCGATCCGCCTATACCAAATCCACGGTAGATGAGCATTGCCGCACCCACAGGCTGTCCGAATGCAAAAAGTCCGATGAAAAAGGCGGCAACAATAAAAACAGCAGACGAGATCATATCATTTCTGAAAATATCAAACGGCTTGTCCCCGCTGTAAACAGGTGAAAAATACTGATGCAGCCACGGAGAGCTTACTCCGTGAAGGCACGCAAAAACAGCACCTGTTATAATTCCGGCAACGGCAAAGCCGCTCAGTATAAAAATACAAAGCTTTCTGCTCTGACTTCCTGTGAGATTTACTGTATGCCTCATTCATATCATCCTTTCATTTCCGGAGCTTGTCCGTAAAACACCTCCGTGTCAGTACATGACAATGCCGCATAAAGGCATTGTCATGTACTGTCAATAGAATGATATGCCGGAAGATCGCTTTATAGAACTATTTTGACAGCTCGTATGCCCTGCGTGTACAACTCTCACAGCATTTTTTTACCGTATCCGTGAGGTTGCCCCTGTAGAGATCGTCAAGACCTGCAATAGTTGTACCTCCGGGCGATGATACCATTTTTATGAGCTCATCTATAGTATAACCGGAATCAGTTATCATTTTCGCCGAGCCGATAAGACTCTGACTGAAAAGCTCTGCGGCAACAGATCTGTCTATTCCCACAGAGTCCGCATAGTCGATGAATCCCTTTGCAAAAAGATAAATGAATGCCGGACTGCTGCCGTTTATTGCAATGATCTCTTTCATCTTATCTTTGGAGATGACCTCCGCTTTGCCGCACATTCTGAAAATATTCAGAATGATGCCGAATTCTTCATCTGTGACCTTATCATTCCTTGAAAGTGCAGATGCTCCCTCACCAAGAAGCAGCGGTGTGTTCGGCATTACAAGTATCACCTTTGCCTCGGGAAGTGTCTTGGAGGCAATGAATTCATCGGAAATTCCGGCAGCTATCGAAATAAAGACCGTATCCGCAGATGCTCCGGCTGCCGCATTTTCAAGGACTTCTCCGATTATCTGAGGCTTTACGGCAAGGAATACATATTTGCAGCTTTTTACAAGCTCCTCCTCGCTGCCGCATGATACTACTCCGAAAGATGAAAGAGCCTCGACCTTTGCAGTATCGGGATCATAGGCTGATATTGAAACATTGCCGGAAAGCTCACCGGAGGCGATACCTTTGATGATAGCAGCGCCCATGTTTCCGGTGCCGATGAATCCTATTTTTATGTTGTCCATATTATCATATCTCCTTAAAAGCCGTGTATACCGCCCTCTGATGCAAACAGCAGATATCTGACGGCAAAAATTTTATCGCTTTCTATATTATACTACATATTTCACAAAAATGCAAGTGAAAATTTGTTGAATATATAAAATCAATTCTTTTGACAATTTTCCTGTATTTGTTTGAAAAAAATATTTTATTTTCCGGTGTTGCAAAATCCTGTAAAATGTAGTATAATAATTTATTGGAATATTACGAACCCGTCTTATGATCCGTTATGACCGGTTCCGAGGAGGCAGATGTTATGTGTGGAATAGTCGGATTTACAAATAATATCAATAACTCGAACAGCGTTATTGAGGCAATGATGAACAGGATAAAGCATCGTGGACCTGATGCAGAGGGTAAATATGTCGATGAAGATATCGCCCTCGGTCATCGGAGACTCAGCATCATCGACGTAAGCTCTCAGGGCGACCAGCCGATTTTCAACGAAGACGGCTCTATGGTCATAGTTTTCAACGGCGAGATATATAACTATCGGCAGATAAAAGAAAAACTCATCGCCGCAGGGCACAGATTCTCCACAAATACAGACACTGAGGTCCTCATACACAGCTATGAGGAGTACGGTGAAAAAATGCTGAATATGCTCCGTGGAATGTTCTCCTTTGTAATATGGGACAAAAATAAAAAGGAGCTTTTCGGAGCACGTGATTTCTTTGGGATAAAGCCGATGTACTATGCGATCATGGGCAAAACGTTCATGTTCGGCTCTGAAATAAAATGCTTCCTTGAACACCCTGATTTTGTCAAGGAGCTTAATACATCCGCACTTGAAAATTATCTCACCTTCCAGTACTCCCCTACCGGTGAGACGTTTTTCAAAAATGTCCATAAACTCCTTCCGGCACACTACTTCAGGCTCAAAGACGGAAAGCTCAGTATAAAGCGTTATTGGGACGTTCACTTTAATGCCGATGAGAAGCCCTCGCTGAATGAATGGGTAACCATGATCTCCGATACATTCCATGATTCTGTTAAGGCGCATAAGATAGCCGATGTTGAAGTAGGCTCGTTCCTTTCAAGCGGTGTGGATTCAAGCTATGTCGCCGCTGTTGCAGACGTGGATAAAACATTCACGGTCGGATTCGGCAAGGACGAAAAATACAACGAGATCGGCTGGGCAAAAAATTTCTCAAAGGCTATCGGCAAGGAAAATACGAGCAAGGTGATCTCTCCTGAGGAATACTGGAACAGTCTCGCCATGATACAATATCACATGGATGAACCTCTTGCCGATCCGTCTGCCGTTGCCCTGTATTTTGTCTGCAATATCGCCTCTGAAAAGCTGAAAGTCGTTCTTTCCGGCGAAGGAGCTGACGAGATCTTCGGCGGATATAATGTCTACAGCGATCCTGACGGTACAGTTTACGATAAACTCCCACGGGCACTTAAACGAGGCATAGGCAGTATCGCTGAAAAACTCCCCGCAAAAAGAGGTGTGAATTTCTTTGTCCGCAAGGGCAAGGATGTTGAAGAGCGTTTTATCGGCAACGCATATATGTTCACTCCCGAGCAGAGAAAGGAACTGCTGAAAATAAAAACAGATGCTCCATTGCCGCAGGAGATCACAAAACCCTACTTTGATAATGTGAAAAACAAGGACGATGTCACAAAAATGCAGTACCTTGATCTTCACCTCTGGATGGCAGGAGATATCCTCCTGAAAGCTGATAAAATGAGCATGGCGAATTCTCTTGAGCTGAGAGTGCCGTTTCTTGATAAAGAAGTAATGGCTCTTGCACAGAGAATTCCGAGGAAATACAGAGTCACCCACGATAAAGGCACTGCTGAGACAAAATACATCACCAAATATGCGATGCGGCTTGCCGCCAAAAAGGATACTCCAAAGCAGACCGCTCAGACAGCCGCAAAAAAGAAGCTGGGATTCCCTGTTCCCATAAGGGTATGGCTTAAAGAGGATAAATATTACAATATAGTGCGGAATGCTTTTGAAAGTCCGGTATCTGAAAAATTTTTTAATACTCCGAAGCTGACGAAGCTCCTTGACGATCACCGCAGCGGAAAAGCTGACAACAGCAGAAAGATCTGGACTGTTTTTATGTTCATCATATGGTACAACGTTTACTTTGAGAATAACGGAAAATATTGACGGCAAGGTTTAGTTAGCGGAGCAATAGTACAAAATTATACGAGCCTGTCTTCACAAATAACTTTGTAGATGACAGGTTCTGTACGGAGGTCAAAATATGTTTTCAGAGTTTCAGCATCTCATTGATCTGAGCGACTACCCCGTTGCATGGTGGAAAAAAGTAGTCGATCTCGGTGAAAGGATCAAAAACGATCCGTCTGCATACGCTCATAAGTGTGAGGGAAAAGTCATGGCAACGCTTTTCTATGAGCCGTCCACACGCACTCAGATGTCATTCCAGACGGCTATGATACGTCTCGGCGGACAGATAATCGGATTTGATAATCCTGCCAACTCCTCTGTATCTAAGGGAGAGACGATCAAGGATACAACTAAAATAGTCAGCAGCTATGCAGACGTTCTTGTTATACGTCACCCTGTCGCAGGAGCTGCAAAAGCTGCATCACTCACTGCCGACTGCCCCGTTATCAATGCAGGAGACGGCGGTCATCTTCACCCCACACAGACGCTTACCGATCTGCTGACATTGAAAATCGAGAAGAAAAAGCTCTCCGGACTTACCATAGGCTTGTGCGGTGATCTTCTCAACGGCAGAACAGTTCACTCATTGTGCAAAGCTCTGAGCTGTCTGCCCGATAATAAATTTGTGTTTATTTCTACCTCTGCACTGGGTATGCCTGCATATATCAAGGATATCATCAAAGCGAACGGCAGCTCATTCACCGAAGTCAATGATCTCGAAAAAGCTATCGGCGATCTTGATGTGCTTTATATGACACGTATTCAGGAGGAACGCTTTTCAAGCCGTGAGGAGTATCTCAAACAAAAAAATACATACATTCTCGACAGGAGAAAAATGCTCAATGCACGTAAGGATATGATCGTGATGCATCCGCTCCCGAGAGTCGATGAGATAAGCGTTGAGGTCGATGAAGATAAAAGAGCTATGTATTTCACTCAGGCAAAATACGGCGTTTATGTGAGAATGGCTCTTATACTCACGATACTTGAAGAAAAACAGATATCCGAAACGCTTAAGGGAAAGATATATGGCGGTGTAAGATGCAATAATCCCAAGTGCATAACAAACCATGAGGAATACCTCCCGAAGAGTTTCCGTTCAAGCGGTGACGAAACGCTTCTTGAATGTGAATACTGCGATGAAAGAATTCTCATATGATCAAGGTGATTTTTAATGGATAGGATCTCATTTTTCAGGGATCTTGCAATTATAATAGTCTCTGCGAAGGTGTGCGGTCTCATTGCCCAAAAATTGAAAGCTCCGCAGGTCGTAGGAGAGATAATAGCCGGTCTGGTGATCGGTCCATGCTGCTTAGGCTGGGTGGGGCAGTCTGACTACCTTTCACTTCTCTCGGAAATAGGCGTTGTTATGCTCATGTTTTCAGCAGGTCTTGAAACAAGCCTGAAAGATCTGATGAAGACCGGTCCGAAAGCATTTCTTGTTGCCTGCATGGGCGTGTTAGTCCCTCTTATCGGCGGCTCTCTCCTTTATGGCGCATTTTACGGCTTCGGAGCAATAGGCAGCGACAAGTTTTTCCGTGCAGTATTTATCGGCACTATCATGACTGCGACCTCAGTGGGCATAACAGTTCAGGCATTAAAAGAGCTGGGACATCTTAAAGAGAACATAGGAACTCTTATAATGAGCTCGGCTATAATTGATGATGTTATCGGCATCATTGTCCTTACATTTGTTCTCGGATTCAAAGATCCCGATTCAAAGCCGACAGACGTTGTGATACATACCCTGCTGTTTGTTGTATTCAGTTTCTGCATCGGATTTCTCACTTATTATATCTTCAAGCTCATCGACAAAAAATATTACCACCAAAGGCGTATCCCGATACTTGGTCTTGCACTCTGTATGTTCCTTGCCTTTGCTGCGGAGGAATTTTTCGGCATTGCTGACATTACCGGAGCGTATGTGGCAGGACTTATCCTTTGCAGTCTCAACGACTCTGAATATATCGCCCGTAAGGTGGATATAAATTCATATATGATATTCGGACCTGTTTTCTTTGCAAGTATCGGTCTTATCACGGATTTCAGCGGCTTTAACGCCGGGATCCTGATATTCTCGGCAGCATTTGTTCTGACTGCAATAGTCACGAAAATCATCGGCTGCGGACTTACCGCACGTCTTATGAGATACAATACCAGGGACAGCCTGAAAATCGGTGTCGGAATGATGACACGTGGTGAAGTTGCCCTCATTGTTGCAAAAAAAGGTCTTTCCGCTGATATGCTCGATCCGAAATATTTCGCCTCTGTGATACTGCTTATCATTGTTTCATCAATTGCTGCGCCGATAATTCTGAAACTCCTGTATAAGGGAGATACAACTTCCGACAGCAATATAGCTGCGGAGTCATAAACTCCCAAATGTTTTTCAAAAAAAGCAGCACCGTATAACGGCTTTATACTAATTTCATTCTGAAAGCCGTGCAAGATTTGCGAATAGACTGTGCATTTTACAAGAAAAAGGAGTGAAACCATACTGACGTATGTCGAGTCACTTTGACACAGTAAAAGGTGCAGGATCTTCGCAAAGATTCTCGGGTTTTTAGGATGAAATCAGTATTATACGGTGCTTTCTTTATGCTCGATTGAAACAGTCGCCGCAGCATTAAGGCTCTCATCAGCAGTTATTCCGGCAAGAAGATCATAGCTTCCCTGACAGGCTATCATCGCTCCGTTATCACCGCAGAGACTTATCTCCGGCATAAAAAACTCGTACCCACGCTTGCGGCACGCCTCGGACAGAGCTGCCCGAACTCCCGAATTTGCGGAAACTCCTCCGGCAAGAGCTATCTTCCTGTAGCCGTAAGTTTCAGCAGCATGAATGGTTTTTTCCGTGAGGACTTCGGCTATTGCGGATTGCAGGCTCGCAGAAAGGTCATTCCTATCAATAGCAATACCTTTCTGCTTTGCATTGTGAAGCATATTTATCACTGATGTTTTCAGTCCCGAAAAGCTGAAATCAAATTCACTGCCGGCAACTACGGGATGCGGCAGACTGAACGCCTTGGGGGCACCTTTTGCAGCAGCCTTGTCAATGTGAACTCCTCCCGGATAAGGGAATCCCATAGCACGAGCACATTTATCAAAGCACTCGCCTGCCGCATCATCACGAGTGCGCCCTATTATGCGAAAATCCGTATATGACAATACCTCGACTATATGACTGTGACCGCCGCTTGCAACAAGGCAGAGAAACGGTGGTTCAAGGTCAGCGTGAGTCAGATAATTTGACGCTATGTGCCCGGTAAGATGATGAACGGGTATCAGCGGCTTTCCGCAGGACATGGCAAGTCCTTTTGCAAAGCTAACTCCGACAAGCAGTGCTCCGATAAGTCCCGGACCGTATGTAACGGCTATGCCGTCAAGATCGGAGAGTTTCACTCCCCCACGGTCCAAAGCCTCACGCACAACTCCGAGTATATTTTCACAGTGACGGCGTGATGCGATCTCAGGGACGACACCGCCGTATTTTTTATGCTCCTCTATCTGCGTTGACACAACAGACGAGCGTATTGTCCTGTGATCCTGCACAACGCTTGCGGCTGTCTCATCACAGGAGCTTTCAATTCCAAGTATAAGCATATTCTACCTCAGCTTTTTTTCCATAACTATTGCATTTTCACAGGGAGAATCATAAAAATTCCGGCGTACGGCAAGCTTTTCAAATCCGCATTTTCTATAAAGAGCCTGTGCCGGAGTATTTGACTCCCTGACCTCAAGATAAATATTCTCGGTGTCCTCCGGCAAAAGCGCAGTAAACCGCTCTATCAGCCGCAGAGCTATCCCCTGCCGACGGTACTTTTCATCAACAGCAACACCGGTGATGTCTCCCTCTCCGACCGCATAATACCCCGAAAGAAGCGCAATGACCTTTCCGCTGTCAACAGCATAGAGAACGATACCATTCTCTTTTTCTGCCTCAGAACGAAACGACTCTGCTGACCAGCCCTCTGCCCCCACTAAAGAGCGGTCAAGCAGCGAAAGTTCCTCAAATACTGCGGCGGTGGTTTTGCTGTCGGCATTTAATATCGCATACATATTTATCCTTTCGCCGTATACCAGCTCTCACCTGTGTGAACGTCCACAGCAAGCGGTATTTTCATCTCGTACACGCCCTGCATCTCTTCTTTCAGTATCTCAGATGCACGTTCTGCATCATCGGCTGAGGATTCAAGTATCAGCTCATCATGCACTTGCAGAATGAGCTTTGCCTGTAGGTTTTCCGATCTGAGCCGCCTATAGACGTTTATCATTGCGATTTTTATAAGATCCGCCGCTGTTCCCTGGACCGGAGTATTCATAGCGATCCTTTTGCCTGCTGCCTGCAATATTTTATTTGAGGAGGCAAGCTCCGGTATACGCCGCCGTCTGCCGAACATCGTGGACACATAACCTGTCCTGACAGCATTTTCCACTGTGTATTCCATGAATTCATTGACCTTTGGATATTTCGCAAGATAATCGGCAATATACTTCTTTGCCTGTGCTACGGAAGTTCCGATATCCTTTGAAAGTGAAAATGCTCCGATGCCGTAGATTATTCCGAAATTCACAGCCTTTGCCGCACTTCTCATTTCGGGAGTCACCATGAAAATCGGCATATCAAAGACCTGTGCTGCCGTTGAGGTGTGAATATCCTCTCCGGAGGAAAAAGCCTCCCTCATATTTTCATCGCCGCAAAGATGAGCCATTACACGCAGCTCTATCTGACTGTAGTCTGCATCGACCAAGGTCTTCCCCTCAGCCGCTATGAAGAATTTTCTCATGCGTGAGCCGAGCTCTGTACGCACAGGGATATTCTGCAAATTCGGCTCGGTCGAGGAAATGCGTCCGGTACGTGTTTCGGTCTGCTTGAAGCAGGTGTGGATTCTGCCGTCTTCGGCGATCTTATCAATAAGACCTGCCACATATGTGGAGCTGAGTTTTGTATACTGCCTGTATTTCAGCACATTGTCTACTATGGGTGAATAATGCCGCAGTTCCTCAAGAACCTCCGCATTTGTTGAATAACCGTTCTTCGTTTTTTTCTTTGCCGGAAGTCCCAGCTCATCGAACAGAACCGTTCCAAGCTGTTTCGGAGACGAAATGTTGAATTCATGTCCGGCTTCATCGTATATCATCTGACGCATCTCCTCTGTCATCTCTGAGAGATATTCGCCAAATTCTTCAACTCCCCTCCTGTCAACACGCACTCCCTCATGCTCCATTGAAGCAAGCACTTCGATAAGCGGCATCTCGATTTTTTCAAGAAGCTCCGTCATTCCCTCCGCTTCTATCTTTTCACGGAGTTTCTTTTCAAGTCCTTTCATTGACAATAGTGCTGCATACTCACCATTTTGGGAAAAATACGGTGCCCCGTATTCAGCACACAGTTTCTCAACAGTGTAGTCTGAGGCGGAATTGTTCAGCAGATACCCGCATATCGACAGATCACTCCGAAGATTTTTAAGCTCGCCGCCATGAGCCATCGCCCAGCGATAATGGGGTTTGCTGTCATCGGTGATCTTTTCGCAGTCTGAGGCAAGAAATTTCAGAATAACGCTCTCATCACTGCTCGTAAACACATCACTGCCGCTGTTCACTGTGAGCTTTTTACCGTCAAAGAGATAGCTGCACTCACTAAAATCATTCTGAGTAAGCTCGCTGACATTGATCTCCATTCCTGTGATCGGTGAAACACTTTCGCTTACGGGAGGGACAGATGTCATGCTGATATCAAGTTTCTCCATAAGGCGGAACATTTCAAGCTCTGTAAGCAGGCGGCTCAGCCCGGCATCATCTCTTGCCGCAGGAATATACTCCGTCGGATCGCTCACTATGGGAGCGTCTTTTACTATTGTTGCAAGCCACTTGCTCTCTCTTGCGGAAGCCTCGCCATTTCTCAGCTTAGTTTTCAGATTTTCTTTCAGCTCAGAGGACTCAAGCTTATCATAAAGAGCCTCTATCGTGCCGAATTCTTTTACAAGAAGGGAGGCTGTTTTTTCTCCCACACCGGCAACTCCCGGAATGTTGTCCGAGCTGTCGCCCATGAGTGCTTTCAGATCAATGAGCTTTTCGGGTGCAAAGCCATACTCATCAAAAAAATGAGCCGGAGTAAATTCAATATCCTCACGGTTCGTTGCAAGGAGGACTGTGACTTTATCATTCACAAGCTGAAGGCTGTCCCTGTCTCCCGTGAGAATGAAACACTCGTCTCCCCTTTCGGCGCACGCCTTTGAAAGAGTTCCTAAAATATCGTCAGCCTCATATCCCTCACATTCAACGACTTTTATACCCATAAGGGTAAGAATTTCTTTGATAATGGGAAGCTGCTGTGCAAGCTCCGGCGGCATTCCTTTGCGGTTAGCCTTATAATACGATGCCGCCTTGTGACGGAATGTAGGCGAGCGCAGGTCAAATGCTGCCGCCACAGCATCGGGAGAAATTTTTCCGTAAATTTTCATATATATATTCATGAATCCCGAAACGGCATTTGTAAATACTCCGTTTTTGTTTGAGAGCAGCTTTATGCCGTAGAATGCACGATTCAGAATGCTGTTTCCGTCAATTGCAAGCAGTTTCATAATATCCTCCTCTTAAAGAAAACCGCCGCATATGACCGCAGCAGTTTTTATACTAATTTCACTCTGAAAACCGGAAATCTTTGCGAAGATCCTGCACGGCTTTTAGAGTGAAATCAGTATCAGACTTTTCTCAAATTGCATCTCTTATGGCGTTCTTCGCCTTTGCGACAATAGTCCTGTCATTTTCGTATGAAAGTATATTTGCCGCATATGATATATCCACCCACCGTATATCGGCTATCTCTCCTTCACGTGGAGTAAAACATACATTCTTTGCCTTGGCAAGGAAGTACACAACTATCTTCATTGTGTCCTTTTTCGGAGAATATGATACCGTCTCACGAAATGTGGGATCAATTATCACATCTATTGATGTTTCTTCCATTATTTCACGGCGAGCAGTCTGCATCTCTGTTTCTCCCGGTTCAACATGACCTTTCGGGAACGACCAGTGTCCGCTGTTGACGTGCTTGATAAGAAGTATCTCGGTATTTCCATGAAATTTACGGTAGACCACCGCTCCGCATGATTTTTCGTGAAACATATGTGTTCCTTTCCTGCCGGACGGCATTATTCTTGTTCCCTGACAACCGGCGTACTGCTGCGCTTCATTTTCAGGAGAACGGCTGCAATTCCTGCTCCGAGTACGATAGTCGTGAAAATACTTCCCTCAATACCGAACTCTCCCCCTGTAAGAAAATCAGGAAGACTGTGCGAAGATATACGGAATACAGATTCACTGTCTCCTGTGCCGCTGACACTTATGCCGTATATATTTCCCTGAGTGAAATTCCACACAGAATGAAGCGCACACACTCCCCATATATCGTCAAAGCATATCATATACAATGAGGCGAAAACTCCGTAAAGCACAAGATTTATCATGGGCATTGCTCCGAATCCGGGATTGAAAGCATGAGCAAGTCCGAAAGCTGCTGCGCTTATGCCGACTGCCGACCATGTGGAGTGATGACCTCCGATAGTATTCATCAGATAGCCTCTGAATATGAATTCTTCACTCATGCCCTGAAAGAGAAATCCGAGAAAATAAAGGAGTATAAGTCCGACATTGATATTTGCGGACAGCTTGATATCATTGACTCCGGTGATAACAGTCAGCAGGATTATCGCCGTCATCATAACGGCTCCGGCAGCAAATCCCGTAAAATAATGAGCAAGCGCATGATTTTTGCGAATTCCCATAGAGCTGAGTGAGCGCATCTCAATAAAGCGGCAGTAAAAAATGCTTATCAGCGTTCCTGTCACCGTACATATCAGCGTGGGTATCATTATTTTGGGGAGAGTTGAAAGTTCGGCAGAAAGTTCAATGGATTTTTCCATGGTGAGCTTCTGTCCTGATTCAAGATATCCCTGACGGACAAGTTCGTCCATCATAGCGGGGACTGCTATAACTGAGGAGATCACGCCCTCAATGACATAAATGATGAAAAATACAACTAAAAATAATAGTATTTGTATAACGATGTTTGATGAAGCATAAGACTTTTCTGCCTCTTCAAACATTCTGGGACGCATATTTATCATTGAAACGCCTCCCGGCTATTTTTTTTTCGTTTTGATAAGCAGATACGATACGACCACCATGAGCAATACGGCAAGCGTTATCGGAAACCATGTGAACGGTAACGGCAGATCCACCGTATTGATGCCGTAAAAGCTGAAAATAATGTTCGGTATTTCAAGTATTACCGTAACGATCGTCAGCCGCCACATAACAACGTTCAGATTGTTCGATATTACTGACGAAAATCCGTCCATCATACTTGAGAGTATCCCCGTATATATGCTCGCCATTTCTATCGCCTGTTTCATCTCGATCAGAACATCTTCAAGAAGATCCTGATCCTCCTCGTAGAGTTTTATCACTCTGCCACGAAAGATCTTCTCAATGGTCGCTTCATTTGCTTTAAGCGATGTAGAGAAGTATACGAGCGATTTTTCCAGTGCAAGAAGCTGCATGAGGAGCTCGTTCTTCATTGCATCGTGAAGCTGCTGCTCTGCGGCAGATGAGATCTTGTCTATCTGTTTCAGATACGTGAGGAACAGTGCAGCGATCCTCAGCAGGAGCTGGAGCACAAAACGTGTGCGGAAACTCGGACGGAGATTGCGTATCCTGCCGCTTGCTGCCTCGGTGAGTATGTGAGTCTCAGCGATCGAAATAGTAAAAACATATTTTTCAGTGAGAATGATTCCCATCGGCTGTGTATAGAAACTCTGTGTATCGTCATCGTCCACCGAAGACATAGGCGTGTCGATGATTATAAGCGTCTGATTATCCTCACGTTCAATACGTGAAGACTCCTCCTCATCAAGGGAGGACTTGACAAATCCGCTGTCAAGACCATAAGTTTCGATAAGCTCCATTACCTCCTGCGGAGTCGGAGCTACAACGGAGATCCAGCAGCCGTCAGACGGCTCATCAGCCTGACAGATATTACCATCTGATGTTGTATAGAATTTGATCATAACAGATATTATCTGCGCAAAGCTGCGCAGACTGCTCCTTTCGCCAAAATTTTCAGCGAAGATCAGTGAGCATCATGAACTTACGCTGAATTGCGGAATAATTATTCATATTCCCATAAGGATCGGAATTCATAATGCACCTCCTGTGAGCAAGATATATACTGCCGTCAGATCAGACTGACGATCAACCGGATTCTATTATACCGGAATATAGTGAAAAAGTCAAGTGAAAAGCCGCCTTATCATGCAGTAATGAAAAAGGAATGCAGTCAGGATCAAAGAATATCGGAAAACATTCAAGGTATCGGCTTACTTATTTTTTAGGGGAGTTTTGCACGCCGAAGCACAGTACACCTCTGCCGCACCGCTTTCAAGGAGAACCTTCACCAGCTCCTCAAAAGTGCTTCCTGTCGTGCATATATCGTCAACAAGAAGAATTTTCCTATCCTTGATCTTATCCGGAAAGCTAACTGCAAACGCATCTTTCAGATTATTTTTTCTGTCCGCTTTTCCGAGTGTTTTCTGCGAAGTTGTCTCTCTGACCTTGACTACAGAATCTCTGTCAACGGGAATGTCAAGCTGTCGGCTGATAACATCTGCTATAAGCAGCGACTGATTATATGTTCGCTTTCTGAGCTGCTTTTTATACATGGGAACAGGCACGATAACGTCGATTTTCTCAGCAGTGCCGTTTAATGCCAGAGCATCGGCAAGCTCTCCGCCAAGCGCATAGTCGGCATTGTCGCAGACACCGCTTTTGAGCAGATTTATTGCCGGACGGATATTCTCATCGTATTCATAAACAGCAGTAAATCCGGCAGCATGATCAGGGATAAAATCTCCCTCATATGGAGTAAGCGTCTCCGGACAATTCTTGCAGAAACGGTCAAGAGCATAGATCACTTCTCCGCAAACGGGGCATCTCGTAGGAAAGAAAAAATGCAGTACTTTGCGCTTTGTTTCAAATTTCATACTATCACCTTAAAAGACTGCACAGCGGCAGTCTTTTCTTTTAAAAGTACATATACAGTTGACATTTTATCATTCCGTTGTAGAGTTTCCGGCGTTTTTTTGCATTGCTGCCGAAAAACAGTTCAAACTGCTCATGAGGTGAAATTATATAAGATCGCCGTCCTCCGCCTTTTCCGATAACACTGCCCATTTTACGATAGATCTCCTCAGCCTCTTTCAGTTCAAGGAGTCTCTCGCCATAGGGAGGGTTACATATCACCACTGAGTTATCCGGCTGCCGCAGCTCCGCAATATCAGCCTGTTCGATTTTCAGACGGGAGCTTATTCCCGCTTTATGGGCATTATCAATGGTGAGTGCCACGGCTGCATCATCTATATCGAAGCCTATACCTTGAAATTTTGCCGAACGGTCAACGCTGTCGATAGCACGGCTTCTCTCCTCACGCCATACCTCCGCCGGAATGACCTCCCAGCTTTCTGAGGCAAAACGTCTCCTCAGACCGGGAGCTATCTTCAAAGCCTTCATAGCCGCCTCAATGAGGATCGTACCGCTGCCGCAGAAAGGATCTATCACCAGCGAGTCGGAACGCACACGGGCAAGATCAACGATACCTGCGGCAAGAGTTTCCTTTATGGGAGCAACGTTGGAATTTCGCCTGTAGCCGCGCTTATGAAGTCCAACGCCGCTTGTATCAAGATAGATCGAAGCTATATCTTTCAAAATGCTGAACTTTATCTGAACAGCCGCACCTGTCTCTTGAAACCGGCTTATCCCGTACTTTTCGCCCAGACGGTCCACAGCGGCTTTTTTTATTATAGACTGACAGTCCGGAACACTGTGCAGCGCGGAATTCAGTGCGTAGCCTTTTACCGGGAACGCACTGTCCGGCAGTATATACCGCTCCAGCTCTATGGCTTTTACTCCTTGAAACAGCTCCTCAAAGGAGCGTGCAGGAAACTCTGCAAGCTCTATGAGGACTCTCTCAGCGGTGGAAAGACAGAGATTCGCTCTTGCAAGAAGATCATATCCTCCGGAAAAGCTTACCCTGCCATCACTGACTTTCAGATCAGTGCCGCCGATCCTCAGTATCTCATATTTAAGCACGCTCTCCAAGCCGAAATGACACGGACAGCAAAATCTTATGGTCTCCATATCATGATCTCCATATCATGCGGCATTGGGGTCAGCCGGAACAGGCTCCTGCACAGCAGGAATATCTCCGCCGCCGCCGATGTCTCCGCCGCCAACGTCTCCGCCGCCAACGTCTCCGCCGCCAACGTCTCCGCCGCCAACGTCTCCGCCGCCAACGTCTCCGCCGCCGGTATCGCCGTCTTCACCGCCGTTGCCGTTTTCATCACCGCCGTTGCCGCTTTCGTCACCGCCATCACCGTTTTCGTCACCGCCCGTATCCACAGGAGGAACATAGTGACCACCGCTGCACACAGGTGCATTGTCAGATTTCCAGTAGCCGGTTATGCCCTTCGGACATGAAGGTCCTGCTATCATTCCGGAAATGCTGCACATCGAGTTCTCGATGACTGTGCCCACAGGATCAAAATCGGACGGAGTATCGGCAAAATTAGTCTCAATGTAATCGCCTATTATGTTTTTCCAGACATCAGCGGAATGCAGAGAGGTCGGGAGCTTCAATAAATCATTATTCTGCTTGTAGCCGATGGTAACGCCGCTTGCGAAATCCCGTGTCAGTCCAACGAATGTGAGATCCCACCAGTTCTCGGTAGTACCCGTCTTGCCGCAGACTACCTTATTTTGAAGCCTTGCACCCGTACCTGTACCGTTCTCAACGACATTTTTCAGCAGGCGATTCATTACCCATGCCGTTTCGTCAGATACAGCCTGACGTGCATTTCCGTTATTCTGATAGATCACCTGCTGATTGCTGTCTTCGATCCTTGTGACAATGTGTGCATCACAGTAAACGCCTTCATTGCCGTAAGGTAGATATGCATTCACCAGATTTTCCAGCGTAATGCCGTATGTGAGCGCTCCGATAGACAGCGGAGAATAATCCTCATCGTAGGTATCGAGTTTCAAGCCCATATTATTAGTGCAGAATTCAAATACAGCATGGGGTGTAAGCTCCTTACAGAGCTGTGCAGGTATCGTATTATACGACCTTTGCAGGAAGTAGTAAACAAAATTTGTAGCATGAGAGATGCTGACATTTCCGTCAGTTGTGTAGTTTGACGGCCACGGCAGACCGTTTACCTCCATTATGCCCTCATCTCTGAAAGTAGAGCCCCAGTGTATGGTATTGTTTTCAAGAGCAAGTCCGTAGGTAGAGATCGGCTTTATGGTCGAACCGATCGGTCTCGGCTCCTGTACTGCGTAGTTTGTTATGATCGAGCCGCTTTTCTCGCCCCAGTCACCAATAACGGCACGTATCGTTCCGTCGTAATTCATGGCAATAAATGCAACATGAGGCTTATATTCCTCAGCTTCGCCGTCGCCGTCAAGATCGACCCAGCGGATAACACTGTCTGCGGGCATAAGATTGTTAAGATCAAGAAATCTCTCCGCAACGTAATCCTGCATCTGTGAATCAAGGGTGGTGTATATCTTATATCCTCCCTTGTTGAGGCGCTTGATGGCTTCCTCCTGATCCACATTGAACTGCTCTTCAAGGAAATCAAGGACCTCATAGTACATGGCGTCCATTTCCCATGAGTTGTCATTCTGCTCCTGTATAAGCTCCTCAGCAGATGCCTCGGGGTGGAGCTGCTTATACTCCTCGGTATCAGCGTAAACAAGGGGGGTATTCAGATATTCCTGATACTCGTCATAGGTGATAGCACCGTTTTCGTAGAGCTTATACAGAACGTATTCCTGACGATCGCGATTGATCGTTCTTCCCTCAAGCGGACGGTCAAAATCGTCTGTGTGCTCCGTAAACGGACCATAGTTATTGGGATCTTTCGGTATTGCGGCAAGAACAGATGCCTCCGGTATCGTCAGATCTTCGACATTTTTTCCGAAATACGAGAGCGATGCAAGCTGTATGCCGTTGATAGGACCGCCGAAACTGATGAAATTCAGATACTCGGCAAGTATCTCATCTTTAGAGTAAGACTTTTCAAGCTGCATGGCACTGAATATCTCACGTATTTTTCGCTGCGGAGTGTGCTCGTCATCGCCGGTGACGTTCTTGATGAGCTGCTGTGTTATGGTAGAACCACCCTGCTCCGTATCGTAGATATGCAGGAACATATTCACAAATGCGGAAAATGTACGCTTATAGTCAACGCCGTCATGAGTATAGAAACGTTCGTCCTCAGTGTACACAAAGCAGTCACGGACGTGCTGAGGTATGCGGTCGATAGTTACCGGAATTCGCTGAACGTCCGTCTTGATACGTTTAAGCACAACGAGTTTCTCGTTGCCGTTTTCGTCAAGTTCCGAACCGTAGAAGAGCGTATCGCTGCCTGATTCAAGCTCCTGAAGCGTTATACTTGTGGAGTCCTCCATGAAATTGAGGACATAGACAGTCAGCGCAGTGCAGACGATCGTTCCGGTGATTATCATCACAAGGAACAGTGAAAGCAGTGTGGTAGCGATTATGGTCAGCAGCTTTTTCAGAATGACCAGTGCTTTGTTTTTCTTTTTCTTCGGCTTTTTCCTCTGCATTCCCGGTAACGGCTCAGAGCCTCCCCTCGGCGCACCATACGGTGGCATTGGAGGAGCGTAGATATTCTCGTTCATATCCTGAATTATCCGCATCAGAATTGATCACGGATACAACTCCTTTCTTTATATAAAATCTCTGTAAGGTCATGTATTTATAAGCCTGCAACGATAATTATACCATAAAATCCTGATGAAGTCAATGGCATTATATAAAAAATATGTTTTTATTTTTGTTAAATGCCGTAATCAAGGTGTTTTTGCAGTGATCGCATAGCACATCGAGCCATTCCTGAATTGCTTTCATTGGAATATCATTTGCAAGCAAAAGACTCGCACATGAATGTCTCAGGTCATGGAAACGCAAATGTCTTAAACCGTGTTTTGTGATAACGTAGTGAAAGCGTGTTGTCACATATTCAGGCGAGATCAGTTTGCCAAAGCTGTCACGGCAGATGAAACCCTCAAATTCCTTATCGTAAGACGAACCGCAGACTTTCTTGAAGTGAGCTTCAAGCTCTTTCTTTTCAAGGAGCATCTTTTCAATATGCGGGATCAGCGGAAGTGTACGCCTTGTGGAATTGGTTTTCAGTCTTGTTTCCACATAGAGCTTTTTATGACC
>CANQJO010000021.1 GCA_947624255.1 uncultured Ruminococcus sp.
AGTCTTTCTGTTAATTTTTGTATCTTCATACTTATATTCTATCATATTTTCGTGAAAAAGTAAATGCTGTTGCCGTGTTTTTTGCTTTTCCGGTACTTGACATTTATTCACCGAAGTGGTATAATTGATTTTGTCTGAATATATGATTATTGCGAAAGGAGCAGACTTTCAATGAGTAACGCTATGAACCCGGAATTTAAGATAAGAGAAGTTGCCGAACGAATCAAGGCAGTGAGGGAGTCCGTAGGTCTGACCCCGGAGGAAATGGCCCGGAAAACCGATACCTCCACTTTTGAGTATCTCGCTTACGAGGGCGGTGCAAAGGATTTCAGCTTCACCTTCATCTATAAATTCGCCAACGCCTGCGGCGTGGAGATCACCGATCTCATGGAGGGCGAAAGTCCCCACATATACAGCTTCGACATTACCAGAAAAGGCGGAGGACTTCCTATAGTGCGGCGCAAGGGTATGAGCTATATGCGGCTTGCTCCGAAATTCAGGAATAAGCTCGCCGAGCCGTTTCTTGTAACTATCCCCTATATTGATGAGGAGTTCCGAGTTCCTCATCCGCATACCCACGAGGGACAGGAAATGGATATCGTCATCAGCGGTCAGCTCAAGGTGCGTGTCGGAGATAATGTCGAGATCCTCAATGAGGGCGATTCGATCTACTACGACAGCTCCGAACCTCATGACGAGTGGGCTGTGGGAGGCAAGGAGTGCAAATTCTACGCTATCGTCTGCGGAGTCAATCAGCCTCAGCACGCTATCTCACATATCGAACCCGCTATCCTCCCCGGTGTTACAAACTTTGATCTTGCCAAGGTAAAAGATCCCGTTGCCGACAAGTTCGTAAAGGTCGAGACAGACAAGGACGGCGCTCTTACGGGTATCAGTTTCCCCAATGCTGAAAAATTCAACTTTGCCTTTGACGTGGTGGACGCTCTTGCAGCAAAAGATCCCGATAAAACAGCACTTATCTATGTTGCGGAAAATTTAGAGGACAAAAAGTTCACGTTTGCAGAGATCAAAAAATACTCGTGCATGACGGCAAATTATTTTCGCTCAAAGGGAATAAAAAAGGGCGATAAGGTAATGCTTGTACTGAAGAGACATTATCAGTTCTGGTTCTCAATACTTGCGCTTCACAGGATAGGCGCAATAGTTATTCCGGCAACGAATCAGCTCGTTCAGCACGATTTCACCTACCGTTTCAAGGCTGCTGATGTCAAAGCTATTGTTTGTACGGCTGACGGAGATGTTGCTCATCAGGCAGAGCTTGCTATCGAAGAATGCGGTATGGACATCATGAAGATGATCGTCAACGGCGAGCGTGAAGGCTGGGCTTCATTCGATGAGGAAATGTACCGGTGCAGCGATGTTTTTGAGCGTTCCGACGATCCGGAGATCGACTCCTGCGGCAGTGAGCCTATGCTGATGTATTTCACCTCGGGAACAACGGGATATCCGAAGATCGCTATGCACAGCCATAAATACGCTTTGGGACATTTTATCACCGCACGTTACTGGCACAATGTTGATCCCAACGGAATACATCTCACAATATCGGATACCGGCTGGGGCAAGGCACTCTGGGGCAAGCTCTACGGACAGTGGCTCAGCGAGACCTGCATATTCGTTTATGATTTCAACCGCTTTGAGGCGGACAAGATACTCCCCATGTTCAAGAAGTACAATATAACCACTTTCTGTGCGCCGCCCACGATGTTCAGGTTCTTCATCAAGGAAGATCTCTCCAAATACGACCTCAGCTCAATTAAATATGCAACGGTTGCCGGCGAGGCTCTCAATCCGGAGGTCTACAATCAGTTCCTCAAGGCAACGGGCGTAAAGCTCATGGAGGGCTTCGGTCAGACAGAGACTACTCTCGTTATAGGAAATTTCGTCGGCATGACGGCAAAACCCGGCTCAATGGGCAAGCCGAGCGCACTCTATGACATCGACATCGTTGATCCTGACGGCGAACCTGTAAAGACGGGCGAAACAGGCGAGATAGTTATACGTGTGGATAAGGATATCCCCTGCGGACTTTTCAGCGGATACTACCGTGACGAGGAGAAAACAAAAGAGGTATGGCACGACGGTATGTACCACACCGGAGATACCGCTTGGCGTGACGAGGACGGCTACTTCTGGTATGTAGGACGTGTTGATGATGTTATCAAGTCCTCAGGCTACAGAATAGGACCATTCGAGATAGAGAGCGTTATCATGGAGCTTCCGTATGTTCTGGAGTGCGGCGTTAGTGCAGCTCCCGATCCGGTAAGAGGACAGGTAGTAAAGGCATCTATCGTGCTTACCAAGGGAACAGTCGGCACTGACGAGCTGAAAAAAGAGATACAGGACTATGTAAAGAAACATACCGCTCCTTATAAATATCCGAGAATAGTCGAGTTCCGTGATGAGCTCCCGAAAACCATAAGCGGAAAGATCAGAAGAGTAGAGCTGAGAGGATAGGCTTAAGGAATTTCTGACAGAGGTCAAGTATATGAAAGGAAAACTTATCGTCATAGAAGGTTTGGACGGCAGCGGAAAGGCTACCCAGACAGGTATGCTCTGTGAATATCTGGAAAAACAGGGCAAAAGCGTAAGAGCCGTTTCTTTTCCCGATTATAAAAGTGATTCGTCTGCTCCCCTGCGAATGTATCTCAGGGGAGCATTCGGCAGCGATCCTGATTCTGTGAATCCTTACGCCGCATCAACGCTCTTTGCCGTGGACAGGTTCGCAAGCTTTAAAACCGACTGGGAGAGCTTTTACAACAGCGGCGGCATCATTCTTGCAGACAGATACACCACCTCCAACGCTATACACCAGTGCTCAAAGCTTCCCCGTGAAGAATGGCTGCCGTTCATCGAATGGCTGTTCGACTTTGAGTATCGGCTTATGGAGATACCCTCTCCCGACTGCGTGATATATCTCAGAACGGATAACGAGATCAGTCAGAAACTGCTTGATAAGAGATACAGTTCGGGAGGTCAGAGGGATATCCACGAAAGCGATGATGATTATCTCCGGCGCTCCCGTGAGGCTGCCGATTTCTGCCGTGACCGTCTGAAATGGCACTGCATCGAGTGCATCAGCGGCGGTGAGATGCGTCCTGCCGAAGATATTGCTGCCGAAATACATACCATTACCGATAATATCCTATAGAAAGGAGTTTCTCAGCAATGAAAAGGATCGCCGGATTTTTAACTGCCGCAGCCGTTATGCTCTCTATGACAGCCTGCGGAGACGGAAAGAGCAGCTCCTCCGCAGATCAGCGTGTGAACGGAACGGGCGAGGAGGCGTTCAGGGAGTATTTCTCCTCTGTATACAGCGCAAACGGCGGAGAAAGATATTACTGCTATACATTTCCTGCTGTTGCTGTGGACAAGCTCAAAGCGGATAAAAAATACGACTCCGCCGTTAAACAATACAACGACGGACAAGGACAGTTTCTCGGTATGATATCGCACTCTCCGGAGATAACCGAGATCACCGGAACAGTCGATTTTGGTGAAGATGAAACAGCGGCTGCCGAAAAATATTTTGTGAAGGTCACACGATCGCAGCTCGGATTCGATATTTCCGCCGATGAATTCACCGTTACCAAGGGCGTTGAGATAAGCTGCAATTTCAACAACTACAACGGCAATGCCGACACTGATGTGGAATGCATGGCTTATATCGAGGGCGACGGCTGGAAAAACATTCCCTGCGATATTGAAACGCTCATGGATAATTTCGGAGAGAACGCCTCCCAGGGAACTACGTGATATATGATAAAAAAGATCCTCTGTATTATCTTTGCGGCAGTATTTGCAGTGAGCCTTTTTTCATGCGGAGAGACTGACTCCGCAAGTAAAAAGCTGTCTGTAGTGGCCACGTGTTTTCCTCCATACGATCTTGCTCGTGCAGTCGCCGGAGATACTGCCGATATAAAAATGCTCCTGCAAACCGGCTCGGAGGCACATTCATATGAACCAACGCCGCTCGATATCTCTGCTGTACAAAGATGCGATGTGTTTATATGTATCGGCGGTGAGGACGAGGTATGGGTAGACAGGGTGCTTGATTCCATTGATACGTCCGGCATTACGGTGGTACGGCTTATGGATCACGTTGAACCTGTCGCTGAGGAGGAGCTTCCCGGACACGATGATCATGAACACGAACATGAACATGACTCCAATGATGCGTATGGCGGATATGATGACCATATCTGGACATCGCCCGTAAATAATGAACTCTGCCTGAGAGCGGTCGAAGCTGCCTTGTGTGAAAAGCTCCCCGAAAACAAGCCGCTCTATACTGCTGCCGCTGACAAATATGCGGCAGAATTGGAGGCTCTTGACAGGGATTATCGTGAAATGACGGAAAACGCTCCCGAGAACGTTATCATTGTTGGTGACAGATATCCTTTCAGATATCTTTCACATGAATACGGACTGGAGTATTTTGCAGCTTTCAGTGGGTGCAGCTCTGAATCAGAGCCGTCCGTCCGCACAATGGCACTGCTCATGGATGAGATAAAGGAGCATGGCACAGATGTCGTTTTCTGTCTGGAATTTTCGACAAAAAAACTTGCCGAAAAGCTCTGCGATGCAACAGGCGCACATATGTTGACGCTGCACTCCTGTCACAATGTCTCGGAGGAGGATTTCGCAAACGGCGTCACCTACATTGATCTTATGAGAGAAAATCTGAGTGATCTCCGGGAGGCGTTATATTGAAAAAAATTCTTGAATGCACATCGCTGACTGCAAGCTATGACGGAGTAAAAGTTCTTGACTCACTGAGCTTCACCGTCAGCGAGAGAGATTTTCTCTGTATAATGGGAGAAAACGGATCGGGAAAAAGTACGCTGGTGAAATGCCTTTTAGGGATAAAACAGCTTGACGGCGGAAAAATATCAATGGGTGACGGTCTGAGATCTGCGGATATAGGATATCTTCCCCAGCACATTGATCTGAAAATGGGATTTCCGGCAACAGTAAATGAAGTGGTCATATCCGGCTGTCTGGGACAGCGCAGCTTTCTGCCGTTCTACTCAAAAAAAGAAAAGGAGATCGCATCAAAGGCAATGGAACGCCTTGGAATAGCCGATCTCTCAAAAAAGAGCTGCCGTGAGCTTTCCGGCGGTCAGCAGCAGAAAGTTTTTCTTGCGAGAGCACTTTGTGCGGCAAAGAAGCTCCTCCTGCTTGACGAGCCTGTGACGGGACTTGATCCGGCATCACAGGGCGAGATGTACCGCATCATCAGGGAGCTTAACGAAAAAGACGGCATGACGGTGATAATGGTATCTCATGATGTGGTGAGAGCTCTTGACTGCGCCAATCGTATACTTTGTCTTTGCAGCAGCAGTGAGAGCTTTTTCGGCACAACGGAGGAATATCTTGACTCGCATCTCGGAAGAGATCTGATCGGATAATGCAAGGGTAATAACAATGTTTGAAAATATTAAGACAATGCTGACGCCGGAATTTTTCACGGCGATACTTCTTCCGGCACTGATAGGAGGGCTTGCAGTTACGATCTGTGCCTCCCTTTTGGGAGTTACACTTGTGCTGAAACGTTACTCCATGATCGGTGACGGACTTTCACATATAGGCTACGGCGCACTTTCCGTAGCGGCTGTGATGGATCTCGCTCCGCTTAAGGTCGCACTCCCGGTGGTAGTGATCTCGGCGGTGATACTTCTCAGACTCAGCGAATCAAGCCGTCTCAGCGGAGATTCAGCTATCGCACTTTTCTCAACGGCTGCGCTTGCCGTGGGAATAATCGTCTCGTCAAAAGCCGGTATCACCAATGATGTGAGTCACTATATGTTCGGCAGTATACTCGCCATGAGCAAAAGCGACGTTATACTCAGTGTGATACTTTCAGCCGTGGTGCTGCTTGTGTTCATACTTCTCTACAACAAGATATTTTCCGTCACCTTTGACGAGACATTTGCACGTGCTACGGGAGTCAGAGCCGGAGTCTACAATATGATCTTCGCAGTCCTGACGGCGATAACGGTCGTTCTCGGTATGATGATGATGGGCGCACTGCTCATGTCGAGCCTTATCGTGATCCCCACACTCACAGCAATGCGGATATGTAACAGCTTCCGTGGAGTCGTGCTCACTTCGGGAGCCGTTTCGGCTGCAAGCTTCCTTATAGGAATGACGGCATCTCTGCTGTTCAATACGGCGCCCGGTGCAAGCATCGTTATAGTAAATGTTATATTTTTCCTCGTATTTTCTCTGCTGGGAAAAATTATCGGCTGTCGGGGTAAAGCCTGACCTCCTCAGTGTCGGTATCGGGAAGCTCCGGCGGCTGCGGAGTTTCGGGCGATCCTCCGGGAACATAGATCTTTATATCATCGTCAAACATACATCATCACCTCTGTAATATTATTGCACACCGGAGCTGATATATACTGCCTCATCTGCTGAAAATGAATGGCTGCCCGTGTCGATCGGCAGACGCTTTTGTCAATTTGTGAGATCCCATGACGGATAGATCCCGCATTACAAGCCCGGTTATGCGTAAAAGCTGCCTATTGTAATAGAGATTAGTATAAACCTTGCGTGACTGTATTTTTTTATGCAAAGTGCCGAATTATTGGCTTTTATCGAATTATTTGCGATTATATGCTTGACAATGTGAAAATTCAGTGATAAAATTATGAAAGAAATTTATTTTGGAGGTAAAACTAAATGGCGTTTTGTAAATATTGTGGAAAAGAATACCCTGATGGTGGCTCCTGCTCATGTCCCGAGGCACAGGCTGAGGCTGCCGGAAATGCTCCTGCACCTGCTCCGGCGGCTGACGGTTCAGCACCTGTAGCATCTAAGAATAATTCCTCTGCCGGAATTATCGCAGCAGTTGTTGCGGTTATCGTTATCATCCTCATTTTCGTTCTTATCGGCGGAAATATGGGAGCTAAGGGCGCAGCTAAGAAATTTGCAAAGAAGATGAGTACGAAAAAAGGCGGAAAGACTTACTACTCAATGACTCTTTCCGATGATGTCATCAAGGAACTCAAAGATGATGATAAGTATGAAGACATGATAGACGACTACAATGACACCATGGAAGAGCTGCTTGACAATTATAAGGTCAAGATCAAGAAAATAGAAAAGAAGGATAAGCTCTCTAAAACTGAGCTTAAGGGTGCAGAGGTTTTATTTGCTCAGGAAAATAATGACTACAGCAGTGATAAGCTGGATGCCGATGACTTTGATGCTAAGAAGGGCTATGAGTTTAAAGTCAAGATACAGAGAAAAGACCTTGATGATGATGAAAAGAAAAGTGAAACAGAATATCTCTGTGTTGTAAAGTTTAAGGGCGAAGGCTGGAAGGTTCTTTTGACCGATGCTGATAACCTCAAGAGTGCAGGTAAGAGTGCTGATAAGAGCAGCAAGAGCAACGACGATGATGACTACGATGATGACTACGATGATTTTGAGTGGTGATCAATTCTGAATTTTTCGTGACCGCAGGTATGCGGTCACTTTTTTATTTGTTGCAATAATGTGCGGCTTCAATTATTTTTGATGTATGTTTAACAAAAAACATACTGCTAATTTGTTAATAATGCTGATTTTTTGATCGCATTGAAGAAAAATATTTGAATTTAGACACTTTTGTGTTATAATATAAATGTATAGTTGACCTTTACTGTACATCAAAGCGATTGGAGTTGAAATTTATGGAAAAACGAGGTATCAGTAAACTCGACTTGAAGAGACGCAACAGAATGCAGATACTTCGAGTCATCAGAGAATCAGGGCCCATTTCACGTGTCGATGTCGCAAGCGCACTTGAGATCACAAGAGCCGCTGTTACTATTATTACTAACGAAATGATAGAGGAGGGTGTTCTTGTTGAGATCGGCGAAGCTCCTGTAAATACAGAGAAGCTTCAGAAAGGCAGACGCAAGATCCTCATTGATATCAACGTCAACAGCCGCTTTGCCCTCGGAGCTACTGTTGACGAAAAAGAGGTAACTATAGGCCTCACAAATCTTAATTCGGAAGTCCTTGACAAATCAAGCATGATAATCGACGAGAGAACCACAAGCCGTGATATCATCAATTACATAATCAAGGAATGTAACGAAATGATCGAAAACAGCTGCCTTACCAGAGACAAGATCCTCGGTCTCGGTGTGGGTGTCGTACCCTCAATGTGGGGCAAGCTTAAGATCTTCTTCAAGGACGGCGTTCTTGACTTCTCAAACTTTATTGACAAGCTCAGTTCCGGTATCTCCTGCGATATCCACTGCGGCAATGCCGTGGGACTTATGGCACTTGCCAATAACGATTTCCGTGGTCAGAACGGTTATCAGGCAAATCAGGCGTTTATCTATAACGGCAATCAGGTGAATCTGGCTATAATCAACAAGAACGAGCTCTCCGGCGATTATACCTCATATACGTCTATGATCGAGAGGTACATCGTCTGCCCCAACGGAAAGGCTTATGAGGGCTATCCGGACGGCTCTGTAAAGGCTGAGATCTCAAGAACGGCAATGATAAATGCTTTCTACGACATATATTCCAAAGAAAACACTCCCGTTCTCTATGAGCTCACCGACGGCGATAAATCCATGATAAACACGGATACCGTTTTCAATGCACTTATGAGAGGCGAGGAGAGCGTGAAAAACCTCGTTGATGATATCATCACCAAGTATACCGTTCTCGTAAACAATATTGCGATCAGTCACTTCACAAAAAAGATCGTGATGCACAACTTCAAGCTCAATGAAAAGCAGTTTGACTACGTGAAACGTGAAATGATCCACCTTGTGAGCGAGGAGATCGCCGACCGTGTTGTACTCAGTAAGCTGGACGGAAAGAATAATTTCCTCGGCGGCTGTGCGCTTATTATCCAGGATAACTTCTACGAAAAGGGCGGAATGCTCTGAGCGTTGTGCCGAAACAGCTATATATTGCGCCGCATGACTAAAAATAGAAGAATACAAAAAGCTCCGAATATCCCCGGAGCTTTTTTTCATGCCTCGTTACGGCTATGTATTCTTTTTATCAGGAGAATTATCAGCAGTGAAAGCAGCGCTCCCACACAGCTTCCTCCCGTGTCAATGAGGACATCGGTGAACATACAGGCTCTTCCCGGAACAAAATACTGGTGCAGCTCGTCAGAGCAGGCGTAAAGGAAGCAAAATGCAATAACTCCGCAAATTTTCACTCTTGACAGCCTCCTCGGGTCCACAGTCAAAGCAGCGAGAGCTCCGAGCAGCAAATATACAGAAAAATGTGCGGATTTTCTGATGATGTGATCCGCCTTTGCCATTATGGAGAGCTTTTCGTCCGCCGGAAGTTCATCATAGTCACGGACAACAGCGTTTACGACGATCTCGGTTATATTGCCGCTTGTCTCTGAGGAGCGGTCGGCGTCCTCCATTGAAAAACAAAATATCAGCACCATGCAGGCAACAGTCAGCAGCGCAAATACGATCTGCATAGGAGCGAGCTTGAAAATTTTATAAGCCATGGTATATCCTTTCAATTGTAAATTTTTTGTGAACATCAACGATTTTCCGTTGAATTGCCGTGCTTTTCAAACCTCCTGTAGGAGGTGATATATTGAACGAGCTTATTATATCCGTCATTTCTCTTCTGGGAACGCTCGGCGGCTCTCTTGGCGGTATCCTCGTCAGCTCTAAGCTCACGAATTACCGCATCGAGCAGCTCGAAAAACGTGTTGCAGAGCATAATCATTTCGCCATGCGTCTTCCCGTTCTGGAGGAGCAGGTCAAGACCGCCTTCCGATATATCGACGGTCTGGAAAGGAGTACAAATGAGGGAAAAAATTGAACGGCTTATCAATGTGAAATCCATTGTGACACTGACACTCACAGCAGTGTTCTCAGGACTTTCAATCGGGGGACAGCTTTCTGTGGAGCAGTTCCAAAGCATTTTTACCACTGTGATAGCGTTTTATTTCGGTACACAGTCAGCAAAAAAGGAGGATAACAAATGAACAGTCCGTATATGGGGAATTTTCGGGTAACTCAGGAGTACAAGGGGAGTGCTCATGACGGTCTTGACCTTGTGGGTATCGACTCAAAGGAGATACACTCCACCGTGAACGGAATTGTAAAAATAGCCCGTTGGGAGAACGATGCCGACCACTCACAGGGATTCGGACAATTTGCAGCTATATGTGCCGATAATACCGATGATTGGTATTATTACGGGCATCTCTCCGAAATACGTGTCAAGGTGGGCGACCATGTAAAGATCACCGATGTTATCGGTATCGAAGGAAGCACAGGAAACTCTACCGGCTCACACTGCCATTACTGTGTGAGAACGGGAGGTGTAAAGGGTAAGCATAAGAATATCTCAGAGATCTCCGGTATTCCAAATGCACTCGGCGTATATGACGACGGATATCGTCCCGAGACAAACGGCACACAGGTGACACTCACTATCGGAGGCGTTACGTATTCAGGAGAGCTTTTCCGCAAATAAGAGCTTTTTCTTTGCAAAATCACAGGCAACACCGCACAAGCTGCCGATCCTCACACCATGAACTATTATAGCAGAAAAAGCAAAATATGTCAATGCGGCAATATGTTCCTCTCTGAAAATTGTCTGCACTGCGGGCAGCAGCAGATGCTAATATGAACAAAAAATATGTGTTCACACGGATTTTCCGGGGATCGGATGATAAAGATTTGTAAAATCTGATAAAATCGCAAAAAATCACTTGTAAAATCTCTCCGGAGGTGATATAATATATGTTGACGATTTGTTTCTGCAACAGGAGATTTTTCTCAACTAACTTTTTCGGAGGTCAAAATGAAAAAATTTTTTGCAAATATCTGGACTAAAAGGGTCTTTGCATTAGTCAGTTTATTATATACATACTGTGCCTGCAAGATATGTTATTTTTCACTTTTCTATGATATACATATTCATGCCCGTGTGTCTCAATGCCTGATTTTAACAGGTGTCTCAATACTTGCACTTGTGGTGATGCTGTACACGAGAAAGCAGGTGGTGACCCGGATCGCAAGCTTTATCATTCTTCCGGCGATGCTGCCGGCGGTGCTGCTTTATTTTGGAGAATGGGGATTCATACTGCCCATAGTCATAACAGGCATACTGATACTGCTGCTGTCAGGTGCCGGTGAGGGAGCAAAAACTGCCTTTGGAACGATCATTTTGCTGCTCTATATTTTCGGAGCTCTCGGATATTTTCTTTTTACATCGTTTTTCGTGACCTCTGCACAACAGACAGTCGTTGCATCAGGAGTATCTCCGTCCGGAAAATACCGCTACCGTGTGGTGAATACCCAGGACAGATCAAACGGAAGCACTGCCGTATATGTAGAGCCTAATTATACTGATAAGAAATATCCGTTCGTTACATTCTCACTTAAAAATATGGAACGTATTGTCATTCTTGAAAGACCTATCTGTGAGGAGATAGATGTGCAATGGCAGACTCAGGCTCGTCAGGATATCACTGCTCAGCTCAACAGTCTCTCCGAAAGCATAGCTGTGGACCTCACAGATGAGCAGAAGAAAAAAATAGGATATACTGAAACATCACGGCTTGTTCTACAGTATCTGAATACTGACCAGAAACTCGCTATCGGCAGAAAGGCTTCTGACGTGAGCACTATCACTCTTGACGAGCTTAACGATCAGCAGCTTGCGTATTTCAATATTGCACGTGATGAAGACGGAAAGTATTATGGTCTGAACATTCCGCAGGATATCCTCACTGAGTTGGGGAAGACCTCAGAAAGCAGGGTATATCTCACGGAGCTTGATCAGGAGCAGTTGGATTATTTCTTCGTCACCTATGATGACTCTGTATATCTCAACGAATTGACCGATCAGCAGCTTGAAGCTCTTGACGTTGAGGAGACCGGAGATATCATGACATTCAACGGCGTTGTATGTTTCAGAGCCTACGTGGCTGAACTGGAAAACTACTTTGATGTGGATTCCCGGAAAATTTCGATAAATCTTCTCGGATAAAAAGTGAGACATTACGCTGATAAGATCTCAAAAATATAAGACAACACCGCACGATACCGTGCGGTGTTTGTTTTATAGTGAACGTCCTGATCCCGATGTATCTATTTTTTGGGAGCAGTATTATTTATCCGATCTGAGAACGATCCTCACTTCATTTATGATCTTTTTTCCATTGAATACTGCCGCCTTGAAAAGCCTTGCTGCCCATGCCGCCGGTATCAGTATCTTGGTCTTGTAACAAAACGGATAATTCTCTCTGTAGAAATCCATTCCCGGAAACAGACGCTCACGCATATATCTCCATTTTGAGACCTTTTTTCCGTCATTGTTGTATTCGATCATACGGTTGCTGATGACATTTTCCATTGTTCCGTATGTGCCCGAGGACAGATAATACTCCAGCATTTTCTTTTCATCAGCGTTCAGCTCCGGAAGCTCCGCATTAGAAAATACTCTCAAAGCCAGTGAGTGCGCTTTTTTCTCAAACTCGGATATTCCCGGTTTTTTCAGCTCTTCTGAGATATAATCGAAGTCAAGCTGCGGCTTTGCAGTCAAATAGATATACCTGTCAAGAAGCGAGCGGAGGCCTGTTCCACCCGCGCTGAAATGCTTGTATTCGTGAGCTGTCATGTAAATATAGAAATCCTCATCGGTAAAACGATATCCGTATCTGCTGCCCGGTTCAGAGACAAGCCGGCTTTCCACATTTTCATAATACGTGTAGAATTTGTTATTTTTTCCGAATAACGAGCTGTGCATCTCAAAATTTAATACCGGAGCTTTCATGAAGACATCATGCGCTCCCTTGCCGAGACTTTCAACACTGTAGCCGGAGCTTTTCATGAATTCAGCAAGCTCACGGCGGTATGAAGCATCGTAAAGTATGTCGTTATCAGCCATCTGACGTGTTCCGATCCCGGGATACAGCTCCTTCATGACAACGCCCTTCAGAGACATATGCCGGATGCCGTTTTGATCCATAAAATCGCATATTTTTTTTCGCTCATAGTCAAGGAGCATATTCTTTCGTATTGCCTTTGATTTCTCCTCTTTCCAACAAGCAGGCAGCGATGTACCGCAGGCTTCAAGAGCATTGCAGACCATAACCGTAAGGCAGTGAAAACGGCTCATCTTAAAAAGAGCGTCAATATCCATAGCGGCGACCTTTTCAGGAAGCGGCTTCGTTTTTGTCGCTGCACAAGCTGTAAGATACAGCATATCATATCCTGTTTTATTCATGTGAGATCACCCGTCCGCTCCATTCTGATAATTTTATC
Organism: uncultured Ruminococcus sp.; assembly: GCA_947624255.1. GTDB lineage: Bacteria > Bacillota > Clostridia > Oscillospirales > Ruminococcaceae > Ruminococcus. The sequence continues at coordinate 13,290 of CANQJO010000021.1, forward strand.
GCATATCTCGAGTGCCGCCGGACGATGTGTCACGATCAGCACTGTTATATCCGTCATTTTTCTTATGTTTTCGAGAAGCCGCCGCTCTGTAGGTTCATCAAGTGCACTCGTTGCCTCATCAAGCAGCAGCACAGGATTTCCGGAGAATACGGCTCTTGCTATAGCTATTCTCTGTAATTGTCCCTCCGAAAGTCCCTGACCACGCTCACCGAGAACAGTATCTATGCCGTTTTCAAGCTCTCCTACGAATTCGTCTGCACAGGCTATTTTAAGAGCCGTCATTATCTCCTCATCATCGGCAGACTCCTTTCCTCGGGCAAACGCTATTATCGCTCTTATAGTTCCGCTCATAAGCTGATTTCCCTGCGGAACATATGCGAACAGTCTGTGCCAACCCGAGGTGAGCGGTATTCTCCTGTTATCTGTTGTAAGCAGATAGCGTTCACCGTTTTGCAGCGGATAAAGGCACATGAGGAGTTTGAGGAGCGTAGATTTTCCACAGCCTGAATGTCCCGTAAATGCGACAAATTCACCCTTTTTTATTTCTATGCTGAATTTTTCCGGCACATGAGATCTTCCGTTTCCGTATGAAAAATCAACATCACACATTCCCAAAGAGTAAAGCTCCTCCCGATAAAAATGCTCCGCCTCATCAGATGAGACAATGTCAGCGGTATCCTCCCCGAAACTCTCAGACTCCATAAGCCGCTCAGCACTTGCCGTCATCGCATAAAATCTTGGCAGATAGCCTGTTATTCCTGCAAATGGAGTCTGTATCTGAGCGATGAGCTGCAAAATTGCCGTGAGAGTTCCGTATGTTATCGTTCCTGCGATTATTCTTGTTCCGCAGTACCACAGACCGATAAGATACATTCCGTTCATTGCAGCGGAAAATCCCGAATTGCAGATGTTGGAAAAATCTATTTTTTTCATTCTTGCCGAGCGGTGTTCTGCCATTTTTTCCGCTGCCGAACATTCCGTAAGCTTTTCAGCCGAAAATGACCGCACGATCAGCAGATTCTCCAGATGCTCCTGCATAAATATCCGCAGTCTTCCGTCCGCCTCCTGAACACGTTTATGGAGGCTTTTCAATATCCTGCGGAATGAGTATGTCAGCAGCAGCATCGCCGCTCCGCCCGGAAACAGTATCAGTGCAAATTTTGGTTCAAGCAAAAGTATCATCGTCACTGCGCCGATCATACGCACTGCCATTCCGACAACTCCCGGAGCTATATCGACCGCTCCGTTTGCGCATATCACTGTATCGGAGGTCAGGCGGTTCAGCCACTCTCCTGAGTGAAGCTCCGTCACCGAAGCATAATTTTTCCTCAAAAGCCCTGAGAAAAGCCGTATCTTGCAGGCATTTTCTATCCCTGAGCGCATTCGCTCCTCCAGACGGCGTGCAAAAAAATTTATGGAGATCTGAAATATTATCAGTCCTCCGAGCAGGAGAAAGCTCCTTTTGAAGCCGGTACCGTCACCGGAGGCTGCATTGTCGATAACCTGCTTCAGCAGTACAGCAAATCCCACACTGCATATGCCGAGTATCGTCTGCACCACAAGCAGTACGCCTATACCTATTCGCCGTTTTCCGATAACATCCCGGAGCCATTTCAAGGCAGATCTTTTCATTTTTTTGTCCTTTTCAAAAAGTATTTTACTTTTAATATAAACGCACGCACTCCGAAGAAGTCGCACCACAGGTGTACATAAAGTCTGTATCTTTTGTCTGTGACATATATAGTTTTCCCGTCACGGACGATCCCCGTAAGCACACCTATGATATGGCTGTCAGTGATGCCGTACTCCTTTTGCAGGCGGTTATCACCGCATATAACGTAATCGTCACGGCGTACTTTCAGTATCCGATGAAGTACATACTGCCCCGAATCACGCTTGTACAGCGGTACATCGTATTTTTTTAAGCGCCCGTCCACCTTCTCTATTATGAGCAGATCACGCTTCTCCCGTATCATCGGCATCATGCTGTCACCGACATTTGTGTAGATAAGCCTGCCTGTCCGGCGTATCTCATCTTCAAATGTGCTTTTACTCATCAATAGCACCTATGCTGCGAAGCGTATCCACGATCTTTTTCACATCTGCTGATATGACCTCTTTCGGAGCATCATATTTAGCAGCCATTTTTTCAGTGATCTCTGCCTCTGTAGTTTCGGTTTTAAGGCAGTCAACGATAAATGCGGCTGTTTTATTGCTGCGGACAAGTCCGCTGAATTTTGCCTCTCCGGCAGCTACCATTATCTGTTCGCCGCCGCTTTCGTGAGTAATGAAACCCTCTTTCAATTTCATAATATCCTATCCTTTCATTTTTTCATAAGCGATCATTGCCGCATCTATATCCATGTTGCAGCCAAGTCTGTAGAGAGCGACACTATCGGCAAGACGTTCTGTAAGCTGAAGCAGTTTTTTGAGCTTTGCGCCCTCCTGCGGACGATATGATTGCTGTATCAGCATGGGATATATCTGCTTTTTTGTTATTTCCTCGATATGGTTCACGGCAGAACGCTCAAGCACGCAGATACTTTTCAGCGGGACTGATATATTGCTGCTGAGATGATGCTTGCCGTCCCACGGAGTTCCGTAAACTGTGACATTATCCTTTATTTTCAGGAGCGGCTTGTCATCATTTACCATGACTGCCCGGTCACCGAGATACTCCCTCCAGAGGCGTGTGTGAGTAGATTTTCCCGTGCCGCTGACAGCCGTGAACAGATAGCCTTTCCCGTCAACGGCAACCACAGAGCCGTGAAACAAAATGATATCATTATCAATAAGCGATCCGGCAATCTTGCGGTAGACTGCAAGAGTTTCAAGGTAGCTGTCGGTAAAGGCACGGACTTCGATCCCTTCTTTTATGTCCTCCGCCGCTGATTTTTCCCGTTCGTACTCGATATCCTCCCGGGTGATCTCAACGCAGAGATGCGGCAGCTCATTTGTAATATAGTCACGGCATAGTGTGTGGACCTCTTCATAAACAGAGGATATCTCAATATTTGTTTCTGCGATCCTGTAAACTGCTTTCATATATTCACTCCATATAGAAACAGCGGAGCTTTTCTCACTCCGCTGTTCAGATCTTTTTACCGATCCTCTTGATCCCGACAGATGATTGGATCTTGGAGGAGTAGTATTAGAATAGCTCTGTATATTTTACCTCGGTGGGAGTTCCGCCGAATCCGGCATTATTGAGCGATGCTGCTCCGCTCGTTGTTATAACGTCTTCGATCTCGAATTCGCAGACTTCCATTTCGGGGGTAGTATAGATCTCTTTATTCATGATATTTCCTCCTCAGTTTCTGCTGCTTCTATTTCCGATTTTTTCGGAATAGCCGCATCTTCGTTGAACCTGCCGTTAAGTATCGGGAATGCCGTTGTTGTATCAGCCGCATCATCAGGCACATCAGATATCTTAACTGCGATAAGATACCGTCCGCCGAATTCATTTGCCGTATACTCTCTGCCCTCTATGATAACAGACTGATATACGGTATCAGTGAGCCATTTGGCGCTTTTGCCGCCGCTGCTTACGGTGAATCCCACATCGCCGAAGTAAGCTACCGTATCAATGGGATAGAGCAGATATACGTCCGTACCGCCGTCTCTGTGAGATGCTACAATGCGGACAGCTTCATTCTCGCCGCCTGTTATGATCTGCGTCACAAGTGCGGGAGCTGTGGTCGTGGTGGTAGTAGTAGTAGTAGTAGTTGTTGTTGTTGTTGTTGTGGTCGTGGTCGATGTAGTAGTTGATGTTGAGGTTATCCTCGTTGTCGTTGTGGATATTTTGGTTGTAGTTGTTGTAACATCCGATGCAAGGAATTCCTCAACATTTTCTGTTCTTATGTCTATAATATTTCCTGTTGTTGACACAAGTCGGATGTAATCGGGAGAGCTGTTTAAGCTGCCGCCGCCGATCAGAAGCCGGTATTTGTCGTTTATTCTGAATTCATAGACATATAATCCTGAGCCGATGTCTTTGTAGTTGAAATCTTCAAAATCAGACCATGTGAGGTTCTCACCCTTTGCTGAAAGTGTAATGACATCGTTCATTGTGAGATCTCTCTTAATGACCGTTGTTGTGGTGGGCGTGGTCGATGTAGTAGTTGATGTTGAAGTTATCCTTGTTGTCGTTGTGGATATTTTTGTCGTTGTCGTTGACTCTGTTGTGGTAGTTGTGGTAGTTGATGTCGTTGTCGTTGTCTCAGTGGTAGTAGTTGTTGTAGATGTCGTTGTGGGAGATGTAGTCGGTTCGGAAGTAGTAGTTGTCGTTGTTGTCGTGGGAGATGTAGTTATCTCGGTAGTCGTTGTTGTCTCCGGAGGAGCAGGAGGTGTCACAGGCTCTTTTTGCTCAGCCTCAGAGTCGATCTGTATAGCTGTTTCACCTCTTTCAGCCTCTTTTTCAACGACAGTCTCAGCCGCAAACTTGACATCTATGATTCCCGAAGCCTCTGCTATATCCTCATAGGCAACCGTAAGCTCCATAGATCTGCTTCCGGTTTCAACGGATAGAACCCTGCCGTCAACAGAGATACCGTCAATGACGTTTCCGTCATCAGCCTTTACTGTGAGTGTGATGCTCTCACCCTCGGCAAGAGATGTAAGACTGTCAGCACCTGTTACAGCTCCGCCTTCTGTGGAGGAGATCACCAATGATTTTTCTGTAGCAGCCTGTGTGCCGTCGTCCTCAACTGCAACCACAGCATAGGGACTGAATGATTTACAGAGTATCACAAGACCATACTTTGTGATAGTGCAGGGGATCTCCTCAACGCCTGTGAGCGCACCGGAGCTATCCCTCATAAAGTGATATACCTTGAATGTCACACCCTCGTCCTCGGGACCGTAACCCTCGGGGAATCCTAAAGATACTCTTACGCCGTCACCCGTACTGATGAATTTCTTGTTGCAGATCGTCAGGTCGATGTTGAATGTCTGACTTGTGAGGACCTTATCATCCGAGGTCTCTCCGATCATCTCGTTCATTTCGTCTGTCTGCTTATGCGAGGGAGCAGTTGCAATGAGAACCATTCTGTCGGTAAGCTGCTCAGATACAGGCTCACCGTCAGCAGTCTCCCAGCCGTTTGTAGAGATATCGCTGTTGTCCATGAGTGTCGGCTGAGCGAAAAGATTCCAGTAATAGCCCTGTGAACGGTATGCGCAGGTCATTGGCTTGTTTCTTGCCTGAAAACAGTAGCTATAGGGAGCTTTACGGCTTCTGTTGCCGACAACTCCGTTGAATGTGAAAGTATACTCAGCTCTGTCGTCTGCCCACATATCGCTCGAAGTAAAATCAAAGCTGATCGTCTTGTCGCCGTCCCACTCAAAGTTTTCGAGCTTGCTGTATTTTTCACCCGATGCACCTGTCGTAGAGGTGAAGCTGATGTACTGCTCCTCGCCCTCCACGGGAATGAGCGTATCGTTGTATGTTACCGTTACATGATATTTCTGTCCGATGTAAACGCTTCTGCCGTTTCCCGGAGAGCTTTTTTCAACGCACGGAGGCGCAATGTAATATCCCGAAGGATTGTGATATGTCTCGCTTGATGCAACAAGAAGCTCGGGATCGCCGTGATAATAGAAATCGGGGATCTCATATCCGTTGTAATCGGTAACTCCCGGAGCGAGATCTGTTACGCCGAACTGTACATACTGAATATGCGGAAGGGGAAGTATCACCTCAGTATCCGTATCTGTGATAGCAGGATAGTATTCGGGAGATATGTACATCCAGCCGCTGTTATCCCATTCGTCCGAATTCTCATAGTAGTTGGACATATTGCATACGATATACTTGCCCTGCTCAGCAGCCTTGGCATAACCCATTCCCATGTAGCTGACTGTGAATATTCCGGCTTCCTCGTCCTCGAATGCTCCGTCGGGATCGTATGTCACCGTAAGACCGTTGTCCATTTTTACGGTGCTCTCGCCGTAGTTATCATAGCTCAGCTCAGGATACTCAAAGCTGTAGTTTGCCTCTGAAAGCACCTGACTTGCCGCATGATGCTTATCCATTTCGGTATCGCCGACAAGAAGCAGCTCATCGCACTCATAGCCGTCTATACCGTTATCTGAGGGCTTATCGCTCTTGGGATCGTCCATTGTAGCATCAACGCCGTACCATACTCCGTTGAGCTGAACATTCGTCCACATATGAAGCTCGGCAGAATCAGCAGTATGTCTGTAGATACCCGAAACAAGAACACACGGAATATCAAGGCGGTCAAGTACAGACTTGAAAGCTCTTGAATAACCCTCGCACACAGCCTCTCCTCTGACAAGTGAGCCGTAAGATGTCCTGATAAGACCGATATTCTCCGGAGCACAGACATCTTCAAGGCGGTATGAAGTATTGTTGATAACATAGTCATGAACGTATCTGATCTGCTCGGCAGTGAGATCTTCTCCTTCATCGGGAGCTATCTGTCTTGCAGCATCAGCGATCTTGTCAGCCTCAGTCTCATACTCGGCAATGGCAGCATCAACGTCAGCCACGCTTGTGAATCCCTCGGCATAATAATTATCACGTCTGCCTGTTCCGAGATATACGTGATATCCGTCACTGCCCTTTGTTACTCTGACGGAAAGAGCGGAGAAATCCACATAGAACACATCAGTATAGTCCATGTAAAAGGCATCACGTGCAGCACCGAAAATTGCAAGAATATTTCCGCCGCCTTGGGCGTAATCCTCAGCAGCATCACTGCTGATATATCCCTCGGCAGTCATATCGAGATCTCCTGTTCCTGTTTTCAGGATACCCTCTGAATACATCCGGTAAATTGCATCATAGAATAGTTTTGACTCATTGGGAAGCTGATTGTAAAAATATCTGTAATCGCTTTCCGCTCCCGAGTTTTCCTCTGCCCATGTATCAAGAGCAAAGGGATATGCAGCGCCCCCGGCGGTAATGCCTGTCAGAGCAAGTGAAGCTGCAAGAAGTGAAGCTGCGGTTCTTTTCAGCATCATGTTTTGACCATTCCCTTCTTCTGCCCGGATCGCTCCGGGGATTTTTCGTTATCACGGTGCTTGTATAATGACATTATATAGTAATTTTTGAAGGAAGTCAATAGTTTTTCACGAACAAAAAATTATATTTTAGTAAAAATAGTATGAATTTTCTTTGAAGCTGTTTCGGGGAAAATCAGGAAACACCGCACAGGCTTTGTGCGGTGCTTATTTTAATAATTTTCCTTGCGTACTTCAAAATAACTCTGCGGGTGCTTGCAGACAGGGCATATTTCGGGAGCTTCCGTTCCCACAACGATATGACCGCAGTTGCGGCACTCCCATATCATAACGCCGCTCTTTTTGAATACCTCCATCGCCTCAACATTACGGAGCAGTGCCCGGTATCTCTCCTCGTGGTGCTTTTCGACAGCTCCCACGCCCCGGAATCGCTCTGCAAGCTCGGTGAAGCCCTCCTCCTCGGCTTCTCTTGCCATTCTCTCATACATATCAGTCCACTCGAAGTTTTCGCCCTCTGCCGCAGACAGCAGATTCTCCGCTGTGTTTCCAAGCTCGCCCAATTCCTTGAACCAGAGCTTTGCGTGCTCTTTTTCGTTGTCAGCCGTTTTCAGGAAAAGCTCAGCGATCTGCTCAAATCCGTTCTTCTTTGCAACAGATGCATAATATGTGTATTTATTTCTTGCCTGCGACTCTCCGGCAAATGCCTCACGGAGATTTTTCTCGGTTTTTGTTCCGGCATATTTGCTCTTTCCGGCAGGTTTCTCAGGGACGATCTTCTCAAAATCAGATGCCGGATGCTTGCAAAGCGGGCACACAAAATCCTCCGGAAGCTCATCTCCCACATATTCATATCCGCATACCGTACAGCGCCATATGGTCTGCCCTTCGGCAGTTTTTCCGACTTTCTCGGGAGCGGTTTTTATATTGCTGAGATAATATTCATATGTGCATGACGGTGCATCGCTGAGGATCTCCATATCAGTGACATCAGCTATGAACATGGTATGTGTTCCCAGATCAGCCGTCTGACAGACTGTGCCGGAGATCCATGCATTTGTTCCCTCGGTGATGATGAGTGTACCATTGTCAGCACGTTTGCAGGAGGCAAATCCCTCAAACTTGTCCGCATCTCTTCCCGACCGGAATCCGAAACGCTTGAACAGTGCAAGATCCGCAGCCTTACTTATCACCGATGCCGTGAATTTTCCGGAATTCATTATCATATCATGAGTTAAATTATCTTTGTTGACTGTAAGGCTGATCTTGTTGGGAGACGATGTCACCTGTCCCACCGTATTAGTGATACAGCCGTTATCCCTCCCGTTATCACAAGCGGTAACGACAAACAGTCCGTACGTCAGTGAATGCATTGCTTTTTTGTTCATAATATAAACCTCTTTTCATCAGACCTGTACCGCATAAAGCATCTTCCGTACAGGGATCATAATATATTGCCGTATTACAGGCAGTCTCTGAATCCTCTTTTTGTCATAGTATCACTCCGGTTGGATCCATACTATGCAAATCATTATTTTAAGCCTACTCGCTGCTGCCCTCTTCGATGCTCCTGAAACGGATCGCATTCAGTCCCCGGAACGCAGTTTCCGTGAAGTCGCTGCACACCGATGAATAAAATGTCATTATAGTGTCTCCGGCTGACAGGATATCTCCCGGCTTGCAGTTTATGACTATTCCGGCAGACATATCGGGAATGTCATCGCTTGTGAGTCTGCCCGCACCAAGAAGCAATGATGTCATACCGATCTCTTCGCTGTTAACGGACAGTATCTCCATGTCACAGACAGCACGTAATCTGTAGCTGTTTGATGCGGCAGGAAGAAGTGACAGATCGTCACACACACGGGCATCTCCGCCTTGAAGTGCTATAGTCCTGCGGAAAACGTCAAGCGCTTTTCCGGAGGAAATTGCCTGCGCTGCCATTTTCAGACAAGCATCATGCTCTCCTTTGCCGGCAAGCTCCAGAAGCTGTGCCGTAAGCTCTGTGCAGAGATCGTAAAGCGCTCCTTTTTTCTCTCCCCGGAGTATTTCGAGAGCCTCTTTTACTTCAAGTGCATTGCCTACGTTATCGCCAAGGGGAGTGTTCATGTCAGTAACGACCGCACGACATTTCTTTCCGGCAGCCTTACCGATACGCTCCATGAGTGCGGCAAGCCTTTCCGCATCATCACGTTTTTTCATGAATGCTCCCGAGCCCCACTTCACATCAAGCAAAAGGCAGTCCGCATTAGTGGCGAGCTTTTTGCTCATGATGCTTGCACATATGAGAGGTATGCTGTCCACCGTACCCGTGGCATTTCGGAGCGCATAAATCTTTTTATCTGCCGGACAGAGAGTCTCACTTTGGGAAATAACAGAAAATCCGGTCGTTTTCAATATTTCCGTAAATTTATCTGTGGAAAGATCGGTACGCAGCCCCCTGATGCTCTCCAGCTTGTCGATCGTTCCGCCGGTAAAGCCGAGTCCTCTGCCGGACATTTTTGCAACGCATAGTCCGCAGGCAGCAGCCGCAGGACCCACGATGAGTGTCGTTTTATCTCCGATGCCGCCTGTGCTGTGCTTGTCGACCGTCATGGGAATGTCAAGCTCAAGAGTATCTCCGCTGTCACGCATGGCATATGTAAGAGCAAGTGTTTCGCTTTCGGTGAGTCCGTTAAGACACACGGCCATGAGCCAGGCTGCCATCTGATAATCGGGAATACCGCCTTCGGTAAAGCTTTTCACCATCCAATTTATCTCCGCATCAGATAAAGGAAGCGATCTTTTCGTTTTATTTATAATATCAACAATGTTCATGACACACCTCCGGGTTTAATTGATCATATTATAGCATGAAATCGAAGATTTTGTGCTGTAATTGTCCGATCGCAGGGAGCAGATCTTTGATTTGCGTATCTGCAAGGACATTAAAATAAACATAATAAACTCTATGCGCTTATTATAGCATAAAATTCCGACAAAGTCAATAACATTATATGAACAAATCTGTTTTAATTTGTAGTACTACAACAGATATCGGACAAAATACCACAGAAATTGATTTCCGTGCCTCGATGAATTATGCACTTGACAATTTATGAAATTGGGTGTATAATTATCTAAAATAGGAGAAGTGTCTGCGGTTGTGTGCAGAACCGTGGAGCTATCCCGAAGGAGGAATTTTTATAATGAGAAAAAACTATAAGAGGATCGTTTCGGCGGCGGCAGCGGCTGCTATGGCAGCAATGCAGTGCGGCTCGGCTGTGGGCTTTGCAGCAGAAGATACCGGTGCTGAACTGACACAATTCCCGTTTGTCATCGAGGGAGAGAATATGGAGGGCGCTGAGCTTTGGACTTCCATATATCAGGACGAGATCCCCGGCTATTCGGGAGAGGGTTTTGCTTACCTTGCCAACGGAGAATTCTCGTTTACCGTGAACGTTCCCGAAGACGCAATGTACTCCATAATCGTAAGAGGTGCGCAGATCCTCAGTGAAGAGGGACGTATGCAGACAATTACCGTAAACGGTGTTGAATATTCGTATACTGTGCCTTACCTTAAGGAGTGGACTGACATCAACTTCGGAATGGTACGTCTGAAAGCCGGCGAAAACACGATCTCCTTCATAAACAAGTACGGATATATGGCGATCGACTATGTGACCGTTACTGAGGCTGAATTCCCCGATCTTTCCGCTGCAGCCGATGTTCCGTCAGATCCGGAGGCAACTCCCGAGGCAAGGAGTCTTCTCAAATATCTGAAAAGTGTTTACGGCAAGAATATACTTTCAGGTCAGCAGGAGATCTATGGCGGCGGTCATGGTGTTACCACAACTATCCGCTATGATGCCGCAACGAATAAATGTGTTGACAGTGACGGCAAGGAGTATATGTTTGACGAGGCTGACAAAGCTACGGCAGACGACGGCTCAACATTCGTGTGGAAGTGCTATGACGAGAACGGTCAGGAATACGGCTATAATGAGCAGAATCGCAACTATTCATACAATGATTACAATACCGAGGTAAGATACCTCTATGAGACGACCGGAAAGTATCCCGCAATAAGAGGCTTTGATTTCAACTGTCACAATCCCGGCTTCGCATGGGAGGACGGCGTTACAAACCGCATGATCGACTGGGCGACCAACAAGAATGGCATCGTTACCGCAAGCTGGCACTGCACAGTCCCCAAGGTCATGGCTGATTTTGAGATCGACGATGAGGGAAATATCACAAAGATCTCCAACGACTGGCAGCAGTTCACCTATGGTATTGATACTGATTTTGTAACTGCTAACTGCATGATCGAGGGAACGAAGGAATATGTTTTCTATCAGGAAGCCATGAAGCTGCTTGCTGCGGAATTGCAGAAGCTGCAAGATGCAGGAGTGCCTGTCATTTTCCGTCCGCTCCATGAGGCTGAGGGAAATCCCGGAAAAAATGCAGACGGCAGCGGAGCGTGGTTCTGGTGGTCAAAAGAGGGCGCTGATGTATATAATCAGCTCTGGAAGCTCCTTTACACAACGCTGACGGAGGAATACGGACTTCACAACATCATCTGGGAGCAGAATCTTTATGCATGGTCTGAGGAATCTGCGCTCTGGTATACGGGTGATGATTGGGTAGATATCGTAGGATTCGACAAGTACAATACGGTCTATAACCGCCATGACGGTCTGACCTCCGGTCCTAACGAAGATGCAGAGAGCAGGATCTACTGGTCACTGGTCGATTATGTCAAGGGAAATAAAATGGTATCTATGCCTGAGAACAGCACCATTCCGAGCCTTGCAAATCTTCAGGTAGAGCACGCAAACTGGCTTTATTTCTGCACATGGTATGACGATGGAGATAAATTCATCTCCGGCGAAGACTATCAGAATGTTGATACCGTAAAGGAAATTTTCCGGAGCGATTACTGCATCACCCTTGATGAGCTTCCGGAGGATCTGTACAAAAACGGCGGAGAAACTCCCACAAAGCCCTCTGAGAGCACAGGCGGCGATGAGGTACTTCGGGGAGATGCAAACTGTGACGGATCGGTGGATCTTGCCGATGCGGTGCTTGTAATGCAGTATTCGGCGAATCCGGATGTTTACGGACTTAACAAGGCTGAGGGGATCTCAGAGCAGGGAGCTGAGAATGCGGACGTTGTCGGTGACGGTGACGGCATAACAAATCTTGATGCGCTCCAGATCCAGAAGTATAAGCTCGGACTTATTGATGAGCTTTAAGAAAAACGCACAAGGCACGTCTGACGGCTTTGAACAGTATTGAGGAGCTGCCGAAAGTTGAAAAATCTTTTATTTATAGGTGACGTTGTGGGAGACTCCGGCTGTGAGTTTCTTGCGGAAAAACTTCCACGGGTAAAGCGTGAGAATAACATAGACATCACTATCGTCAACGGCGAAAACTCTGCCGAGGGAAACGGAGTTACGAGACATTCGGCAGAAAGCATACTTCACGCCGGTGCGGATATCATCACCACGGGAAATCACGCATTCCGCAGGCGTGAAGTCTCTGCACTCTACGAAGAGCCGTGGATCATACGTCCGGCGAATTATCCTGCCGGAGGCGTGCCCGGCCGTGGTGTTGAAGTCCTTGACATGGGAACGTATCGTGCGGCTGTGATAAACCTCATGGGTACAGTTTTCATGGATCCTCTTGATAATCCGTTTGCAAAGGCAGACGAAATTATTGCGGAACTTGACACTCCTGTCGTTTTTTTAGATTTTCACGCCGAGGCGACCTCCGAAAAGAGAGCCATGGGAGAATATCTTTCGGGGAGAGTTACGGGAGTTTTCGGTACTCACACCCATATACAGACGGCAGATGAGCAGATACTCTCAGGGCAGACTGCGTACATCACTGATGTCGGAATGACAGGCGTTGAAAATTCCTGCCTTGGGAAAAATGCAGCTCAGGCGGCGGAACGGTTGAGATACCGCACCTACATCAGGTTAGAAGAAGCCAAAGGAGCGTGCTTTATGTGCGGAATAATTGTAGCTTTTGACGAAAAAAGCGGCAAATCGCACAAAATTCAACGTCTTATTATAAGATAATCTACAAAATTTTGAATTACCTATTGCATTTTGAAAAAACAGTGATATAATATATATAGCAAAATACAAATTTTGTTCAGGAGGGATCTTATCATGGAAGTTTTAAAGGTATCATCACATTCTTCACCTAATTCCGTTGCGGGAGCTATCGCCGGAGTTATTCGTGAAAAGAATGCAGTCGAAGTTCAGGCAGTCGGAGCAGGAGCAGCAAATCAGGCTGTCAAGGCAATAGCAATAGCAAGAGGGTATCTTGCGCCCATAGGTATTGACCTTATCTGTATTCCTGCGTTTGCTAATATCCAGATAGACGGTGAAGAAAGAACAGCGATCAAGCTTATCTGCGAAGAAAGGTGAGCTTCTGACACTGCGGCGCATACATTGCAAAAGCGGACTTATACCGATCTTATTCTGAAAGCCGTGCAAGATTTGCGAACAGACTGTGACTTCTACAAGGAAAAGGTGCAGGATCTTCGCAAAGATTCCCGGGTTTTAGAGTGAGATCGGTATCAATGTCCGCTTTTTGCGGTGATGTATCCGCATGGATAAAAATTCAGCAGGGAGCATTTCACGGAGAGGAGATACAGCCATGCCTACAACATTATTCAGCGAAATTGAATATCTCAAGGGCGTGGGCAAAAGCCGGGGAGAAAAATACCGCAAGCTGGGCATTACTTCTCCATATGAGCTTATATATCATATTCCGAGAGCGTATCTTGACTTTAGGTGTCATGTTCCGGTATGTCAGGCTGAGCTGAACTGCTACAATGTTCTGAAGCTGACGATCACTCACAAGATGCCTCCTCAGAAAATAAGAGGAGGACTGGTCATATGCAAGGCTGTCGCAACGGACGGCAGAGATGATATCCTCATAATTATATATAATAACATTTACGGATACTACTCCCTTAAAGCCGGGGAGGAGTATTATATGTACGGCAAAGTGACGGGAAATCTCGTGCGCCGTGAGATAAGCTCTCCCGTTTTCATAAGTGCCGGGGAGAGCGTTCTGATACAGCCGATATATCGCCTTACACAGGGACTTTCCGTAAATATGGTAAGAACGAATATGCGGCAGGCACTTGCCCTTATGAGCGCTGATGTTTTTGAAACATTGCCGCCCGACATTTTAGAGAAATACTCCCTGATCCCCGTTTGCCGGGCACTCGAAAATATTCACTTTCCGGAAAGCGATGCCGCAGCAGAGGAGGCACGCAGAAGACTTGCCTTTGATGAGCTGTTGAAATTGCAGCTCGGAATGTCCTTGATGAAGACACGCAGCCGCCGCCACAGCGCACCTAAACTCGATAAAAATATTGGAACGGACGAATTTATCGAGAATCTCCCGTTCAGAATGACGGAGGATCAGATCAGGGCAATGCAGGAGATAAAAGACGATCTTTGCCGTGATATCCCCATGAACCGCCTTTTGCAGGGAGATGTCGGCAGCGGAAAAACTGCGGTAGCAGCGGCTGCCTGCTTTTTTGCTGCAAGAAACGGTGTACAGTCGGCACTTATGGCTCCGACTGAGATACTCGCCGTTCAGCATTATGGAACGCTTAAAGGCTTCCTTGAACCGCTCGGAATAAGTGTGTGCCTTCTGACGGGCTCTGTCACGGCAAAAAATAAGGCTTCTGTCAGAGCAAAGATAGCCTCCGGAGAAATAAGTGTGATCGTTGGAACGCACGCTATCATTCAGAAAGATGTGGAGTACAGATCGCTGGGACTTGTCATCACCGACGAACAGCATCGTTTCGGCGTGGCGCAAAGAGCTGCTCTTGCGGAAAAAGGTGGTTCACCTCATAAGCTCGTAATGTCTGCTACGCCTATTCCAAGGACGCTTGCACTCATTATCTATGGAGATCTGGATATCTCGGTCATAAAGCAGCTCCCCGGCGGACGTAAGCCGGTGAAAACATATGCGGTAACGGGAAAACTCCGCAGCAGGGCGTTCGGATTCGTAAGGAAAAGTCTTGACGAGGGACGTCAGGCATACGTTGTCTGCCCCATGATAGAGGATAGTGAAAGCGATCTCTTTGCTGTGAAGAGTTACGCTGAAAGGGCGGCGAAAGAGGATCTGAAAGGCTATTCTACGGCGCTGCTCCACGGAGGCATGAGTGCTGCTGAGAAAGACCGCACAATGAAAAAATTCCGTAACGGCGAGATACAGGTGCTTATCTGCACTACAGTGGTCGAGGTAGGTGTCGATGTCCCGAATGCGGCTGTAATGGTCATCGAAAATGCTGAACGCTTCGGACTTTCACAGCTCCACCAGCTCAGAGGACGTGTGGGCAGGGGACAGTATGAAAGCTCGTGCATACTCATCACAGATAATACTTCAGAAGATTGTATACGGCGTATGAAAATAATGTCCTCCACCACGGACGGGTTCAAGATCTCTGAGGAGGATCTGAAACTCAGAGGACCGGGAGATTTTTTCGGCAGTGCGCAGCATGGACTTCCACCGCTGAAAATTGCGGATATTGCCTGCAATACGGAGCTACTTTCAATGGCACAGGAATGTGCAAAGGAACTTCTTGCGGATGATCCTACTCTTGATCTTCCGGAGCACAGGGCATTGAAAATGGACGTAATGCGGTTCTTTGAAAAGGATATAACCGGCTAAAATTTAAGGCAGCGCCGGACTTCATCTGCCGACGGCAGGGCTCGGCGTGCGCCCGATCGCCTGTATTTCGGGAAAAATCAGACATCGAAAAAAATCTGAAAAAATTTTCAAAAAGGGGTTGACAAACTTAAAATCTTGTGATATAATAGATATTGTCGTCAGGGCACCGGTTAAAAAAGGAAACAGTGCTGATGAGATATTGTGGGAGCTTAGCTCAGCTGGGAGAGCATCTGCCTTACAAGCAGAGGGTCATAGGTTCGAGCCCTATAGTTCCCACCAATTCTTTCCGGCCCGGTAGTTCAGTTGGTTAGAACGCTAGCCTGTCACGCTAGAGGTCGTGAGTTCGAGCCTCATCCGGGTCGCCATTTTTTGTACCGTACGCTTAACTGCGGTGTATATGCTTCTGTAGCTCAGTCGGTAGAGCAGAGGACTGAAAATCCTCGTGTCGTTGGTTCGATTCCGACCGGAAGCACCACGAGGAATACGGAATTCAGCTGATATTCCTCTCATGCGGATTTAGCTCATCCGGTAGAGCGCCACCTTGCCAAGGTGGAGGTAGCGAGTTCGAGCCTCGTAATCCGCTCCATAGTGTTGGGGAAATATCCTTGACATTAACGAATCCCGAAGCAATAGTTTCGGGATTTTCTTTATAACAATAAGGAAAAATATCAGACTCCTGTGTTTTAGCGAGGTCTGCTGTTGAGGTGAAGATGTGGAAAAGGAAATGCGTTATGCTGTACTTATTGATGCCGATAACGTTGCAGCAAAATACACAAAATATATACTTGATGAAGTCTCAAATTATGGCGTTGTGACCTATAAAAGAGTTTATGGTGACTGGACGAGACCTAATCTTGCAGGCTGGAAGGGCATGGCTCTGGACAATGCGATCACTCCCGTTCAGCAGTACAGCTATACGTCCGGAAAAAATTCGACTGACTCCGCCATGATAATAGATGCTATGGATATACTGTACTCTAACAATGCGGACGGATTCTGCATTGTCTCCAGCGACAGCGATTTCACACGGCTTGCAATAAGATTGAGAGAGTCGGGAATGTACGTTATCGGAATGGGCGAGCAGAAAACTCCGAAGCCGTTCAGTACGGCGTGCAATGCCTTCAAATATCTTGAGATACTGGCGGAAGAGGAGCTTCAAAGCTCAGACGACACGGAAAAGGTGGAGCTTAAAACTCTCGAATCCGCTATAATCCGCATAATCGCAGAAAGTGCAAATCTTCAGGAGGAGATCAATATAGGCGAGCTGGGAAGCCGTCTGCAAAGCCGATATCCCGATTTTGACGTGAGAAATTACGGCTACTCGAAGTTTTCGCAGTTTCTCAAGGATTTCGACAGCCTTAGTTTTCGCCAGGTAGGAAGCAGCATACTTGTATCGCAGAAATCCGACAAGACTGATCTCCGGATGATAGAGGAGGTTCTTGCGTCAATAGTCAGATCAAACGGAACAAAGGGCTATAATCTCGGAGAACTGAAAAAACAGCTTTGTACGAAACTGCCCGATTTCAGCGTAAAGACGTACGGATACTCAAAATTCAGCCGCTTTGTGGAGAATCTTCCGGGGTTCAGAATAAAGAACAATACGGTCACGATTTTTGAGAAGTAATACTACTCCCCGAAAATTTCAGGCGGATCGCTATAACAACGGCTCTCATGCAGAATGGAGGAATTATGGCAAAAAAAGCATCAATAGCACTTTTTGCGGCAGTGACTGCTATATTCTTTTTCGTATTGGGACGCTTTATCACTGAGACCGGTATCTTGCGAAATTATCCTGAGCCGAAGTATTTTTCTGATGCTGACGCTGAAATTCGTCCTGTATATCAAGGACTTTCAAAAAAGGAAAAAGCCGTCTACGAGGCGCTTTACCGTGGAATTACGGAACATAAGGAAAGTATAGGACTTCCCTATGAGGTCAACGGGGATACATATTCCAAGCTTTACTGCCTTGTGGAAAAGCAGGAGAGCGAGCTGTTTTATGCGGATTCCTCATATTATAAGGCTGAAAAGATCAGGGAGGCGAAAATTATTTACCGTGAAGACGAGTCGGAGATACTTGACAAAGTTCAGGAATTTGACAAAGCAGTCGATCTTGCTTATGGACGGATAATCGGCGATGGTGATGAATACCGTACCGCATTGAGGATCCATGACTATCTGATAGATAATTGCAGGTACGTCACCGGCGAGGATATATACAGTTCAACGGCGTACGGCTGCCTTGTCGAAAAAAAGGCTAACTGCGAGGGATATGCCAAGGCGTTCGATCTTCTTGCATCGAAAATGGGACTGAAGAGCATTCTTGTGACCGGCGTGACCGATAAGGGCGAAAATCATGCGTGGAATCAGGTCAGCATCGACGGAGAATGGTATAACCTTGATGTTACATGGGACGATACGGATGTGACAGGCGACAGCAGAAAAAATTATTTTCTCTGCAACGATGAGAAATTCGGAAAAACACATATTGCTGAGACGGACTATTTTACGCCGTTTGAATGTAACGCCGAAGATGGTGCGTATTATATTCGGAGTGGACTTTATATTACTTCAATGGATTCTGCTGAGAAGATCCTACATCGGGAGATGAGCTCCGGCAAAACAATGATCGAACTTAAATTCAGCAGCAGTGAGATATATGATGATTTTATTGAGGAATTTATAACAGATCAAAGAATTTTTGAGGTATGGTATGAATGCGGCGGAAATGGGAGGACAATGTCACTTAGCGAGAACAGGAGTGAAAATTGCCTGAGCATTTATTTTGCTGAATGAGATCGATTTGTGCGGAATGCTACACAAATCGAGTGAAAAGCTTGTCTAAGTTTGTACAAAATTACATATTGACAAAAAAGGGGAGATATGGTAAAATAAATAAGTCGCCTGAGAGCGATGCAGCATCTTGAAAAATGAACAATGCAAAAGTAACGACCCTTGAGATTCCAAAGAGGAATCGAGTCAAGCAGAGACT
>CANQJO010000022.1 GCA_947624255.1 uncultured Ruminococcus sp.
CGCCCTCGGTGTAGTCAGCCGCATCAGCCGTTATCGCCGGGATCAGGGGCGTTTTCACACTGAATACTCCCGCACCGCAGGCGATCACCGCCGCCATAAGAGTTGATAAAATTTTTTTAAAATTCATGCAAACATCTCCTTATAATATGATACTTTTATATTACAAAAAAAAAAAAAAAAAAGTCAACATTTTTCAAAAAAATTTGTATGAATTCACAAAAATTAGCCTTAATGATTGAAAAATATGTAAAACCTCCCGAAAAAAAACCTTCGGGAGGTGTGTTCACTGAAAAATGTTCAGCGTCTTCTGCCGCAGTTTTTGTCGTAAACAGGATTGCAGGCGTAGAAATTTTTTGCATCAAGATTATCCTGCGTAATGCGAAGTGCCTCGCCAAAACGCTGATAGTGAACTATCTCACGCTGCCTGAGAAAACGTATGGGATCACGCACATCAGGATCATCACAAAGCCTGAGAATATTGTCATACGTCGTGCGTGCCTTCTGCTCTGCTGCCATATCCTCATGGAGATCGGTTATAACGTCTCCCTTAGACTGGAAATATGCCGCCGTAAAGGGCGTTCCTGAGGCAGCGACCGGGTAAATTCCGGTGGTGTGGTCAACAAAATAGGTGTCGAAGCCGCTCGCCTTTATCTCGTCTATGGTGAGATCCTTTGTGAGCTGATAGAGTATCGCCGAGATCATTTCAACGTGTGCAAGTTCCTCTGTGCCTATATCCGTCAGCAGTCCCTTGACCTCGGGGTAGGGCATCACATACCGCTGATTCAGATATCTCAGTGAGGCGGAAAGCTCTCCGTCAGGACCGCCAAGCTGCGTTATAATGACTTTCGCCAGCTTGGCGTTCGGAGTCTTGATATTAACAGGATACTCCAGTTTTTTCTCATACTGCCACATAGATTATCTCCTTTCCCACGGCCATGGAGCATCTATCCATGTCCAGTGCTGTGTATCGTTTGTCTCGTCAGGAGTTATCGGTCCGTATTTGCGGGCGTACTCCTCGGCGGCTGTTTTTCTCAGTGCGTTATACTGATTGAACATCGCAAGAGCACGCCGGCAGTCGGGGTGTGTGTCCAGATAGAGATTAAGCTCCTTGAGTGCAAAATCGTATTTTTTGATCTTGCTCATCAGCATCTGACGTTCATTCATCTGGTGCTGCCTCCTCTCTCAAAGGGGAAGTCAAGCTGTGGGAATAATGTGCCGCTGTCGAAGGCATCGTCCTCGTTGTATACCTCTCCCCACTGCTGGAAGGGTACATATGCCATAGCAAGGGGAGTGCTCGCAGGGAAGCGTGAGATACTCGCTCCGCTGTTATTACTTCGGGTGGTGTCGTAGGCATTTTCACGCTCACGCATCACCATGCCGTTCATATTATTGTCAAACAGATTAAGATTCATATTTGTCCTCCTTTCGCCGGAGGAGATCACACCTCCGGCGTTCCGGCAGAGCTGAATATTATACCGCCATTTCAGATGACGGCATATTCATACCTCTGCTGATACATTATACTCAGGAGGGGACTATTTTGTTCATGAACTGTCTGTATTTATGAAAACACCGCACAAAATCGTGCGGTGGCTATACCTATTTATATTTATTCATCGCCGTCAGCTGCGGATTCATCATCATCGTCATCATCGTATACTAAATCTACCGTGTTCAGGAAATTTGCAGGATTCAGACACACTCCCTGATAGCGCACCTCAAAGTGACAATGGTATCCGCTGGAGTTTCCCGTTGTTCCCACAGCACCTATGAGCTGCCCTCGTGTGACCTCCTGTCCCTCCACGGCAAATACAGACGACATATGCGCATAGACCGTCTGATAGCCGTTAAGATGATCTATCTCCACAAAGTAGCCGTAACCTCCGGAGTTCCAGCCGGCAGCAATGACGATACCGTCTCCGCCGGCATAAATATTCGTTCCGTTCGGAGCAGCGATATCCAATCCCTTGTGGTTGCGGTTGCTGATAAAAGTATCACTGATGTAGCCGCCGTCCACGGGCCAGCCGAACTGTCCCGATCCGGTGAGCACCGTTGAGGAGCTTTCAGGCTTTGCGGCATACGTTCCGATGCCGATCTGCTCCACCACCGGCTCTTTCGTTATTTCTGAAGCTATGGTCTGCCGTGAGCGTTCGATGCCGTCCACAAAGGTTATCTCTATATCAGAGCGTTTTTCACCTCTTTCACCCTTGACCAGCAGAGCACGTGTTCCCACGTTCAGCGAGCTTGTTTCCACCTCGATAGTTTCATAGTCAAGGAACGAAAGCACCTGAGCTTCAAGTACATATTGGATAGGAAGATAGCTCTCCCTCTCATAAACATTCAGCACCTGTCCGGGATATATTTCATCATCGGCATTTGGGTTAAGTTTTGAAAAATCGTCATCGGTCATACTGTATTTCTGACATACAGACACCGTAGTATCACCTGACTGCGCAACGTATACTCCCTTTTTTGTTTTTGCGGAGGTGAGCATATTTATAGTATCCTCTTCGCTTTTCACGCTGTTGACAAGGTATATTCCATTGGTATACTCGATCTTGCTGCTGTATGAGATATCCTTTACATTGCCCTCAACATGGTAATTGAGAAGATTTTCATTGAGAGCATCCTGAACAGGCTGTGCATCTTTGACAGCTCCGATAAAATCGCCGTCGATATAGATACCGTAAGCCTCGGTAAGCTCCTCATCGGAGGCTTCAAGCATACGGTCGGCAAGCTGCCGGGCATTAAGCACCCTGTCGCTTTCGGATATCATTTCAAGCGAGAATTTTGCAGAGAGATCAATGTCCTCGCTGTCATCAGCCCATGAGATCCTCTGACGTACCTCATGCTCGGCAGTGTCATAATCCGATTGCTGAGCTATAACGCCGATATCCCTGCCGTTATATTCAACGGTTATTCCGTATCTGAGCCCCGCACCATAGCGGATAACTCCCACAAGGAAGGCGAAGCACACTACCGGAAAAACGTAGTTGAACGCAGTATACAGCACTCCACCCTCTCCGAAAAGATACGAACCGAGAAATTCTGCAACGGCAGTGAGGTATTCCTTCCTGCCGAGAGCCTTTGCTTTTCTTGCAGCCTTCTGGAGCTCCTTATTTTTTTTGTTGCGTTGGCGCACAGATTCGGTAGCCTCACGTATCATCCAGCGGATAACATTCAATATCCACTTGAAGAGATCGGCGATCTCCGAGAGGATAAAGCGTACTCCGGCAAATATGCCGAGCATAACGGCTGCCATGAGCTTGACCGTATTCAGTCCTGTGCGCATCAGAATATTTTCTATTCCCGAAAAGCAGCGGCTGAAAAAGCCCTGTCCGGGGAGATTATCATTCTTCATCATATGACCTTTCTTTTTGCAGGATATTTCAATTTTGTCACAGCGTCACGCCTGTTGGTTACAGAGCTGTTACACTGTAATATTATAGCAACTTTTTTTTGAAATACAACGCAAATAAGGCAGCTTTTTCTGAATCTGAGGAAATTTTGTATACTTGCACAAAAAATCACAATATTTCTTTACCAAAATGCCATGAATAGTCAAGCATTTCCACGGTGTAGCCCTCCAATTTTTTAAGCAGCGGAAGTACATCTCTCTTTGCCGATCCAAGATCATGCTCAAGATAGTTTCCGCACTCCGCCTCTGAGCAGCCGGGGATCTCACCCGAAAAATCGGCTATAAATTCATATGCTTCTCTCACCAATGTGATTGCATCGGCGTGGGGAAGATCTCTCACAAGAAGATAAAATCCCGTGCGGCAGCCCATTGGACCTACATAGATAACATGATCTCCGAAGTGTGAATTTCTCGCATAGGTAGCGAAAAGATGCTCGATAGTGTGAAGTGACGGATTCGATATGTACTTTCCTCCGTTTGGTTTTACCATGCGGACGTCATACGTGACAATATCGCCGTCAATGCGTGAGATGTACATTCCCACGCCGAATTTTGTATGATCTACCTGAAAACTTGCGATCTTATCCATTTCAAAAACTCCCTTGAATAAATTTTTTATGTCTTCCGGAATCTCCGATCTCACAGTGATCTTCTCTCCGGTGAGAGGCTCTGTGAATGTCACCTCTCCGCAGTGAAGAGCTTGTCTTCCGATATGCAGCCGCATTCCGCCGTACATATCATCTCCTGCAAGAGGATAGCCTATATGTGCAAAATGAACTCTTATCTGATGTGTCCGACCTGTTTCGGGGATCACCTCTGCCAACGAATAGCCGTTCTGATAAGCAATGCGTCGGAAATTCGTCACCGCCGGCTGACCGTCCTCACGGACACATCTCTGTATAATGGACTCCCGCACTCTTGCGATCGGAGCATCAATGCGCCCGTATTCCGGGAGTTTCCCCTGCACCGCCGCATAGTAGAGTTTCCGGAAGTTTCCCTGCAACAGATCGGCAGCGTATGCGTTCTTTGCAATGATGCACAGTCCGGAGGTGTCCTTGTCGAGACGGTTCACCGGGCGAAATGTCAGCTTTGGGAACAGATATGCAAAATAGTTTCCCAGTGTGTCTCCCTGATGCTTTATGGACGGGTGAACAGGCATTCCTCCCGGCTTGTCAAATATTATCAGTGAGGAACTTTCATATGCCGCCGGAGCATGGAGACTGCCGTTAGGCTCAAGGTATTTTTCGTCCTCCGCCCAAAGAGTGACCACATCGCCCGGAGCAACAATATCAATGCTCCGTATGGGAGCGCCGTTACAGGTCAAGCCGTGCTCCCGATGCTTCAGCTTATTCAGAAGCCGCCTTGAAACGCCCTTTTCCTCCATGAGAAAATGCAGGAGCGTTGTCCGGCTCCTGACGGTGAAATTCAGCTTCAAGATACTCCTCCTCCTTGATGTATATGTCGGTGCTGAGTGATATCGCTGTCATCAGCTCAGGCAGTGCAAAAGGCAGTCCGACTAACGTCAGCATTAAAGGGGCGTATATGGCAATGAGCTTTATCAGCAGCTTTTTTCTGCCCCTCATCAGCTTTATAGAGTGTATCACTGTTCCGAATACGCTCTTATCCCATATTGCCATAAGGAACGGAACAGGCACAAGCGAAAGTTTCAGACTGAGCCATATTCCCACAGATACGGCAGTCAGCACCATTGCATGGGCAGTCAGAAAAAGCTCTCCGGGAGTTTTCGCTCTTATAAGCAGCGAATATGCGGTCGTCCCGAAAAATGCTGCCGGGACAAGAGAAACAAGCCCCAATAGCCTTGTCAGCAGGAGCGCACCGAGACTCCTGCGGAAAAAATGCCTGTTCAGCAGCAGCCGTGAAAGCCTCATAT
The DNA here is from genome assembly GCA_947624255.1 of uncultured Ruminococcus sp. GTDB lineage: Bacteria > Bacillota > Clostridia > Oscillospirales > Ruminococcaceae > Ruminococcus. The sequence goes on from CANQJO010000022.1 coordinate 5,310, forward strand.
GACGTTTTCTTCCCGTTATTTCACAGAGCTTGTACCCACAGGCAAATGTCAGCGGTGCAAGTATCGTCAGGCGCAGGAGCGTGAGTATAATTACTGCTGCGGTCTGTATAACGCTCTCGCCCGTAAAAAGTCCGAGAGGTTTCAGCTCTCCGAAATAAAGAAGCATCACATATACGCAGACCTCTGCTGACCGGAAGAAAAGCTCTGCCGCAAGAGGCAGCATACATATCATCAGCGTGCGGAGACGTTTTCCCCTTAGCAAACGGCGGGTATATCCTGTAAGCTCCATAACCTTCACAAGCACGCACCTCCTCATGGTATCGTGCTTATTCTATGTAATTTTTGGAGAATTATTCAGCCGGATCATCATATGCATCGTCTATTTTTTTATACGGACAGTAGCCCAGTATCTCAAATGCCTGTGAATTCATCCACATCTGAGCCGTTACAAATATATCGAATCCCTCGCCAAAATCAGCGGTAAGCTGTCCGGGAGCATATTTCGGCAGTCCGAAGCAGGTCATCATATTGGTGATAAGTCCTCCGTGAGTTATGGCTGCCGCATGAGTTATCCCGTCATCCATCATGTCGATTATCATGGCGTGGAGTGCTTTGTACGTCCGTGCCGTCATCTCCTCAAGACTTTCTCCTCCCGTGGGACGGACGTTTCCTTTGAGCCACGCCTTGAAATCCTCACGTGATACAAGCTCTTCGGAGCTTTTGTTCTCAAACTCGCCGAGGTCCGCCTCAACAAGGTCGTCGATAGTGCGTATCTCCGTACAGGGAAAAAGTATATCCGCCGTTTCGGTACACCTTTTCAGCGGAGAGGTATACACCCGATGAACTGCCGGATAATCGTACATATCCATTTTTGAGCAAAGCTCTGCCGCTCCCTTGTCAGACAGGGGAGTATCCGTTCTGCCGATGTATATTCCTTTTTCGTTAGCATTGGTGCTGCCATGGCGGAGCACACTTATTCTGTAGCCTTTCATGATCATCACTCCCTTTGCGCCAAGCCGGCGCAGATATTTCAAATTAGGTATATTTCACAAAAAAATCCCATAAAATTCTAACTCTTAGCAAAAATAACAAAAAGCAGCGATAAAAACAGTGTTTTTTCCATGATACAACATATTTACAAATTATACAATCAGTATTATAATAGTATTATAATATTGTTAGGAGAATAAGAAACTTTGAAAAAGGTTTCTGAAGTATCAGGAGGATGCGCTCATGAATTCCGATTTTGCCAGAATTATCACACTTCAAAGAAAGGAACGCCATATAAGCCAGAAGCAGGCGGCTACCGATCTGGGTATCTCACAGGCACTTCTTTCGCACTATGAAAAGGGCATACGTGAATGCGGACTTAATTTCCTTGTCAAAATTGCTGACTATTATAATGTATCCTGCGATTATCTTCTGGGAAGAACTCCCGAGCCGGAGGGAAAAACCATCACCATAGAGGATATTCCCGATGATGACGGCAACAACAGACTGAAAATGCCGTCGCCGGAGATAATAAACTTCAACCGCAGGATCATCAATAATTCGATAAGCCTGCTGTTCAGTCTTGCGCAGAAGGCAAACAGCATAACGCTGATAAAGGAGGTCTCTGCGTACCTGATGCTGACGGTGTATAAGCTGTTCAGGATCATGTACAATGCGAATCCGCACAACGACCAGAAACTTTTCCGCATACCTAAGGTCATCGCAAATGACAGCGCAAATGCGATCGTCTCAATGAGCGAGGCGAATATCAAGGCAGCCTCCAGCGGAATAGCACTTGACGGAAACGACTGCGTGGACAATTTTGAAACGCTGTACGTGACCACGGCAACACTCCAGAAGGACTATGCTCAGTATTCGTCATCACTGCTGAACCTTATCAAACGCAGCGAGGAGAGCATTTCACGGACAAGAGCGAAGTATCGTCCGGACAGTAAATGAGTCTCCTATAAGATTATAACATATCAGCTTTGAAAATGCAACTTTTTTTCTCAGCGAAGAACGGATAATAGCGTTGTTAAAAAAATCAACAACAGAGAAAGGAAATTCACCGGTTTTCTTACGTTGACGATATTTATATTTAGCCGATCCGAAACAATCAAAAGCATCAGCAGCATAAAGTGTTTCAATTTTTCGGGCAAAGCATCTCTTAAAAGTAAACTGTGTAACCGCTCGGTTCGACAAAAGCAAACTCAACAGCAATTTCGTTGTTTGCGATGTGCAGTATTCAATGTTGTACCGATCCTTTTAACTCCGATAGACAAATTCTATCGGAATTTTGTCGCTGAAAGCAGCGCTAAGGTTGGTATGAGACGGCAATTGGCGCAGCCGATTTGTAGCCTGCGCAGCAGACGCTCTCTATATAAGCAGCAATTTGTTCTTGGTTCATATGAGCAGAGATCTCTCTCTCAACATCTTTTCTTCATATTCCCCCGGATAAAAAGCCTGACTGAAATTATAGCTTGTTATGACACTATATGGCGTTGATTTGGAAAAATATACTTCGATGTCCGAGTCAGAGCCTTTCGTATAATATACAGCAATCGTGCTTATTGAGACATCATTTTTTGGAATGGGTACTGATGCGATAGTTGCCAATGAAAGACCGTATGCTTGTTTTATTGTCAGGTATTCATCTGAAGCTGATATATCGTCAGGATCAATTCCCAACATGGCATATCTGAATTGAGGATCGAGATCATAATTGGAAACGTTCTCAAAAAGGTTTGTTTTTGTTGAGCCGGAGCTGCCTGCCATATCAATGGATTTTCCATCGTAGGTGACGGAATATTTCCAGCAATTATCGTCCGGCACATCATATGTCTGTTCGCTTTTCGTATATCGTGAAACTATATCATGGAAAAAATTGTCGCTTTTGCCTGTTCCGGGGTGATAGAGAAGCACCGAGGCTGTGAGCGGGTTTATGCCCCTTTTATCTTTGAACCACATCCGGTAGTCGAAACTTGCGGCTGAAACAGTTTCGCCGTCTCTTACGAGAGTGTGTGTATCGGGATCTGCTGTGAAGCTCGTTTCCACTGCCTCTGCGCATAATTCCTCATTATCCGGAAAATCCGGAACGCTTTTTGACAGCTCCCCGATCTCTTTTTCTGAAAATTCTACACCTGAGCTTGCTGCGGCTGCAAAGTTTGAGTCGCTGTAATCCCCTTTATATTCCACAGCGTATACCTGATTGGTGGGGATATCTTTGCACTGCTTGATAAAAAGTCTGACATTCATTCCGTCAATTCCGTTGTCAGTGAAAGGACACGGAAACATAGGAGAGATGAGGATATCGTTTTGTATATAATCCTGAAGCGTCATATCAATGATCTGATAGTCAAAGCTGTCGATCTCTGTATTTATTTCTCTTATGATCTTTCTGTATAATTGCTGACCGCCGCTGTTTTTGTCAAGAGATGCCTGCAGATTGCCTATAAACGCCGTTGTCGGGAGTATTCCCACAAGGAGCACAACTGCCGCAGCCAATGCAACTATCCTTGCAGCCTTTGCAAGCGTTTTCTGTTCGTATACCTTATCAAGTCCTGTAACGGTGATCCCACAGTCGGAATTATCCGTATTTTTTTCGGGAAAAGCTCTTGATGTTATCTTGTCAAGACAATCAACGGACGAAGAAAGCTCCTCCATTCGGTTTTTCAGCAGATCTTCAATTTTTTGATTTTCATTCGTATCAAAATTTTTCATTTTGATGCACCTGCCTTTTCCTGTAAAATTTCGATCGCTTTTTTGTATCTCGATTTTGCTGTGGATTCCGGACATTTCATGATTTTTGCGATCTCTCTGAACGTAAGCTCCGCACAGCATTTCAGAACGACTGTCTGACGTTGTTTATCGCTGAGTTCGCTGAGCAGCTCATTGACGAACAGGCTGTTTTCGATGACTTCCTGCGGATCTCCGTAGCTGCGGAAGTAGAAGTCCAATGTCAGGTCTGATCTGTTTTTCCTGAATTTCCGATAGAGCTCCCGAGCAGTATTTCGGGCGACAGTAATGATAAGTCCCTTGCCGTCACCTTTGGAACGGTTGATTTTTTTTATCTGAGAGAGCCTGATAAAGGTTTCGGTAACGCAGTCCTCCGACAGATGGTAATCCGAGGTAATTCCGAATGATATAGCAAAAACCATATCCTTGAACATATTGTAGAGCGTGCATAGGCACTCTTTAGAAGTGCTGCAAGCTTCTATCAGATCATTGACCTCATCATAAGCGGCTTTATTGCTGTTTTCTGTAAGAACTGATGCGACCATAATACCGTCACCTCCGTAGAAAGATTGAGATAGGACTCCATGCATCACTTTGTCTGCGCAGTATTTCCGATGCTTGTGTTGAAGGCTTTCATATACAAGTGATCTCAGAGAGCGAAAAAGACGAGAAAAATCTGAAAAATTTTATAAAACTGTTATCATACACTAACAAAATTTCTCTGTAAGCTATTGACAAATGAAATGAAATATGATATATTAAACATATGAGCAAATGTTCATATTTGAAAGGAGCGTCCGATCATGGAGAAGATATTCTATATAAGCAATCTCGACTGCGCCCATTGCGGTGCAAAAATAGAGGAGGCTATCAACAAGCTTGACGGCGTAGAATCTGCGGTACTTATATTTCCTTTGAAAAAAATAAGGGTGAGGGGAGAGCTTGGCAGCGATCTCCTCAGTGCCATGAATAAGACAGCCGCAGCCATTGAGCCGGGAGTCGTTATATCTGCCGATGAGCCTGTGATCGAGGAGCTTCATCACCATGAGCACTCCTGTCACGGTGAGCATAGCTCAGAACACGAACACAGTCATGGTCATTCCCATGAAACTGAAAATAAGCGCATCGACATAATTACCTTTGCGGCAGGAGTTGTATTATTCATCGGGGCAATAATTTTCGGGAAAGTACTCCATATGGAGCTTCCTGAGCTGATTTTCTGCGGCTGTGCGTATCTGCTGCTTGGATATAACGTGCTTTTTGCCACGGTCAAAAACATAAAGAGCCTTAATTTTTTCGATGAGAACACTCTCATGACAGTTGCCACTCTCGGAGCTTTCGCCATAGGAGAGCTTTTTGAAGCTGTTGGTGTCGTACTCTTTTTCCGTATAGGCGAGATGTTTGAGGAGTTTGCCGTATCCCGAAGCCGCAAGGCTATCACGGAGGCAGCGGCGTTGAAAGTCGATGAGGCTGATCTGCTTCGTGACGGTGAATTCATGCGTGTAAATTCGGAGGAGATCGGGGTCGGGGACATTATCCGCATAAGAACGGGCGAGCGCATTGCCGCTGATGGTGTTGTCGAATCGGGAAGCTCACGGATAGATACCTCGGCTATAAACGGCGAACCTGTTCCGCTGACGGTGAATCAGGGAGATCAGGTAATGTCGGGCTGTATAAATCTCTCAGATACATTTACGGTGAGAGTTACGGCGGCAGTGAAAGACTCCATGATATCTAAAGTCGCTGAGGCAATAGAAGACGCATCTGCCGGAAAGCCGAAAATAGAGCGTTTTATCACAAGATTTGCAAAGATATACACTCCGGCGGTGATAGCTGCGGCAGTCCTCACAGCGATAGTGCCGTCTCTCATAACGGGCGAATGGAACAGGTGGATACACTCCGCGCTGACATTTCTTGTAATAAGCTGCCCGTGTGCGCTTGTACTAAGTGTCCCTCTTGCATATTTTTCCGGAATAGGTGCCGCCTCAAAGCTGGGAATACTTTTCAAGGGTGGGGACTCCGTTGAGGCACTCGGAAAGGTCAGGAGCATAATTTTCGACAAAACTGGAACGCTCACCAACGGAAGTTTCAGTGTCACGAAGATAGAGAGTTTCGGCAGTATGAGCGAAGATGAACTCCTTGAGATCTGCGGAAGCTGTGAGCAGGTATCGCTCCACCCGGTAGCAGTGAGTATAGCGGAATGCTGCGCCGCAAGAGGTATCTCACTGACCGGACCGGAGTCCTCGTGTGAGCTTGCCGGCAGGGGAATTGAAGCTGTTTTGCAGGGCAGGGGAGTGCTCTGCGGCAATGAGCGGCTTATGAACGAAAAGGGAACAAAGCTCCCCACTGCTGAGAAGATCGCCATAGGCAGTGAAGTTTATATCTCAGTTAATGGCGTTGCTGAGGGACGTATCGTTGTGTCGGATTCTGTGAAAAAAACATCTCGTGAGGCAATATCAAATCTGAAAAAAATGGGTATCAGGACTTATATGATGACCGGCGACAGACCGGAAAATGCACAGGCTGTATCAGAAGAACTCGGCTTGGACGGTTCATGGGGAGGTCTTATGCCGCAGCAGAAACTTGAACGCCTTGAGGATATCCGCAGGGAAAGCGGTGCGGTTATGTTCGTGGGAGACGGTATCAACGATGGCCCTGTGCTTGCCGGAGCCGATGTTGGGGGAGCAATGCAGACGGGTGCTGACCTCGCACTTGAAGCGGCAGACGCTGTATTCATGAACTCTGAGCCGGAATCTGTGGTCAGGGCAAAGAAAATAGCGGATAAAGCGTTGAAGATATCATATCAGAATATAATATTTGCCCTTGTGGTCAAAGCAGCCGTTCTTGTCCTCGGATTGATCGGTCATCCGAATATGTGGCTTGCGGTTTTTGCCGATTCGGGAACGGCTATGCTCCTCATTATGAATTCGATCAGGATACTTAATACAAAGAAGTATTGATCATTTCAGAGTGATCTTTCTTGCTTCGATGTAGAACCGCTTATCCTGCGCATGACCCATTGAGAATGTCTTGCGTGGGAGCGCACCATCGCTTATAACGGTCGGGAAGAGCTGCGATTTATCCATATCAGGCAGGATAAACGCAATGCCTGAGTGCCTTTTTGCAAGACTGCGGACGGTATCGCTGCCGTGGATATAGTCGATGCAGCCGCCGTTTTCCTTGATGTAAGAATCAAGGAAGTTCTGGAGCGAACCAACAGAGAGATTAGAGGACTTATTGCCTATGAAGAATTTTTTCTCCTGCCCATGCCATGCACAGATGACATACTGATCTGAAACGTTATCTTCTGACAGAGCAAGCTCCTTAGTCATGGAATTCATGAGACTGTCCGCATCAACATCGTATACAAGGCGGTGTATAGCCTCAAATTGAAGTGCAGGGCTGTGGAGGTTGACGATCTCAGCGAGAGCATAGCGTGCAGGGTGGCCGGAGAGATCTTTATCCGGAGATGCGGCTTTAAGCTGCTCGTAGAATTCCTTTGCGGTCGCAAGGGAGTGATTTCCGTCGCCCATTGCAAACAGCAGAACATCAGACGTATCAATGCCGTATTTTTCAGCAGGAGTTTCTGACGCAAGTGCAACAAGTGCGGCATCAATTTTCTCCTGAAGCTTTTCATCAAGGAGATAGCCTTTTATGCTCCCTCCGTCTTTCATCAGCGTGAAATCATACAGCTTTTCAAAGTCTGAGCTTTTTTCTCCGACAGGCTCAATTACAGTGCAGTCCGGATCATCAATGAGTATCATAATATGCGGCAGTTCAAGCAGGGCATTCTGTCTCACCTTTATACGTGGGGGAATACGCTCGATGACGGTAGCCTCTGTTGCACGTACCTGAGAGGTGCTTCCCTTTGAGAAGTCATATTTTTCAAGATCTATCGCCCCCACAATGCCCTGACGCCTGATACCGTTGCTTTGAGTGCGTTCCACATAGATCATGGCATTTTTATATTCATTGAATATATTATCACGGAGACAGCGCTCCATTGACTTGTGGATATCCTCTATTTTTTCTGAAACGTCAGGCTGACCGAGATAAAGCTCCGGGAGAATGAGGTCAAGGGCAGAGGGGGCATCTCCCACAAAATTATTCACGCTCTCCCAGTATTCAGGCTCGCCGGTGTACTGATCGCAGGCAATAACTGCCCATTTCTGCATATCCACAAAGGGAGCAGGAACAAGAATATCTGCATTATGAAACGCTGTTGAGTTCATATCATTTTCTCCTTTATAATATTTTTTAACTCCTGATAAAGACGGGAAACAGGCAGTCCGACCACATTGAAATAGTCACCGCTGATCTTTTCGACAAGGAGTGCGCCTTTCCCCTGGATACCGTAGCCTCCGGCTTTGTCGTACGGTTCGTCCGAGGAGATATATGCCTCTGTTTCATCATTGTCAAGGCGGCGGAACGTCACATCGGTAACGACCGAAAAGGAGTTTACCGTATCTTTGTACATTATGCAGCAGCCTGTGACGACCTGATGTGTCCTGCCGGAAAGAAGCTCCATAAACTCACGGCATTGGGCTTTATTCTGCGGTTTACCGAGTATATCAGAGCCGCATATCACTGCCGTGTCGCAGCCTATTATAATGCTGTCGGGGTGTTTTTTCAAAACATCACCGGCTTTTTTTTCGGCAAGATATACCGGTGCTTCAAGCGGAGCTATATCCGCAGGCAGATCTTCCGGACAGCCGGAGGGCACAGTTTCAAAATCGTTGGTTATCAGTTTCATCAGCTCTCTCCGCCTTGGAGAGGCTGAAGCAAGGATAATTTTCATACAAACACATTCTTTCGTATGGGGAAGTATTCCGGAAAAATTCCTGATAAAAGTATTATACTACATTGAGAAATTATTGTCAAGGTTCATATTGACAACTTCGCATAAATATGATAGAATAAGATAATTTCTCTAAAGAGGTAGATACATGAGCAGATTACTTGTAAAACTATTTATCAAAGATCCGGAAAACATCAAAGAACCGACAGTACGCAAGCAGTATTTTTCACTCAGCAGCATTATCGGAATATGCTGCAATATACTTTTGTTTTCGGTAAAGCTCATCACCGGGCTCCTCTCAAACTCGATAGCCGTACTTTCAGATGCGTTCAACAACCTCTCTGATTGTGCAAGCTGCATGGTGACGCTTCTTGGCTGCAAGATCGCCGCAAAACCGGCAGACCGCTCTCATCCGTTCGGTCACGGACGCATGGAGTATCTCACTTCTCTGTTTATTGCGGTGATAATTTGCGTAATGGGAATAGGACTTTTCAGAGATTCCGCAGAAAAAATTATCCGACCGGAAGATGTAAAGCTTAGTGCAGTTTCTGTTATTTTGCTTGTAAGCTCTATCGGTGTGAAACTTTGGATGAGCTTTTTCAACAAATTTCTCGGAAAAAAGATCGGTTCTATAGTGCTGGAGGCAGTTTCTCAGGATAGCCGGAATGATGCTGTATCCACGTTTGTGGCACTTGTTTCGCTGCTGCTGTCCGGGTTCATCAATGCACCTGTTGACGGTATTGCAGGTGTGCTTGTATCGCTGTTCATCTTAAAATCGGGATATGAGATGATACGTGATATTGTTGATGAGATACTCGGAAAGCCTGCCGATCCCGATGATATAGGCAGGATAAAAAAGCTTGCCGAAAACGATCCCCGTATTATAGGAGTTCACGATATAATCATACACAATTACGGACCTGCAAAGGTCATAGGAAGCTGTCATGCAGAGATATGCAGTACTGAGAGCTTTATAAATGCTCATGAGGCGGTTGACGATCTTGAGCATACGATATTTGAGAAACTTGGTATATACATGACTATCCATATGGATCCGGTAGCCATTGATGATGAGCGTGTCGATGAATGCCGCACGCTGATGACGAAAATACTCAAAGGCATTGACAGCGCTCTCAGCTATCACGATTTCAGAATTGTGGACTGCGAGAGCAGTACAAAGCTTGTTTTTGATCTTTCTGTACCGTTTGAAACATCTCTGACTGACGGGGAGATCAAAAGGCTCATTGATGAACGTCTTGCCGAAAAATGCGAGGAATTTGAGACGATCATAACCTTTGACAGATACTAATACTAATTTCACTCTAAAAACCGAGAATCTTTGCGAAGATCATGCACCTTTTACTGCGTCAAAGTGACTCGACGTACGTCAGTACGGCTTCGTCCCTTTTCCTTGTAAAAGGCACAGTCTATTCGCAAATTTTGCACGGCTTTTAGAATGAAATCAGTATAAACAAGGAAGCTGCTTCGTACTGAAACAGCTTCTGTTTTGTTAATATCTTGTAATTATATTTTCCACATAGCGCTTCATTTCCTCACGTGAGTCAACTGCGTGAACGCCGCTGACGACCTCCCACTTCTGTTTGTCATTCAGTGAAGAGAATTTCTGCATCGCTTCGGGATTCATAGCAAGCGCCATGCCGAGTCCTACAGGCATATCATGTCCGTTCATATAAGCACCTCCAATGATGAGCGTACTCATCAACGTTAGGATTGTACTTATCTTCTGAAAAATACAAGGGAATGAAAACCTGCTGCATTTACGAATTCAGAATAGTTTCAATTACTCCCTGATAAAGCCTTGATGATTCGCTTGCAAATTTGAAACCGTGCTCCTCGGGATTGCGCACCTGCATTACGATCACATATGAACCGGAGTCCTTATATCCCGAATAATCCGAGTATACCTGCGAACCGTCATCATTATTATTTTTGAGACAGCCGGTTATGTAGAGAAAATCGCCCTCCCACGTTTCGGCAGTTCCTGTCTTTGCGTAGAGCGTATATCCCGGAACAGATACGCCAAGATTTGAGGCAACGTTCAGCATTCCGTCAAGGAGATTCTGTCGGTATTCAGCGGGAATAGATGCTATGACCTCACCGGGCCGGCTTCCCTGAGCTATAACAGTTGACGGAGAATCGGTATCGACCACGCTTTTCAGAACGAATGGGCGAACCATATCTCCGAAAACAGCCTCACGTCCCAAAGCCGCAAGATATATGGGACAGGTCAGGACATATGATTGTCCGAAAGCCGTCCGCCGCAGATCATCGGCACAGTTGATCTCGACATTATTGCTGAGATCGCCGAAATCACACTCTATATCCGTCACAAAATGGAAAATGTTGTCAAGATCGTTCAGCACGTCCTCTGTGCCTATCCGGTCGAAAGCTTTGGCAAAGAAAATGTTGCTGGAGTTCACGAATGCCGAGGTAAGAGTGCGCTCGCTGATGGGATAGCTGAAATTTGTGTCGTGATCCCAGTTTACGATAGAGGTATCGTCATATTTCCATTCGCCCTCATCGTACAGGACGGTCACGCCGTGCTTGTCAGCAATGACCTCCGACATTATCTTGAAACACGAGCCGGGTTCAAAATTCTGGAAAGCCTTATTGCCGTATTCGCCCCATGCAAGATTTTCGTCGTACTCCTGACTTGAAAGGACGTTCGGATCATACGACGGGTATGACACCTGCGACAGTATTGAGCCGTCCGTTCTCATGACCACAACAGAACCTTTGATATTCATGCTCTCCATATACTTATACACGGAATTCTGGACGTTTGCATCAAGTGTAAGCTGAATCGACTGCCCGACGGAAGTATCTCCGGAAGTAAGTATCTCCTCGAATGCAGTATCATAGCCGTCTGACATAGTCGTCAGTATGTTCGCAAAGGAGACGGCATAATCTGCTGTGGAAAGCCTTCTCACGGTACTGCCTATATTTTCATTGGTAAGGAGCAGCTGACCGTTACAGTCATAAATATTGCCCTTTGGAGCTTTTACATCTGTGACAGGCTCTGTCGTTACAGGAGTTGTCACGGCAGGTGCAGATGTCGTTGCATCAGAAGTCGGAGGTTCTGTAGTTGTTAGCTTTGTTGGCGTGGTATCATCTATGGAGGCTGTTTTTATCACACGTCCGCATGAGGCTGATGTCAGCAGAAAAATGGCAGCCGCAGCCATCGGGAAAAATTTTTTTATCATAATAGATCACTCTCCTTTCTTTTTGCCGATCTTTTTGATAATAAGCTGTGCGCATATTCCGGTAAACGCTCCGGCGATGCAGCCTGCTGTCAGCAAGATCGGGTAGTATGCAAAAACTGTCGGAGTTTTCATTATCGCAGCAGCAGCGAGTATCTGTCCGGTATTATGGAGTATTGCGCCGATGATGCTGCACAGCCACAGATATTCGATGGGGATAATTCTGCTGAAAACGATCATTCCGGCAAGGCAGAGGACCGCTCCGGAAAAACTGTACAGCAGTGCGGAGATATTCCCCGTAAATACGCTCCCCAGTAATATTCTTGCAAGCAGAACGAGTGCCGCCTCTGACGGAGCATATTTATAGACAGCATATACGGTTATTATATTTGCAAGACCGGGTTTTACTCCTTGAACAGGGATAATATCGGGGAAACGCATCTCCACGATAAAAATTATGAGCGCAGATGCCGTCAGCAGTGAAAGCTCAGTCAGTTTTTTAATTTTCACGGCAGATCACTCCTCGTCTGCAAATCGTATCACCAGCTTGTGAGGAAGGCAAACGATCGGGAGCAGATTGCGCAGCTCTCCGGTTTTTACGCAGGTTTGATCCGGGCAATCAGCATCAGAAATACGTATCTGCCCGTTTTCGATAGTAACGTCATTCCGGCCGTTTCCGCAGTCGATACGAAAAGTACGGTCGTGCTCGCTGTCAAGATCTATGCGGTAGATGACCTTGTTGTCAAGGAGGATAAGAACCTCACGCCTGCTGCCGGAGCGATGCTCACGTGAACGAAGTACAAAAAATGAGGCGGCAGAGGAGAGTATAAAGATCACTGCTATCACTGCAAAACAGATTTTAACCTTTTTATTCACGATTGATCACCTGAGCATCGGCATTGGGAAAAGTTATGTTTGATCCCTCGGTATAGAAGATCTCCCCATCATCAAGGACAAGTATCATGTCAAAGCCGGGATCACTGAGCCAATATTCAACAGCTTTTTCGTATCCCATTACGAAAAGTGCCGTGGAGAGCGCATCGCATTCGCTGCCGATTTCGCCTATGACTGTTGCGGAAACAATGCCGTTATCCGCAGGATATCCGTCTGACGGATCAATTATGTGCCAGTAGCTTTTGCCGTCATCACCTATGAAGAACCGCTCGTAATTACCGGAGGTGATCACAGCCTTGTCCTCAACTTCAACAATGCACATATCGCTGTCTGGAGAAAACGGATCTCTCACAGCCACACGCCAAAGCGAGCCGTCAGGCTTTTTTCCGAGAGTCTGCACATTTCCTCCGAGGTTGATTATTGCCGAATCTATGGAATACTCCCGAAAAATTTCCATGATCTCGTCACCGGTGTATCCTTTTGCGAGAGAGCCGAGGTCGATCATACAGTCCTCGGTCAAAGAGACGGAATCTTCCGAAAGAGTGATATTCTGACAGCCGGAATGTTCAAGCAGATGCGATATCTCGTCACTTTCGGGAATTCTGTACTCCTCTGTAGTGAACCCCCACGCCTTGACCAAGGGATACATGGTGATATCAAGTGCGCCGTTTGTTTCAGCGTTCATATCGAGTGCTTTTTTTATGATCTCGTAAGTATCGGGAGAAATTTCCGCTGTGCCGTTATTGTTGATGCGGCTGATGTCACTGCCGTCGTAAGTCACGGAAAAAAGCTTTTCGAGTTCAGTGATCCTCTTTTCAGCTTCGTCAAGAGCTTTTTCGGAATTTTTCCCTGTTGCTGTGAGAGTCATGTATGTGTCCATGGCGAAGACATCACGAGTGACAGGCTGCTCTTTGCCTGCGCAGCCGGAGAGCAATGCGGTGAATAATCCCGAAAGCAGGAGAAATCTAATTTTTGCTTTGCCGGTTATTTTTTGATTTTTTTGTTTTGCTCGGAAAGGAAAAAATATACTTCTCCTGCTTTCGGGATTATTCATACTGACCTCCAAAAATCAGGCTGCCGCATTTTTGCAGCAGCCCGTACGTTGAGACAGCACAAAGTGCCGTCTTATTTTCTTATAAGAAGTGATCTTCCCGTCATTTCCTCAGGCTGAGGGATCTCCATAATATCGAGCATAGTTGGCGCAAGATCGGCAAGAACACCGCCCTCACGGAGCTCAGCATCAACTCCCACAGCGATAAGGGGAACAGGATTGGTGGTGTGTGCGGTAAATGGGCTGCCGTCCGGCTCATACATTTTATCAGCGTTGCCGTGGTCAGCGGTTATCAGCGCAGCTCCGCCCTTTGCAAGGATAGCCTCTGTCATTCTTCCGACACACTCGTCAACAGCTTCAACAGCTGCAACAGCAGCATCAAAAACTCCCGTATGTCCCACCATATCGCAGTTTGCGTAATTGAGTATGATCACATCGTACTTGTCTGAGTTGATCGCCTCCACAACGGCATCACAAACTTCATATGCACTCATTTCGGGTTTCAGATCGAATGTGGGAACATCAGGCGACTTGATAAGTATCCTGTCTTCGCCCTCAAACTGCTTTTCCTCACCGCCGTTGAAGAAAAATGTGACATGAGCGTACTTCTGAGTCTCAGCGATACGAAGCTGTGTTTTTCCTATCTTCGAGAGATACTCACCCATTGTCATGGAGAGCTGCTCGGGAGGATATGCTACTGTAACGTTCGGCATTGCGGCATCGTACTGAGCCATGCAGACAAATTGTACCGGAAAGAAACCGTTCTTTCTGACAAATCCGGTAAATTCGGGATCAACAAATGAGCGTGTGATCTGCCTTGCACGGTCGGGACGGAAATTGAAAAATATGATGCTGTCATCGGCTTTTATCTGTGCTCCGCCGGCTATTACTGTCGGGAGCATAAATTCATCGGTGATCTTATTTTCATATGAATTTTCTATTGCCTGAACAGGATCGCTCTCCTGAACGCCTTCTCCGTAAACGAGTGCAGCGTATGCCTTTTCAACTCTGTCCCATGCGTTATCTCTGTCCATAGCGTAATATCTTCCTGAGATAGTAGCTATTTTTCCGAGACCGATCTTTTTCAGCTCAGCGACAGTCTCTGCCATATATTCGGCGGCAGATGAGGGAGGAACATCACGTCCGTCAAGAAAGGCATGGATATACACCTTGTCAAGACCGTTCTTCTTTGCCATTTCAATAAGACCGAAGAGATGCTCCATATGACTGTGAACTCCTCCGGGAGAGAGAAGTCCCATGAGGTGAAGTGCAGAATTTTTCTCCTTACAGCTCTGCATTGCATCAAGGAGCGCCTTATTTTTGAAGAAAACTCCGTCTTTGATATCCTTTGAAATTTTAACGAGCATCTGGTAAACGATGCGTCCTGCACCGATATTCGTATGACCTACCTCAGAGTTGCCCATTTGTCCGTCAGGAAGTCCCACATCAAGACCGCTTGCACCGATAAGAGTGTGCGGACCTTTCATATATTTGTCAAGGTTCGGCTTTTTCGCCGCAGTTATAGCATTGCCGTAATCATCGGGATTGTAGCCGAAACCGTCCATAATTATAAGCGCCACAGGTTTTTTTGACATTGTTAAAACCCTTTCAAATTAGATTTTTTTGCGATCAGCCGTTTACAGCAGCCTGAACGATAGTATTGAAATCAGCAGCTTTGAGAGATGCTCCGCCGATAAGTCCGCCGTCAATGTTCGGCTTTGCAAGCAGCTCAGCGGCATTTCCCGCATTCATTGAGCCGCCGTACTGGATAGTTACAGCATCAGCAGTTGCCTGATCGTAGAGCTTTGCAAGCTGCGCACGAATGAAACCGCAGACTTCCTCAGCCTGATCGGGAGTAGCCGTCAAACCTGTTCCGATAGCCCATACCGGCTCATATGCGATAATGACGTTCTTTACCTGCTCGGCAGTAAGTGACCAGAGATCGAGCTTGATCTGGCGGGCGATGACTTCTTCGGTTATGTTGCACTGACGTTCCCATTTAAGCTCACCAACGCAGACGATCGGCTTGAGACCGGCATTCAGAGCGGCAACAGTCCTCTTGTTGACGGTTTCGTCAGTTTCGCCGAAATACTGTCTTCTCTCGCTGTGACCGATGACAACGTACTCAACGCCCAGTTCGACCAGCATATCAGCAGAGATCTCGCCGGTAAAAGCACCGCTTTTCTCGAAGTGAACGTTCTCAGCGCCGACCTTTACGTTAGAGCCTGACGTAGTGTTGATAGCTGTTTCAAGGTTTGTGAAAGGCACGCAGGCGATCACTTCAACATTGCCCTCAGCATTTGCAACGAGAGGCTTGACAGCTTCAAGGAGCTCCTTAGCCTCCGGGCGTGTCTTGTTCATTTTCCAGTTTCCGGCAATTACAGCCTTTCTTACGGATTTATTCATTGAAATTACTCCTTAACATAATTATTTTGCGGCCTTTTCAAGCTGATCAAGCATATTTTCCTTTTGCCACTGCATTTTATAGCCGTCATAGTTTTCGATAAAGCTTTTTGTCGAATCATATTCAGCCTGAAAAATTTCTTTTTCGATACCGAGATTTTTAAGTACCCTGACATATGAGATCCTTGACATAACGGGGAAGTTCGGCTCGTATTTCTGCGACCAATTCCTCATTCTGCCGATATGATACATTGCGCCTTTTTCGTCACCCTCACCGGAGACGATATCAGCCGCAAGATCTAAGTATGCACCAAAATACCTCATTTTTGACGGCGATTGAAAATAGATCTCAAACAATTTTTCATTTTTGTGAAATATTTCCCCTGCTTCTTCTCTTCTGCCTGTACGTAAATAAAGATTTGCTTTCACATAATTTCCCATGCTCTTGATATCGTCATCGGAAAAAGCATTTATCTTTACGCTGTTGAGCAGCTCCTCAGCCTCATCATAGCGTTCAAGAGAAATAAGCATATCAGCATTCAGACACTTGTCAAAACCGGAAGGCTTTTTCTGAAATGCCATAAGAGCATCTATATATTCATTGCATGGTCCTTTTTCAACGTAGATCTGCTGAATCTCCTCGTTTGTCCCTGCGAGTTTATAAAGCACTTTTTTCAATATTCCCATTTTTGTTTCCCTTCTGTAATAGGGCGAATATTTCTATCCGCCCTGTTGATCGAATTACTTTTCAGCGATAGCTGCAACGCCGGGAAGTACCTTGCCCTCAAGGTATTCGAGAGAAGCTCCGCCGCCTGTTGAGATATGGCTCATCTTGTCAGCAAATCCAAGCTGCATAACAGCAGCAGCAGAATCTCCGCCGCCGATGATCGTTGTAGCGTCTGTCTCAGCGAGAGCCTTTGCAACAGCGATAGTTCCCTTAGCGAGAACGGGATTCTCAAATACGCCCATAGGACCGTTCCATACAACGGTTTTTGCAGTCTTTACAGCCTCAGCGAAAAGCTCCTGAGTTTTAACGCCGATATCGAGTCCCATTTTTTCAGCGGGGATCTTGTCAGCATCAACGTTCTCTACAGTGATCTCAGCATCTATCGGATCGGGGAATGATGCAGCGACAGCAGTATCAACGGGGAGAAGTATCTTCTTGCCGAGCTGTTCAGCTTTAGCGAGCATTTCCTTGCAGTAGTCGAGCTTTTCATCATCAACGAGAGATTTTCCGATAGATCCGCCGTTAGCCTTTATAAAGGTATATGCCATACCGCCTCCGATGATGAGCGTATCGCACTTTTCAAGGAGGTTGGAGATAACGTTGAGCTTATCAGCTACCTTTGCGCCGCCGAGAATAGCAACGAAAGGTCTTTCGGGGACTTCAACGGCATTGCCGAGGTACTTGATCTCTTTCTGCATGAGATAGCCGACTGCTGTCTCTTTTACGAATTTTGTAACACCTGCTGTGGAAGCGTGAGCACGGTGTGCAGAGCCGAAAGCATCCATGACAAAGATCTCACCGTCAACGAGATCTGCAAGCTCCTTTGAGAATTCCTCGCCGTTTTTTGTCTCCTCAGCACCACGGAATCTTGTGTTCTGAAGAACAACGATCTCGCCGTCAGCCATTTCAGCAACAGCCTTTTTTGCATTTTCGCCAACAACGTTATCGTCAGCAGCAAATGTTACCTTAGTGTTTACGAGCTCAGCCAGTCTTGCAGCCGCAGGAGCAAGTGAGAATTTCTCCTCAGGACCGTTCTTGGGTTTGCCGAGGTGAGAGCACAGAACGACTTTGGCACCGTTCTCCACGAGCTTGTTGATAGTGGGGAGAGCTGCCTGAATTCTGTTATCGTTTGTGATAACGCCGTCTTTGAGAGGAACATTGAAGTCTACTCTTACGAGCACCTTTCTGCCCTTAACGTTAATGTCTTCTACAGTTACCTTGTTTAATCCTGCCATGGGTATGACATCCTTTCGTAATAAAATACAGTCTGTAAAGAGTCATCAGCTCCGGTGAGCATAAAAGAGTGATCCTGCCGACAGCTCAGGAGCGCAGACTACTCCGATATTATTTTACACTATTTTCCGGAATTTTGCAAGTGTCTGAGGTGAATTTTTATGAATTTTCAGTAAATTTTTTGTGGAAGTATGCACAATATACAAAAAGCGTACCCGTACAGATACGCTTTTGTGCGGTATTATATGCAGTAATCGTCTCCCGATTTTTTTGAGACGTGGTCGATTATATCCTGAAGAGTGATGCTGTCGAGATAAGACGTGATGACTTTATACAGTCCCTCCCACACAAAGAGTGTTGAGCATTCATCTGCTCTCGGACATTCATTGGGAGTGCATTCCAGACAGGAGACCGGAGCGAGATTTCCCTCGGTAGCACGAAGTATTTCGCCGACAGTATGCTCTGACGGCGATTTGTTCAGCATATAACCGCCTTTATTTCCACGATTTGTTTTAAGACAGCCGTTCCTGCTGAGCAGCGGAACGATCTGTTCAAGATATTTTTTTGAGATATTCTGACGCTCGGCGATATCCTTCAATGATATAAACCCGTCTTCGGAGTGTAAAGCCAAATCATAGAGCATTCGCAGAGCATATCTTCCTTTTGTTGATATTTTCATATTTTATCCTCCTGTCAGTATCATTAAACTGCGCAGCTTTCGCAAAATTTTCTGCGCTGCTATCCTGATTTTTCTTGTCCGAGCAGTTTTGAGACTGTCTATATATTATTATACCATAGGTTTACTATGTTTTCAAGAGTTTTCTCTTAAAAAACAAAAAAACTGCCTCGGCATAGCGGGGCAGCTCTTCTGCATACGGAGGCAGTAGACATCAGCGGCGAACCGCTGTCGATGTATCTGTAAGCTCGTGCGTGTGATCGCTTATCTTCCGGATACGATCTTCGATCTCTTACCTCTGATTTTTGTTAAACATGAAGTCAAGCTCTTTCAACCTTGCCGGAACGCAGGCATCTTGAGCAGGCGTAAATATGACAAGGAGTTCCCTTGACTATAGCCTTAACACGTCTTACGTTAGGCTTCCATGTTCTGTTTGTACGTCTGTGGGAATGGGAAACTTTGATGCCGAAAGCAACACCCTTGCCGCAGATCTCACACTTTGCCATCAGGCTGCACCTCCTTAAATAGATAAGGCAACCTCTAAAAACCTCTTCTGAGAAGGCCGGTAGTGCGTATCTTCACGAGATCTCACTGTAATCGTGTATTTATGATTTTTGCTCAACCAAACAGGTTTTTAGAGGTCGCCTTAATAATGTACTTTGTGCGGACTGCTTTTCAGTGAAAGCACCCCCTGAAAAAGTACAACATATACATTTTACCATATTCATCAGAAAAATGCAAGTGTTTTCTGAAAAAAACAGAAAAAAATTTTTTTGAGCAATAATTTTTCTTGTTTTACTTGAAATATCTGTTAGAATATAGTATAATAGTTTATGTACATTGTAAATGAGGTGCTTTGATGTTAGATACTTTAACAATTTTTTTGAAATATTTTTCCAGAATACTGATGCTCCTTATGGTAATGCCTGTGGTGAACTCGGTCAAAGGCATCGTTGCGTCAAAATTGGGGGACGATACTGCTGAAACTGAAGGACGCATAACTCTGAATCCGTTCGTACACCTTGATCCCATAGGTGCGCTCGCTATAATCCTGTGCGGATTCGGCTGGTCAAAGCCGCTTCCCATAAACCCCAACCGAATGAGAAATTACCGCAAGGGTGTCATAATAATCTCCCTGACAGGACCTCTGACGCATTTTGTTTCGGCAGTGCTCTGCCAATTTATCTTCCGTGTCCTCAGCTGTATCCCGTCATTCGGCAATTTTGCGCTAAGCAGTGAAAACAGGCTTAACTTCGCCTTTTGCATACTAATGGTACTTTCGATCCTTGCTCAGATAAACATCTGCCTCGGAGTTATCAGTCTTCTGCCGCTGCCTCCTCTTGACGGCTTTGTTATCCTGCATTTCTGTACGGGCAACAAGTTCAACAGGTGGTATTATTCAAACATGACAATAATAAATCAGATCTCTCCGCTGATCCTTTTTGCACTGTTCTTTATGCCGTATCTTACGGGCGGACTGCTTGATCCTCTTGGTTGGCTGATAGACCTTGTCGGTACGGGACTCGGATATCTGACTGCATGGGTACCGGCAGTCTTCGGAAAATAATATGGAAACGATCTCATTTAAATTGGAGGTCTTTGAAGGACCGCTCGACCTGATGCTCAGCCTTATTGCCAAGCATAAGCTGAATATTTGGGATATTGAGATATCCAAGCTGCTTGAACAGTATCTCCTTTATATCGAAGCGGCTCATGAACAGGATCTTGAGCTTGCAGGAGAATTCCTCGAAACGGCTGCCCGGCTGATCTATATAAAAACTGCCTCCCTCCTGCCCAAACCGGAGGAGGCTGAACAGCTCAAAAAGGAGCTTGAGGGCGCACTCATTGAATACTCGCTCTGTAAAGTTGCTGCCGCTCAGCTTGCAGGAGCATTTATCGGAGGGGATATATTCGTCCGCAAGCCTATGAAGATCCCGGTGGATATGACATATACTCTTGTTCATGAGCCGGAGAGACTTGCGCTGGCATACTATGCCGTCTCTGCCGATGAGCTTAACCGTGAGGTGCGGAAAAAGCACATTGAGAATAAAATAAACTCAGTCGTCAAAAGACGTATCGTTTCCGTTATGAGTAAGGTGGTGCATATCCTCCGTGAGCTGTACTGCGTGGGGGAGGTAGCAATGGACAAGCTGTATGAGGGACTTACCGACCGCTCAGCAAGAGTTGCGACATTCCTCGCCGTACTGGAGCTTACACGCTCGGGCAGGATAACCATAAGCGATGACAATTCCACTATATATTTTAAAGGTAGAAACGGAGGGGGAAGATCGTGGAGATCAAAGAAAAACTCGGCGCAATAGAGGCAGTCCTCTTTGCAAGCGGCGAGCCCGTGGAGATCTATCGCCTCTCCGAAGCCTGTGAGGTGGATCAGTCAAGCCTTTCCTCCATGATAAAGCTCCTTAATGACCGCTATGATGACTGCGGCAGCGGCATCTGCATAAAAAAATTGGAAAGCTGCTACCAGATGTGTACAAGAGAGGAATTTGCTCCCCGGATACGCGCCGCACTTGAAACAAAGCGCAGTACTCCGCTCTCAAATGCGGCAATGGAGGTACTTACTATAATCGCCTATAATCAGCCTGTTTCAAAGGGATTTGTGGAAAATGTAAGAGGGATCGACAGCTCCTCGGTGGTGAATAATCTCGTTGAAAAGGGACTGGTGGAGGAGGCAGGACGCCTTGATGTTCCCGGAAAACCCATTGTCTACAGAACTACCCCCGTCTTTCTGAGGAGTTTCGGACTTGGCTCGCTTTCTGAGCTTCCTCCGCTCCCCGACAGAAGTACTCCAACAGATGACGATACGGAGATCACGACAGAAGAATAGTTTTGAAAGGAGCCGCAGGAATGATCGTACTGAAAATTCTGCTGTTTATACTGCTTGCAGTGTCCGGACTTATCCTTCTGGTACTGATACTTCCGGTGGGGGCAGAGATGAGCTTCATCGACGGCAAGCTGAAATTCAAGGTGAAACTCTGGCTGCTGAATGTCATGGATAGCAGCGGCGGAGGTATTCTCGGCAGGCTGAAAAGACGAAAACAAAAAAAGGCTGATGATCCCGGAAAGAAAAAAAAGAAAAGATCTTCCGGACGGGGAGTATCCTCCCAACAGACGGAAATACCCGATATAGGTGCGGAAATTCCGGAAAGCACACCGTCTCAGAGCAATGAGGAGCTTCCTGAACTGTCAGACGAGGATATATCGGCTCTTGATGAGATCAATGATATCGCTCGGGAGGACGTTCCCCGCAAAAAAAAGAAAAAGGACAAGTCTGTTAAGGAGGACTCGGAAGAGAAAAAGAAAAAAAGATCCCTTTCGGAGCTTGCAGAATTCCTCATTGACGTGTGGGGGTGTGCTAAAGATCCGGCTGCAAAAATTTTCAAGGGGTTCAGATTCAGCGATCTGTACATCGACTTTGTTATCGCCAATGAGGACGCATATAAGTGCGCTGTGAGCTACGGACGGTATAGTGCGATCATCTATAACGGCATTGCTGCTTTGAGTACAATATTTACTGTCCGACTGAAAACTGTGGACATACAGCCCGGCTTCGGTCTGAAAAAGGGAAGGTGGGATGTTTCTTTTGCCCTCAGTTTCAGGGCAGGAACGGCGGTTATTGCAGGAATATGGTTCCTGATAACATATATTTTCAGAGTATTCATTCCCGGTAAGATCCGGAAAAGAAAAGCAAAAAAAGCAAGAGTATCTGCCGGAGTGCAGAAATAATTAAAAGCGAGGTTGTTAATATGAACGAGAATAAAACTTCTGTAAGTGAGCTTTTGGGCATCTCAATGGAAAAAGTAAAGGAAATGGCTGATGTGAACGCTATCATCGGTGAGCCTATAAAGCTTGAAGATGGTACGACTGTCATTCCCGTTTCAAAGGTATCATACGGATTTGCCTCCGGCGGTTCAGACCTGCCCTCAAAGTACGATAAGAACCTCTTCGGAGGCGGTGCGGGTGCGGGAGTTTCTATCAAGCCCGAGGGATTCCTCGTTGTTGCTGCCGACGGAACAGCTAAGATGATCCCTATGGAGGCTTCAAGTGATCCCATAAGCACGGCGATCGAGAAAGTTCCCGTTGTTATCGACAAGGTTCAGGGATTTATCAACAAGAAGAAAAATGCCGGTGCTGTTGAAACTGAAGCTGCCGAATGATCGGCTGTCCGCATAATTTGTCGTGCCTCTGCATATCCTGTAGAAAACAGTCGTGGAGGCATCACTATGAAAAAAATAATCCTTTCTTTTGCGGCAGTATTACTTTTTCTTCTGCCGGGAAATATATGCGCTGCCGGAGAGAAACTCCCGGAAATATCGGCAAAAGCGGCTGTGCTTATTTCCGCAGATACGGGAGAGATCATCTTTCAGGTGAACTCCGGCGAAAAGCTCCCTATGGCAAGCACCACAAAGATCATGACTGCGCTCCTGTGTATTGAGAGCGGCGGTCTTGACGAGGAATTTGTCGTGGACAGCGAAGCTATAAAGGTAGAGGGCTCTTCAATGGGATTGCAGGAGGGCGATATCGTTACTAAGTATGCTCTTTGCTGCGGAATGCTTCTTCCCTCCGGAAATGATGCTGCCAACGCTGCGGCAGTAAAAATCGCCGGAAGTATCGAAAATTTCGCAGATATGATGAATCAGCGTGCAAGAGAGCTCGGACTCTCTAAAACATATTTCGTCACTCCGTCCGGACTGGAGGGTGACGGACACGGCTCTTCTGCATATGATATGGCTTTGCTTGCCCGTGAAGCTCTCAGAAACGAGACGTTCCGTGAGATATGCAGCAAACAGACTGTCAGCGTTAAATTCGGCGATCCTCCGTATGAAAGACGGCTCTACAATACGAATAAGCTGCTCTCCGGGTACGATGGCGTTTACGGAGTGAAAACAGGTTTCACCGATGAGGCGGGACGCTGTCTTGTCTCTGCCTGCGAAAGGGACGGCGTGAAACTCATCTGCGTTACACTCAACGATCGCAATGACTGGAACGATCATACAGCTATGTATGATTACGGATTTTCAAAGGCTAAGAAACTCTCGCTCAGACTTAATGAGCTGCCGGAGCTTGATCTTGCAGGCGGTGAGAATGATGTTATCAGCGTCAAGTCAGCTTCGATAGATCTGACCGTACTTGATGCGGATGAAAAGGCTTTTGACTATACTGTCCTTGCATCGCCGTTTGTGTATGCTCCCGTAAAGGAGGGAGATGAAATAGCCGGACTGCGTATAAGCTGCGATGGACGTACTGTCGCTGAGATCCCGTTATATGCGGCAGAAAACGCTGATCTTAAACGTACTGCTCCCAAGAAAAGATCGGGGATAGTGAAAAAATTTATTGCAGATATCAGGAAATTATTCTCCTGAGGAAAAGAGAGATAGTGTGGAAAATATCAGGATTCAAAAAATGATCGCAGATTGCGGATACTGCTCCAGAAGAAAAGCTGAGGAGCTTATGATAAAGGGCAGAGTCAAACTCAACGGACATCCGGTAAAGCCGGGCGATAAATGCAGCAGGAGCGATATTATCACTATTGACGGCGAAAGACTGTATATGCCCAAAAAGAAAAAAATGATCTATATCATGATGAATAAACCGAGAGGCTATGTTACTACGGTCTCCGATGAGCTTGACAGACGATGCGTCATGGATCTGCTTGAAGATGTAGAGGAGCGGGTATATCCTGTGGGACGGCTCGACAGAAATTCCGAGGGGCTGCTCCTCTTTACCAACGATGGCGAGTTTGCTAACAGCATTATGCATCCGAGCCGCTATGTTGCAAAAACATATCGTGTTACTGTCCGCCCCGATGTGACCGATGAGCAGCTTGTTGCTCTTTCGGAGGGAGTAGATATTGACGGCAGAAAAACGCTCCCTGCCTCTGTTGTGGTAAAAGTCAAAGAACCCGGAAGAGTCGTGATGCTCATAACCATCAAGGAGGGCAGAAACCGCCAGATACGCCGTATGTGCGAGGCTGTCGGACTTGAAGTGGCACGTCTTCGCCGGATAAGCATAGGACCGCTGAAACTGGGAATGCTTAAGCCGGGAACGTTCCGTGAGCTTACAGCCGAGGAGCTTCGTGCTCTCCGCAGTGCTGTGGGCAAGGAGGCGTGATCATGCTGGAAATTCAGGAGAAAAATTCCACAGACGGTTATGAAGAGATTGTGAAAAGCTGCGGCGACGAAAAGCTTCATATCACCGAGGCTTTGGATAGGGGAGAGGTCATAGGGTATATTGCCTACTCCTATGGCAAGGATAAAACTATCATCTATGGGTACGATCACCGTGGAGATCTTCTGCTCTGCGACGGACTTGTCAGATCAGTCCTTTTCAAAAGCTGCCTTAAAGGTATAAATAAGGCAGTGTTTATGCTCTCTGATAACGAAATGTACAAGCCTCTGCAAAAATTGGGATTCCTTACTGAAAACAGTAATACTGCCGAAAATATCGACAGCTTTATGAATGGCTGCCAAAACTGCCGTCAGGCTGAAAAATAAAAGGATCTTAAAGGAAAGGCGGCGAATTTTATGCCGATCAGGATATCATCAGAGCTTCCGGCATTTAAAACGCTGGGAGAGGAAAATATCTTCGTAATGGCTAAGGACAGGGCTGAGCATCAGGATATCCGTCCGCTGAAAGTCATTATCCTTAATATAATGCCAAAAAAAATAGAGACAGAAAGTCAGCTTCTCAGACTGCTGAGTAATACTCCCTTGCAGGTCGATGTGGAGCTGCTGCAAATGGCATCACATAAATCACGCCACACTTCAAAAAATCATCTGGAATCGTTCTATAAAACGTTCAATGAGATCAAGGGAAACCGCTACGACGGCATGATCATTACCGGCGCTCCCGTGGAACTCCTTGAATATGAGGAGGTAGATTACTGGGAGGAGATAACTGGTATCATGGAGTGGTCAAAAACTCATGTGTTCTCAACTCTCTATATTTGCTGGGCTGCTCAGGCAGGACTGTATTATCACTTCGGAATACCAAAATATCCGCTGGAGCATAAGATGTTCGGCATTTTTCCACACAGAGCCGAAGTAAGCAATTGCCAGCTTCTCAGAGGTTTTGACGATATTTTTTTTGTACCTCATTCGAGGAATACTGAGGTTCGCCGTGAAGATATCGAAAAGATACCTCAGCTTGAGATACTTACTTCATCAGATATCTCCGGAGTCCATATTGTCGCAAACAAAAACGGCAGACAGTATTTCATTACCGGACACTCGGAATATGATCGGGATACTATCGCCAATGAATATAAGCGAGATCTTGATAAAGGTCTGGATATTAAGCTCCCGTATAATTATTTTCCCGATGATGACCCGAATAATGTGCCGATTTTCTCGTGGAGATGTGCCGCAAATCTGATGTTTTCCAACTGGTTGAATTATTGTGTGTATCAGAGAACTCCGTATAATCTTGACGAGCTTGAGGTGCGGAACTGGCTTTGGGAGACAAATTTCTGAAAAATAAGTTAAAAAATAAAAATTTATTAAAACTGTTGACATTCCCCTAACTTTATGATATAATTGTATGTGTTGTAAAAGACTGTAGGGGTATAGCTCAGTTGGTAGAGCAGCGGTCTCCAAAACCGCGTGCCGAGGGTTCAAGTCCTTCTGCCCCTGCCATATTTGATAAGGAGAAAATGCCGATGTTTCGGTGTTTTCTCCTTTTTTATTTTCTGACAAAATCAGCTTTGTCCTTTGTTTGTCCTTTATTTTGGAATGCTGTCTTGCTTGCCCAAGATACAGTTTGCAACGCTGTCC
>CANQJO010000023.1 GCA_947624255.1 uncultured Ruminococcus sp.
AGCGGAATTGTATTGAAAGACTGTTTCGTTGGCTTAAAGCGTTTCGTAGAGTCTGTACCGGATATGATAAACTTGATTTTATCTTTCTCTCGTTCATTCAGATCGCTTCTATATTTACTTGGATCAAATAGTGTCAACACGCTCTAAACACTAAAAACAAATAAGCGTAGAGTTTACGGAAATTTCCATAAATTCTACGCTTTTCTTTTGACAGCTTAATTTATTTAATTATTTGTTTTCTCACTTTTTCACACTTGATTATCGCCTGTTTTTCGGCGATTTTCAGCTTTTTCAAGTCTTTTCTCACCTTTTATCGGTTTTTTACATTTTTTCTATTTTGCTTGTCAATTCACACTCTGATTTCTCAGAACGGCTGATGAATTATATTAAATTTTATTTTCAAGCTTAGGCAAATAGAATGGATGATTCGGCGTTGCTGAAACTGTTTTTCAAACAATTCTATTGATTTTTTAGAAACTTTAGACTTGGTATTCACGCATTGTTCATCTAAGATCTCATCAAGTTTATCTTTAATTATTTGATCCGTATATTTCTCCATTGAGATTTATGGTGCGCCTGACAGGAATCGAACCTGCACGCCTCTCGGCACAAGAACCTAAATCTTGCGTGTCTGCCAATTTCACCACAGGCGCATATTAAATTTTACTTTCATTTTTGACTGCCGGCAGGAGCAGGGGAATAATTCCAATGACGTAACGTAAACAAAATCTTTCGTGTCTGCCGGATCCGCAAATTGTGGAGATCCGTCACAGATCTCCACAGATGACCTCAGAGAGGTGCGGATCTATTCTCAGCAGTCAAACGGGCATGAAAAACCCTCTTCGGAGCATATGTAAGCCGCACTCCGAAGAGCGTCTTCAGTGGACTGTCAGCATCACACATCGGCAGGAGTTTCTTCAATGTTGTCGTCGTATTTTTCCGTTTCAGTATCGGGAGCTTCATTCTCGTTTTCGGTATCGTGAGCTTCTTTCTCCTTTTCGCTTTGTTCAGCAGCCTTCTGTTCCTCCTCCTTTTCGGCGATATCGCCTATTGATTCGCTGTAAATGTCTTCATCAGCAAGGCTGCCAACGAAATTGAGCTGCTTTACAGGTATCCTCTTGAGAGGGGAGTAATTGAACTTATTGCAGGAGTAGCCGCAATCCACCAATCCTTTTTTCTCGCAGAGGACCTTGTTGCCGTCCTTTGCACGCTTGCCAAAGGCACAGTAGTCGCACTTAGGCGTAATATTTTTGTTGAAATAATTTCCGCTTTTGAATATGGATAAAAGTCCCATTTATATCACCTCAAGTAAATATCTGAATTGAACGGCATTGCGGATCGCACAAAAGATGCTGAAAAAGATCTTGCACATAATAAGGCGGAGAAGGAAGGCTTGCTGCCGCATATTAACAACGGCAACGTATTTATGTACAAAATATTCCGACAGATATGTGTGATTTTTAATGCCCATAGAATAAGTATATCACATTATGAATCATTTGTCCAGTGCTTTTTAAAATAAATTTTCCCCAATTTTTTTCATGATGTTTGTAGCAGATAACAAATTTGTTTGACAAATGATAAACTTTATGATAAAATTATATCAGCGGTATGGGGGACTACTCCCGGTGCCGATCTTTGCATAAAATATGATATCGGGCAGTGAAGTACTCCTAAGCTGCCGGACGGTCTGAATATACCAAGAGCCTGTTCAGCTTTTTTTGCTCGTATTTTTGCAGGATCTCCCTGACAGACTCTGAACTCCCGAATTTTCAGAGATACTTCTGTCTGCTCCGTCCGCTGCTTAGGACGGAGTTTTTTTCTGCCGGAGGAGGAAAAATGGAGAGTAGACGAATCGCTGTGGCTGCTATCGTTGTGGAGGAGCAGTCTGCTGTCGAAGAGGTGAACAGGATACTTCATGACTACAGCAGCATGATAATCGGACGTATGGGCATTCCTTACAGAGAAAAGGGAATATGTCTTATCTCTGTGGCTCTCGATGCAGAGCCGGATGCCATAAGCAGTCTCACCGGAAAGCTCGGAAAAGTACGTGGAGTGTCGGTAAAGACGGCGATCTCTAAAAAAGAATTATGATACCGATCGAAGCTCTGAGGAGCAATATGAATGGAGGTTTTTGAAATGTATAATGTAAGATCTCTCAAGGCAGAGGAATTTATCAACGATGAGGAGATACGTGAAACTCTGAAATATGCCGAGGAGAACAAACACAACCGTGAGCTTATCGAGGAAATACTTGCCAAGGCAGCTCCGAAAAAGACCGGCAGGGGAGTTGAATGCTCAGGGCTTTCGCATCGTGAGGCAAGTGTCCTGCTTGCGTGTGATATTCCCGAAATGACGGAGAAAATGTATGATCTTGCCCGTGAGATAAAACAGGCTTTTTACGGAAACAGGATCGTTATGTTCGCACCGCTGTATCTTTCAAACTATTGTGTGAATCAGTGTGTATATTGTCCGTATCATCATCAAAATAAAGAGATCCCCAGAAAAAAGCTCACTCAGGAGGAAATACGTCAGGAGGTCATCGCTCTTCAGGATATGGGGCACAAGAGGCTTGCGATAGAATCGGGCGAAGATCCGGTGAATAATCCTATCGAATATATCCTTGAATGTATTGACACCATATATTCCATAAAGCATAAGAACGGTTCTATCCGCCGTGTGAATGTCAATATAGCCGCTACTACTGTTGAGAATTACAGAAAACTCAAGGAGGCAGGCATCGGTACATATATCCTCTTTCAGGAAACATATCACAAGGAGAGCTACGAAAAGCTGCATCCGGCAGGTCCGAAGCATAACTATGCCTACCACACCGAGGCTATGGACAGAGCTATGGACGGAGGCATTGATGATGTCGGACTGGGCGTTCTCTTCGGGCTTGATATGTATAAGTATGAGTTTGCCGGACTTCTCATGCACGCCGAGCATCTGGAGGCAGTTCACGGCGTAGGACCTCACACCATCAGCGTTCCCAGAGTAAAGAGAGCCTCAGACATCGATCCGAATGTTTTTGACAACAGCATTGATGACGATATATTCGCAAAACTCATAGCCTGCATCAGGATAGCTGTTCCCTACACGGGAATGATAATCTCCACCCGTGAGAATGAGCACTGCAGAAATAAAGTCCTCGGACTGGGCATCTCGCAGATCTCCGGCGGTTCGAGAACATCGGTAGGCGGATACGCAGGTTATTCTTCTGAGGAAAGACCTCATGACACCGAGCAGTTTGATGTATCCGATCAACGCTCACTTGACGAGGTGGTAAAATGGCTCATGGATCTGGGATATATCCCGTCATTCTGTACAGCCTGCTACCGTGAGGGCAGAACAGGCGACAGATTCATGTCGCTTTGCAAGGTCGGACAGATACAGAACTGCTGCCACCCGAACGCACTCATGACGCTTCAGGAGTATCTTGAAGACTATGCCGCTCCCGATACGAAAGCAGCAGGAGAGGCTCTTATAAAACGGGAGATCGAGAATGTGACCAATCCCAAGGTAAAGGAGATAGCTCTGAAAAATCTGGAGGCTATCAGGAACGGTCAGCGAGATTTCAGATTCTGAGGAGGTCACCATGCTGAATGAATTTATGGTTGCCGCAGCGAATGTTCCGCTCACCGGAGATGATTTTCATGCCGGAAGAATAATAATTGTCGCAGTTGTCGCCGCTGCCGTTGCTGTGGGAACAGCACTTCTCACAAAAAAGAAAAGTGACAGTGATGATGACGGCGGTGACGAATAATATAATATGGAATTTGTCCCTCTGCATATATTATAAAAAAGTATATGCGGAGGGATCTTTATGATTTGCAGCCTTGATGATTTGCGGCGAAAAGAGGTCATCGACATCTCAGACGGCGAAAGATTGGGATATATTGACGATGTGGAGATCGATCTTGAAACATCGGAGACAGTCTCACTTGTTATTTTCGGCAGACTCCGGCTGTTCGGACTTCTCGGACGGGAGGAGGATATTGTGATCGCCTGCCGGGATATTAAGGTCGTGGGAAAGGAGGTTCTGCTTGTCAAACGTCCGGATAATAAGATTTTGACAGAAGTTATAAATTCTGAGGAAAAAAGATCCAAAAGTTTGTTAAAACAGACGAAGAACTGAGACTTGAAAAAATCCTCTGAAAATGGTATAATGTTCAATAGTGCTTTCGGAATTTCCGGGCGCACTAAGATCACACGCCTGTACTTTTGCGGCTCGGTGCTTCGGTGAGGTCGCCGGCAAAACAGTCGGGCGGAGGATAATCTAACCAATTTAAGGAGGAACTACACAATGGGCGTAGTATCAATGAAACAGCTTCTTGAAGCAGGCGTTCATTTCGGACACCAGACAAGAAGATGGAACCCTAAAATGGCTCCCTACATCTTTACAGAAAGAAACGGGATCTACATCATCGACCTTCAGAAGACGGTCAAGAAGCTCGAAGAGGCTTATATGTTCGTTCGTGACATATCTGCCGAGGGCGGAGAGGTGCTCTTCGTAGGTACAAAGAAGCAGGCAGGCGACTCCGTAAAGGAGGAGGCTACAAGAGCCGGCGCACACTATGTAAATGCAAGATGGCTGGGCGGTATGCTCACCAACTTCAAGACTATCCAGACAAGGATCAGGAGACTTGAGCAGCTCCACACTATGGAGGAAGACGGCACTTTTGCACTTCTCCCCAAGAAGGAAGTCGTAAAGCTCAATCTTGAGATCGAGAAGCTTGAGAAATTCCTCGGCGGCATCAAGACGATGAAGAAGCTCCCCGCAGCACTCTTTATCGTTGATCCCAGAAAGGAAAAGATCGCCGTTGCAGAGGCAAAGAGACTCGGTATCCCGATCGTTGCGATCGTTGATACGAACTGCGATCCTGACGAAGTGGACTATGTTATTCCCGGCAATGATGACGCTATCAGAGCCGTAAAGCTCATTGCAGGTACTATCGCAAATGCTGTCATCGAGGGAAGACAGGGACTTGACACCGCTGAGACTGAGACGGCTGAAGCTCCGCAGGAGACAGAGGCTGAGCCGACCGCAGAGTCTGCTGAATAATAGAATAGATCAACACGGAAGCCCGGATCTTCTGATCCGGGTATTTCGGAAATATACAGGAGGTAATTACAATGGGAAAGATTTCTGTTGCTGAAATAAAAGAACTCATGAAGACGACCGGTGTCGGCATGATGGACTGCAAGAGAGCTCTTGAAGAAACAGACGGCGATATGGATAAGGCTGTCGTTATCCTTCGTGAAAAGGGACTCGCTACTCAGGCTAAGAAAGCCGACAGAGTTGCTGCCGAGGGTATCGTTATGGCTATGACAAGCGATGATCACAAAGTCGGCGCTGTCGTTGAGGTAAACATCGAAACGGATTTCGCTGCCAAGAATCCGAAATTCGTTGAATTTGTAAACAATGTTGCAAAGACGATCATTGAGCAGGCTCCTGCTGACATTGATGCTCTCAATGCCTGCACTATCTCCGGAGGTTCTATGACCGTTGCTGAGACACTATCTGACCTGTTTATCTCTATCCGTGAGAATATGCAGATCCGCCGCTTCAAGAGAATGGAGGGTGTGCTTGTTCCCTATGTTCACGACGGCGGAAAGATCGGCGTTATGGTAAATATGGATACTGCTGCCGGTGCTGTTGATGCAGTGCTTGCAGCCGGCAAGGACTGCGCACTTCAGGCTGCTGCTATGAATCCTTCATACCTTAAGAGAGAGGATGTTCCGGATTCTGCTCTTGAGGAGGAGAAGAAGATCATGCTTGCTCAGATGGCTGACGATCCTAAGATGGCTTCAAAGCCCGAGCAGGTAAGAGTAAAGATCGTTGAGGGCAAGATCGGAAAATATTACAGCGAGAACTGTCTCTTGGAGCAGGATTTCGTCAAGGATAACAGCCTTACCATTCAGAAATATCTTGACACCGTTGCAAAGGAAGTCGGTTCACCTGTGACCGTTTCCGAGTTTGTACGCTTTGAAAGAGGCGAGGGTATCGAGAAGAAGGAAGATAATCTTGCCGATGAGGTTGCTAAGATGATAAAATAAGGGTATTTTCCGGCAATGCCGGAATGCTCGTTGTGAAAAATAGGACGGGTGATTTATTTATGAACGGGAAGATAAGGGTTTTCTTGGTTGTATTTATCTTAGGAGTTGTAATGGCTGCGATCTCATTCAGTGATGCGCTGCTTATTCTCAAGGGAGATAAGGTTGATCTCTCGCAAGCATCAGTATCCGATTTTGACAATGCTGCTCTCTGCGAGGGAGAGATCAATATGGCTTTCGGACCGTTTGCCACCTACGAAACGACCGAAACACGCTTCGGAGTTGTAAAGGACAAGAGAACGACAAATTTCTATCTTGTGGGAAATGTAGATCCGGACGCTGAGACCGAAGATGAATATTTCAAGTATTTTGCGGTGCTTTCTTGTCCTGACACGAATATTCCCGACGGACTGGATAAGCTCTGCGAAGAGTTTGACGAAGGAGAGCTCTCAGGCGATACTGTAGCCGTAAAGGGAAAGCTCGCAAAGCATCCTACCGATGAAAAGTACAAGGATATTTTCAGCGATCTGAAAAAAGACGGCGGATTCTCCGACTCTGAGATCGGCAAGATGAGAATAATGACAGGCAATTACGGAATGACTTGGGTCGTATTGTTTTTGGTAGGGATCGCTGTTGCTCTTATCAGCTTGATCATCATGATCGTAATGTGGAGAAAGCAGAAAAAGCGTGACAGTGAGACAGATTTCTATTGATCCGGAGCGTTTGACATTTCAAAAATAAAAATCACCGGCTGTTTGTGTAATTTTACCAAAACTGCCGGTGTTTTTTAGTGCATATTCCTCTTGAACTAATGCACGATATATGATATAATTATTATGATTGATAATGCCTAATTTTATTTTATGAGGTATCATGATTATGAACAGTAATATTGAAAAGCTCGCAGACTCTGTGGGAAAGGTCATTGTCGGCAAGAACGATACCGTGATCAGACTGATCTCTGCTCTTCTCTGCGAGGGTCATGTTCTGCTGGAGGACGTTCCCGGCGTGGGCAAAACTCAGCTCATCACAGCGCTTTCCCGTTCTATCGGCGGAAAATTCAACCGCATACAGCTCACTCCCGATGTTATGCCGTCGGATATCGCAGGATTTACCATGCCGGATCAGTCATCGGGTGAGTTTGTATACCGAAGCGGTGCGGTAATGTGTAATTTTCTCCTTGCCGATGAGATAAACCGTGCCTCTCCGAAAGTCCAGTCCGCACTTCTTGAGGCTATGGAGGAGCGCCAGATAAGCCTTGACGGAGTTACCCATGATCTTCCCAGACCGTTCCTCGTAATGGCAACGCAGAATCCTGTGGAGACATACGGAACGTTCCACCTGCCCGAGGCACAGATGGACAGATTTTTCATGAAGCTCTCAATGGGTTATCCCACACTCGAGGAGGAGGTCGGCATACTTGAACGTACCGAGATGCACAATCCCATACATAATATAGAAGCTCCCGTCATGACGGCAGAGGATATCCTCCGTATGCAGGAGGAAGTGAGAAATGTGCGTGTTACCGATCAGGTAAAGGCATACATTGTGAAGCTCGTATCCTCGACACGTGATGACAGGAATACTGTTCTGGGAATAAGTCCCAGAGGAAGCATAGCTCTTTTCAAGGCGGCAAAGGCTTTTGCGTATATCTACGACCGTGAGTATGCCACTCCCGATGACGTGAAGAATTCCGCCGTCTCAGTGCTTGCACACAGGATAATCCTTTCTCCGCAGGGAAAAACGGCTTTCAGCAGCGGTGAGGAGTACATCACGAACCTGCTGAAAACGTGTGATGTTCCCGCAATGAGCCGATGAAAAGGATCATCCCGACACTCCTGAGCGTAGGAGCTGTCGCATATCTGCTTTACGTTTTCACCTTTTTCATGGACGGCGAAATGGGAATGATACTTCTTGCTTTCCTTGTGATAGCTCCCCTTACATCGCTGATTTTCGCCCTATATGGTGCAAAGAGGATAAAGGTGAGCTTTATATGCGATGCGTATGTCAAGAAAGGAAGCGATCTCACCGTCAGGGTGACTGTTGAAAAATCGGGAGTATTTCCGCTTGCTGTAGTGGAGATACGTCCGACAGCGTCAGAGGTATTTGAAGAAATAAATACCACCTACAGACTCTCTGCCGCTTCGCCGGAAAAAAAGGAATTTACGTTCAGGGTAAGAGCAAAAACAGGCGGCAACGGCAGTATCTCAGTAGGAACGGTTTATTCCTGCGGATTTCTGGGCTTTATACATATAAAAGTAAAGCATTCTCTTCCTCAGCCGGCATCGGTGGGAGTGATCCCCGATATTCCGGATATCAAGGCTTCATCGCAGCTTTTCCGGTCTATCGCTGATGTCGTTTTTACCGGCGATGAGGAGGAAACAAACGATACCGCCATGCTTTTTTCAGCGAATACATCTCCCGGATACGAGCACAGGGAGTACGTTCCGGGCGATTCCATGAAACGTGTGAACTGGAAACTCTCCTCAAAGAGAAACAAGCTGATGGTGCGCCTCGATGAGGCAGCAGCGGCAGTGCAGCCTGTCCTGATACTTGATCTTTACCGTAAAAAGGGGGCAGATGCAAGGTTTGCCACGATCACTGAGGAAAAGCTGCTGCGTTCGGTTTTCGGACTTCTTACGCTTCTGCTGAAACAGGGTATCGCCTGCAATTTCATCTACAGAAATAACGATGAGCTTGTCTCTGAGAGTGTGGACAATCCCGACTATCCCATGCAGCTTCTTCTGAAGGTACTTGCTGTCAGGGTTGAGGAGGACAGGCGAGCCGGAGCACCTAAAAGCTCCGGCGGCATATGCTCATGTATAATCGCCACTACCGATGCGGGAGAGGGACTGGCTGAGATAACATCTGCAATTCAGGAAAAGGAAAATATCAGTATTCTCGGTATTAGTGCCGAAAGCATCAACAAAACAGGTCTGCCGTTATGGTACCTGGACGACGATAACAATTTCAGGCAGGTATGAAAAATGAACGAAACTGTAAAGAATGATCTGAGTCTGAAGACACGATTATTCCGGATATTCTGTGACCCTGTCCTGCTGTATACTGTCCTTGTGATGATGTCGATCATGTACCATTACCGGGACACTCTCGTGTGGCAGTACGGGATCGCCGCGTTCCTTACCGGTGCAGCAATATTCAGACTTTTTGACTTTATGATGAAGCATAAGTTCATCGGCGGAGCAGCATATATCGTGCTGTTCTACATGACGCTGCAGGCTGCCGGAATGTGCATAGATCTGGGAACAAGGGGCTATCCTATTGGATTTTACCTTTGGTTTTTCACGCCGCAGTTAGCTGTTGACTACAATAAGTGGTTTACCGTTGCCATATTCCTGCTGTTCATGATCTTCATGAGCTCGGTCATCTACTACTTCACCAGAGTGAGATACAGGCTCTTCATGAATTTTCTGATATTCATAATACCGTTCGTTATTTACGGCAAAGAATATGAGAAAATGCCCACGACTTACATAATCCTTCTTGCGGTGGGATTCATTGTGCTGATGTTCTACTGCCGTCAGTTAACGGATTCCGAAAACGTGGTGATAGTTGAAAAAAGGTGGATGATCTCATCGGCTGCCGTCTTTACGGTTATATTTGCCGTTGTTTCAGCTATTATTCCGAAGCCGCAGGTCGAAGCCGACAGAGAGGGACTTGAAAGCATGATCTCAGCCGAGCGCTTCACCGACCGGCTTGTGGCGGCATTGAGCGGCTTCCGTGATACCACCTCCGGCAGTCAGTTCCGGCAGGTTGATCAGCGGATACCCATATATTACGCAACGGCTTCTGAGCCGCTGAGGTTAAAGCTCGTCACATTCTCTGATTATGATTTCAGCACTGACTCGTGGTCGGCGGCAAAGGCTGATTCAAGTGTGGAGGAGAATTACTCCGACACGCCCGTTGAGATCAATGACACCGGCGCACTGACCGGGGCTTTGCTCACGGCAGCTCATCTTGACAGCGATTTTGCGGAGAAATACGGCATCAGTGATCTCACAGACACAGAGCTTTACACTCCGGAAACAAGAAGAGTTATACTTTACTCAATAAACAGGAGCAGCAGCTCTGCACCTGTACCGCAGTTTGCACAGAGGCTCTCTTCGACCTCATACGACGGCAGTATGGATCTCATGAAGACCGGGCTTATCTTCACCAAAGAGGGAAATTTCGGCAGCAGCGACAGATTTACCTTTGAGTATTCTGCCGATACGTTTTTTTCCGTCACTTCAAACAGAGATTTTATAGATGCTCTTTCAGTCGAGGATTATGATGATCTCCTCAGTGATGCAAGAGATGTGCTTGAGGCTGACGGTGAAGATGAGGCATATGAGACTGTATCCGCAGAATATGACAGCTATACGGAATATGTCCGGAGACTTACGGATTACGGCGAAAGTGAAAGGATCTACGAGCTTGCTCAGGAGATAACCGCCGGACTTGACTCCGATTATGACAAGGCAAAGGCTTTGGAAATGTATCTGTTCAATAATGGGTATATCTACGATCTTGATTATGTAAAAAGTCAGGGCGAGAACGTTGAGAACTTCCTGTTCAATACAAAAAGAGGAGTCTGCTACGAATACGCCACCTCAATGGTTCTTCTTTCAAGAGCTGCCGGAATTCCGGCAAGATACTGTGAGGGATTCAATATGCAGCAGGAGGTCGAGAGCGATAACCGTAATATCAATTATATCGTCACTACGGAGGATTCTCACGGCTTTCCGGAGCTGTACATAAAGGGCTACGGATGGGTATCATTTGAGCCTACCATAACTTCGGGAAATGTTGCTGAGGAGCAGGAAGATGCCTCCGGAGACCTCGCAAGGGCAGGTATAATTATCCTTATCGGAGCGGTGATAGTATTCCTGCTGATAATTTTCAGCCCGGCGATAACTCACAGATTTTTCATTATGATATGCCGGAGAAAGACTCCCTCAGCAGCGGCAGTGCTCGTAATGCAGAGACTCCGCCGCCTTGCCGGAATGGAGAAAAGCTCCACCTCGGGAGAGGTCGCCGCAGTGCTTATGGAGAGAACGGGCACAGATATCTCAGAGACTGCAAGGCTCTTTGATAAGGCTGCCTACGGCGGTGCGGAGCTTTCAGATAAAGATAAAGAAAAGTCGCTTGACGGCTATCTCAGGGCATATAACGCTCTGAGAGAAGAGAAAAGAAAGAAAAGGCGCATAACGAACCGAAAAAAAGCGACAGAGGATCGGAATGAATGATCCCCTGACCGATCGGAGGTAATTATGCAAAGGATAAGAAAAAACACACTCACCATACTGCTGGCTCTCATGCTGGCATTTACCGGATGCTTCCTGTCTGTGGGAGGAAGCTGTGCCGCAGATGACTACCACTCATGGAGACAGAATGATCCACGGTGGGGCAGCACCAATATGAACGGCTCAACTCTGGCAAGCTCAGGCTGTCTTATAACATCGCTTGCAATAATGGCGATGCACTCAGACTCGATCGACAGCACTGCGCTGAAAAATCTCGGCATCAGCAAAAAAGAGGACTTCAACCCCGGCGTACTTGCAAAGGCTTACAGCGCAAGAGGAGCTTTCACCTACGGCGGCGGCATCGCAAGCTGGGGCACTATCAGTCAGATAATCCCCAACATTACGTTCGTTAAGGACGCACGTTTCAACAGCTCTGATAAAAAGGGCATCGCCGCAGAGATCACTGCGATGATGAAAAGCGGTCTTCATATTATCGTCAACGTGAACGGTCATCACTGGGTGTATATCGAGGGCGTCAAAGGCGAAGATATCTATATGATAGATCCTGCCTCAGATGCTGTTATTGTCAGCGATTATTATCAGATCATTGGAAACTGTGAGTATTGGGCGCTTAAATGCAAGAATCCTCCTACAGTTGACTTCAAAGCTCCTGTGACTCATTATGATACGATGGAGTATATCTGCTCAGGATCGGGCTCGGTATATGAGAGTGAAGCTGCCTCAAAACAGACCGATGTCCTCAAGGAGGGTTACGTCTTCTCAGTTGGAAAAATATCAGGCGGCTGCGCACTTATAATTCAGGAGAATAATGACGGCTCGCAGACCGAGGTCGGCTGGGTAAAGACAGCGGCTATAGAAAAAACTTCGGCGATCTCCTCCGAAAGAGGCGATATCAACTGTGACGGTACTATCGACAGATACGATCTTGCCATACTTAATGAATATCTGAACGACAGCACTCCTGCGTGGGCAAGGACACTCACCTCCGCAGAACTTAAAGCTGCTGATATGAACGGCGACGGCAAGGTCAACGGCAATGACGTTATATCATATCTTGAAGTGATATGCACAGAGGAATGATCTATGGAGTGGACAGAGGTAAATATCTATACTGCTTCAGCCGGAGTGGAGATGCTCTGCTCAAAGCTGGAGGATATAGGGATAAAAGGCTTTGCTATACGTGATCCGGAGGATTTTAAGGAATTCCTTGAAAATAAGGAGGGCAAATGGGATTATATTGACGATGATCTCATGGGACTTTCGAGCGGTGAGACCTGCGTTACGGTGTATCTTTCCTCAAATTCTCAGGGAGCGGATATGCTTGCCTCATTGAGAATGATACTGGAGGAGCTGAAACGCTCCGACAACAGCGGCTCTTACGGCAGACTTGAGGCTGAGCTTTCAAGCGTACACGAGGAGGACTGGGCGAACAACTGGAAACAGTATTTCAAGCCTACAGAGGTCGGCGAGCGTCTGGTGATAAAGCCCTCATGGGAGGAGCTTCCCGATGACGGCGGACGGATAATACTGGAGATAGATCCTGCTTCAAGCTTCGGAACAGGTCAGCACCACACCACAAGGCTTTGTCTTGAACTGCTGGAGAAATGTCTCTCACCCGGAGACAGGATACTTGATATCGGCTGCGGAAGCGGTATACTCTCAATAGGAGCGATGCTGCTCGGTGCGGAGTCTGCTGACGCTGTTGACATCGAGGAAAATTCTGCTGCTGCGGCGGCAGAAAATGCCGGAAAAAATAATATTCCGCAGGAAAAGTACAGGACATATTGCGGAAATATCCTCACCGATGAAAAGCTTTCGGCAGGATTTGAGCAGGAGTATGACATAATAACAGCCAATATCGTTGCGGATATCATAATAGCAATGAAAGAACATTTCAGAAGA
The DNA here is from genome assembly GCA_947624255.1 of uncultured Ruminococcus sp. Classification (GTDB taxonomy): domain Bacteria; phylum Bacillota; class Clostridia; order Oscillospirales; family Ruminococcaceae; genus Ruminococcus. The sequence continues at coordinate 13,227 of CANQJO010000023.1, forward strand.
TACCTGAAAACAGGGGGAATACTCATTGTTTCGGGAATAATCGCCGAGCGTGCCCATGAAGTGATCGGTGAGCTGGAGAGCATCGGCTTTGAACCGATCACCTCCAACGAGAAAGACGGCTGGGCAGCGGCAGAACTTGTGAAAAAATAATAAGGAGAATGATTTCAGTGGGTATATTCAAGAAAAAAAATCAGCAGACAGTGCCGGAGACAAAGGATCCTAACGCTGACCTCAAGACTTCGGTGCTTGAGAAGCTCAATGAAAAGCTGAAAGGCACATTATATGATGAATGCGTGATAATGCCGAAAGGCTTTACCATAGACGTTCAGATAAACCGCTATGAGGAAAAGGACGAGATAAAGCTCCTCAATGCGGCATACGTCGTAAGAAACGATGATTTTGATGAGCCGCTTATCGAGATGGTCGACTCTCAGGGAAAGTCGGATGATGAGGCTGCCGCAATGTCCGTGGATATTTTCTATGCCGGATTGTGGCATCCGATAGAGCAGTCTGTCGCAAAAAGAAATCCCGTGCATATACCGGTTGATTTCATGAGACAGCATTACGATTTTGATATGTACTGTCAGTCCGTGGTCAGGATCGGTGTAAAGGACAAGCAGCCTGTTATGCTGATGAGCTATATCCGCAGTGAGCTCCCCAAATATCTCGGCTCAAAGAAGTATTACTGGGTGAGAGTTTATCTTGCAAGATTCAAGGACAAAAAGGTCGTTGAGGTGCGTGTTAACGGCTCGGTATGCACACAGCTCGCCAATTTCTACAGAGCTTACGTGGACGGTTGGGATGCTGATGAGAACTTCATAAGCGAAAAACAGTATGCGCTGTTTGTTCAGCGTGAAGACGACAAGTGTCCGTTCAGCAAGGAGCTTGTAATGAAATGCGCCCAAGAGACGATCTCTATGATGGAAAATATCAAGAGCCCCGAGGAATACGCCGAAATGTCAAGAAAACTTGAAGAAATGGCAGGGGATAAAGGTCTTGCCGCAGAGATCAGGATATTTATACCGGAGATATTCGCAAAGCTGACTCTCGGCTATCGTGAGGGGGACAGCCTGTTTGTTATAGACGGAGAATCTACTATCGAAATAAGAAAGACACAGCTCAGGTCGTATTTCTATTTGCAGCAGGCAGTACTTGAATATCTGAGCAAGCGTCCCGAACAGGAAAAGGTCACGAGGATCGTTGCCAACAGTGTGGCGTTCAGAGAACTGAGAAAAGCTATGGATCAAGGTCACAAGCCGGATGAGCTTTTTGTTCCGGGAACGTCTTATAAGATAAACATTGAAGGATACAAGGTGTGGTGAGCAGCATCTCAGGGAGCATTTTCAGTTTTATCAAGCTAACGATTTTGTCTTCTTTTGAAAAATAAAGGCTTGACAAATTATCGGAAATATGGTAAAATATCTTTGCCGCTTGTGAACAGGCTTCAAAGCTGTGATGTGCCGATATCTGTTCAAGATCGTGCGTGATCTGCATCAGGATATGTGCGATATGATTATCGGTATGCTGCACGCCTGTGACAGCGAGTTTATTGAAAAGGCAGGTGCCGCAATATGTACGCAGTTATCGAGACCGGAGGAAAACAGTATCAGGTCAGCGAGGGTGACGTTATCTTCATTGAGAAACTCCCTGTAAACGCTGAGGAGACTGTCACATTCGACAAGATCGCAGCTATCGGCGCAGAGGAAGGTATCAAAGTTGGTACTCCCTACGTTGAGGGTGCTTCTGTAAAGGCTACAGTCCTGAAAAACGGAAAGGCTAAGAAGATCACTGTTTTCACCTACAAGCCTAAGAAGGGCGAAAAGAAAAAGCAGGGACACAGACAGCCTTACACTCAGGTAAAGATCGAATCTATCAACGCCTGATCTATGGTCAGAGCGCAGTTCTATCGGAAAAACGGGAGCTATATCGGGTTCAGTCTCAGCGGTCATTCAGGCTATGCAGAGAGTGGGAGCGATGTGGTGTGTGCGGCTGTTTCGTCAGCCGTCCAGCTTACGGCAAATGCTCTTGATGAGTTTGGCGCAGAGCCTGAGATCTCGGTGGGCGATAACATCATAAGATGCAGAGCAGGCGTTATCAGCGAGGAACATTCCCGCATGATCGGTCTGCTGAAAGTTCACCTTGAAGCTGTGCTGGAGGAGTTTCCCGGAACGATCAAAATCACTATTTCGGAGGTGTAAGTATGTTAAAGATAAGTATGCAGTTCTTCGCTCATAAAAAGGGCGTAGGTTCTACAAAAAACGGACGTGACTCCGAGGCAAAAAGACTCGGTGTCAAGAGAGCAGACGGTCAGTACGTAAAGGCCGGCAACATTCTGGTTCGTCAGAGAGGTACACATATTCATCCCGGCACCGGCGTGGGCATCGGTTCAGACGACACTCTGTTTGCTACCGTATGCGGCAGAGTAAGATTTGAGCGCCTCGGACGTGACCGCAAGAAGGTCTCTGTATACACAGAAGAGTAAAATTCAGATCCCGAGCGTTTGCTTGGGATTTTTCTTTGAGAAGCTGTCTCTGTGAAAAAATCATTTTCCGTATCAGGAGACAGGAAAATCTGTCGCTGAGTCGGATTTCGGAGGTTCAATATGTTCGTAGATCAGGCGAAGATCTTTATTAAAGCCGGGGATGGCGGTGACGGTGCTGTCTCCTTTCATCGTGAAAAATATGTAGCTGCCGGCGGACCTGACGGCGGAGACGGAGGCAGAGGCGGCGATGTCGTCTTTCAGGCTGATGACAATTTTTCCACGCTGATAGATTTCCGCTATAAGAGAAAATACTGTGCTGAACGTGGACAGAACGGCTCTGCTCGGCGCTGTACGGGAAAAAGCGCTCCTCCGCTCGTTATAAAAGTTCCCAGAGGTACGCTTATCCGTGATGCCGCTACGGGGAGGATAATCGCCGATATGTCCTCCGATGAGCCGAAAGTTGTCGCAAAAGGCGGTATGGGAGGAAAGGGCAACGCCCATTTTGCCACCTCCACACGTCAGATACCTCGCTTTGCAAAGCCGGGATATCAGGGTGAGTCTATGGAGATACGCCTTGAGCTGAAGCTCCTTGCGGATGTCGGACTTGTAGGCTATCCTAATGTGGGAAAATCGACACTTATCTCTGTTGTAAGTGCAGCCAAGCCTAAGATCGCAAACTATCACTTTACTACGCTGACTCCCGTTCTGGGAGTTGTCCGCATCGACGATGAACGCTCTTTCGTCATGGCTGATATTCCCGGTCTTATTGAGGGGGCAGGGGACGGCGTTGGTCTGGGACATGAGTTTCTCCGCCATGTGGAGCGCTGCCGTCTTATCGTTCACGTTGTGGACGTTTCAGGCATGGAGGGACGTGATCCGCGGGAAGATCTCAAAATAATCAACGGAGAGCTTGCAAGATTCAGTCCGGAGCTTGCAGAGCGTCCGCAGATCGTGGCGGCAAATAAATGCGATATGGCTTCTCAGGAGCAGATAGATTCATTCCGCAGCTTTATCGAAGAACAGGGACTGCCGTTTCTGTGCATCTCCGCAGCCACCACTCAGGGAACAGATCTGCTGATAAAGAAGATCGCCGAGCAGCTTGAAACGCTCCCGCCGATCAGAGAGTATGAGCCTGAGCCGATCTCTGCCGAGGAGCTTGGAAAAATGTCAGCACAAAAGAAATTCACAGTTACTGTGGAGGAGGGCATTTATTTTGTAGATGCTCCGTGGATACAGCCTGTTATGCGGACTATTGATCCTGATGATTATTCATCTCTCCAGTATTTTCAGCGTGTGCTCATCAATAGCGGCATTATCGCAGAGCTGGAGCGTCAGGGGATCAAAGAGGGAGATACCGTCTGCCTTGAGGGCTTTGAATTCGACTTTGTAAACTGATATGAGTAATTTTTTATCTGAGCATGATGCTGCCTCCTACAGTCCTCTCAGCCTTGCATTTTTGGGAGACAGCGTCTATGATACATTTGTAAGGGAGTATCTTCTCCGGCAGGCTAATGTTCCGCCGGCAAAGCTCCACTCGGAAAAGGTAAGGCTTGTCTGTGCGGAGTTTCAGTCCTCCGTATATGAGATCGTAGCTGCCGAGCTTGACGAAAAGGAGCTTGCTGTGTTGAAAAGAGGCAGAAATGCCGTGGGAGGAAATGTTCCCCGACACGCCGGAACAGTCCGGTACAGGAGAGCTACAGCACTGGAGTGCCTTTTCGGTTATCTTTATCTCGCCGGACGGACGGATCGGCTGTACCGTCTGTTTGAGATAATAAAGTTAAATTTTCCGGAAAATACGTCTACAAAACCTTGTGAAGACAAGTTATAGGAGTGAGAATATGTCAGGTCATTCAAAATGGAATAATATCAAGAGAAAAAAAGAAGCCACCGATGCGGTGAAAGGAAAGATATTCACCAAGATCGGCAGAGAGATAACTGTCGTTGTAAGGGAGGGCGGTCCCGATCCCAACAACAACAGCAAGCTGCGTGATCTTATTGCAAAGGCAAAGGCAAATAACGTTCCCAATGACAATATTGAGCGTGTTATCAAGAAAGCTGCCGGCGGTGAGGACAAGAACAACTATGAGAACATGGTCTATGAGGGATACGGTCCTAACGGCGTTGCTGTTATCGTGGAATGTCTCACCGACAACAAAAACAGAACGGCAGGAGATATCCGCCACTACTTCGATAAATTCGGCGGAAATCTCGGTACAACAGGCTGTGTATCGTTCATGTTCTCGAAAAAGGGGATCGTTATTCTCGAAAATAATGGTGTCGATGAAGATACTGTTATGGACGATGTTTTTGAATTCGGCGGTGATGATCTTGAAGTGAACGAGGAGACTGTTGAGATAGAGTGTGCGCCCGAAGCTCTCCACGCTCTCAGGGAGGGGCTTGCCGGCAAGGGTTACAATGTCATTTCGGCAGAGGTTGAGCAGATACCTGCAACATACACCACTCTCACGGACGAGGATCAGATAAAAAAGATGACACTTCTCCTTGAGCATCTTGAAGACAACGATGATGTTCAGAACGTTTACCATAACTGGGAGATGGAATAATGTCTGTTACGATAAAAGAGGTCAGCGATGATAAAGAGCTCCGTGAACTTGCGGAGCTTGCCTCTGAGATATGGCACGAATTTTTTCCGGGCATAATAACATCTGAGCAGGTGGATTACATGGTGGAGAAATTCCAGTCATATCCTGCAATGAGATCTCAGATAAGCAGTCAGGGATACTCATATTCTGCCGTATACGAGGACGGAGAGATGTGCGGCTATTTTGCCGTAAAACCGGAGGAGGAGCGGATCTTTCTGAGCAAGCTGTATCTCCGGAGCGATAAACGTGGCAGAGGAACAGCCTCGCTGATGATGAAAAGCATCGTGGAAAAGGGAAAGATCGCCGGAAAAAAATCGGTATATCTAACAGTCAATAAGCACAACGATCATGCGATAGCAGTCTACAAAAAAATGGGATTTACCGTCATAGACGAGCCTGTCACCGATATCGGAAACGGATTTGTCATGGACGATTTTGTAATGGAGCTTGTCATATAGTTCTGGTAAATGTAATATAATGTACAAAAGGGAGGGGACTGTATGAACGGGTTAGAAATATTCCTTCTTTCGGTCGGGCTTGCCATGGATGCTTTTTCTGTCTCTGTGTGCAAGGGACTTGGAATGAAACGTCTCAGCATTGGCAGCGGAGCGGTGATCGCCCTGTTTTTCGGAGCGTTTCAAGCCGGAATGCCTCTTATCGGATATTTTCTTGGTATCAGTTTTGCGAAGTACATCTCCTCAATAAGTCATTGGGTAGCATTTTTTCTTTTGGGAATAATCGGCGGAAAGATGATAATTGAATCATTTCACGGCGAGGAGAGTGAGGAATTCTCGCTGAAGATCGGTGAGCTTCTGCTGCTTGCAGTGGCTACCAGTATAGATGCTCTTGCAGTCGGAGTTGTCTTTGCGGCGCAGAAAACACGTCTGCTCCTGTCGGTGTCGGTAATCGGGGTAGTAACATTCCTGCTCTCGCTGCTTGGAGTGGTGATAGGTCATAAATTCGGCAGCTGCCGGGGAAACCGGGCAGAATGTATCGGTGGGTGTATACTTATTATCATCGGCACAAAGCTGCTTCTTGACGGACTCGGTATAATATAGAAAAAACGGCTCCTGAAATTTCAGGAGCCTGTTTTATTATTCTTCGGGGAGTTTTGAAATGATACTTAATTTATATTTCTGTATTGCCAGAGCATCTCTGTTTGTAACGCCGTCATTTCCGTAAACATCAGCATTTGCAAGACCCTGTGCCGTTATGCCTAATCTCTTTCCGTAACCGTATACATCGGGGTTTGCGACATACTGCATTATAAGTATAGCGTCCGAGAGATTTACCTCACCATCGTTATTGCTGTCTCCGTAAATGGTGGGTTCGGGGAGTACAAACTCTGTAGTAGTGGTGGTAGTTTCGCTTGTAGAAGTGGTGGTTTCTGTGGAAGTAGTCTCGCTTGTTGAAGTTGTAGTTTCTGTGGAAGTAGTCTCGCTTGTAGAAGTTGTAGTTTCTGTGGAAGTCGTTTCGCTTGTAGATGTAGTAGTCTCTGTTGAAGTAGTTTCGCTTGTAGAAGTGGTAGTTTCTGTGGAAGTCGTTTCGCTTGTTGAAGTTGTAGTTTCCGTGGAAGTCGTCTCACTTGTAGAAGTGGTAGTTGAAGTCGTTTCGCTTGTAGAAGTGGTAGTCTCTGTGGAAGTCGTTTCGCTTGTTGAGGTAGTAGTTTCTGTGGAGGTCGTTTCGCTTGTGGAAGTGGTAGTTGAAGTCGTTTCGCTTGTGGTAGTAGTTGTTGTGGTCGTTACGGTCGTTGTGGTAGTAGATGAACCGCCCTCTGTCCAGCTTGCATCGAATGAAATTCCAAGACCGGAGATCTGTCCTTCAACCACATAGCTGTCACCGGGTTGATAGAGCTGATCGTTAGTGCTGCATATCCAGCCTGCAAAAGTATAGCCGTCTTTTGTGCCGGGACATTCCGGTATCGTTATGGTGGAGTCGGTCTCGCCGCTTATGGTAAAGTAGCTGTCTGTGCCCTCGCCGTAGCTGAATACGATGTTGTATGTCTTTGCTTTCCATATAGCTGTCATAGTGATATCTTCATCAGGCATAACGAATTTTTTATTGAAACCGTAAGTTTCGCCGTCGTAGCTGTTCAGCCAACCTGTCAGATTGTAGCCTTTCCTTGAAAAACGGTCTCTGGCGGCAGTATTCTGCGAAGAGCCTGCCTGGAACTCAAATGTCTGTGATTTTGCGCCGACAATATCATCATAGTCGCCGGCAAGATATGTTACCTTACGTCTCATTGCCCATGCAGGTGTCAGCACGATGTCATGAGCGGGCATGATAATATGCTGCTGATAGCGGAATTTTTCGCCGTTATAGAGCCAACCGGTCTGGCTTCCCTCGCTCCATGCGAGACAGGGCTCCTGTACCTCAACGAATTGTCCTTCCCTGTATTTTCTTTCTTTGGGAAGATTTTTTTCATCAACGGGAACGCCGTCAAGCACTGCCGGTTCTGCGGCATATGATGCGGTATAAGTGACTGAGGCGTCATCATCTACCCATACCGGGCGGAGAGTTATATCCTCTGTGCCTACGTTGATGACCTCGCCCATAGCATATCCGCGCACGCCGTCTTCTGTCCAGCCGGAGAAAGCGTAGCCCTCCTTCAGCAGTGCAGCATCGGGAATATACTCTGTGCCATTCAGATTTACAGTGATAGAATCGGGAAGTATTCCCTCGTCTACGGTTATGCCGCCCTCACTGATGTCGAATGTGATCGTGACGGAAGTTTTTGTCTCGCCTGATTCACCGCATACGGCGATACTTCCGAATGATGATGCTGCAATTGCTGCTGATAGCACCACCGATGTCAATTTTGTATATTGTTTCATGATTACCCTCCCTCTGTTAAATAAAACGATTTTTTTGACGGTCATAAAAGTAATTTATTGCAGCAAGCTTATTTTCAACAGCCTCCCTGTCGGTACACAGACTTTTGCAGAGTTCATCGAGATCCGGAAATTCGTCCCTCAGCTTTGTATTGATGAAGCTGAGAAGTATTGCGGGATCGGTCGGTATATTCATTTCTGTGACCTCCTTACAGCTTCCGGACAGTGCTGATCCGGGACAGTGATACGGGAGCAGTTCCTGCTACAAGGTTAATATACAATAAAAACTGCGATTTGTCAATGAATTTCGCAAAAAATCAGATGTTAATTTTTTGAGATTTTGTAAAATCTCATTATAATATCAAAAGAATTTTAATAACTTATCAAGGACTTTTTTGTATAAAACGTAAAAAATCGGAATATTTTGTTAGCATTGCATAACATTCAACTCGAAAATTGTAGTAAATGCACAAAAAAAGACATACTATTTAGGTCAAATTAGGGATAGCTTTTTTTTCTGATTTATGCTATAATATCAAAGATATGTGAGGTGTTGATCTTTCCTTTCACGTACTCCCGACACAGCCGCAGCACATTTATTTCAAATATACCATGCAATGCTTCACAGTAATTTATAAGGAGGTTCATTTAATGAATTCAGCTAAATCAACCGTTCCCTTCAAGGGCACTCCGGAACAGGAAGCCAAGCTCATCGCTGTTATCGAAGAAAAAAAGGGCGATAAGGGTGCGCTTATGCCTATTCTCCAGAAGGCTCAGGAGATCTACGGATACCTTCCTATTGAAGTCCAGACCATTATTTCTGATAAAACAGGGATCCCGCTGGAGAAGATCTACGGTGTTGTGACCTTCTATGCTCAGTTCTCACTCTATCCGAAGGGAGAGTATACCATCTCTGTATGTCTCGGTACTGCCTGCTATGTAAAGGGTTCGGGAGATATCTACAACAAGCTTCAGGAAAAGCTGGGCATCGCCGGCGGAGAGTGTACCGCTGACGGAAAGTTTTCTCTTGATGCCTGCCGCTGCATCGGTGCCTGCGGACTGGCTCCCGTTCTTACAGTCAATGAGGACGTTTACGGTCGCCTTACAGTTGACGATGTCGATAAGATCCTTGCAAAATACGCTTGATGACAAACACACCATTTAGGAGGTAAATTTATGAAAACACTTGAAGAGCTCAAGGTTGTCAGAGAAAGTATGGAGGGTGAGGTTGCCCTCAGAACAAATGGCAACGCTTCTTCAAAATATGAAAGACACGTTCTTGTCTGCGGCGGTACCGGCTGTACCTCTTCAGGCTCACCTAAGATCATTGAGAAGCTTGAAGCTGAATTGGCTGAAAAAGGTCTTACTGACAAGATACAAATCGTCAAGACCGGATGTTTCGGTCTCTGCGAGCGCGGACCTATCATGATCGTATATCCCGAGGGTTCATTCTATTCACGTGTCAATATCGACGAGATCCACAGGATCGTTGATGAACACCTCATCGGCGGCAATCCCGTAAAGGAATTTCTCTACGATGAGACCGTTGAGGGAGATACTATCAAATCACTTGATGATACATCATTCTACAAAAAGCAGCACCGTGTTGCACTCAGAAACTGCGGTGTTATAGATCCTGAGAATATCAACGAATACATAGGCAGAGACGGCTACAAGGCTCTCGGCAAGGTTCTTACATCAATGACTCCGGAGGAAGTTATACAGACTATCCTTGATTCCGGTCTGAGAGGCAGAGGCGGCGGCGGATTCCCCACCGGTATGAAGTGGAAACTCGCACGCAATATCGTTCCCAATGCTGACATGAAGTATGTCTGCTGCAACGCCGATGAGGGAGATCCGGGCGCTTTCATGGATCGTTCAGTTCTTGAGGGAGATCCCCATGTCGTTCTCGAGGCTATGACTATCGCCGGATACGCTATCGGTGCAAAGCAGGGATATATCTACGTCCGTGCTGAGTACCCGATCGCCGTTGAAAGACTTAACATTGCTATCAAACAGGCTCGTGAGACCGGTATGCTCGGTCAGAATATCTTCGGCACAGATTTCAGCTTCGATATCGACCTGAGACTCGGTGCGGGAGCATTCGTCTGCGGTGAGGAGACAGCTCTGATGACATCTATCGAGGGCAACAGAGGCGAGCCCAGACCACGTCCTCCTTTCCCGGCAGAGAAAGGACTCTTCCAAAAACCGACTATCCTCAACAATGTTGAAACATATGCAAATATCCCTCAGATAATTCTCAACGGTGCAGACTGGTTCGCATCAATGGGTACTGAGAAGTCAAAGGGCACAAAGGTATTCGCTTTGGGCGGAAAGATCAAGAATACAGGTCTTGTTGAAGTTCCTATGGGAACGACTCTCCGTGAGGTCATCGAGGAGATCGGCGGAGGAATCCCCAACGGCAAGAAGTTCAAGGCTGCACAGACAGGCGGACCTTCCGGCGGCTGTATCCCTGCTGAGCATTTCGATATTCCTATAGATTATGATAACCTCATCGGCATCGGTTCCATGATGGGTTCAGGCGGACTTATCGTTATGGACGAGGATAACTGTATGGTCGATATCGCCAAGTTCTTCCTTGAATTCACCGTTGACGAGTCCTGCGGAAAGTGTACTCCCTGCCGCATAGGTACAAAGAGAATGTACGAGATCCTTGACAAGATCACAAAAGGTCAGGGAACTCTTGAAGACATTGATAAGCTTGAAGAGCTTTGCTATCACATCAAGGCAAACTCACTCTGCGGACTCGGTCAGACAGCTCCGAACCCTGTTCTTTCAACGCTCCGTTACTTCAGAGACGAATATATCGCTCACGTTGTTGACAAAAAATGTCCTGCCGGCGTATGTAAAGACCTTCTCAGCTTCGAGATCGTCAAGGATAATTGTATCGGCTGCGGAATGTGCGCTAAGCAGTGTCCTGCATCGGCTATCTCAAGGACAGACTATGTTGCTCCCGGAAAGAAGCTCGCCGCTATGGAGATCGACAAGACAAAGTGCGTAAAGTGCGGCGCTTGTATCGCTTCATGTAAGTTCAAGGCAATTATCAAGAAATAAGCGGAGGAATAATATGGAAAATTTAACTGTAAAAGTAAACGGTGTTGAGGTCTCTGTTCCTGCCGGAAGTACAGTCCTTGAGGCTGCACATATTGCCGGTGTTGAGATCCCTACACTTTGCTACATGAAAGAGATCAACGAGATCGGTGCCTGCCGTATCTGCATTACCGAGGTAAACGAGGGAAGAGGTTTCCGTCTTGTTGCAGCCTGCGTTTATCCCTGTTCCAACAATATGGAGATCCTTACAAGCTCTCCCAAGGTTATTGAATCAAGAAAGCGGACTCTTGAGCTGATACTTTCAACTCACGACAGAAAGTGTCTCTCCTGCGTAAGAAGCGGCAACTGTGAGCTTCAGAAACTCTGCAAAGATTACGGCATTGAGGACGCATCTGTTTACGACGGTGCGACCAACAAGTATGAGATCGACGACTCTGCGGCTCATATGTATCGTGACAACAACAAGTGTATACTCTGCCGCCGCTGTGTAGCAGTATGCTCAAAGACACAGGGTATCGGTGTTATAGGCGCAAACGAAAGAGGTTTCAAGACATTCATCGGTTCTGCATTTGACATGGGACTTGGCGAGACGAGCTGCGTATCCTGCGGACAGTGTATCGCTGTATGTCCTGTCGGTGCGATCTCTGAGAAAGACTACACTAAGGATGTTCTTGCCGCTATAGCCGATCCTGCAAAGACAGTTCTTGTACAGACAGCTCCTGCTGTTCGTGCAGGTCTGGGTGAGTGTTTCGGACTTCCCATCGGCACTAATGTTGAGGGAAAAATGGCTGCGGCTCTCAGAAGACTTGGTTTTGATAAGGTATTTGATACCGATTTCGGCGCAGACCTCACTATCATGGAAGAGGCTAACGAATTTATTGAGCGTGTGAAAAACGGCGGAGTTCTGCCTATGATAACATCATGCTCTCCCGGCTGGGTAAAGTTCTGCGAGCACTACTTCCCCGATATGACTGAGAATCTTTCAAGCTGCAAGTCGCCTCAGCAGATGTTTGGCGCAACAGCAAAGACATACTATGCAGAGAAAATGGGCATTGATCCCAAGGATATCGTTATGGTGTCCATCATGCCGTGTACCGCAAAGAAATTTGAGATCGGCCGTGACGATCAGAGTGCCGCAGGCGTTCCCGATGTGGATTACGCTCTCACGACACGTGAGCTCGGCAGAATGATCGAGCGTGCAGGGATCAACTTCAATGCACTTCCTGATGAAAAATTTGACGATCCGCTGGGAATATCCACCGGCGCAGGCGTTATCTTCGGAGCGACCGGCGGTGTTATGGAGGCTGCTCTCAGAACAGCTATCCATACGCTTACGGGAGAGACAGTTACCGATCTCCCTGAGGTGCGTGGTACTGCCGGAATCAAGGAGGCTTGCTACAAGGTCGGCGATATGGATGTCAAGGTCGCTGTTGTCAGCGGACTTGCCAATGCAAGAGAAGTTCTTGAAAAGGTACAGAAGGGCGAGGCTGATTATCATTTCATTGAGATCATGGCTTGTCCCGGAGGCTGCGTAAACGGCGGCGGTCAGCCACAGCAGCCTGCAAGCGTGAGAAACTTCGTTGACATCAGAGCTGAGAGAGCCAAGGTCCTCTATGATCTTGATAAGTCGATGCCTCTGAGACAATCTCATGAGAATCCTGCCATCAAGGCAGTTTATGAAGAATTCTTCGGAGAGCCCGGCAGCCACAAGGCGCACGAGGTGCTCCACACAACTTATGTCAAGAGGAGCGTAAACTGATAAAAATACTAAAGGCGGACTTAACGTCCGCCTTTTTGCTTCACATGGAGGTATTGTTCATATTGATTTCATTCTGAAACCCGTGCAGGATCTTCGCAAATATTCTCGTGTTTCAGAGTGAAATCAGTATAAGATCCGGCACTGTGTTCCTGTGCCGGATTTTTTTGAGAAACGCTTGATATCTCACGAAAAATATGATACAATGTTTAAGGAGAAATATCTTCCATTTTTCCGCAAGGAGATGCTTATGAATAAAAAAATACTGAATATTGCCAATATGATAGGATCTGCCTATTTTCTGACGGTTTTTATTATTATTTTGCTCATGCCGTTTGACAGCTGCTTTGTATTGAAACCGCTGTCACTGATCTGTACGGCTCTGATAGCCTTCTTTTACAGCAAATACGCTCCGAAAAGCAATGTTTCAAAGGGAATGACCGTCAGAAAGCTATATGTGATCTGTGCGCTTATAATTCTTGCAGCAGATCTCGCTGTGGCATTTTTGATGCGTTATCAGCCCGTCACCGATGCACTCTATATGGACACTATCTGTCGAAATTTTGTTGAAGGCAGAGATATGTATGCCGGTCTTGATCCGGGGCACGAGTATTATATAGACCGTTACTCAAATCAGTGGGGAATGTTCCTGATACAGATTTCCGTATATAAGCTCGTTTACATCTTTTTTGGCAGGATCCCTCAGCTCACAGGCTCTATAGCTAATATTCTGTTTTTTCAGCTGTCATATTTTTTTACATATAAACTCGCAGATAAGGTGTTCAAAAGAGATCTGCATAAAAAAATATGTCTGCTCGTGATGCTTTTTCATCCGGTTCTTTACTCATTTTCCGGAATTTTTTACACCGACATGATGAGTATGCCTTTTACGACCTGTGCGCTTTGGCTTGGAATATCTGCTCAGGAGAGCAAAACATCGAAGAAATTTTTATTATATACCTGCCTGACCGCAGTTGTGATTGGCATGGGATATTCCGTCAAGGGGAGCATCGGCATCATTGCAGCGGCATTTATAATATATTCATTTTTCACTATCGGGATAAAGCGCTTCATAGTATTTGCTTCCGTTATAGTAGTAGGCTTTGCAGGAATGAAGTACACAGTGACGCATACTATGTATGCTGTGGGAGCTGTTACTGAAGAAAGTGTGGAAAAGCATGGATTTCCCATGTCTCATTGGATAATGATGGGATTGAAGGGAAGAGGCGGATATGATGACGAATGCTTTCAGCTTTCATTTGAACAGCCCGACAAGGATGCCCGGCATGAAAACAGTATCAATACCATAAAAGGTATGATGAAGGATTACGGTATCTCCGGATTCAGCGAGCATCTTGTCAGCAAGCTGATATACACTTGGAATAACGGTACATATCAATCAATATGGCAGGTCAAGGACTGTCCCGATACATTTCTGAAACGGATATTTATAAGTTCTCCATATCGGCTGTTTTGTTTGCTGATCCATTACATTATTGTATTATGTATGATGGCATCATATCTTTCCTCGATGATATATCGGCGGACGGATAAGATGTTTGTGCTGCGTCTTACGATACTTGGACTCGGATCATTTCTCCTGATATGGGAGACACGATGCCGATATATGCTGAATATGCTCCCACTGTTCATAATGGTCGCCATTGACGGTCTGGAGCAGATCCCTATAATGGCAGGAGCATTAGTGCAACGCTGCAAAAAACACTTCCGGCAGTGAATATCCGGAAGTGTTTTTAAATTCTAAATTATGCGGCAGTTACAGGTTTATACCGCTCTGAGGAGAGTATTCCGGCGATGACTTTTTCGGGAGTGCTCTCTCCGCCGATGACCATATTCAGTGGGATCTACGGTACATATTTACGGATATCGGCAAGCTGTCAGATCCAAGAATAAGGCTGCTCAGTTTCGGACCTGTGATCGAGATCCTTGGACCGGAAAAACTCAGAGATCGGGCAAGAGAGCGTGTACATCGGCAATATGATCTGTTATACCGATCCTTTTGAAATCAGAAGAATACGAAATGAGATGATACAATGAGCAATGAAGAAACAGTAAAACTGATAGCCGAAAAAGTCTCGGACGCAGGCGGAAGTGTGTACTATGTGGGCGGATACGTCCGGGATAAGATACTCGGAATTGAGAACAAGGATATAGATATTGAGATACATGGAGCAGATGTTTCTGCGGTTGAGGATATCCTTGATTCCGTTGGCGATAGAATGGAGTTTGGCAAGAGTTTCGGAATTTACGGCTTGAAAGGCTGTACGGTCGATATTGCTCTTCCCAGAAATGAAAAACCGACCGGAAAAGGTCACAGAGATTTTGAAATAATCGCCGATCCGTTTATGGGAACATATGAAGCTGCAAGGCGAAGGGACTTTACGATAAATTCACTTATGGAAAACGTCCTGACAGGCGAGATCACAGACCATTTTGGCGGAATGAACGACCTGAAAGCCGGAGTTATCCGTCACATTGACGACAGGATTTTTGTTGAAGATCCTCTGAGAGTTCTCAGGGCAGCCCAATTTGCCGCACGGTTTAATTTTGAAGTGGCAAGTGAAACTATAGCGTTATGCAGAAATATTGATATTTCAACTCTTTCACGTGAGCGGATCATGCTTGAGCTGGAGAAAGCTCTTCTGAAATCGGGTAAGCCTTCGGTTTTCTTTGAGGAGCTTCGGAGAATGGGACAGCTTGAAGTTTGGTTTGCGGAGATCAAGGCTCTGATCGGAGTTCGCCAAAACACAAAATATCACAGAGAAGGCGATGTCTGGACACACACAATGATGGTACTTGATGAGGCGGCAAAACGGCGTGATATTGTAAAATATCCTCTCGGATTTATGATGTCGGCTTTGTGCCATGATCTGGGAAAGGCTGTGTGTACCACTGTTACTGACGGTGTTGTTCATTCATACGGACACGAAACGGAGGGGCTGCCGGTCGTTCAGTCATTTTTGAAGGATCTGACTGCTGAAACAAAGCTGAAAAAATACGTTCTGAATATGACAAAGCTGCATATGGAGCCAAACAAAATGGCTCGTGCAGGATCAAGGCTCAAGAAAACGAATAAGCTGTTTGATTCAGCGGTCGAGCCGTTTGATCTGATACAGCTCAGCATTTGCGACGGACTCGGAAAGCTGCCTCGCTGCAGTGATTCGGAGGAATTCCTGATGCAGCGATATAACAGATTTAATGAGATAATGTCCCGTCCGTATGTTATGGGCAGGGATCTGATAGAAGCCGGACTTGTACCGGGAAAGAATTTTACACAAATACTTGCATACGCTCACAAGCTGCGGCTTGCAGGCTGTGATAAGGAGAACGCATTAAGGCAAAGCCTTGCATATGCGAGAACTGTGCTGAAAATAAAAATTTGTTCTCATAGGTAGTATATGGAGATTTTCGAGCATAATGGTGTGCAAGAACGTGATTATTGGAGGAATTTTATGCCGGTAGGGTTAGGACAGTAGGCATAGAGAAGTTTCAAGAAACTACGATAGACTGATACAGCAGGCTATATGGGCAGGCATTCCTCTTTTGAGGAGTGGTTGCTTTTTTCTTTCAGCTATGTGTAAAATTTTAGTAGGCAAAGAAAAAGCCTTGATTTAATTGTTAAAAGAACAAAGTTGATACAAATATCAACGATAGTGAAACAATTAAGTCAAGGCTTAAATTATGCACTTGCATATAATAAAAAATAGAAACCAAAAAAGTTGATACAAGTATCAACTTAATGCTGTTAATTTCAGTTAGTTTGGCTTTCTTTTTTGCCGCCTTGTCGAGTTCCGCACGGGCTTCATCACGTTCAAT
>CANQJO010000024.1 GCA_947624255.1 uncultured Ruminococcus sp.
AACGCTGCATGGAATGTCTCCCTTAATAACGATACTTTCAAGCGTTATTACGATTCAAAGATCGCTCAGGGACATTCCCATTACGATGCTCTCGGGCATACTGCTCATAAGCTTGTCAGAGTCATTTTTAAGCTGCTTACTGATAATGTTGCTTTTGCTCTTCTTTAATTTTAAGAATTTTCTCTCCTGTTTTTTAGGTGAGTATCTCTTTTTGCCTTTTGTTAATTTTCTGTTAATTCTACTCTTTTTCTATTGACTTTTCATAGCCGGTCTTGTATCAACTTTTTCTTTCTCGGCATAGAAGTTTATATTTGTATCAACTTCTATAGCTTTTATTTTTAATTATATGCAAGTGCATAATTTAAGCCTTGACTTAACTGCTTCACTATCGTTGATATTTGTATCAACTTTGTTCTTTTAACAATTAAATCAAGGCTTTTTCTTTGCCTACTAAAATTTTACACATAGGAGAAAAATTACGTTCAATATTTTTCAGTGCGAATCTGTCATCGGGGGCTCACCGCTTATATCATAAAAATGAAAAAATCATTCAAAAATCAGGGGGAGTGTATTCATAGATACATAAGAGCCTTTCAAGTATCGTAAAAAGTCGGGTTGCATATAATAAAATGAATGGTATTTCTAAAAAATGTTTTTTCAAAGGTTTTTAGAGGTCCATTCAAGCTATTATTGGCGAAAATACGGCGTACCGTATGCCGGAAAGCGGCTGGAGGTAATATATGTGCGGAATAGCAGGAGCTATCAGCTTTGCAGAGGATATGCGTGCGGATATGAAGATCTGCGAAAATATGCAAAAAGCACTGCTGAGACGAGGTCCCGATCAAAGGGGAATATTGCTTATGAGAGAGGCAGCCCTTGTTCACACGAGGCTCGCAGTCATAGACATATCAGGCGGAAGACAGCCGATGAGCTTCAAGATGGGAGACAAGAGCTATACAATAGTCTATAACGGAGAGCTCTATAATACTGAGGAGATCCGCCGTGAACTGGAAAAGGATTTTGATTTTGAAACGTACTCCGATACAGAGGTAGTGCTGAAAGGATACATGAAATGGGGAGAGAGCTGCGTTGATCGGTTCAATGGGATATTTGCCTTCGTGATATATGACGAGGGTGAGAGCCGGGCGTTTCTTGCCCGTGACAGAGCCGGGGTGAAGCCGCTGTTTTATTATCGTGGAGAGAATAAGCTCATTTTTGCCTCTGAGATACCTGCATTGCTGGAGCATCCGGAGGTTCCCCATGAAATAGATGAAAGGGGAGCGGCAGAACTCATACTTATGGCACCGGGACGTACTCCCGGCTGCGGAGTTATCCGCGGCATTGAGGAGGTCAAGCCGGGGTGGTGCGGTTTCTACAGCAGAGAGGGACTTGTTCTCAGGGAGTATTGGCGGCTAAGGGCATATGAACTGAATGAAACGTTCTCCCGGACGGCAGAGCACGTTCGTGATCTTGTGATTGATTCTATAAGGCGGCAGCTTGTGTCTGATGTTCCGGTATGTACATTTTTGTCAGGAGGACTTGATTCAAGTCTGATATCGTCTGTAGCGGCATCAGAGCTTAAAAAGCAGGGCAAGCAGCTTAAGACGTTCTCCATTGACTATCGGGACAACGACAAATATTTTCAAAAGAGCCGTTTTCAGCCGAACAGCGATCCTGAGTATATCAGCTGTATGGTTGAATATCTGGGAACGGAGCATCACCGGACGGTAGTTGACACTCCGGAGCTGGTAGATGCACTATATGATGCTGTGGAGGCAAGGGGACTGCCGGGAATGGTCGATGTTGATGCATCGCTGCTGATATTCTGTCGTGAGATAAAAAAATACGGTACAGTTGCTCTCTCGGGCGAGTGTGCCGATGAGCTTTTCGGAGGGTATCCATGGTTCAGGGATAAGGATATCCGCATGACAGACGGCTTTCCGTGGGCGCAGAGCACTGCATACCGCAAACGTTTTCTGAATCCTCGGTATGATATAAATGCCGAAGATTACGTCTATAGCGCATATCGGAGAACGGCTGATGATGCGGAGTATCTTGAAAGCGACACGCCGGACGAGGTGCGTATGAAACAGATGACACGGCTGAATTTTGACTGGTTCATGCAGACGCTTCTCGACAGAAAAGACCGCATGAGTATGTACAGCGGTCTTGAGGTGCGTGTGCCGTTTTGTGATTACAGGATAGCTGAATATATGTACAACGTCAAATGGGAGTATAAGGACCGGCATGGACGTGAAAAAGGTCTTCTGCGTGAAGCAATGAAAGATTGGTTGCCGGAGAAGGTGCTGTGGCGTAAGAAAAGTCCCTATCCCAAAACGCATAATCCGGCATTCCTTGATGCCGTGACGAAACGTCTCCGTGAGGTGCTTGATGAGGGTGACAGCGTGCTCACAGAGCTTGCAAATCGTGAGGAACTGGAGAAACTCCTGCGCCATGAGGAGCACATTCAGTGGTACGGACAGCTTATGAATCTCCCTCAGACGATCGCATTTTTCATTCAGCTTGATTACTGGCTGAAAAGGTACGATATCCGGCTTGTATGAAGACAAGTCGGGAGGAGGACTATTCGGTTTGTGAATTTCTGTCGATATCCGATATTTCTATGATGAATTCGCCACCGGAGCAGGCTGCGGAGATATGTCCGCCAAGGATCTCGGTGAACTGCCGGACAATAGCAAGTCCAAGACCTGTATTGCCGCCGGTACGGGAGATATCATAGGTATAGAATTCATCGAAGATCCGTTCCATATCGGGAAGACCGCCGGTGACAGCGTTCCTGAATATAACGGAGTGTCTGTCCGCCGAAATAAAGAGATCTCCCGTGCCGTGTTTCAGGGAGTTTGCAATGAGGTTGTCAAATATCCGCAGGAGCATTGCCTCATTGGAAACGATCTCTATCCGCCCTTCACAGCTAAGCAGTATCCTTCGTCCGGCGGCAGTGAAATCATCGTAGGCATGAGCAGCGGCTTCCTCAAGGATACCCACAAGATTGAGTGTATTCAGCGCAGGCGGTTCGTCCCGTGAAATGATCTTCGAGAACTCAAAAAAGCTATCTATAAGCTTTTCAAGCGTTTCAAGCCGTGAACTGATGATATTCAGCTCACGGCATTTTTCGTCTTCTGACAGCTCCGGATCACGTACGAGCTCCATATATCCCATGGCAGAGGTCAGCGGAGTGCGCAGATCATGGGAGATATTTGTCATCATCCGGTCAAGGCGATGCTTTTTTCGGAGGTATGCGGTCTTTTCAGCGTTAAGCTCTTTCAGCAGAGCGTTTATCTCGTTGATGAGCTTTTTTGATGCTCCGCAGCAGGCGTGAACGGTGGAGTTTGTGTCCTTGCCGAGGATATCTCTCAATTGTTTTGCGATGCTGCGCTGTCCGAGATGCTCATATATAAGAAGAATTGTCAGCATCAGCACAGCCGCTGTCAAAAGAAAAATCATTATAGACACCCCCATACCGTCCTTTATCGGATATCGGACTTTTTGAAGACTGCATATCCGACGATGAATGACGCCGCTATGACTGAAACGCATATGATGAGGCAATTCCTTGTGTACGCAGTATCGCCGGTGACGAGTTTTGCAAAGATATACCCCGTGTCAATATTTATGAGTATTTTTGCGATCTTATCCCAGTGAAGCGCAGAGGCAACACTGACAATAATGGCGTTTGCAAAATTCAATATGAGCACTGTTGAATTGAATGCTGATGCACGCTTTAATAGGAATGCGATAAGTATGAACAGCGAGCATATCGCCATGATAGCCGGAGTCTGGAGCAGGACGAGCTTTGAGTAATCGGCAATGGGCGAGGTATGCTCCTCTCCGTTGAAGAGACGGTTCAGTCCGTAGAATGCCATGCACGAGAAAATGAATGTCACAGCAGCGAAAAGCTCCGTGAGGATAAACTTTGCGAGATAATATATTGTCCTGCCGGAGACGCCGGAGAGCGTATTTTTTACCGTCCTTTGACTGAGATCGCTGATGACGAATATAAACACGGGAATTATCATGAAATAGTAGTAATTGCCGCTCATGGTGAGCTGATCCATGTCAAGCTTTGCAGGATCGCCGAGAAAGTTAAGCGACACGCCCACAACGATGCCTCCGGGCTCTTTGATGAAGATCGTGATGCCGTAAACAACAGCGATGAACAGCCAGAAGAAATAGAATCCCTTGCTTTTTATCATGCGGTAGAGGTCGGATCTGATAATATTCAGCATATCAGTTACCCTCCTTTACCAGAGACTTGAAGTAGTCCTCCAATGAGATACCCGAGCTGTAGACGGATGATATCTCCGCACCGTTCATTATAAGTGTGCGGCTGAGCTTTTCAGAGGGGATATTCTCGTCATAGATACGGAGCACGCTGCTGTCGATGACCTTATAGTCGGTGATGCCGAATTTCTCCTCAATGACAGCGGCAGCACGGCGTGCATCGTTTGTTTTTATCACGGTACACCGCATACATTCGCTGTCAAGCTGCTCCTTGGTCATTTCCCGCAGTATGCGCCCCTTGTCGATAAAGAGGAATCTGTTTGCCACGCTGTACAACTCTGAGAGGATATGGCTCGATATGATCATAGTCACATTTTTTTCGGTATTGAGCCGATGGAATGTCTCACGCAATTCGCTGATGCCTATAGGATCGAGACCGTTTATCGGCTCATCGAGAATGAGCAGATCGGGATCGTCCATTATGGCAAAGGCAATGCCGGTGCGCTGCTTCATGCCGAGAGAGAGCGTCTTGAATTTTTTGTTTGCCGCCTCTGTCATGTTCACCGAAGCGAGAGCATTGTCAATCTGCCTGAGATCGGTGATCCCTTTTTGAAGGCAGTAATATTTCAGATTCTGTCTTACGGTGAGATCCCTGAAAAAAGCCGGATCTTCAATAAGGCAGCCGATCCTTTTTCTGTCGCTGCCCGAACCTTTTTTTCCGAAGAGCTGAAAGCTGCCGGAGGTCGCTCCGGTCAGTCCGGTGATGATCTTCATGAGAGTGGTCTTGCCTGCGCCGTTGCGTCCGATAAGACCGTAGATATCTCCTTTGAAGACTGTAACGTCAGCGTTTTCCAGAGCGGTATATCTGCCGTATTTTTTAGTTAGTTTTTTCGTTTGCAGGAGAGCTTCGTGCATGATATTTCGTCCTTTCTGTTTTATTGTTTCCCAAACTCCGCATATTTACGGAGCATCACTGATGCAAGCATTATGCCTGTATCAGAGGTTAATTTAATAATATCATGCAAACGTGAAAAAACACTTAAACCAAATCTTAAAATTTTCTTATAGATATATAGATCTGTCCCTACTTTTTAAGTCGGTATCCCACACCCCACACAGTTTCTATGTAGTCGCTGTCGGGATTGCACTCACGCAGCTTTTTTCTCAGCTTGCTTATATGGACGTTGAGTGTATTGTCGTCAGCGGAGTTTTCGTAATCCCACACCCTATCGTAGATAAAGCTTTTCGTGCAGGTGCGTTTAGGATTTTCCAGAAGAAGTTTCAGCAGCTCAAACTCCAGCCTTGCAAGAGGCAGCTCCTTTCCTGCGCAGGAAGCGGTCATAGTGATCCTGTCAAGCTGTATATTTTTATATGTTATGATGTCCGAGCCGGTGACACCGCTGCTCTGCCGCAGCCTTGCGGCGATACGGGCGAGGAGCTCTGCATTGTCGAACGGCTTGGTGATGTAGTCATCAGCTCCCAGAGCGAAAAGATCGACCTTTTTGCCTACGTCGTGTATTGCGCTCATGACGATAATGGGAACGCTCCGGCGTGCTTTAAGCTCCTTGATTATCTCGTCGCCGCTTTTTCCGGGAAGCATCAGATCAAGCAGCACAAGGTCAATGTCATCATTATACACAAGAAGAGCCTCAGTCCCGGAGTATGCGTTCACCGCACAGTAGCCGTTTTTCCTCAGCAGCAGAGTGAGCATATCGTTTATCTCGGCATCATCTTCAATTATAAGGATCGTTTTGTTCATATGTGTCCCTCTTTGAGCATTATTGATTTTTTCGTACATATACTGCCTTTATTGTACCATTTATTATCGGAAATGTCAACTGACAGAAAAACCGGGCAGATGCCCGGCATTTGCTATTGCTTGAACTCCGGCGGCTTGACCTGAGTGTCGGGAAGATCCGTCTCTTTCGGGGAAGGTTCGGACATACTGAAATACATTCTTGCAGCCTTTGTCGTTCCGAAATCCTGATCAGAGCCGGAATCCTGAACCTTGTTGAATGCCTCCCTGAACATGGCATTATGAGCCTCCTCACGATCCAGGAGAAAATCTATCGTCTCCCTGACCTTTTTGTCGTCTATCTGGCGATATAGATATTCGTATACCACCTTGGCTCTCTGCTCTGAGGCAATATTTGACAGCAGATCGGCGCAGAGATCTCCCGTGACAGAGACATAATCTCCCGTCCATGAATATCCCGATGCGTTTATCAGACCGGGATTCAGTCCCAGCAGGACATGAGTCTGTATCTCTCCGGCAGGGACAGATGCGGCGTTCACATCGTGACCATTCAGAAGGTTTATGGTCTGAGCAACCATTTCCATGTGACCAAGCTCCTCAGCGGCGATATCGAGGAACAGATCCTTGATCTCCGGATCTTTGATGCGGAAGCTCTGGGACATATACTGCATTGCAGCTTTCAGCTCACCGTTTGCACCGCCGAGCTGCTCCTGCATCAGGGCGGCATACTGTGGATTCGGACGTTCTGCCTCTACCGGATGGAATAGCTTTTTTTCATGTTTGAACATGAATAAACACCTGCCTTTCGATGGTATTATGTGTATTTCCTTCCGAAATATTCTCCGCTGTTCAGCAGGAGGCAGAGTATACCTTTTTAAATAGTATACTCCCCACAACAGCAGATGACTCTGACGGCGGATAGCTGCTGCCCGCATCAGAGGGCGATATAGCATTTTTCATTGGCTGAACGGTCAAAATGACTAAATCAGACAAGACATTTTTGCTATTGCTCACAATTATGAAATTTTTTCTGAAAATCTGCTCTTAATTGTTGCAATTTTGAATAGAGTGTGATATAATGAATATAAAGATTAAGAAAGTGTGTCCACAGGTGCAGCCTGATGAGCTCCGCAGAGTTCCGTACGGGCTTTTGAGAGCTTTTCGGAGGCTTGTCCGGCTCCCGGCGGAACGGTTTCTCAATTGCGGTGTGAGGCGTAGTGCTGCATATTGCACTGCCTTTAAATCATTTTTTGTAGGATAAATGCCGTTTTAGCTGCAGGCGATCTCCGGATCTCTTTTGATACATATCATTTGCTGCGTAAACCTTTGGCACGGAGACTCACTGCTAAGGGGAGCTCTCTGAAGCCTGCGCACATATCTGATCCTTGCTTGACAGAGTCGATTTCAGAGATCACTTACAGAATATTACCATTTGTATAAAATTTGGTAAAATTCAATAAAAAACGGCCGGTTATTTATGTCAAAAAGACGATTGAAAAATAACTTTTAATATGTTATAATTGTTATTATTAAGGCAGTGAAAAACACTCAGTAAAATATTCTATGGAGGTGGTCCCATGAGGAGTTTTTCCTATATTGCCCAGGATGCCAGAAACAAACAGGTGAAGGGTGTGATCAATGCGGAAAACGAGCAGGAATTTCTTAAAAAAATGAAAGAAAAAGGCTTGTACGTAAAAGATTACAAGGAAGACGATTCAAGCAGTTCAAAATCAATGTACAAGTTCAACACCAAAGAGCTCGCATTCTGCTGCAGACAGCTCAGTGCGATGCTTACGTCAGGTCTTACACTTGTAAAATCTATTGACATCCTGTGCAAAGAGCAGGAAAACGAAAAGGCAAGAGCTATCTGGCAGGACATTTACGAGAACGTTCAGAAGGGTGAATCCTTCTCCTCGACTCTTGAAATGCACGCCGGAACGTTCCCCGACTTCCTCATATCAATGGTCGGCGCCGGAGAAACAAGCGGATCTCTGGATATCATCATGCAGAGAATGTCCGACCACTACGCTAAGGAAAACAAGCTGAAAAATACTATCAAGGGTGCTATGATCTATCCTATAATTCTTCTGGTGCTCTGTATAGTCATCGTAATTTTCCTGTTTACGTTCATCATGCCTACGTTTATTGATATGTACGAAGATCCCTCGACGATGCCGGCTCTGACAAAGGTCATGGCAGCCATAAGTGACTTCATCAGAGGCTATTGGTTCGTTCTGATAATTGCAGCGATCGCTATATTCTTCGGAGTAAGATACGCACTGAAGATACCGAGTTTCAGACTGAAGGTAGACCGGTTGATAATCAAAGGTCCCGGCTTCGGACCGCTCGTTACAAAGATCTACACCGGACGTTTTGCACGTACACTTTCCTCTCTGTATTCCAGCGGTATTCCCATGGTAGAATGTCTCGAAAGAGCTTCGGCGATCCTCGGCAACTCATATATTGATGAAAAATTCGTCGATGTTGTAGATGAGGTAAAACAGGGCGAGGCGCTTTCCGCAGCTATAACAAGAACAGAAATATTTGAAAATATGTTCTGCTCAGTAATATACGTCGGCGAAGAGTCAGGTGCGCTTGATGCAATACTTGAAAAAACTGCCGAATATTATGAAGATGAATCTGACTCGGCTGTACAGAGACTTGTAAGTATGGTAGAGCCTTTGCTTCTTATCTTCATGGGTCTTATCATCGGTATGGTAGTTGTCGGAATTTACCCCGCACTCTACGGCTCTTTCGAGAGTATCGAGAACGAATAAAAACGGAAAGGTGGAAAGATAAATGCTTTCATTTGATATTACCGATAGAAATATACGAGTTGTTAAGGGCGTTGAAAGCAACGGAAAGATCAAGATCAGCTCCGCTGCTACCCTCAACGTTGAGGAAGGACTCATCGTAAACGGCCACGTTAAGGACGTGCCTAACGTTGCTACTCTTATCAACGGAGTCCTCAAAAGAAACAAGATGCCTGACAAGGAAGCTATTGTCAGCATCTCCTCTAACCTGACGATCTTCAAGGAAATGACCGTCACAAAGGCAAAGAATCAGGATCTTCAGAAGGTAGTCAAGCAGCAGATGCAGGCTGAGCTGAACCTTGACGATACATATTCCGTATCATATATTATAGTAGGCGAGGCTGAAAAGACCGAGGAGTCCGCTGAGGCAGCCTACAAGGTACTCGCTACTGCCTGCCCTAACGAGATCATAAACAGCTACAGAGAGGTTTTCAAGCTCCTCGGAATTTCTCTCAGATCTGTAATGATCGGTTGCAACTGCATCACAAAGGTGCTTCTTGCAGATACAAAGATCAAATCAAAAATGCCGCTCCTCGCCGTTCAGATCGACAATAACTTCATCTCTCTGAACCTCTATGAGCAGGGACAGCTCTCATTCTCACGTTTCGCTTCTATAGATGCTGCCGACTACGGAAATTCGCCTGACTACGTTTTCGAGGCTGTAAATGAGAACATCTTCCGTATGCTCCAGTTCCACAGAACACGTAATACCGGTGAGACTATCGAGAACGTTATCTTCTACGGTGATACACACGACTATGTAAGACTTACCGATGAGCTTGAAAAGCTCGATCTGAAAACAAGTCTTATCAACGTTCCTCCGCAGATACACGGTCACGAGAACCTTGAATTCTCCCTTTATGCAAACGCTATCGGCGCTATGTTCAAGAGAAACAAGGAGATCGAGAAGATCAACCTTCTTGAGACCGATCTGGGAACTGCCGTTAAGAATAAGATCAAGAGCGACAGCTCAGGAAATCTTATCCTCGCCGGAGCAGTTATCGCTGCTGCACTCATTGTCGGCGGCGGCTGGCTGATCCAGACTATAAGATCGAACAGTGTCAAGAATGATATCGAAGAGATCCAGGAATACCTCGACAGCCAAAAGACAAAGGACGATCTTGCTCTCCAGGCAAGGCTTCTTACCGTAAGAGATCAGACACAGGCTCAGTATGACAGAATGAACAACGCTTATTCGGCGTATATGTCACAGCCTGAGATCACTCGTGAAAAGTGGGAGGGCATGATAAAGACAGCATCCGAAACATACATCAAATGTCTTGAAAATGCTGTTAATAACCAGATCGACGATCTTGATCTTGAGGACGATGAGAAAAAGGCGCTCAAGGATCTGATAAATGAGCTTATCGAAGAAGAGAAGAAGGAGCTTGAAGAGTCAAGCAAGCCTGATTCGACCACGAGAAAAACTTGGTTTGTTGACAACGGCATCAACTACGATAACGGTCAGATGAGCATTGAATATACAGTTCCGGCTATTGATCCCTTCACTCAGAAGTTCCCCGCTGAGCTCGTACAGGCACTTCATGATTTTAAGGTCGATGGACAGCAGGTATTCGGTGCTATAACCTACAACGGTTATACGGTCGAGGAAGCTCAGGAATCGGAAGACGGCGAAGAGGAAGGTCTCGAAATTGCTCGTGCAAAGGTGAGCCTGTCCTTCCAGATGAACGGCAAGCAGAGCGCTTATGTGCCGGAAGAAACCGAAGAAGCAGAATAAGGGGAGGCTGATTTAAATGAAACTCAATTATAGAGATAAGGTAATTCTTGGAATATTCCTTGCATTTCTGATACTTGTTGTCGGATTCTTTACACTTATCAAGCCGAAAAATGCCGAGATCAAGGCAGATAAGAAGACTCTTGAGACCAAGCAGGCAGAACAGGCAGAGGTGAAGCAAAAGATCGCACAGATCGAGCCTCTTCAGGATACTATAACAGAAACGGTAGACGAGACAAATAAGATCACCGTAAAATTCGTAGAGAAGGAAAAGGTTGAGAACCCCAAGCTCCTCGATGAGTTCATGCAGCATTTTGCTGACGATAACAAGATCGCTCTTACATCACTTGACGTAAGCGATATGACTGAGACTACTCTCGGATATTACTACATGACAGTAGCTGATATCGGCTCAGGACTTCGTCAGTATGTTGATATCGACGGAAATCTCCAGGAAGAAGCCGATAAGGAACAGGCAGAGCAGAACCAGCTCTCACAGAGGACTCAGGAGACTGTTCTCCAGACACGCTACGGTATCTCAGCCAAGGCAACAAAGGAGGATCTCTGGAACTTCGTTGATGCTATCAATAAATATGACGATACGCTCAAGATCGAGTCTCTGTCATATTCACTGTCCGAAGACGAAAACAACGACAACGCTGCACCCGAAACACCTCCGGCAGAGGGCGAAGAGGGTCAGCCGACCACACCACAGCCGACTGAGGAAACAGACACCGATCAAATTGACATACTTCCCACAGACATGGTAGATATTACAATGGTCGTATCACTTTACTCAGTATATGATATGCCGATGCCTAATATTGAAACAGCACCGGCACAATGATCCGACAGTCGCTGCAGTTTACTAAAATGGAAAGGCGGTAAAAAAGATGAAAACTGAGAGAAAAAGACGTCTTAAAGGCTCGGTTCTTTTCACTGTAGTTTCAGTAATGTCCATCATGATAATATTCATGACGTGTACACTTGCACTGGCTACCGCAGCGAACAGGCGATCCCGAAAGGCATACTCAACATCACAATCCTCCTATACGGCGCGAACGACCATAGACAGTATCCTTGCGGCGGTAGGAACAAACACGGAATTCTCGAAGGGTATGAGAGAGCTGTCGAGCAAAGGCGTGGGCAGTGAGCTTGACGTGCTTGTTGATATCAACAACGCTTCGATGGGTTCTATCTCAGACGCAAAGATAGCCTATACAGGACAGAAAAACGTGTATGATCCTGAGTCTGCATCATGGGTCACACGCAATATGTTCAAGATATCAGCCAAAGTTACACTTGGCGGCGAAACCACGACCATTGAGTCAACCGTTATGCAGGATCCGCCGATCGGTGATGGCGGTGGCGGTGGCGGTGCTGCATTCCTGACCTACGGCGGCGCATCACTCAGTCAACGTACCGGCGGCTGGGGCGGTACTTATCTTGGAGTTGGTAAATGGGCAGATAAAAGCTGGCAGGAATTGAAATATGATTACAACTATTGGAATGATTCTGATAATAAACTTACTATAATCGAAGATGGTGCTTATCTCACCGGAGAAACATACACATTCAGCAACCCCAACCTTATGGAAACACCTTTTGTTGTAAATGGTAATGTCGAGGTTGGCGCACAGCAATTTGATTTCCATTATGATTGGGCCGGAACGGGCATAAATAATCCGGGTATAAATATCTGGGGAGATTTAAAATTAAAAAATGGTGTAATGAATATCAAAATGTCAGATAAGTATAAAGAGTATATTTATACTGATGATAAATCAGGTACTATACCCACACATGGAAAAGGTTTTGATTTCCTTTCAATGCCATATATTTATGTTGATGGAACATTATCAACTGAAACAGGAACATTGTCTATAAATTGCCAGGATCTTCCATTAAATATATTTTGTGGAAATTTTATGATGACTCAATCCGGCGGATTAAATATAAGAGCAGATCTTTACTGCATGGATATGGGTGTAGATTCTAAAGTTGTTGCCGGAGACGCAAGCAATCTTTATGGCTGGGCATCGTCCGTAATTGGAAAGGGTATATCTTATTCGTCTGTTGGTGGTAATTTATATTCAAAGGGAAATCTGAATATTGAAGCCAATAAAGATATTGTTTTTGACAACGATGTTAAGATCAATGGCGATTTGATCATAACCGGAAATAATGGTACCGTAGCCGTAAAGGGTGATCTTGTAGTTGGTGGAAAAATAGACATTAACGGAAACAATCTTAAACTGGATGTCGATGGCGATGTATATTGTGATGCTGCATATGGTGATGCCTTTACAGGTGTAACTAAAACATTAAATGATGCTGAATATGAAGTAAAACAAAGAACCGCACTTGAGGAGAAAAAGAAAGACTACTATCTTATCTACAACTATAAAGCGTATGGAACTCAACATAAAGATTATGGTTGGGTAAAAAAATCTTCATCATTTGACTTTACCAGTGCAACACCAAATACAGATCCGGCTAACATATGGGATTATGATTTTAAGGATGCACCAATAGCTAATACCGCCGGATTAGATATCGTAAATGATATGTATGGCTTTGGAAAACTTCAAACTGATATGGTTGATTATTATGTAAGCAAGACAACAAATGCAGAAGTTCCGGAGGAACAGGCGTTTACCTACAGTGGAACACCAACGTTGAATGGCAAAGCTGCAAAGACAATACAGGAATATAAAGATGCACACGATAATACTATTTATCCTGCACAGGCAGAAAGAGAAACACTTATGGGTGTAAACTGGCCGATCAAGGGAATTGAGCATCGTGTTGTTGCGGCTGCAAATGTAGATCCGGCTATTGTTCCTGAGATGGATACTGTTCTGTATGATGGCACTTCAATACCGATTTCAAATACTATCACGATCAACTCAAGCGGTACGCTTACAGGTACATTCAACAGTGTTGTAAAGGTCGTATCACCGGGACACGATATTTATGTCAAGCTTAAAAATGTAGATTTCCAAAGTCCGGAAAATATAATAGATGAAGTGTCGATTCCTTCAAATACTGCCAGAATTGAAGTTGATGAAAGCGCAGGCGGCAGGGTTTATTTTGTACTTGAAGATTCAGTTTCGAGCAACTATTATTACAAAGACGAAAAAAGTACAACAAAACTTTTGAAGACGGTTTGGGATTGGATGGATCAATTTAATCTCGAAGCGATCGATCAAAAACCGGGAAATATAACAAATATAATAACTCCACCCGGATCTGCTGATGAGGTAACATCTTATACAATAACCACTGATACTGTACTTAGAGGTGCTTGGAGCAGTGCGGAATATAAGAAAAAAGATATTATGGTCGTAGCACCATCGACAGGTTCACAGCCACTCTGGATAGTTCTTGACGGAACAGATAATCCACAAGGAAAATTTTCTTTGGGATCGGATTGCAGAATTATAGTTGATGAAAGTGCAGGCGGAGAAGTTTACTTTTACGTCAGAGGCGATGTAACTATTGATAACGCACAAATAATAACAAAGAAGCTTGCAGATACATTTGATAGCAATGGTAAAATCAATATTTTAAGCAACCTTAATGGTACCGCATATCTTCGCAGCGATACTAATCCCTTAATGGGAAGAAATGGTTACGAAATTCTTGAGCCTCTTAAAGTAAGAATGTTTTCTGAAGACGGTGCTTCACTTAATCTACAGAATAATGCCCTTGTATCGGCTTATATTCAAGCAATTCATATGAAATTCAGCTTGTCAAATGTAAGTGAAACGCTTAAAGAAAAAATTGCAAATGCAGTTATCTATAATGGACAGCCGTTGTCTGAGACATCATTGCAATATTATGGTGTAATTGGAATGCTGAATGTTGAATCGTGTTCAACAAGCAACGATTGGTGTATGTTATTCGTAAACGATCAGAATATCGACGGCAGCACACCCGGACCGGTAGTTGACGCCGAGGGCAAGCACATCTACGACGCTATCGAATACATGGCTTATGCAAGCTAAGGGGGAATGACGCATGAAAAAACTAAAACGTAAGCTCAGCGGCATGACTCTTGTTGAGATGATAATCTCGATCGCTATCTTCGCAATTATGGCAATGCTTCTGGTTCTGCTGGGCAACGCCATTGAGAAAAACACGCAGGAGGCAAACAGACTCAACAGCCGTGTGGCTGTTGAGGGCCCCATTGCGGAGATACAGAACATGAATGAGGCTCACCTTGTTGATAACGAGGCCGAGATCAAGGTCGGTATCGGTCAGGACGTAACTGATACTAACGGTGATGTTGTCGGAAAAGAGATGCCGTCTTCGGGCTACAGTACGATACATGGTACTCTCTGCTATGTTGATCCTGAGCTCCCCGAAAATGAGACCGCAAGTGACGGAAGTAAGCTCCCTGATACGACAGCACCGGAGAATGATTATAATTTCCATTATATTGCCGTAACAAAGCCTACGAATACAACGGCTCCGGCAAGCACGACTACTTAAGGAGGGGATCAAATGAAAAAGAAAAAGGCTCTCAAGGGTTTCACCCTTATCGAGCTGATAATCGTAATGGCGATTTTCGGTATTCTGATGGCTGCCGTTATGCAGATCCTTGATCCTCTCAATAAGCTCGCCAAGCGTTCTTCTATGCAAGAGACCAACACTGCCGCAGTTGACAACGTTAAGAACTACCTTGAAGGCTCGCTCAGGTATGCTGATGCGATAGAGGTCATGGTGGGAGCACTTACAGACAATGACGGTATTTATCTAAATGATATTACTAAATATAATAATTTGTCAAAATTCTTCGGAAGAAGCTGCCGGGTGTATCCTACAAAGGTAGGCAATCATGAAGCGGGTTGGGCTGAATATAGTACCGGATTAACGCCTATTACTGATGGCGGCGGAGCAACTGCTGTGGAAAAGGCTGCTGTAATAAATTTCCTCGATAATCACTATGCAAACCGTGTCACTGAGGGAGAAAAGCCTCTCACCGGAAATGTAATGATGCTGAAAATAGACAATCAAAACGATGGCAGAATTACCGAATTTGAGTGGAATTTCAGAGCCGGTTACACATATGATGAATATTATGAGACTGAGGAAACAGATCTTGACGGTAATGTACACGCAGCAGGTTCTCTGAAAGGCACAGAAAGAGTCAATGCCTGTCTCATAAATCTTGACTCTCCTAAGGTCAATACTGACGTTATAAATCCCGCATATCTTCAGGATTACTCGTTCTATATCTCAGACGGCTATAACTCAATGAATACTGTATTTAATACAGATGACATTGCCACAGGAACGTTTGATTTTACTGATGATACTGCTGATGATTACTATGCTGCGCTTGAAAAGGTTATAGATCCAAATACTGTCGATGAAACTAAGCCCGGTTCAGGTGTGCCTTATTCATTCTCTAAGAATATGTTCTCACTCAGTGTCATTACCTACAAGAAAGATAATCCGATAGGCAGGCTTGCTAATGATGATTCAACAACTGTTGATTATAATGAAAGTCTGACAAAGGTCTTCCAGTCACCGTTTGCAATTACAAATGTTAATATGTCGCTTGTAAATATCAACTCGACATTCAGCAGTGATAAAGTGTATTACGGTCCTGTAAGAAAACTCGATCTGAGTGATTCTGCTAATCCGATAGAGCCCGATGATCTTATTGAAAATACAACAAATAAGAATTGGGAGTATAAGAAATTAGGTCAGCTGAAAGACAGACTTTTCGTTCATCAACCTGTTAAGGAAAAAAATGATGACGGCACACTAAATTCTGATTACCATGACGTTATCTACTTCATCTATACACTTCCTGATTTCGATTAAAGCAAAAAAACAGGCAGCAGTTACAATGCTGCTGCCTGTGATTCTTTTTTATTGCTGAGCCGCCGGGCTTAGCAGCCTTAAATACCAATCAGCGATCCCGTTGCCCCATAATGCTCCGATCGCGATGCCTATGGATAGGAACGGGCCAAACGCAAACTTTGAATTGCCCGTCACATATTTATTGATGACTCCGGCAACAGCTGCGATTATAATGCCAAGCAAGGCTGAAACGATAATTGCCTTTGTTCCCAGAAGCGCTCCGGCTGCAAACATCAGAACAGTGTCGCCAAGCTCGATCGCCCGGAAATCCTCACCCGTTTTCTTTCTGATGAAGATACGGCTGACTTCTCCGATGATGTAGAATGGCAGACTTATAATGAATGCACCGATAATCCTTTGAAGAAGTGAGGCTTTATCTGTAAATATTGCGGAAGGAACAGCAAGCAGAAAAATAAGTCCGACAATTATCATGTCGATCTCCATCGTGTCCCAGTCCATGAAACCGACAACGATGAGCAGCGAGACAAGAACGCAGGTTATTATGGATTCAGCGTTGAAGTCAAGCACGAAAAATGTAAGTACATACATAAGACCATTGAGTGACTCTACGATCGGGTATCTCGGAGAGATCTTTGATCCGCAGCTATGGCATTTTCCACGAAGGAATATCCAACTGAATACGGGTACAAGGTCGCATGGTCTGATCTTTGCACCGCAAGTCATGCAGTGTGATGAACGCTTGATAAGCGATTCATGACGTGGCAGCCTGATAATTACAACATTTAAAAAGCTGCCGATGCAGATGCCAAAAAGAAAAGCTATTGTGTAAAACATTAAAATGAACACCGGAGATGTATACTCATTATGGAGCATATTAAAAAAATCGGTCATATGTTTTACCCTCCTTTAGTAAAAATGCAGATCTGCCTGTCATTCGGATAAAGTTCCGCCGGCAGTATCATGTACTTATTATATTATATCACAATTCACAGAAATTTCAAGTGAAATTTTAAATAAGCGGAGGTTTGTTATGAGAAACGAAAGAATTGGTGACTATTTAGTTAGTCAGGGGCTTATCAATGAAGAGCAGCTCCAGAAAGTTCTTGCGACACAGAAGGAATCAAACGGCTCAAAAAAATTCGGTGATGTTGTAGTTGAGCTCGGCTTTATGTCAGAGGTCAACTTCACAAAGGCTCTTGCAGGTAAGCTGAGAGTTCAGTATGTTGATCTTGACAATACCGAGATCAATACCGAGGCTGTTCAGAAAGTTCCCGAGGCTCTTGCAAGAAAGCACACGGTAATCGCTATCAACATTCAGGGTAAGCGTCTGACCGTGGCAACGAACGATCCTGTAAACTTCATCGTTCTTGAAGACATCAAGGTGTCCACCGGTATGGACACAGTTCCTGTTCTCGCCACAACATCGGCGATCAACAAGGCTATCGGTAAGTGCTACTCCATGCAGAACGTTGACAGCGTTATCGACAGCGTTAACGCTATGGGCGGCGATCTCGGTGACATGAGTCAGGAGGACGCAGATTCCAAGGACAGAGTTGAGAGCGCTCCTATCGTTAAGCTTGCAACGACCATCATTGAAAACTCCTACAGAGCGGACGCTACCGATATACATATCGAGCCGTTCAAGACATACACAAGGATCAGGATCCGTGTCAACGGCGACCTTGTTGAGCTTATGAATATCTCCAGTCAGGTACATAGTGCTCTTACGACTCGTCTGAAGCTTATAAGCGGCATGAACATCGCCGAGAAGAGAATACCGCAGGACGGTCGTTTCACGCAGGTCGTTGACGGAACGACGCTTGATGTCCGTGTATCGTCACTTCCTACCGTTCATGGTGAGAAAATAGTTATCCGTATCCTTTCGACCGGACAGATCGCTCTGAGAAAGATCACCGACCTCGGAATGTCTGACTACAACTACCAGCTCTTTGAATCAATGCTCCGTGTGCCTCATGGCGTTATTCTTGTAACAGGACCTACCGGTTCAGGTAAAACGACTACTCTTTATGCGGCTCTCGGTGAGCTTGCAAAGCCGAACGTAAACGTTATCACCGTTGAGGATCCTGTCGAGAAAGCTATCGACGGCATCAACCAGGTTCAGGTAAATCAGAAGGCAGGCATGACCTTCGCCGCAGCCCTTCGTTCTATCCTTCGTCAGGACCCTGATATCGTCATGATCGGTGAGATGCGTGATACCGAAACAGCAGATATCGGTATCCGTGCCGCTATCACAGGACACCTTGTTCTTTCCACGCTTCATACGAACGATGCAGCTTCTACCGTTGTACGTCTCGTTGATATGGGAGTTGCCGCATACATGGTTGCTACTTCACTTATCGGCGTTATCGCTCAGCGTCTTATAAAGGTTCTCTGCCCTGAGTGTAAAAAGCCGAGGATCTCCACTCCCGAAGAAAATGAGCTTATGGGAATTCCCTCGTCTATCACGATCTACGAGCCCGGCGGATGCCCCTCCTGCAACAACACAGGCTATAGAGGCAGAACCGCTATCCACGAGATCATTCACTGTACATCTAAGGTTTCGACAATAATCGCAGCAAACGGTACTAAGGAGCAGATCGAGGCTGCCGCAAGAGCAAACGGCACAAAGCTGCTTAGAGACAACGCTTCCGAGCTTGTACAAGCCGGCGAGACCTCTATAGATGAGCTTGTAAGAGCAACGTACTCAGTTTAATTAGGAGGGAATTAACATGGCAATAGATATCAACAGGATCCTTGATGAAGTAAGACTATTAGGCTGTTCGGACCTGCATTTCACGAATGCGATCGCTCCTGTAGTACGTCTCAACGGAACGCTCAGAACAATGCGCTCACAGTATCCGGAAATGGACGAGGAGGAGATCCTCAACATCGTTCACCAGATGACGAATGACGCTCAGCAGACAAGCGTAAACAACCATCATGATACCGACTTCTCGTTCCAGACAAGAAGCGGCTACCGTCACCGTGTAAACGTGTATTTTCAGAAGGGAAAACCGGCGATAGCGATCCGTCTTCTCCGCAACGACATACCGACTCTTGAAGATCTGGGACTTCCGCCGATACTACAGGATTTCGCAATGCGCCCCCGTGGACTTGTCCTCGTAACAGGTCCTACCGGTTCGGGAAAATCCACCACTTTGGCGGCAATGATCGACTATGTAAATCTCAACAGGAGCGCACATATCATCACAGTTGAAGACCCTATCGAGTACGTTCACGAGCACAAGCGCTGCATGGTAAATCAGCGTGAGATCGGCGATGATGTCGGCAGCTTTGCCCTTGCGCTGAGAGCCGCTCTCCGTGAAGACCCTGACGTTATCCTCGTAGGAGAGATGCGTGACTTCGAGACGATACAGGCGGCTGTAACGGCAGCCGAGACCGGTCACCTTGTAATGTCAACGCTTCATACGACAAGTGCGGCAGATACGATCAACCGTATCATTGACGTTTACCCGGAGCATCAGCAGCAGCAGATCAGAACGCAGCTTGCCAACAACCTCGTGGGCGTTATCGCACAGACACTTATTCCGAAAAAGGACGGCACGGGTCGTCTCGCCTGCATGGAGATACTCAACGTTACCGATGCGGTCGCTGCGCAGATCCGTGATAACAAGATCCACCTTATCCAGTCAACTATCCAGACCGGAAAACAGCAGGGCATGATGAGTCTCGACATGGAGCTTGCTCGCTACGTGAAGAACAATATCATCAACGAGGTGGACGCTCTCGAAAAGTGTCAGGACAAACAGGAATTCTATCGCTATCTTTCACAGCTTTGATATCATTGGGGCAGATCTCGGGTCTGCCCCGTTTTGCTTTAGCACGGCAAAATCAAACCTTTTGTTGATGTATGTCAAATTTGAAACTTTAACATATGACAGTCTCTCCGAATGAAAAAAAACGGCTTTTTCAGATGCTTTTTTTGGTTACAAGCTAATGACAAGTTTTTAACAGGGCGGTAAAAATCCATGGGAGTATACAAAAGGTAAATGAAAATTTCGATAACAGAGCGTTTTGATTCGATGTATACATTCTGTATAAGAGTTTATGAATAATACTTGATATAAATTACTATTTTTAACCAATTCACAGAATATTGTGCATTCTGACGAAAAGGGGACTAAAAAAGAGATGATTTAAGTGTCTGATGTAAAAAAATGAAAAACTTACGAAAATTTTTCAGAAAAGTATTGACATTTTATGAATGAAGTGATATACTATAATCACAGGGTAAGGGAGAGGAAAACCGAGGTGTAAAGCTTCTGACACGGGGGCTGGGTCTCCTGACACAGGGGCGCAGGTCTCTTGACACAGGGGCAGGTCTCTTGAATGAGAGGGCGCAAAGCTCCTGACAGGGGTGTAAACCTCACAAGGCTGAAAGTATTAAGTGCGTGAAACAATGATACATATTCAGCCGTGCTCGCTCCGTAATGATAAAGATTCGGAGAATTGAGCCGTTTTTCTCACAACAAGCCGCAGGTGTAGAAATTACACAAAAATTTATAAGAAAGGGGTTTTCATTATGAAAACTACAAAGAAGGGTTTCACTCTTATCGAGCTCATCGTTGTTATCGCTATCATCGGTGTCCTCGCTGCTATCCTCGTTCCGTCGATGCTTGGCTATGTAAGAAAGTCCAAGATCACATCTGCTAACTCTGCCGCTTCTAACGTTCAGAAGGCTTTCACAAACGCTTTGACTGACGCTGATGCAAGAGGCTTTAAGTGTACTTTTGTAGGTTGGATAGGAATTAATAGCGGTACTATTAACTCAGCACCGTCTGCTGGAACTTCACAGACTTCTGATCAAATTACTGCTGAGATTAAGGACGATGTTTTACAGTATTTTGAAAACTTGAGAAAGGTTGATGGCTATGTTTATCTTAAGAAGAATGCCTGTGTAGCAGCAATCGTTAGCACAGACGGCAACTA
Organism: uncultured Ruminococcus sp.; assembly: GCA_947624255.1. Classification (GTDB taxonomy): domain Bacteria; phylum Bacillota; class Clostridia; order Oscillospirales; family Ruminococcaceae; genus Ruminococcus. Next base: position 21,335 of record CANQJO010000024.1, read on the forward strand.
TATCGGAACATACCCTTCAGGTTACGTAGATGCTAAGGATTATAAGTCAGGCTCGGCACCTACTTATGATTCCATTAGGACAGAAATGGAAACGAAAGAACCTGAGATTGCTGGTAGTACGACAACATCTGGTCAGGGTTCGACTTGATTTGAACTCGCAACAATGTTTTAATAAAACCTCTCTCGTAATGAGAGAGGTTTTTCTTTAAGGTGATAAAATGAAGATCACAAATAAAATAATAAATTCTTTTCTTGCCCTCTGCGCAAGTGCGGCGCTTGGCGCAGGGGCGGTGTACCTTTACTATCGTGACGAAATAAAAACGGGTAAAAATTTTGCGCTTATTGATGAATGTCAGGATATTCTTGACGAAGTTGATTATCCCCTGACTGCCAAAGACTCCGAAACGGCGGTGCTGAACGGCTATTTATCGACATTTGGCGATAAGTACACCTACTACCGTAAGACTGAATATGACGGCGAGTATTATACATCGGCTGTGAATGTTTATACGAGCCTTATCTCCACGGGTTATCAGGTCGGTGTGAGTGAGGACGGCAGATTGGAGATAATTTCGGTCGATAAAGGAAGCCCGGCAGAAAAGCAGGGACTGAAAACAGGGGATATTATCGTGCGGGCGGATTCCCACAATTTTGACGAGGAGGGACTTAACGAAAATGTGCTTGACCTCGCCGGCAAAGAGGGCACGCACATGGCGCTGACGATCGAGCGTGACGGGACTTTGCTGAATATTGATCTTGTGCGCTCTAATGATGAATCATTGCAGGTCAATGACGTAGAGATGAAGAATTACGGAAATATTCTTTATATAAAAGTTAGAAAATTTGACGAATATACCAATGCCGAATTCGAGGGAGCGATTCTTGAAGCCGACGATTTTGACAGCGTTATTATTGACATGAGGGGTAACGGAGGCGGTGAAATCCCCGGCGCAGTCTCTTTGGCTGACCGCTTTATTGGCGAAGCGAATGTTGATTTGAATTATTACACCGGCAAAGTTGATACTTGCAGGACGAGTGCATCTGACGGCGATATATCGGCAAAAACGGTGATACTTTGCAATGAAAATACGGCAAGTGCGGCGGAGATATTCACGGCTCTGCTGAAACAGTACGGAAATGCAACGCTTGTCGGAACGAATACGTTCGGTAAAGGTATTTTTCAGCATGATAAACTTCTTAGCAACGGCGGAGTTTTGCACTATACTGCGGGGTATTACACGGTCGGCGAATGGGAGTGCTATCAGGGCAAGGGGATAGCTCCGGACGTGGAAATTCCCATGAATAGCGACCTGATAGGGACGGAAGACGATATCCAGCTTGAAAAGGCGTTGGAGCTTCTTGGCTGATTGCACAATTATTTGCGGAAAAATTCGTCAAAAAAGTATATAACTTTTTATTGACAAATTGTGAATAGTCTGTTATAATAATAGTAAGAATTAGCATTTCCCGGAGGTACGACTTATGAAAAAGAAAGGTTTTACCCTTATTGAATTGATCGTCGTTATTGCGATAATCGGCATACTTACTGCAATTATAGTCCCAACGTGGAGTTATTTTATAACAAGAGCGAATATACGTTCGCAGAATAACTACTCCAAGCTGATTTTTAACGCTGCGCAGACTCAGGCAACAAGACAGAGATTCCTTGAAATGAACGATATGTCTGTCGTTACTTCCGCCGCAATTGGGCAAGATGTTGACGATGCGAAAGGAAATATGCTCATCGGCATGGGCAGCGATAGTGCGGGCGAGTGTGAGTTTTATTTTTACTGGGACGGCAAAAACGGCCATGTTACCGATAGCAACGGCAATGATGTACCCGGTCTGACTTCTGCACAGCAGGCATATGCTGACCAATTTGAGACAAAGATCAACAAACTTTTCTCCGAATCACGGGGAACTGCCTATAAGATCTATATAAAGAATTATAACGTTATGTCGGTCTGCTCGGCGAATTCTCCGTCAAATGATGCGATAGGGTCTTTCCCGGTGATCCAGGAGAAAAGGGCTGCCGATGATGTTGTTGTGCAGAATTTTGATATGTCGACCATTGATCTTACATGATGTGAATGATGCTGTGAGTGCCTCCTGCTATGGAGGCACTTTTTTGTCGGGGGAATATGTGCAAAATATATAGAAAATCTCTGAAAATGTTGATAAACATTTAGTTGACATCCGGGATAAATCATGATATAATAAATAAGTCGCCTGAGAGCGACACAGCATCTTGAAAAATGAACAATGCAAAAGTAACGACCCTTGAGATTCCAAAGAGGAATCGAGTCAAGCAGAGACTT
>CANQJO010000025.1 GCA_947624255.1 uncultured Ruminococcus sp.
GCCGTTTATAGATGCTGGGTTTACTGAATGGCGCAAGACACGGGTGCTATATAAGGAAATAATATAATAATGAAAGGTGATAACCACACGGACAACATGATAATCGACCGTGAAACCTACTGCACGATCAAAAAGATGTCCAGAGAGGAGCTTCAAGCATTTCTCATGCGGTATGCAGAGGTCTTTCCAAAGATACCTGTTCAGTCGATCTTCAGGAGCTTGAAAAAGATGTGAAGGGAATCAAGGGTATTGGGGAGAAAAGAGCCGAGGAAGTCATGAAAGTGATTGAAATACATCTGGGGGTATATAGTGATAAATATCAAATTACCCCTTGCATTTTTTCTCATTTTATGCTATACTATAAATGAGAGGATGTGAGACCAATGGAGGATTTTATTTCTGCATCGCATGATGTAGTGTTCAAGGCATTATTTGTTGACCACAAGGACTGTCTGAGAGATTTTCTGCGGGCTGTGATCGATTTACCCCTTACAGAGCAAGATGATGTAGATGTACTAAATCCCGAACTATATCCGGATGTTGCAAAGGGAAAATCCAGCAGATTAGATATCCATGTGACAATGCCGGATAAGAAATTCAACGTTGAAATGCAGTCAAGAGCAAAAGACTTTTCAAGTGACAGAGTATTATTCTACTGGTCAAAAATGTTCACAGAGGACATAGAATCAGGGAGCGAATATCAGAGTCTTGATCAGGCGTTTTCTGTCAATGTTCTCGGATTCAGCTATCTGACTTGTGAAGAGTATCATTCTTCTTACTCGATACGAGAAAACATCCGTTATGATCAATTTTCAGATAAGCTGTCGATCCATATCCTCGAACTGACAAAGCTACCCAAAGAAATCGACGGATCGGATGACAAACAGATGTGGCTGCGGCTGATCAAAGCCGAAGATGAGGAGGCGTTAGAAATGGTAAGAACGAACACACAGAATCCCATGATCCACAAGGCAATCGATGCAATTTACGAGTTGAATGCTGATAAGGCACTCCGGGAGCAGATCCGTCAGCGTGACAAGGCTCTTCGTGACTATGAGAATGATATGTCGGTTGCAAGATCGGAGGGTAAGGCAGAAGGTATTGGCATCGGACGTGCAGAGGGCATAGGCATTGGACGTGCAGAGGGTATCGGCATCGGTCGTGCAGAGGGCATAGGTATTGGTGAAGCAAAAAATCTGATAGAAAACGTTAAAATGCTTATGACCAACACGAAGAAACCACTTGCCGAAGTGTTGACCATGCTCAGCATCACACAGGAGAAGTACGATCAAAGCCTTGCCCTGTTGAACCAGTAAATACCAATATGCAAAAAGCCCATGAGGTTACCATGCTTCATGGGCTTTGCTACGTACTGTATATAATTGCTTTAGCACACAAAAACTATTGCAGTTTAATGTAACCTATCATCATCCACACGCAGTCCCCAACAGCTACGCCTAACAGATTCCATCCGATATCCTTTATACTGCAATGTCGTCCGTTTTTCATCATCGGCTTCGTCACTTCATCCATTACCGCCCACACAGCTACGAATAAACTGGTTACCATCCGCAATTGATACATTTGACAAACCAAGCATAATAATACCGTTATCACTGCGAAAGATATCATATGCGCACTTGTGCGGAGTTTTTTCTCGCTAATGTGTATACGAGTGGATAGTGATCTACTTGCTGCTCCGGAATCTCTGCCGTTTTGGTGGCTGAGATAGATCTCTGTAATAGTAACAGCAACAAATACAATAACTGCGATAACCTTACCACACATTAATGCTTCGATTTTCATCTTGACCACACCTCCTGCTACCATTACACCACAGAAATGGCTTAATAGCAAGGAAATGTGGGCATAGTTAAGGGCTTGTTCACAATAATCTACGATATTGACAAAATAGTGATATATGCAGGAGGTTATACTATACTTGTACCGTTAACCGATAGACTGTGGATATGATTTTATAAATCACCACACCAACTGCCGCACCGATCGTATTCGTTATCACGTCATCAACTTCAGTCAGACCTCTGCCAGTGATGTACTGCATGATCTCTATTGTTCCTGAAAAAAGGCATCCGGCAACCACAGTTATTATTGGATCTTTGAAACGCCTTGACACCATTGGAAGTAATACTCCGAACGGCACGAAAAGCAAAATGTTCAGAAATATCTGCTTGAACCAGAAGAAGTGGGTACCGTTCATCATCGCTTCAAATTCACGAAATGGCTGTAGTATCACACCTCTATTCTCCGGTGTGCGCAGCACCATTGTTTCACGGACGATGAATGTCACACTTATCACGGCAATGATGTACAGGAAGAAGAGAGCGTTTATCAGTGTTTTCCTGTTAAGATAGAGAATTTTATATACTTTCCTATCCATTCTCACACCTCCTGCTTATCTGTGTTCAACTGTTACAACACATATCGCCTTTACAAAAATAACCACAGTCCTCGAAACCAGATAATTGTCTGACTTCAAGGGCTTATAGTCGTTATATATAATGGGGGATTATGTCAAGAACGAATTATTTTCATTAATCAGATTCTCCCACCAGTCTATATGGTCAACATACCACCGGATTGGCTTTTGTATCCCGTCCTCAAACTTTACTTCCGGCTGCCAGCCGAGTATTTTTTGAATCTTTTCTATTCTCCACATTTTTATATGCGAAATGAACGGCACAAAAAAATCATGTGCCGTTCAAGTTTACAGTTCTTTCCTGCAAAGGTCAAGCACAGATGCAATAACAGCATCCATGTCATAGTACTTGTATTCGCCCAATCTGCCGCCGAAGATAACATTATTTTCTACATCAGCAAGCTTTTTATATTCTGCATACAGCGCAGAATTTTTCTCATCATTGACTGGATAGTAGGGTTCGTCACCAGGTTTCCATTCAGAAGAATATTCACGGCTGATGACAGTTTTCGGTAAATCATTGCCTTCTGCATCCTTGCCGAATTCAAACCATTTATGCTCGATAATCCTTGTCCACGGTGTCTCTCTGTCGGTATAATTGACTGCGGCATTACCTTGGAAATTTGGAATATCAAGTAATTCCGTTTCAAAGCGTACACTTCTGTATTCCAATGTACCAAGCTTGAAATCGAAATATGCATCAATTGGACCTGTATAAATGATCTTTTCAGCAAGTGCATCCAATTCAGCCTTATGTTCCAGATAATCAACACCAAGGCGGACTTCAATTCCGTCAAGCATATTGGCAATCATTTGCGTGTAACCGCCGACAGGAATACCTTGATAAAGTGCATTGAAATAATTATTATCAAAAGTCAATCTGACGGGCAGACGCTTAATGATAAATGCAGGTAAATCTTTGCAATCTCGTCCCCATTGCTTTTCGGTATAACCTTTGATGAGTTTTTCATAGATATCACGTCCAACAAGGCTAATTGCCTGTTCTTCCAAATTTTTTGGCTCGTCGGTAATCTCCTTGCGCTGTTCGGCAATTTTTGCAGCAGCTTCCTCCGGCGTTACCACACCCCACATTTTATTGAATGTGTACATATTGAACGGCAGCGAAAACAACTCGCCATGATAATTCGCAACCGGGGAGTTGGTGAAGCGGTTGAATGTCGCAAACTGGGTGATGTAATTCCACACCTCAGTGTTGTTGGTATGGAAAATGTGCGCGCCGTACTTGTGGACATGGATACCCTCCACATCCTCAGTGTAGACATTTCCGGCAATGTTCGGGCGCTTGTCGATGACAAGAACACGCTTGCCGGTTTTCTTCGCTTCGTGGGCGAAGACTGCTCCGTAGAGACCGGAGCCGACAATTAGGTAGTCGTATTTCATGATGTTTCCTCCATTTCGGTCAATGTTATAGAATATCCTCTTTCATATAATTATCTATAGATGATTCGATAATGCATTAAAGCTTGCTCTATCCCATCTTGATCAGCAGAGCTTGTAATGTAGTCGGCTTCTGCTTTCACATTATCCGGTGCATTTCCCATAGCAATACCAAGTCCTGCAAACTTCAACATTTCAATGTCATTATCGCCGTCACCGAATGCAATGGTATCCCCTTGGAAAACATTTTCAAGCTCCATGATTCTTTTCATCCCGTATACTTTTCCGCCATCCGGAAGAAAAATGTCCATCGCATCAGCATGCCATCTTGAGCATACAAGATGGGAGAAGGATTTCTCCTCGCCTCTTGGAACAAAAATCGTAGCCATGAAAACATCAGCGCCTTGATAGCTTCCGACATCATAAACAGGTGATGAAATCTCTTCCTGAACTTTTCTAACAACATCGTTATGAAAATTCATAAAGAGACGATCCGTTTCAACCAATATCATTGGCGCCTGCTTGCTTTCAAATAAAGCGATAAGCTCATCTCTGTCATTGTCATCAATTGTCCTTGCACTGATAACATGCATTTGCTTGTCCAGCACCAGTTGATCGTTCAAGAGCACATATCCATCAAAAGGATACTTCAGCAATCCTAACTGTTGTAACTCAAGCGGATGTCTTCCGGTGCAAAGCACCACACCAATATCCTGCTTTTGTAATTCGGAGATTGCCCTCACTGTGCTTTCCGGAACATCGGCTGATCCTTTCGGGAGCAGCGTTCCATCCACATCAATAAATACGATTTTATCCATTTTAGACTTCAATTATTTTGCTTTTTTCTTTACTGCATCTCTTTCCTCTATGTATTTCTTCGCATCCTTGAAGAAGCTCCAGATCATAATAATCATAATGATACCAATTGGGAACGCAGAGATGATGCTGACAGACTGGATATTGCTCATGGAACTTTCCGAGAATACAAGTGCGATTGGCAGCACAATCAGCAGAAGACACCAAAGCAGCTCAATCAGCTTATGTGGCTGTTCGTCTTCCTCAAGCTTCTTGTAGCTATAGCAGGCTGCTGTATAGGCAATTGAATCAAATGAGGTTGCATAGAATGCAATCATTGTGATGAGTACAATGACAAGAATGACAGGTGCGATCGGCATCGTATCAATAATATTCAGAATCAGCTCATACAGATCGCCGGTTTCCTCGTAAACCTTAATGAAGTCCGCTGTACCTGCTGTCTGAAGTCCAAGCGAATAGTTGCCAAGGATAATAAAGCTGACTATTGTGGAGCCAACACCGAAAATATATCCGCCAAGAATCGTCTGCTTGATCGTCCTGCCGCGAGAAATATTACCGATAAAGAACGGTGCTGCAATACACCATACCATCCAGTATGCCCAGTAGTAAATCGTCCAGTCCTGCGGGAAATTGTTGGAGCGACTTGGATCAGTATATGTAGAAAGCTCCACAAAGTTCTGCACCATCTTACCAAGAGACTGCACGCCGTTTTCAATGATGAAACGTCCTTGACCACTGATCAGGAGAACCAGAATCAAAAGACCGAAAAACAGATAAATGCAGGTCTTTGCAAGAATGCTGATGCCCTTGAAGCCATGCAGTACGGCATAGGTATAGACTGCACAGGTAATCAGAAGAATAATGATCGTAACCGCAGTTCTGCTCATAGTAATACCAAACAATTTTACAAGAATGCTTGCCATCAGCGGCGTTGCAACACTGAATGTCGTTGCAGTACCCGCAAGAAGTGCAAATAATGCAAACAGATCAATAACTCTGCCAAGGAGACCGTCTGCGTGCTTCCCAATCACCGGACGGCATGCCTCGGAATATCTCTGACGGTTTCTCTTGCGCACATGCAGCATAAAGCCGAAAGCAACAGCCAGAACGAGGTAGAATGCCCACGGAATAAAGCTCCAGTGGAACAGCGGAAATACGCCTGCCCACTCAGAAATGGACCCAAGCTCTGCAATATGCGGATTAGTGGCATACATAACCCATTCCGCGAAAGAATAGAAGAGAATATCTGCCGCAAGTCCACAAGTGAACATCATACTGCCCCATGCGAAAAAGGAATACTTTGGCTTTTCATTCGGTTCACCCAAGACAATATTGCCATATTTTGAGAAAGACAGGAATAAGGAAATAATCAATACTCCAATACCCATAACCAGATAGTAGATGCCGACTGTGTCACCAAAGAAGAACCTGACATTGCCGATCACGTCATTGGATTGCTCTGGGAACAGAAAGAGATACCCAGCCAATGCCATGATCAAGATAAACGGGGCTAACGTGATCAGCCAGTCAATTCTTCCTTTATTTGCTTTATTCATAAATCCATACCTCTCATTTTTATTCTGCATAGCTGCTGTCAAGCTGGATCAGTTCATCTATGCTGTCTACCTCAATAATGTCGTTTTTCTGCATTGGTATGATACCAAGCTGATATTCCTCTGGGTAGCAAAACAATGCAAGATCGTCCCAATATAACTGCCTGCGTTCCTCCATCGCAAAGGACTCTTCAAGATGGTGCTTCAGTTTTTTTCCGTCCTCGGCTGTCCACCGGGAAATACTGTAAAGCTGCCAACCGTTTTTACCACCGGTTCTGCTGCAATTTGTAACAATACCGTCTCGGACTGTCAAAAGCCACTCATCGGTTTCTTCCTCTGTCCAGACTGCATTGTATCCAGAACGTTCAAATTCAGGTTTCAGTATCTGCTCGTTATAGATTAGTTGATCGCCGTCAAGGATGATGGCATTTTCAATATGCTCCCGTGCGGCATACAGCGAGGAAATATTATTGCAGGTATCATAATAAGGGTTCTCTATCAGATGCAAACCCGGATATTCTTGTTCAAGCACCTGAAACTGCTCCTTCAGATACCCTACAACAACGTAAATTTCAGAAATGCCCTGATGATGTAGCCCTTGAATTACAGTATCAATCATTCGAACACCGTTTACACGCACAAGAGGCTTTGGTGTAGTCAGAGTGATCGGATGCATTCGATTGCCCATACCGGCTGCCATGATAATGGCACGTTTCACACGATTCAAGAGGCATCACCTCCGCCCATACGATCCGATGCAATTTTGAAATACTCCTTAGCATACCGGTACTGACAAAGTGAATACTCGCCAAATTCAACACCGAGATCCAGCTTGTATTCGCACCAGTTGCTCCAGAGCAATCCACACGCAGCAATATAGCAATAAATTTTGGTGCGAACATTCTCTGGACAACAATTCTGAAAATAGATATCTATCAACCTGTCAGTCTGCGCTCTGTCATACAATGCATAAATACAGAACATCGCAATATCCACATGAGGATCCTGCATACCGGCATATTCCCAGTCGATCAGGCGTATTTGTTCCTCTCCTTGCTCATCCGGATAGAACAAGAAATTATCCGGGACTGCATCAATATGCGTTAGCGTTTGCTTGATTGACTGTGATTCTATGAATGCCTTCAAGCGCAGCACATTTGCTTTTGTTTCCGTGTAGTCACGATAGATTGACCGTTCATGCTGCCAAAGGGATTCATAATAATTAATTTTACCGAAAATATCAAATGTATGTCCAACTGTCAATTCCTGTGAATGGAACCCCCGAAGTTTCTCCATGCAGCGTTCAAGATCACGAATGTTATCTGCATCGCAGACACGGGGATCGGGGAGATATTTTGTGATCTTATAACCATTATTGGGATTGATATATATGATCTCATCACAGATTCCTTTACCATTGATGAGATTATAGACCTCAGCCTCCTCACGCCGGTTAATCAGCTGATCGGTACCCTCACCGGGAATACGCATTATATAGCGTTCCCCGCGGCAAGAAAAGAGGAAGGATCGGTTGGTCATGCCTTTTTTCAGAACGGTGATGTCAGTGATCTCCATCTGGTCAGCATGAAGGACATCTGCGATCAAAGCCAGCGCACTTGAACGTAAGTGATCGGAATCAGCATCCAGTTCACGGAGCTGCTCATAGGTGTTAATTTCAAACACATCGGCAGCCGAAACCATCCGTGCAGGAAGTGCAAACCTTTCGCCTTCAATCAAAGCATCCTCCCAGAAGCTGTCATCATGCTCGCCGGATTCAACAAGTTTACGCATATTATGGCGGAGTTTTTCAGTGTCCTCCTCCGTCAGATACGCAATACCAATCATGCCGTTTCCTGCCTTCTGAAGGGAGGTGACAGAAATTTCACGTTTCCGATTCACACGGAATACGCTGTCGTCATCGACCATGTCGCTTACCATGTACCAGGAGCTGTCAGATTGCTCTAAAAAAGGATTCTCTTTGCACCATACATCACATGGAACAATATACGTATTCTTTAGGTAATCCTCTGCGCGGTACAAGGAGAACAGATTGTTTTTCTCCATGTACTCCGGATTAACGATCAGCTTCACGCCATACTTGTCAATCAGATATTCATAGGATTCCTTCATGAAGCCACGACAATATAGATCTCCTTCACATCTGCATTGTGAAGCTGACAGATAAGGCGTTCAATCAACGGCTCACCATTCACTTCAAGGAGCCCTTTGGTATACATGGTGTTGATTGGAACCATGCGCATGCCGAAACCGGCAGCGAGTATGACAGCTATCTTATCTTTTTTCTGTATCGTATTCATTTATTTCTGCTCCTACCGATCTATGTTCTCATGACAGGATCGTCGTATGTTTTCCTGTGCGAACAGCATCCATGACCCTTGCAATATTCTGTGAGAAATGCGGAGTTAAATACGGATACGGTCTTCCCGTGTCGACTGACCGTGCAAACGCCACCAACTCATAGCGGATGCCTTCGCCGTCGAGCTGATAGAAATACCTTCTGTTTCTTTCTGCATTTTCATACCGTACTTCAAAATACTCAGTTTTCCACCATGGTGCCGGGACGTAGATATAGCCCTCGGTTCCGGAGATTATGAGCTCGCCCTCGGACTTGACGCCCTTGCCGACTCGAATGGATGCCACTGCATCGCTGTAGAGAAAGTCAATCTTAGTGAACAGGTCAAAGTTCTTATCACCAGGCAGCATTTTGGATACTATCTGATATGAACTGTAATCTGTACCAAGGATCTGAAAAATCGGCATGAGTGCCGTCGGTCCCCAGTAAGTGATACTGTTCCAAAGGTGATCATTCTCCGTGCGGATCTCTTCCAGACTTGTACAAGTCGCATCCACGGATACGACCTTTCCGATGATTCCGCTCTTAGCCAGCAACAACAGCCGCAAATAGGCAGTTGCAAATGCTGTTTTAATGGATTCTGCAAGAATACATCCGTTTTTCTCTGCCAGTGTGAACAGTTCCTCGCACTCCTGCTCACTCATCGCGATCGGTGATTCACACAGGACATGTTTGCCTGCTGCCAAGGCTTCCCTCGTCTGTAAAACATGCAGAGAGGGATGTGTGGCAATATACACCGTATCGGCAAGTGAAAGTGCAGTCTGAAAATCACTGACCACCTCCACCTGTTCACTGCGGAAATAGTCCGAAAGTGCAGGGTCACTTGTGCAGACGACCGTAACCTCAATGCCGTTGACATATCTGGCCTCTGTATAGTATTTCTGGATGAGAGGGATGTCTCCGGCGAGGCAGAGTTTTGTGCTTTGTCTTTCCGTCCGGATTTCCGAGCTGGAAATTCCTTCTGTTCGCGGAAGATACACGACCTTGCAGTATTCGTTGAGGTAATCGAACTTTCCCTCCCAATCCGAGCCGACAGTAAAGATATCGACCTCATGCCGGATGATGTCGTCGATCTTCTGTCCTTCGTAGGCCTCCACAATAATCTCATCTGCAATATGCAGCGCACGGACAGCCTCAATCCGTTCGGTCAGGGACTGCTGCACATTGATCTTACCCCGCGCGATATCGTAGTCATCCGCAGTAATCCCGACGATTAGGTAATCACCAAGCTGCTTGGCATGCTCCAGCAGACGGATATGACCGTAGTGAAGCAGATCATACGTTCCGTAGGTAATGACCTTGACCATCAAAGTAGCCCTCTTTTCTGCAGATCCGTGAGTGCCTCCAAAAGGGTCTGATTATCCTGTACCGTCAGGGCGCCGATATGACCAACACGGAAGAGGCGATCCTGTAATTCGCCCCCGTTCGGGCAGATCCAGATTTGATACTCATCTTTCAGAGCAGTGAATACCGAATAGGCAGGAACATGCTTCGGGCGCAGCGGAGTGACTGCATTGGAGAGAGAATCAGAACAAATTTCAAGAGGCAGATCACTGATCTTACTCCGGAAATCTGCCGCAAGTGCAGCAATCTTCCGTTGCTCCACAGCTGCACCTCCAGCTTCCTCGATCTGCCGGAGCCGGGCATGAATCTGGAGAAGTGTTCCGACAGCAGGTGTAAACGGAGTCTGTCCACGTTCGCCGTTTGCAAGAGCATCCTTCAAATCAAAATAGAGGCTTTCCACCTGTTTCCCGCGAATGCGTTCGAGTGCCCTATGAGAGAGTACCAGAACAGAAACACCGGGAGGGCATGCTAATGCTTTCTGTGAACCGGTGATCATGACATCATTCCCGATAGCAGACATATCCAGCTCATCTGCAAGGAACGAACTAATCGCATCCATCACGAAGAAAATGTCGTTGCGCCGGCAAAACTCTCCGATCATCAGCGGATCATAGAACACACCAGTAGATGTCTCGTGGATATTGACCAGAAGTCCTGTGAAGCCTTTCTGATCGTACTGATACAACTGCTCCCTTGTGAGCGTCCTGCCGTATTCAAGTCTGATTTCCTCAAACGGGATCCCGTGAATCCGACAGATCTTTGCAAAACGCGCACCGAAGCTTCCACCGTTGATGACCAGCACTTTATCCGTCTGATCAAAACAGTTAATGACAGCCGCTTCCATGGCACCGGTGCCGGAGACCGTCAAGAACACGGTCCGTGCCCCCTCCGGTGCATGGGCAAATGTATTCATCAGCCGCTCATTCTCCAGCATCACCGAAGAAAATTCGGGGGTTCGGAAATACGGGATATTTTCGGCTCCAATCATTCTGACTGCCTCATCCGACTGTACCGGACCTACTGTAAAATTCAGCATACAAGTAATCATCCTTTCCGCGATATGTGATTCTTGCCTTTGTTCTTTCGGTTTGCCTTTTCTCCTAGAGAACCGGGTATGGGATCAATGTTGAAAACCGTCCCGTTTCCGAGATCGGCATAGATGAACTGAATATGGTATCTGTCTTCCTCTGCGGGAAACTCCATATAATTACCGTACTCTTTCTTCAGAACTGAATCATAATCATGCGGAACTGGCACCGTCATATCCTCAAACGGGATCATCTGCAAAGGAAAATAGACCTCCTTGGGATGCAGGGTGGAATCGACCGGATAATTACAGATCCGCTTTGTATCCGCAGTCTCCTTGGCCAGCTGATTATATTGCTCGGCCAACTGCCTCCACGGTGTCTGCGATGTCAGTCGCATGAACGCACCGTAGGTATTCTTCACAAGTGCCTTGAGAGACGAAACAAGGGAACCGTCAGAACGCGAATTGAACTTAGTTCTCTTATAGCGAGCAGCCAGCTTCCGGAGCTTTGCCTTTCGCTTTTCATACTCGCTGTCATCATCAGGTGCGTGGTCGTAGACATATAGATCACACATCAGCTTGGTATAGAACGCCTCCCCGGTTTTGGGCTCCTTCCATTCATTAATATCACGGGCACTCTGTATAAGAGACTTTTTGCGGTAGATTCTGCCGAAGATCTTATCATGGAAACGCTCATCGCTGGTTCCTTGAACGAGCTCGGCATCCTCGCCCCATTCCTCGGCAGGAACCTTGCAGAGCTTCTCGTAATCCTCACGCATCAAACCGATGTCCAGGTCATCATCCCATGGAATGAAGCCCTTGTGACGGACAGCACCAAGGAGACTTCCATATACAAGAAAATACTGAATATCATATTTTTTGCAGACCCTGTCCAGAACCCTCAGGTTTTCCAATGTCTCGAGCTGGATTGTCCGGATGATCTGCTGTTTTGTAATTTCGTTCTCCATATTAGGCTCCTTTATGCACGATTCGGTTTCGGATGTTTCTAAGCTTCCGCTTCACACGGTCTGCAAAAGACGGTTCGATGAGCGGCACAAGCTCTTTGAGAGAAGTTGCATCGGGCAGCTTTCTGAAAAACGCCTCACGTCTCCGATGCGGCAGGACAGATTTTCTGGAATCCGCTGTCGGCGGAAGTGCACGATCCGTCTCTGCTTCCTTGTATGCCATCTCCGGCGCAATTGCCTCGAACTGTTCCATGCCTGCCGGCGTATGTATGATCACAACCGAGGTGCCCTTATCATCATCCAGTTCAGGCATGTACCGCTCCACGCCCCAGCAATCACCGATTGTGATGTCAGAGGGACGCTCCAGCCGCTTGAACCGGCAGTCATGACATGACGGTCGGAGGCAGATCTCATGCAGGAACAGTCTCATATAGGGATCCTCCGGAAACGGCCGATGGTAGCTTGCACCGTTTTCAAAGGTGATATCCAGTTCATACCGTTTCCAGCCTGTAAGCTCCTTTTTGCGGAAGAAGACATGACTGACCCTGCTCTGATACTCCTGTTCCAGCTCGCGCAGATATGTTTCCCAGACAACCGGAGACGGAACGCCGTGGCAGAGCACATCTACCGTCAGCAAGCCGTCATAGTCCCTGCGAAGAAACGAACGCAGACCGGCAACCTGGCAGGCTGTTCCTGAAAACAGCACCTGCTGTCTGCGCTTCAGATCCTCCCGGATGTTCTGAAAGGTCTGCCCCATGCGGCTTTGCAGATACTTGCTGCCCTGCAGCTGTGCGAGCTCCGCTTCGTTGGATGCAGCCGTATGGAATACCGTGAAGTGCTCGTCAAATGCCGCGCCATATACCTTGCCGCCCTTCGCCAGTGTCTGCTTTGCCAGCAGTGTAAAGATCCCGCCGGAGGAGCTTGCCATCCGCACCGGCAGCTGCCGGTAGTAGCCGATGTATGTTTTCAACACCTGATCAGTGCGCTCCCCGGCATGCAGGATCGGGCAGACTTTTTCGCACAAGCCGCACTGCACGCATTGCTCTTTGCTGACACCGGGGTAGGAAAAGCCCTCGGCATCCTGCTCCATCCGGATACAGGCACGCGGACAGACCTGTGCACAGGCACTGCAGCCGCAGCAATCTTTCTTTTGTTTAATGTCAATCATGATTCTTCCCCATTTTGTTCAGAAGCCTTCCCAGACCCAACTTATGCCTGGTCATTCTGTCAATCAGTTCAATACTCTGTCCGAATTCCGGATTTTTCCGGAAGCACAGAATGAAGATCAGATTGCATATCACAACAGAAACCACCAGATTGACCAGCAGTTGCAGGACAGCAGGCAGGATGATACACCGGCAGATCCCCAGACAAGCCGCACAAGCGATCAGTGCGACTGCTGCATAGCCGAAGAGCGTCCGCACATACCCGAACAAATCGGAACGGTCAAACAGACAAGTGAATAGATTATGCAGCAGCCATGGCATACCGATCACCAGCATCGAAATCACTGTGGAGAGCATAACGCCGTAGATTCCCCAGAACTGCACCATGATCAGGTTCAGCACCAGATTCGCCAGTGCCGTGATCAGCGGGCGGAAGCGGTCTGCATGCCAGATACCTGCTGCATCCTTATATGTGTTGAGCAGCTGATTGATCTCGAACAGGAAGTAATAGATCACCAGACAGACCACGGCACTAAACGGCATCAGATGTACCTCGCCCATCCAGAGTGTCATAAACGGCTGAAACAGTGTCAGGAAACAGCAGCTGCAGATGCTGGTGATCCAGGCAATCAGGAATGTGAATTTTTTGATATCGTTATAGTTCTTCTCCTTGGAATCTACCAGCAGGCTGTTGCCAATGCCGGCCGTACAGGAGTTGAACACGATGGTAACAAGTCCGATGATGGCCGTCAGAATAAAGTAATAATTCTGATAGACAGCAAGCATCGTCAGTCCCAGAAAGGCCGAAATCACGATTGTATCTGCGGAATTCAGGATAACTGTCCCGACCTTACTAGTAAAAAGGTCCAGAATTCGTTTGTTGATGTTTTTTACCTCCTGCTTGTCAAGGTCACCGACTGGCTTATAGTCCGGGAACATCTTTGTCGCCGCCACTGCGGTTAGGATATTGGTAACGGCCTGTGTAATCAGCAGCATAATGACATAGAGGTAATAATTATGGAACAGCCACAGCACCAGGAACTGCAGCACATACTGCACCAGGTTCGTAGCAAGCGTCACCTTGCTGATGACATCGATTCTCTGGTGCGCTGTAAGCAGGGAGTTCTTATAGGCAAACAGCCAGTAGGAGAGAACTGTCGCCATCAGGTTCAGAAAATATAAGATGTAGATATTGATATTCTCTGGCACATCGCTCTTGATCAGCCTCGGCAGGAACGGGGTGAGGATCAGTCCGGCGACAAGAACCACCAGACCTATGATCCTATAGTACAGCTGATACAGCCGCATCAGCGCACAGATCGTTTTGGGATCATCCTCGTTGATCGGCTTGTACATACTGTATACCATTGCGTTTCCGACGCCAAGCTCTGCCAGATTCAGCACCTGAAGGATGGAAGTGAACAGACTGTTCAGTCCTAAGTAAGCAATACCAATGTAATACTTCATCGCAGAACGCATCAGAAACGGAATCGCGATCTGCGTCAGCTTCAGCAGGATGCCAAAGATGATATTCCTGGAAGCATTTCTCGTCCGGTCTAGTTTCAATCCTTCACCTCCTTCAACGAAGCATCCGTTCAGTCTTACCCGATCTCCAGTGCACTGCGCAGAAACTGCAGCGAACGCTGTTTCTCCCGCGCAATGACCGCATCGACCTTGTCGCAGTCATACGAAGCGGGCAGCTTCGTAGCGTTGCTTATATCATCCATACGGTCGCCCAGATCAAAATAGCCAAGCAGAGTCTCGATCCTGCTCTGCATCTGATTCCCCTTCTCTGCTGCCTGCCGCTGAAATACTACAAACGGCTTATGGAACAGCAGTGAGAAAACTGTTGCGTGGAAGGAATCTGTCAGGACACATTCTGCGTGTGAGATCAGCCAAAGGAATTCATCCGGTGCCGTACAGAACACATCCGGATCCCTGATCTCCTTCGGGGAGAGAAATTCCATTTCCAGATTGATGACGCGCTTGCAATGAAACGCGTCCTTCACGCTTTCGATATATTGCTCAATTGCTGGACTGCGTCCGGTCATGAAATAGGTGACCAAGATTGACTCCCCGGAGGAAATGTACTCCGGCTTTCTGGCCTTTTCTCGCCATGTATCCGCACCAAGCAGCATTGTGGGATCAAGCACGACTTGTGCGTCTCTGCCGGACAGTTCCCTGACCAGCGTCTCCCCCTCGGCCTCGCGCACTCCTATGGCCTTGAATTTCTGTAATTCTGCCGAAAAGTCGGCTTTGAATTCCTCATCAACCGACACGGTTCCAAAGCTGGCCGCATATGCGATCCGCTTGCTGCCTGGTGCAAAAGCAGCCAGATAATTTTTGACATCCTCGCGGATGACTGTAAACCGGGTATTCCAGATCTGGTCACTACCGCAAATGAAATACGCATACTGTGCATCCAGTCCGGCGGGCGCCTGATTCTGCTGCAGGATCACATCGCTGAACTGGATATAGTTCTGATTATAAGCCTGAAACCGCTTCCTGCGGCGGCGGATCACGTCATCTGTCGGACGTCCAATCAGCTTTTTCACAAGCTGCTTGGCCTCATAGACTGCCTTTTGCGGTGCGCTTTTGTCTCTTGATGTGCGTCTCTGAAAGGTCTCAGCCTCACATCCGAGCTGCTCGAGCGTTGTCTGCATCGCAAAATTCTGCAGTCGGTTTCCGTAGTTTGCACCATCGGTGATCGTAATAATCGCTGTTTTCATGTTCCCCTCTTATAGATGTTCTGAAAGATAAAGATTTTCAGTTTGTTCTTGACAGATAATACCGGATCACGCATGCACTTTTTATAAGTATCCTTCTTGAATGTCAGTACACGCACACGATCCTCCCTCCTGTCCGCCGGTATATTCGGCAGAAGGTAATAGGAGCGGTAGAAGGCCCCTTTCAATGCATATCCGTAGCTTGGAGAGCCCGCCTGCTGCAGCAAGCGAAAGATCTTTTCAAATGCATCCAGCTCCGTCAGCACAGCCGGCTTATAAGCACTTGTCTGCTTCACGGCACCCATGGCACTGTCGGAGCGGATCCGGTATGCGTAGGTGATTTCCGGAAACAGGAAGGCATCCTGGCTGTGGAGCAGATACTCTGTGATAAACAGACGATCCTCATTGTACCGGATCGTTTCATCGAACCGGATCCGATGGGTCTGGATAATCTCATTCCTGAACAGCTTGTTCCAGAGATAGCCTTGATACCCCATCTGCGGAGAGATTGCCAGAACCAGCTGCAGCATATCCTCCTGACTGATCTGCTTCCCTGCAAAATCACTGACACAGTTGAGTGGCTGTCCCTCCTCGTCCACGCGCTGAAAACCGCTTAAGATGAGATCCGCTTTTCGGCAAACAGTGTCCAGCTTTACGAGCGCTTGTTCGGCTAAACAATCATCTGCATCTATAAAAAGCACATACTCACCCGAAGCTACTTCCAACGCTTGATTTCGGGCATGACTCACGCCATAATTCGGTCCGGAGATGAGGAGAATGTTGTCATACTTCTGCGCATATTCGCGGCAGATCTGTTCGCTTCTGTCAGTTGAACCGTCGTTCACGACGATGATCTCCATACTTTCACAATTCTGATTTACCACGCTGTCCAGACATATCCGCAGATAACGCTCCACATTATACACCGGGATAATCGCAGAAAGCTTCATCATTGCAACTTCACCACACTCTCACAACACTTGTCCTACATCTGCAGTCTGACCTTACTGCGTATCAAATCCAGGAACACATCGGTATTGGAGCGTTTGGATCTGTGCACATGCATGAAATACAGCAAGAACGGATTATAGGTCAGTGCGACCAAAGGATTGTTAATCGCAGTAAACAGAACCAGAGCAGCTGCCCAGATTGCCAGCGGTTTATCGTTGCTTCTGACGGCTGCATGGGTCACATAGGTATACATCAGCAAAACCAAAACCGTAAACAGGATGCCGTCAACCAGCAAAATATAGACATAACCGGAATCTATGAAAAAATAATTCTCTGCAGATACATGATTCCCATACGCATTTCCGTTCATTTCAATGTACTGTCCAATCCATTTGACATTGTACATTGAAAACGCCTTGTTTGACATGTAGATTCTGGAATTCACAATCTCGTCCATTTCTCGCCAGAATTTGCTTTCCTGTCTATAATGTAGGGCACTCCAAATCGTAATAGAAAACGCAACAATCCATGAGAGGCAGGCAAGCACCCGGATTAGGACTGTATCGACCTTTTTAACCAAATCAAACTTGACCATCAGGATAAACATCACCGATATCAATATGAAAATAAAAAATGTCAAGCGCAGAGTTGTGAATTTGTAGCATGCATAATTCATGCCAAGCAACACCAAAATCTCGATCAGCGTGATGTCCTTTTTACGGAGGTAAAGATAGGACATCATATTGAACATCAACGGGTAGCATCCGAAAGAATAGTAGGAAAACCCCATTCCATGTGCTTTCATACCCTCGTGATTAAAGATGTAATCTGGGATCAGACCGACCTGGGAGCATGCAAAAATGAATAGCAATGCCGGAAATCCGGCGATGAGCGATACCTTTACGATTTTTCTAAAGTCTGCCGCATCTGCATTGATGACCAACAGCGCCCACACAAGCATGTTCGGTCTGTCCGTCACATACGCTGCAATCAGAAAGACGATTCCTATGACACCGATTAGAATCAACCTTTTGAGTGTGATATTAAGACGAAAGATGGTCATAACGCCCAATATCACAAGCATACACAGCATGTACAGCTGGTAAATGATATGAATATTGATTAGGGATCTGTCTAAAATATATAGTGCTGCATAGATACCGTATAAAACCAGATATAAATTCTCTATAGACACAGCAATGCGTTTTACCATAATACCCCCCTACAACAAACTGCAGGCAGATCAACCGATCTTATCAGTGCTGCCCGTGATTCGATCCAAGCATATATCCAGTGCTTGATAGAAATAATAACCGCTGCGCAGCTTCTCTGACAGCTGTCTGGCATTGTGGCACATCTGAGTATAATCCTCCTCCGATACTGCACGGATCGCATCCTCTGCCTCATAAAGGCTGCTCACAGCGATGCCTACCTTTTCACGGAGTACAAAATCACAGATTGCAGCTTCTTTCCAGACGATTACCGGAATACCGGAGGATAGATACAGCGATGTCTTATGAGGATTATTGTACCGAAGATACTCACCCACATGCCCGGTACAGGTCTCTGCGGAAAGACCGTCCCAGACAAGACCGAAGTCCCCCTCCAGTGCTGCTGGGAGCTCCGCTGCAGGGAACGAGCCGTGGTAGACCATTTTAGAATTCTGAGTATCCTCAAAATTCAGACCGAACAGATGCAGGGTAAGTCCTGCGTTATGTGTGCCATCGTAGATACGGTATAGATAGCCACTCTTGGTGCTGGCAAGATTACCGGCTGTTGCAATCGAGGGGGTCTCATTCTTCTTTTCAGGATGATCAACCTTGCAGTCGCTTAAGTAATCGAAAATCTCCAGACAAACGACTTGCTGCTCATTATAGCCCAGCGAAAGCAGATATGCCTTCATTTTTTCATTATGGCAGATCACAGCATCAAACTGCCTGAAGATCGTGCCTTCAAGCAGAGTATTCAGGGATTCGTCCGCCTTGACAACGCCTTCAATGCCCTTCCGGAGCGTCTCCAGATCATGAATGACGAGAATCAGACGGATACCCTTCTGCTTGATTTTCTCAATGTAATTCGGTAGCAGACGGCTTACATACAGCCGATGCTGGTAAATCAGCACATCCCCTGCTCCGAGCGTATTCACAGTGTTCTGCCAATATTTTCTGGCATCCAGATACTTTTGTACCAGCTGAAAAAAATGCGGCAGCTTTTCCGAAGTGATCGGCACCGGGAGGAAAGTATACCCTCTTCGACGGCACAATTCCTGAATATCCGACGGTGCTTTGGCTCCGGCAGTCTGCCGCATCTGATTATCTAGTCCGGTATAATAAATCATGATTTTCCCAACCTTCTTATTTGCATTGCTTCATAATCCCGATGGTTCTGCGAACGCCCTCATCCAGTGAGTAGACTGCCCTCCAGCCAAGTGCCTCCAGCTTCTGTGCATCCAGGCTGGAGTTATCCATGAGATTAAAGCTTTTCTGTTCAGAGTCTGTTGCCGATTCAAATTCAAGTCTGCAGCCGGCGAGCACTGCCATTTTCTCAGCAACCTGCCGGATGCTCACAATCGAATCACGGTTGGAAATATTGTAGGCCTCTGCTGGCTTCCCCTGCAGCAGCACAGTCAGGATCGCCGTCGCGCAGTCCATGCCGTAGCAGTAAGAGCGCAGCTGTGTGCCGGCACTCTTCATAAGGATGTTCCTGCCACTGACAACATCCCGTGCGAATTGTGCGGTCGCACGACTGTCCATGGGAGTCGCGGTCGGACCGTAGATATGGCCGGGTCTCACGATAACGGTCTCTACACCGTATTCCTGATAGTAGGCACTACAGAGCGTTTCTGCAGCACGCTTGCCGGATGGATAGCACGCTCTGGCATTGAGAATATCAACAAAGCCGTAATCATCCTCGCGGAACGGCCTTGCCTCAACCTTGCGGCCATAGACCTCGCTTGAGGAGATGTACAACACACGCGTGCTCCCTGCATTCCGCGAATAATCAAGAAGCTCCTTGATCCCTGTTACATTTGCAAGCAGCGTTTCGACCGGTTCGGCAAGGTAAGCCTGCGGATGGGCATTGCTTGCTCCATGAATGATGAAGTCGGCAGAAAAATCGAACGACACCGGTTTGAGCGCATCGTAATACACATGGCGAAGCCACGGATTTCCGTAATATCGGGTAAAGCGGGAGCTGATTTCCTCATCTGTCCTGGCAGCAAGATATAACTGGATATTGGCGCCGCACTCTGCATTGGCGAAGCTGAGAATGTCAACCAGCGCCGAAAGGATCAGTCCGCTGGCACCGGTAATGAGGATACTCTTATTATACAGACCGCTGAGATCCACGGCTTTCTGTGCATCGCAAAGCTCCTCTAAATACATATCGCAGTATTGCATATTGATTCCTTTCTGCTTATTTCAGCCAGTTATCCTTTTTGGTATGCAGAAGTGCCTTGAAAATCATCATATCATCAATTGTTGTGATTTTTAGATTTTCCTCTGAACCCTTAGAAAAATACACTGTTTCGCCAAGTTGCTGCATCAATGTGCAAGATGCTGCTGTATCAGTGATTCCACGCTTTTGAGCCTCTTCGTGCGCCCACAGAAGCTTTTCCAAAGTATATGTATGCGGTGTCTGTGTACGGAAAAGCTGTTCACGAGGAATGGATACAGTTGAAGATAATCCATCATCATTGCTGCGGAACACAGCTTCCACACATGGAATTGCTGCAACAGCACTGCCATATTTTCTGAATGTTGCAAGACTGTTGGAAATAATTTCACTGGATACCATACAGCGGTTGCCATCATGTACCATCACAATATCATTTTTTTCGACTTCTTCACTTAGCTTATTCAAGCCATTTCGGATTGATTCTTGCCCTGTAGCTCCACCAGGCACAATCCAGCGGAGTTTTGTAATATTAAATTGCTTTGCATAAGCCTGTACAACATCCACCCACGAAGGAATCGTTACCACCAAAATTGCATCAATCAGAGGATGTTCCTGAAAAGCTGCCATAGTATGAATCAAGATAGGCTTATTTTCAACATGGATAAACTGTTTCGGAATATCCTGTCCCATTCTGGTGCCGGAACCCGCCGCTGTCAATAATGCTATAGTCATATGTAACCCCTTCTTTTTCTTGCAATAATATTCTGTATGCTGTTCAAAGCTTTAGCTCTAAAACAACGTGTTTCTCAATATCCTCCGGATTCGGCAGCTTCATATAGTCGCCGTACATTTTTCCAAACACTTTTGAACTCCCTTCATCAAAGAAAGTTTTACTATTTTTTTCTTCAATTAAAGCGAAAGCTTAACATATGCGTGCCGTTCTCGCTTATCCTCATCGGGAATTATCATATAATCCTTTCCGTACCGCTTCCTCAGATAATAATCGGAGTTACAGGGAATATTAACCTTGATTCCCTCAAAATCAACCGAAACTGTCGGCTCCATACAGTCTCGACGGAAAATCTCACCGAAGTAATGTGCGCCTCCACTTGGGCAGACTACATATTTCGATTTGATATTCTTGTAAACAGAAAAGCACTTATCGCTGCGGAGCATCCAATTTTCCATCGAATGGAACCAGAAAAGTCTACTAAGTGCACAGCGTAGCTTAACAGCTTGAATCAGTGCGGGATCACTCTTGCCATATTTCAGAAGATTTTTTTTACAAGCATTGGTTCTGACAAATGAATCAATGGCGAGATATGCAGTAGATGCAAGTCCGTGGATCTTTCGAACCAGTCCATTATCCGGAGCATTTTCCAGAATGAAAACATCAATGAAAAGTCCTTGAACTTCATCTGTAGACTGCACCTGTTTGATTTCTGTTCCACGCTTTTCAATGGTAGGAAAATGCATCAAATAGCCTTTTTCGCCGGGTAGCCGCAGCTTGTAACTTTTGCCAAGCTCCTTATGGAAAACTTTACAGAACTTTTCAAAATTAGCTCTGGTCATGAAAATATCAATATCGTCATCCCAAGGAATGAATCCCTTATGACGAACTGCACCGATAATACTTCCGCCAGAAAGAGACCAGCCAATGTCATATTTCTCAAAAACAGTAATAAGATCCTTGAGCATATCAAGCAGTGTATGATGAATTGCATCCAATTCCTTATCTGTTACTATATGTAGACCGGATTTTTTTGCATCCAATTTTTTGATTTGATTAATCATTCCCATGTTTGTACTTGTCCTCCTTTCTGTATGATGACCTTTGAGAGAATTAGGTGTATACACTGTTCATCTACGGCACAACAATGCCATCGAACGTTTCTTTGTCAATAATTTTGCATAGATTGTCTGCTTTGCTTTCCTCTTTAGAAAGGAAAGTGATATTCAGTCCCTCAGTATTGGGTTTAAAAGAGATGCCATCATAGGAAACAAATCCACCGTTCAAAATATAGACATGAAGATCCATCAATTTTGCAATACTTTTGAATAAATCGATTCGATACCAGTTTAGAGTTGTATACAAGTAAATTAGCTTCATTTTAAATTCTCACAGTCATTTGCGGTATTTCCGGATAATCGGAACAATCGATACTGCGTCATTCCAGTATCTTTTTACTAATCTTCCGGGATCCTGAGTAATACGGAACAACCATTCCAATCCGTGATCAGCCATCCATTTTGGTGCCCGTTTGACATTACCAGCTTCAAAATCGATTGTAGCTCCAATTGAAATAGACAAGGCAGCATTAAGACGATCACAAATACGATATAAAAATTTTTCTCCCTTTGGTGAACCAAGTGCAACAGCAAGAATATCCGTTTTCGCTTCATTGATCATTTTAATAATTTTATCAACCTCAGCTTCATC
>CANQJO010000026.1 GCA_947624255.1 uncultured Ruminococcus sp.
ACAATGGATCGGAAACGTGCCTGCATGGACTTGATGAAAGCCGCTGCGTAACGTCAAATGTTCGTCAGTGTGCCGTCGCAAAGTATCTTGAAAACTGAATAAAATTGGGACTTTTCACGTTTTTTTCTTGAAATACCTTGTTTTAAGAAAAAAGTGGAAAGGAGTGGCAATATGGCTATCAGACTGTTTGAACATAATCGGCAGGCATATGAAGCCGCCGTTGCCATGCTCTCAAAAAAGCAGAAGGCTGCGATCATTCATCCGACAGGAACGGGAAAATCTTTCGTCGGCTTTCAGCTTTGCGAGGATAATCCCGATAAAACCATTTGCTGGCTTTCACCGTCCGAATACATTTTCAAAACGCAGCTTGAAAACCTTGCCGCTGTATCTGACGACTATCAGCCGGGAAATATAAAATTTTTCACCTATGCAAAACTCATGAATATGTCCTCGGAAGAAATTTCCGAAATTCAGCCCGATTACATTATTCTTGATGAGTTTCACCGTTGTGGTGCGGAGTTTTGGGGCATGGGTGTTCAAAGACTTTTGGGAATATTTCCCGATGCTTTTGTGCTTGGACTTTCCGCAACGGCGATTCGTTATCTTGATAACCAGCGTGATATGGCGGAT
This sequence comes from uncultured Ruminococcus sp., assembly GCA_947624255.1. Lineage (GTDB taxonomy): Bacteria > Bacillota > Clostridia > Oscillospirales > Ruminococcaceae > Ruminococcus. The sequence goes on from CANQJO010000026.1 coordinate 631, forward strand.
GAGCTTTTTGATGGAAATATCGCCAGTGAAATGACACTCGGCGAGGCTATCGTCCGTGGCATTCTGAATCCGCCGAAATATGTGCTTTCCATTTATTCATACAGTAAGGATTTTGAAAAATATGAAAAACGTGCCGCATCTGCAAAAAGTAAAGCTGTCCGTGATGAAGCCACTCTTTACCTTGATGCGCTGAAAAGGGCGTTGGAAAATGCCGAAGGTCTTGACGTAATTTTTGACAAGCACATGACGGACAGACACGGAAAATATATCGTATTCACGCCAAATTACGAGTCTATGCACGACTATATGGAATTGTCAAGGGACTGGTTTGACAAGGTTGACAAGGATGCACATATTTATTCCGTTTATTCCGACGATCCGTCAGCAAGCAAATCTTTCCGTGATTTTAAGGCAGATAATTCCGATCATCTGAAATTGCTTTACTGCATTGATGCGCTGAACGAGGGCGTTCATGTTGAGGACATTTCGGGAGTTATTCTGCTGCGCCCGACAGTTTCTCCGATCATCTATAAACAGCAGATCGGACGTGCTTTGTCAGCTTCAAAATCGAAAGAACCTGTCATTTTTGACATCGTAAATAACATCGAAAATCTCTACAGCATTGACTCCATAAAAGAAGAAATGCGGAATGCGATTTTTTATTACCGTTCCCACGGGGAGAGCGAACAGATCGTTAACGACAGTTTTGAAATTATTGATAAACTTGCAAAATGCAAGGAGCTTTTTGAACAGCTTGAGGGAACATTGACTTCAAGTTGGGATATGATGTATGCAGTCGCTGAAAAATACTACCATGAAAATGGAGTGCTTGATCCGCCGAAAAAATTTATTACGGAGGACGGTTATGCACTCGGTTCATGGCTCACTACGCAGCGGCGTGTGCGTTCGGGAAAAATAAACGGAATTCTGACCGATGAGCAAATTGAGAGACTCGATAAAATAGGTATGCGCTGGGACAGCGTGAAGGACATCACATGGAATAAATATTATTCAGCGGCTTTGGAATATTACGATATTCATAAATCGCTTGATGTCAATTTCAAATATATCACACCGGATGGCGTTCGTCTTGGTGCATGGCTTTCACAGCTTAGGAGATACCGGAAAAGCGGATTTCAAAGCAGCCATCTGACACCTGAACACATCGCTCAGCTCGATGCACTCGGCATGGTATGGGACGTGTGCGATTATGTGTTTGAGAGATATTATCATGCAGCTGTTATGTATTATCAGGAACATGGCGATCTGAACTGCAAATCTGATTATGTAACATCAGACGGGATAAAACTCGGTGCGTGGCTGAGAAATTTGCGCTCACGATATATAAAAGATAAAGAATTTTTGTCCGATGAACAGTTTCAGATGCTAAATTCGATCGGTATGCGCTGGGGCAATAAATACGACTTGCAATGGGATGAGGTTTATGAAGAACTATGTGAATATTACCGTATCCATAAAAATATCCTGATCCCGACAGCATATAAGACTGAAAAAGGAACGTTGCTCGGCAAGTGGATACGCAGACAAGCAGATGCGAATGCAAAGGGAAAGCTCACCTCCGAACGCATTGAAAAATTAAAAAAAGTCGGTTTTGTATTTGAATCGGTCGATGCGTGGGAGGAGAAATTTCAGCTTGCAAAGGCGTACAGCGATGAACATGAGGGAAAGCTGAATGTTCCGCAAAGTTATGTTGTAAACGGCGTATGGCTGAACAAATGGCTGAATGAACAAAAATTGATCGGTGAGGGAAAACGCAGAAAAAAGCTCACTCCGGAGCAATACAAAAAGCTCGAATCAATCGGTCTTGTGTTCGGAAAAACACGTGCAGACAATATGTGGCAGGAGCGTTTTGACGAGGCAAAGAAATATTTTGATTTGCATGGCGATTTGAATGTTCCTGTCGGATATATGGACAGTCTTGGAAAAGATCTGCATCGCTGGATCGAAAAACAGAAGAAAAATTATCGTGCGAGACTGTTGTCTGATGAGCGTATAAAACTCCTGTTAAGTATCAGCATGAAATTTGATATTGCCGGTTCTGATATAAGAACTAAAAAAAGTATTCCACAGTCAAATATATCGGCTCGGTTATAAATATACCGACAGAGCCTAATGTATGGGTGATAAAATGAGTAATATAGTACCATTCAAAAATAAGATCTGGCTTTCATCCCCGACAATGCACGGCGATGAGCAGAAATGGGTGACAGATGCATTTGTTAAGAACTGGATCACAACAGCCGGAGAAAATATCAACGAAGTAGAACGCCTTATTGCGGAATATGTGGGCTGCAAGTACGCTGTTGGCCTTTCCTGCGGAACGGCTTCACTTCATTTAGCAGTGAAACTGGCAGGCGAAAGACTTTACGGACAAGCAAAACCAAATCAAGGAACATTGCAGGGACATAAAGTTTTTTGTTCGGATATGACGTTTGATGCAACGGTAAATCCTGTTGCTTATGAGGACGGTGAGGCTGTTTTCATCGACACGGAACCCGATACATGGAATATGTGTCCGAAAGCCCTTGAAAAAGCATTTGAAATTTATCCCGATGTAAAGCTTGTCGTTGTGGCGCATCTTTATGGTGTACCGGGAAAAATTGATGAAATCAAGGCAATTTGTGACAAGCATGGTGCATTGATCGTAGAGGATGCAGCGGAATCTTTCGGTGCGACTTATAAAGGAAAACAGACCGGAACATTTGGCGATTTCAATGCAATCAGCTTTAATGGCAACAAGATTATTACCGGTTCATCCGGCGGTATGTTCCTGACTGATTCAAAAGATGATGCTGACAAGGTACGCAAATGGTCAACGCAATCAAGAGAAGCTGCGCCGTGGTATCAGCACGAAGAAGTCGGTTACAATTATCGAATGAGCAATATTATTGCGGGTATTGTGCGAGGACAGATGCCGTACTTAGAGGAGCATATTGCTCAGAAAAAGGCTATTTATGAGCGCTACAAGGAAGGGTTCAAAGGACTTCCCGTGACAATGAATCCTTATGATGCGGAAAACAGTGAACCGAATTTCTGGCTTTCCTGTCTGCTGATCGACAAGGAAGCAATGTGCCGGCAGGTGCGTGGTGAGAATCAGCCTATGTATATTCATGACACCGGAAAAACCTGCCCGACAGAAATACTTGAAACACTGGCTAACTATAACGCAGAAGGTCGTCCGGTATGGAAACCGATGCATATGCAGCCAATCTACCGTATGAATCCGTTTGTTACTGCAAATGGCAATGGGCGTGGGCAGTCTAATGCTTACATTGACCGTGGAGAAACGTTCGATGTCGGTGCGGATTTATTTGAGAGAGGACTTTGTTTGCCGTCTGATAATAAGATGACGGCGGAGGAACAGGATATTATAATTGAAATCATTAGGGGTTGTTTTGTGTAATGTATGCGAAGTATCTTAAGCGAGTACTGGACTTTTGTTTGTCGCTGCTTGCTATAGTGATATTATCGCCGCTTCTGCTGATCCTGACAATTGTGGGAGCAATTGCAATGGGCGGAGATCCGTTTTTTACACAGGAGCGGCCGGGAAAAAATGAGAAAATATTCAAGCTGATCAAATTCAGGACGATGAATAATAAGAAAGACAAAAATGGCGAGCTTCTGCCTGATGAAAAAAGGCTTACAGCTTATGGTAAGTGGCTTAGGAGTACCAGTCTTGATGAGCTTTTGGAATTGTTCAATATTCTGAAAGGAGATATGAGTTTTGTCGGGCCGAGACCGCTGTTGATACGCTATCTGGAGCGGTATAATGCGGAACAACATCGCCGCCATGAGGTTCGTCCGGGTCTGACCGGTCTTGCACAGGCAAATGGTAGAAATGCTTTGACTTGGGAGGATAAATTCCGATATGATGTGGAGTATGTTGATAACATTACTTTTGTAGGTGATATAAATATTATTCTAAAAACAATTGTGAATGTTCTGAAACATAAAGGAATCAGTTCCGAAACAAGTGCTACTATGGAAGAATTTGAGGGAAATTTAGAAAAATGATCAACAAGAGAAAGGTTATTGTTATCGGTGCAGGTGGACATGCAAAAGTTGTTGCTGATATTATTTTGAAATCTGGCGATGAATTAGTTGGATTTTTGGATGATAACACTGCATTGCCATCTCAGATTATTGGATATCCTTATTTAGGTAAAATCAAGCATTATGAAAAGTATGCAGATGAATGCTGTTTCGTAATTGGGATCGGAAGTAACAGTATAAGAAAAAAGATAGCTGAAAATATGAATGCAAATTGGTATACCGCAATTCATCCATCAGCCCAGATTGCGATTGATACTGTCATCAGTGAAGGCACAGTAGTAATGGCCAATGCTGTCATAAATACTTCGGCTGTCATTGGAAAGCATTGTATTATCAACACATGTGCTGTGATTGAACATGATAATATAATCGGTGATTATGTACATATTTCACCTAATGTTTCTCTTTGTGGAAATGTTAAAATTGGAGATTTAACACACATAGGGGCTGGTGCAACGATAAAAAACAATATCAGTATTTGTGATGATGTCATTGTCGGTGCAGGTGGAATAGTTGTGAAGAATATCAAAGACAATGGCGTATATATTGGAGTGCCTGTAAATCGGATGGATGTGAAGTAATATATGAAAAAAGTATTGATAACAGCGAGTGTTCCGTCTATGATTGGACAGTTTAATATGAGCAATATTGAGATATTGCAAAATTTAGGATATCAAGTTCATATAGCGTGTAATTTTTCAGATAGAAGTATCTGGACAGATGAGCGTGTAGAGCAATTTAAGAACCAGATGCAAGAGATGAGCGTCGTTTGTCATCAGGTTGAATTTTCAAGAAGCCCATTGAATTTTAAAAAAGATTTTGATTCCTATCGTCAGGTCTGCGAGTTGATCAGGCAAGAACGGTTTTGTTTCATTCATTGTCACACACCTGTTGCAGGCGTGATTTCACGAATGGCAGCACATAAGTGTCATATAAAAGTAATCTATACAGCACATGGATTCCATTTTTATAATGGTGCACCAAAGTTAAACTGGCTTGTATATTATCCAATTGAAAAAATACTGAGTAGGTGGACTGATGTACTCATAACGATCACAAAAGAAGACTACAAACGAGCTAAAAAAAAATTCAATGCTTGTAAAACTGTATATGTTCCCGGTATTGGTATAGATATTGATAAATTTTCTAATGTCAATGCGGATCGAATTTCAATTAGGGCATCACTGGGCTTAAAAGAAGATGATGTTATGCTATTGTCAGTTGGCGAATTAAATGAAAATAAAAATCATAGCATTGTTATTAAATCACTGGGAGTGTTACGAGATTTGAAGATTCATTATTATATTGCTGGGACAGGTATATTAAGGGATTTTCTTATAAGAACAGCGAAAGATAACAATGTTGGTGATAAAGTTCACCTTTTAGGCTACCGTACTGATATTCCTGAGTTAATGAAGTCAGCAGACATTTATGTGCTACCCTCGATTCGTGAAGGTCTAAATGTTTCACTGATGGAAGCAATGGCAAGTGGATTGCCTTGTATTTGTGGAAATATTCGTGGGAATACAGACCTAATTGAATCTGGAATAGGTGGTTATCTTGTTTCTCCTACGAAAGAAGATGAATATTGTGCATCTATCAAGCAAATTACAAATCATTTGAAAAGTAAAACAATGTCAGAATATAACCAGCATAAGATAAAAAAGTTTGCTACATCTGTTGTAAACAATAAAATGGAAGAAATATACATCAATCTATAGGATTGTCTTACAGGAGAATGGTACAAGATGAATAAAATTCGTATAATGCATGTTTTGAATACTGACAGCTATTCCGGTGCGGAAAATGTTGCAATTTCTATAATAGAAGGAACATCTTCGAAATGTGATTCCATATATGTGTCATTAGATGGAAGTATTCGAGACATTTTAAAGGAAAAAGGTATTACTTTTTATCCGATTACTAAAATGACAGTATATGAGATAGCGAATGCTATTAAAATATTGCATCCAGATGTAATCCATGCGCATGATTTTACAGCAGGTATAATCTGCTCTATGGTCACGACATCTGTTACAATCATCAATCATATTCACAATAATTCTCCCTGGCTGAAAAAGTATGGCTTATATTCTTTTGCATATTTGACTGCCTCTTTTCAATTTAAAAAAATACTGACTGTTTCACCTTCTGTCATGAACGAATATGTTTTCGGAAAAAAACTTTCCAAGAAGACAATTGTAATTGGTAATCCAATCAATACGGAAAAAATTCGGAAATTGGCTGGTGATTTACCGGCAGTGTCACAGTATGATATTGCGTTCTTGGGAAGATTATCAGAGGAAAAAAATCCATTCTTATTTTTGGAAATAGCAGATGCTGTCCGCCGTGAGATACCTGAACTTAAATGTATTATGATTGGCGATGGAGAATTGCGTAATGAGGTCAATGCTTGCATCAAAGCAAAAAATTTGGATGGCTGTATTACTATGATGGGATTTCAGAAAAATCCATATGTCTATTTAAAACTTGCAAAAATCTGTTGTATGCCGTCAAAGTGGGAGGGGTTTGGTTTAGCAGCAGTTGAAGCACTTTCCCTTGGAATACCAGTAGTTGCAGCTCCAGTCGGCGGTTTGGTGACTATAATAAACAAATCGTGCGGTTTTTTTTGCAAAGATGTTTCTGATTATTCAGATAAGATTGTAAAAATGTTGAAAAAAGCTGAACTTTATCAAAGACTTTCTGCCGGTGCTCTGGTGCGAGCGAATCAAATGGAAAATATCAAAGCGTATTGTAATAAAATGATTGACTGCTATTATCAGTCGCTAAACAATAGATGATGGGAGAATGACGGATGCCAACAATTGTATTTTATGTTTGCATTATCATTTTAGCAGTGCTGAATTATGGTATCTCTGAATTGTTTTCTAAAAGTAAAATCCGGATGTATTTTGTAAATAAAAAAAGTAGAATAGTTTTGGTAAGAGATCGATTTCATCAACAGACTTTCTTATCTATATTTTTTGAAATTATCAGCTACTTTGTACTATTAGTTCCACTTGTAAACCGTAATTGTGGTGCAGATACGGAACAGTACTACATAATTTACAGATTTGGTGATCGTGCTCTGGAACCCTTGTTCATTGGTTTTCTTGATTTACTAAAACGATTTGTTGATAATCCTAAGACCGGCATTGGTCTTGTTGGTGCAGTATCACTGTTGATTGTATTCTGTGCTTTCCACATTTTGAGAGATTATTATTCGACTACACTATGTTTGTTGGCATATTGTACAGGCTTGTATTTTTATCTATACAATTATGTGCGTATGATGTTTGCAGCTTCAATCATTATCTTAGCCTATACATTTATCCTAAAAGGAAATAAAATTGTTTCTCTGATATGCATGGCATTTGCAATTGGATTTCATAAGAGTGCTGTGGTTGTACTGCTTGCATATCTGATATATTTTTTGTTTCAAAATCATAAAGCACTTTTAACAATTGGAAGCATTGCATGTATTACTATATTTCTAATGTTTCCCAACAATCTTATCAATATGATTAAAGATGAAAGGTTCAGTAATCAAGTAAATCAGCATCAACTGAATTCGACAACTATAGGATTTGGCACAATCCTTCGGGCATTGCCAATGGTAATTCTAATTTTCCTTCTATATAGAAAATATAAGGATAATAATGAGTATTTTGGTTTTATATTTGCACAAATCATCAATTTAGGGTTTTCTTTAACTGGTTATTTTGTTCCGGTAACCTCAAGATTAGCAAATATGTATTTTGTATATCACATTATATTCTTTATGCCATGGCTTTATCAAAAGGAAAAGAATAAAAACAATAAGTATATCTATACTTTTTTATATGTATTATACTGCTTTTTTAGTTTTTATTTACTATCACATAATTTTAAGACAATGAAGATTGATCCGTATTATTAAATGAAGATAGAGGAGTGAAATTACTATGACGAATAACATAGATTGCGTAATTCTCTGGGTTGACGGAAATGATCCAGACTGGATAAAGAAAAAAAACGATTATCTGCCACCAGAAAAGAGAGTGGATATTGATGCAAGTGCGGAACGGTTTCGGGATTTCGATATTCTTCGCTATCTCTTTCGTGGGTTAGAGATCAATGCGGATTGGTTTCGTTACATTTTCTTTGTAACCTGTGGTCAGAAGCCTGAATGGCTAAATGTAAGCCATCCAAAACTTAAACTTATTGACCATAAAGATTTTATTCCTGAAAGTTATTTACCGACGTTTAATTCTCACTCAATCGAAATGAATCTGCATAGAATCCCTGGATTATCTGAACATTTTGTATATTTTAATGACGATATGTTTGTTTTGCGCAAAACCGTTCCAGAGGATTTCTTTAAAAATGGAAAACCTTGTGACAGTGCCATTATGAATGCATTTGCTATAGAGAAAACTGAAAGTGAATTTCGATTTTTAATTCCTGTTAATAACATGGAAATTATCAATAAGCACTTTAATAAATCTGAAACACTGAAAAAATTCTTTTGGAAATATTTCACGCTAAAATATGGTAAAGAAATGCTCCGAACAGTATGTCTGACACCTTGGCGACATTTTACGGGATTTACGATCAATCATATGCCGTACAGCCTAAAGAAAAGTACACTTGAAACTATTTGGGAAATGGAACCGGAAGTTTTGGATCGTACATGCTGTCATAGGTTCCGTAATTCTAACGATGTTAATATTTGGCTGGCCACCAATTGGCAATTTGCAACCGGTGATTTTTATCCAAGAAGTCCTAAGATTGGTCAGTTGTGCTGTTTGTCTGACAATTTACAGAATAATATAATGGTTTACAAAAATGTAGTCGAACATAAAACAAAGCTAATTTGTATCAATGATAATGTCAGTGAACAGAATTGTGAAAAAGTGCAAATGAAAATCGTAAGGGCATTTCAGAAAATTTATCCTGATAAGTCCTCTTTCGAGTTATGAACGCAGGTGATAAGATGATTTCAGTAGCAATGTCAACCTATAATGGTGAAAAATATGTGATTGAACAGTTGAGATCTATTTATGAGCAGAATATTCGTCCGGATGAGGTAGTGATTGTTGATGATTGTTCAAAGGATCACACTGTTTCCTTAATACGAAATTGGATTAAAGATAAAACTGAAATTTGTTGGAGAATCTACCAGAACAAAATAAACCAAGGGTATATAAAAAATTTCTTTAGATCAATTGGTCTGACAAATGGAGATATTATCATTCTTTGCGATCAAGATGATTTATGGAAAAAAGATAAGGTTCAGGAAATACAAAATGTATTCCAAAATCCTGATGTGCTTTCCTATCATTCTGAAATTGATATTATAGACCAATATGGTACGGTAATTCGCAGACATGCAATTGGTTATACAGGTTACAACGTTCCATATAGCACCTATAATTTTCTTCACAGACTTAATTATTGTGGGATGTCCTCGGCATTCCGGGCAACACTAAAGGAAGAACTCAAAAGGATTGATCCTGAAAAGATCCCTACACATGATTGGACCATTCACGCACTTGCATCCATCAAAGATGGTCTTTATGTGTCAAATAGGGTTACAACTTATAGAAGATATCATATAGATAACGCTGCACTCATTATGGAAAAGCCTAAGCGTGAGAAAATGGCACAACGTCTGAAGGTTATTGAGAATTATTATCAATACTATCGGTTGTATTTGACACTTTATAATATGTTTGGCAATGGGAACCCAGAGATTTTACATACAGTACAACAATATCTGAAGGTCACGTTAGAACGATTAGAATACCTAAAGCAAAAGGATTTTATTGGTTTTATAAAAAAAGCTGGGAGTACACATTACTATTCCTCCACAAAGGCGTATCTGTGTGATTTCTTATATATGATTGGTATTTATTGAAAGGAATGAATAATTAGAGACATGGTTAGAGCTATTCCATCAATTAAAAAAAACATATTTTTATCTGTTTTTGTTCAGATTATTTCTATGATGGTAAGCTTTATCATCAATCTGATTGTTCCACGATATATACCTGAGTTAGAATACTCCTACTGGCAGGCATATGTATTATATTCTTCCTATGTTGGGGTTATGCATTTTGGATTACTGGATGGCATTGTGTTGCGGTATTCGCAGTATGATTATGAGGAATTAGATAAGCCACGTATCCGGTCACAGTTCAAAATGTTGTTGTATTTGAATTTTTCCATGTGTGTTTTGTTTGTGTTTCTATCCCAGTTCCTTGCAATAGGAGAGATGAAACTCATACTGGTACTGGCATCAGTTAGTATTATCACCAAAAATCTTTTTACCTATACATCCTATATGTTTCAAATCACAAATCAGATTAGGAAGTATGCAGTATTGGTCATTTCACAGCGACTTTTTTTTGGTGTATTTACGGCACTACTGTTGTTTCTGCATACACAGAATTTTTATCTATTCTGCATTGCTGACTTGTGTGCCGATCTATTTGGTTGTCTGATTGGCTATTTTTATAATAAGGATCTTTATTTCGGTTCGGTAATTTCCTGGAAAGATATGTTGAGTGAGTTTAATACGAACATTAAATCCGGTGTACTCTTGCTTATTGCCAACTGGTCATCAATGCTGGTGGTCGGTAGTGCAAAGATGCTTATTCAATTGCATTGGGATGATTTGATTTTTGGAAAAGTTTCTTTTTCATTCAGCCTATCCAATCTATTTTTGACATTTATTACAGCAATCAGTGTGGTGCTGTTTCCATCATTGAGGCGAATGAATCCGGAACGATTGCCTAAACTCTATCAGAGTATTCGAAATATGATATCTCCTCTACTTTTTTTTGCAATGTTGCTTTATTTTCCAAGTTGCATGATTTTGGATTTGTGGCTTCCAAATTACCATGATAGCCTGATTTATCTTGGTATCTTGCTTCCAGTTATTATTTACACATCGAAAGTTAGCCTACTTACAAATAATTACTTGAAGGCTTACCGAAAAGAAAAAAAGATGCTTATAGTGAATGTAATTTCTGTAGTAGTGGCATTAATCATTTTTGTACTTTCTTCGTATCTGCTGGACAATTTGACACTGATGCTTATTTCAGTGGTACTTGTTATTATGGGACGATCAATTGCATCAGAGGTCATCGTAATGAAGCTTATTGGGAAAAAATTTTTTAAAGAATTTATCATAGAAGGCATAATGTCACTCATTTTTATTATTTCAGCTCGATTTTTTGATCTAAAGTTTGGATTTGCTATCTATCTTTCAGTTATTTTAGTGTATGTTTTTTTCAATAAAGACATGATACTATCATTACTGAACGACATAACATTAAAATTTAAAGGTTCTAAGGGGAATAAGAAAAGATGAAAGGAATCATTCTCGCCGGAGGTTCCGGCACAAGACTGTATCCATTGACTATGGTCACGTCAAAGCAGCTGCTTCCCGTTTATGATAAACCGATGGTATATTATCCTCTATCCACGCTGATGCTTGCAGGAATTAAAGATATTCTCATTATCTCAACACCCACGGATCTGCCGAATTTTGAGAGACTGCTTGGTGACGGTTCGCAATATGGTATCCATTTAAGCTATAAAGTTCAGCCCAGCCCCGATGGACTTGCACAAGCATTTATTTTCGGTGAAGAGTTTATCGGCGATGATGCCTGCGCCATGGTACTCGGTGATAATATTTTTTATGGAAATGGCTTCGGAACGATCCTTCGCAATGCGAAAAAGAATGCAGAAGAAAACAATCGTGCGACTGTTTTTGGTTACTACGTTCCTGATCCGGAGAGATTCGGCGTTGTTGATTTTGACGAAAATGGTCACGCACTTTCGATTGAAGAAAAACCGGAAAATCCGAAAAGCAATTACGCTGTGACTGGTTTGTATTTTTATCCGGCAGGTGTTTCGGCAAAGGCAAATCAAGTCAAACCTTCCGCCCGTGGTGAATTGGAGATCACTACATTAAATGAAATGTATTTATGCGAAAAAATGCTTGATGTTCAACTTTTAGGGCGTGGATTTGCATGGCTCGATACTGGTACAATGGACAGCCTTACAGAGGCTACCAACTTCGTACAGATGGTGCAGAATCGGCAAGGCATTGAAATTTCTGCTCCGGAGGAAATTGCTTTCATCAATGGTTGGATCGACAATGCAAGGCTGATGAGATCTGCTGAAAAATATGGTAAATCGCCATATGGTGCGCATCTGAAACAGGTTGCAGAGGGAAAAATCAAGTATTGAGGAGAAAAAATTATGACGATCATCGTAACAGGCGGAGCCGGCTTCATCGGCTCAAATTTCGTATTCCATATGCTGAATACATATCCGGATTATAGAATTATCTGTCTGGATAAACTGACTTATGCAGGCAATCTGTCCACGCTTGCCCCTGTCATGGACAATCCGAATTTCCGCTTTGTGAAGCTGGATATTTGTGACCGTGAGGGAGTTTACAAATTATTTGAAGAGGAAAAGCCGGATATTGTTGTCAATTTTGCTGCAGAATCCCACGTTGACCGCAGTATTGAAAACCCGGAAATTTTCCTGCAAACCAATATTATCGGAACGGCAACGTTAATGGATGCCTGCCGAAAATATGGCATTCAGCGCTATCATCAGGTATCAACCGATGAAGTTTATGGTGATTTGCCTCTTGACCGCCCGGATTTGTTTTTTACAGAGGAAACACCAATTCATACCAGTTCCCCGTATTCCAGTTCCAAAGCTGGTGCAGATTTGCTGGTTCTTGCTTATCACAGAACTTATGGTTTGCCGGTGACAATTTCGAGATGTTCCAACAATTATGGACCGTATCACTTCCCTGAAAAATTGATTCCGCTGATGATCGCCAATGCACTGAATGACAAGCCTTTGCCTGTTTACGGTGAAGGGAAAAATGTCCGTGATTGGCTCTATGTCGAGGATCACTGCCGTGCAATTGATTTAATCATTCATAAGGGCAGAGTCGGAGAAGTTTACAATGTCGGTGGTCACAATGAAATGCAAAATATTGATATTGTGAAATTGATTTGTAAAGAATTGGGCAAGCCGGAAAGTTTAATTGTTCACGTTGAGGACAGAAAAGGGCATGATATGCGTTATGCAATCGATCCGACAAAGATACATAATGAGCTTGGCTGGCTGCCCGAAACGAAATTTGCGGACGGCATCAAAAAGACAATTCAGTGGTATCTGAATAACAAAGAGTGGTGGGAGACTATTATCTCTGGTGAGTACAAGAATTATTATGAAAAAATGTATGGCAATCGTGCGGAGGTCTGAACGTGAAATTTTTTGTCACAGGCGTTGGCGGACAGCTCGGTTTTGATGTTGTCAATGAGATTATTTCAAGAAAATATGCTGTCGTCGGCAGTGATATTTCAGATAAATGTTCTGCAAATTGTGTATATGTAAAACTGGATATTACGGATAAAAATGCAGTATTTTCCGCAATTGAAAAAGTTGCTCCGGATGTTGTCATTCATTGTGCTGCATGGACAGCCGTTGATGCCGCTGAAGATGCAGAAAATTTTGAAAAAGTACGGAATATCAATGTAAACGGAACAAAAAATATTGCAGAAATTTGCAAGAAAATTGGCTGCAAGATAATCTATATTTCTACGGATTATGTATTCAATGGACAAGGTTCAGAGCCGTGGCAGGCAGACTGCAAAAATTTTGCACCGCTTAATGTTTACGGTCAGTCAAAGCTTGATGGTGAACTTGCGGTTGCAAATTTACTTGATAAACATTTCATTGTACGTATCGCATGGGTATTCGGGAAGAATGGAAATAATTTCATCAGAACGATGTTGAAATTATCGGAAAAATATCCGGAGATCCGTGTGGTAAATGACCAGGTCGGCACGCCGACATATACATATGATTTGGCACGTCTATTAGTAGATATGGCGGAAACCGAAAAATATGGGTTTTACCATGCAACTAATGAAGGCGGATATATTTCATGGTATGATTTTGCCATTGAAATATTTAAGCAAGCCGGGAAAGACACAAAAGTGATCCCGGTTTCTACAGAGGAATATGGCATTTCCAAAGCAAAACGTCCATTTAATTCAAGACTCGATAAATCGAAATTAGTTGCAAATGGATTTCAGCCGCTGCCGGATTGGAAAGATGCACTTGCAAGATATTTGAAGGAGATTCAGGAAAATGGGACAAATTAAGGTCGAAAAAAATGTCGGCGGAATTGACGGATTATGTATCATTACTCCTGCTGTTCATGGCGATAATCGGGGATATTTCATGGAAACGTATTCGCAGCGTGATATGGAAGAAGCCGGTATCAATATTACATTTGTACAGGATAATCAAAGTTGTTCAACAAAAGGCGTTTTACGTGGACTGCATTTTCAGAAGAATTTTCCGCAGACAAAACTTGTGCGTGTGATCAAGGGCAGTGTTTTTGATGTTGCTGTAGATTTGCGTAAGGATTCCAAAACTTATGGAAAATGGTTCGGCGTGGAATTGACAGAAGAAAATAAAAGGCAATTTCTGATCCCAAAAGGCTTTGCACATGGATTTCTTGTCCGTTCTGAAATATCAGAATTTAGTTATAAGTGTGATGATTTCTATCATCCTAATGACGAGGGCGGACTTGCGTGGAATGACCCGGAAATTGGTATCGACTGGGGCACAGTCGGAAATTACAATGGTACAGCAAGCGCAGAAGGATATACATTATTTGACGGAACGCCGCTAAATTTAAGCGAAAAAGATCAGAAATGGGATACGCTCAAAAAGATATTTACATTTGAAAACTTGAAATAGCAAGATTCATTTTGTACTACCAAGCTGGAGAGGTGTTAAAATATGGGTAGAAATATGAATTATGCAAAGCGCACAATGATCATTGGTGCCGGAAGCGCAGGACAAGTTTTGCTGACGGAAATTCAAAATGCGCAGCAATCCCCCTACGATGGTGATAAATATGCTGCACATTTTAATCCGGTATGCATTATTGATAATGATCCCCAAAAACTGAATACAGAAATCATGGGTGTAAGGGTAGTAGGAACATCATCAGATATTCCCCAAATTGCAAAGCGCTATAAAATTGAACAGATAATTCTTGCTATTCCTTCCTTATCGGAAGAAAACAGAAAGCTGATTATTGATCTCTGCAATGAAACAAAACTTCCGCTTAAAATAGTGCCATTTATCGGAACATTGATTCTCGGAAACAATGAAAGTCTGCTCGGACAAGTCCGTGAAATAAAGACAGAAGAACTTCTTGGCCGT
The DNA here is from genome assembly GCA_947624255.1 of uncultured Ruminococcus sp. Lineage (GTDB taxonomy): Bacteria > Bacillota > Clostridia > Oscillospirales > Ruminococcaceae > Ruminococcus. Next base: position 15,967 of record CANQJO010000026.1, read on the forward strand.
GATCCGGTCAAATTCAGTAATAAAAATATCAAGGCGTTCGTCCATGATAAAGTTTGCATGGTAACAGGAGGCGGGGGGTCTATTGGCTCGGAGCTTGTGCGTCAAATTGAAAAATACTGTCCGAAACAAGTAATTATCGTTGATATTTATGAGAACAATGCTTATGAGATTCAGCAGGAGCTCATTATGGAGTATGGGGATAGTCTGAATCTGATAACACTTATCGCCTCAGTCCGTGATTATTATCGCATGAATCAGATTTTTGAACGTTACAAGCCCGATGTGGTATTTCATGCGGCAGCTCACAAACACGTTCCGCTGATGGAAGTTTCACCTATGGAAGCCATAAAAAATAATGTGATCGGAACATTCAATGTAGCTACACTTGCACAATTTCATAAAGTCAAGAAATTCGTTATGATTTCTACCGACAAAGCAGTCAATCCGACTAATGCTATGGGTGCATCGAAACGCTGCTGTGAAATGATCGTTCAGTATTTAGCACAGCAAAACGAAGGCTGTACGGAATTTGTAGCGACAAGATTCGGTAATGTTCTCGGTTCAAATGGTTCAGTTATTCCGATTTTCAAAAAGCAAATTGAGCAGGGAAAGCCTGTTACCGTTACACATCCAGATATCATTCGTTATTTTATGACAATTCCTGAAGCTGTCAGTCTGGTCATGGAAGCTGCTGCGATGGCAAAGGGCGGAGAAATATTCGTGCTTGACATGGGGCGTCCTGTAAAAATCGTAACACTTGCCGAAAATCTTATCCGAATGTACGGAAAAGAGCCATATATAGATGTTCCGATTCGTTTCACAGGACTCAGACCCGGTGAAAAAATCAAGGAAGAATTGCTTATGTTGGAAGAAGGCTTGAAAAAAACATCAAACAAACTTATTTATATTGGTAAGCAAATCGAAATTGATGAGAAAACATTTATCAGCGAATTGAGAGAACTTCGTGATGCGGCACAAGAAAATGATGAAGCAGCGGCAGTTCAGGCATTACATAAGATGGTGCCAACATTTACCACACCGGAAGAATTTAATAAAAAGGTTCTTCAAGGCGTGTGACAGAAAGGGATAAATTGAGAAAGAAAAAAAGCCCTGAATTGATAAATTTCATATTATTGATAGTGTTCATAATATATGTAATTATTGTTCTTCATATTACCTTATTTAGCCGAATGCCATCAACAAGGCGATGTATGTTGACACCATTTTGGGAATACAAAGAATTGATATACAATGCGGACAAGTTTTACTGGCTTGGACAAATCATCGGTAATATTGTTATGTTTATTCCTCTTGGTGTATTTCTTTGCCGGATAAATAGGCGATTGAGTGTTGTGCATATAGGAATTATTGGCTTTGTTTTTTCAGCGTTTATCGAATTAACGCAGTTTTTAACAGGCAGAGGACTTTTAGAATTTGATGATATATTTCATAATACACTTGGGGCTGTTATAGGTTATTTCATAATCAATAATTCCTTTTTTAGCAAGAGAAAAAAATGACGATGAATCAACAAAAGGCGGAAGGGGTTTCAAATAATGACGAGGAGTAAAAGAATTATCTGATATAATACGGCAGATTTCTAATGTTTGAAAATAAAGAAATTCTGTCGCAGTTATTGGAGAAAATAATACTTTGATTTAGAAGAGGAGAAAGAATTATGTGCGGAATTGTAGGATTTACAGGAAACAACCAGGCTGCCCCTATTCTGTTAGACGGGCTATCCAAACTCGAATACAGAGGATATGATTCTGCCGGCATCGCTGTGCGAAACGGAGAAGCTGAAACAGAGGTTATCAAAGAAAAAGGCAAGCTGAAAGTCCTTGCTGAAATGACCAATGATGGCAAAGCTGTAAAAGGCACCTGCGGTATCGGTCATACCCGTTGGGCAACACATGGTGATCCGTCTGCTGTGAATGCGCATCCGCATTCTTCTGACGACGGTAATGTGATTGCAGTACATAATGGTATCATCGAGAATTATCAGGAACAGCGTGAAAAGCTCATCAAAAAGGGTTATTCTTTCAAATCACAGACTGACACGGAAGTCGCAGTTAAGCTCATCGACTATTATTACAAAAAGTATTCGAATGAACCTATCGAGGCACTTTCTCATGCAATGATGCGTATCCGTGGTTCATATGCTTTGTGTGTAATGTTCAAGGACTATCCTGGTGAGATCTATTGTGCCAGAAAAGACAGCCCGATGATTATTGGTATCGCAGACGACGAAAGCTATGTGGCTTCGGATGTCCCTGCAATTCTTAAATACACTCGCAAAGTTTATTATATCGGCAACATGGAAATTGCTAAGCTTGAAAAAGGAAACGTGATATTTTATAATATCGATAGCGAAATTATAGAGAAACCTTTGACTGAGATCAAGTGGGATGCTGCGTCTGCTGAAAAAGGCGGTTACGAGCATTTTATGCTTAAGGAAATTCATGAGCAGCCGAAGGTCATTCGGGATACAGTAAATTCAGTGGTAAAAGACGGCATTGTGCATTTTGATTCTGTTACACTCACCGATGATGAAATAAAAGCACTTGATCAGGTGTATATTATTGCCTGTGGTTCTGCGTATCATGTCGGAATGGACTTGCAGTATGTCATTGAAAGTTTGACATCAATTTCTGTTCGTGTGGAACTTGCATCCGAATTTCGTTATCGTGATATGAAATTGAAAAAAAATAGTCTTGCTATTGTGATTTCTCAGTCCGGTGAAACGGCGGATTCTCTTGCAGCACTTCGCTTAGCAAAGGATAAGGGAATAAAAACGCTCGGCATCGTGAATGTAGTTGGTTCATCGATTGCAAGAGAAGCAGACAATGTGTTCTATACACTGGCAGGTCCTGAAATTTCAGTTGCAACTACGAAGGCGTATAGCTGTCAGCTTGTGGCAGGATATTTGCTGGCACTGCAATTTGCAAAGACGAGAGATGAGATTGAAGATATTTCTTACACTAAATTTTTGAATGAGATTAACACGATTCCGGAAAAAGTTGAAAAGATCCTTGAAGACAAGGTGCGTTTGCAGTGGTATTCCAACAAGCTCGTTAATATCTCCGATGCATTTTTCATTGGACGTGGCATTGACTATGCCATCGGCATGGAGGGCAGTCTGAAACTCAAGGAAATCAGCTATATCCATTCGGAGGCATATGCTGCAGGGGAACTGAAACATGGTCCTATTAGTTTGATTGAGGATAGTACAGTTGTTATTTCTGTAGTTACGCAGGATAAGCTGATTGAGAAAACTGTCAGCAACATGGTAGAAGTCAAGAGCCGTGGGGCAAAGGTGATGGCGGTAACAACTGTTGGGAATTATTTTCTTGAAGACACCGCAGAATTTGTGTGCTATATTCCACAGATTCATTCGCTGTTTTCCGGAAGTCTGAGTGTAATTCCGTTGCAGCTCATCAGTTATTATGTGAGTATAGGAAAGGGATATGACGTAGATAAGCCAAGGAATCTGGCGAAGTCGGTCACTGTAGAATGAAAAATTATTCAAAATACAGGTAAGCAGAAAAATAAAACATCACAAATAGTATTATTGAAAATTTTAATTGTATAATAATATGAATCCTGTATTTATCTATTTTATTACTTCAGCAACTAAAAATCAATAATTTTTGTTCGTATAGCCAAACCGATTTTCGTGTAATAGTTTAGGGAAAATGATACTTGATATTATCGGCACATTATTGCCGAAGTAATAGGTGGAAAGTGAGAATATGCACAGAGAAAAATTATATGAAGATAGATGGTTAAGAAATTATCGAGATTTATGCATCTATCTGGATTCACATCCGGAGTATAACATCTCCACAATTCCAACGGATTACCGCACAGAGCATAATGTTCTGCTTGCACGTTGGGTTTATGAGCAGCACAAGGCATATTACGGCAATCGTGAAAACAACACACTTCCAGAAAAGCAAATGGAACTGATGAAAATGATCGGTATCGAGGAATACCGTTCTATAGCAGACAAATTATGGTTTGAGAGATTTGAAGAATTGAAGAAATTTTACAATGTCAATCACACCTTGATTGTCCCTGCAGATTATCGCTGTGCTGACGGTTCACTCCTTGTAAGCTGGACAAGAATCCAGCGTAAGAAATTTCATGACGGTACGCTGAAAAAGAAATATATGAACGCACTCGAAGATGCAGGATTTACGGAAATTCTCGAAACAAACGAAGAACGTGGATTACGCCATGCAAAGGAGTATTACAAGGAATATCATCACCTGAATATTCCGTGTGCATACGTCTGTGATGACGGATATCGTCTTGGAATTTGGATTCGTTCCATTCGTGAACGCAAACATACGCTGACCGAACAAACAATGAAACAGCTTAATAGAATGGGAATGATCTGGAGCGTTCCGGAGAATAAATGGATGATCGGATTTCTTGAATGTTACCAGTATTTCAGGAGAAATGGTAATTTGAATATTCCTAAAAATTACATAAGTGAATCCGGCATTGAGTTGAATAGTTGGATCAGAAATAACAAAACAGCTTATAAAAAAGGGAAATTATCACAGGATAAAATTGATAAACTGAATGCAATTGGAGCATTAAAAATTGATGTTCTGCCATGAAAACTCCATGCATAAGCACGGAGTTTTTCAATTCTATTCAGTTTTAACATCATCTGTCCCGACAATCATGGTGACCGAATTTCTTCTGATGAGCCATTCTACAAAGCATTTCACAGAACAATAACATTGGTGCGAATCATGATGCCATAAATAATTCTGCCCCACAGGAATTTCCTTGTAACAATTTCCGCAATACATCACACCTCCCTCCATAAATAAACCATAGCATCATTGACAGCATTCTGCACCTGTGAACGAAGCATATTGCCGATTGCACCGACTTTATTGAGATCTCCCGTCATGAGTGCAGCCTGATAATCCCGGTTTGATTCCATAAGCAGCTCTGTCTGGCGGTTCACTGCGTCCGTAACCTTAATGTCGATCTCGTCAAGGTGCTTGTAAATTTCGCCCTTGTCCACAATTTCCTGCAACAGTTCAGGTCGCTTTTCTTCCATATGATACAGATAATACTTGATGTGGTCGGTATGGAACATAAATCGCTCCGTTTGACCTGTCTTGGGGTTGCGATGGCGGACCGTCTGTGTGTCGGTATCGACTTCCCAAACGGGTTTACCATTCAATATTTGTTTACTCTTAAAAATCATAAAAACACCTTATTTTTTCTTGTTTATGTAGTAAGCTGCACCGCCGATCCCTGCAAGAGCTGCCACTCCTGCGATGATCACAAGCGGATCGACACCGGAACGCTCAGAATCGCTCTCAGATTCGCTTGAAAGGCTTTCACTTGTATTGTTACCCTCATTACTTGCAAGCTCCTCAGAAGCCGTCTGTGAGTCTCCTGTGACCTTGCCAATCACTCTCGGAGAATCTGCACCGTCGTCGTTGATCTGATAATCACCAACGGTTTCGGATTCACTCTCCTCTAAAGTGCTGAACGGTGGGAAAGTATCGACAGTATCCCCATTCTCATCCAGCATACTCCATTCACCCTGAAACAGCGTGAAACTGTAAGAATGCTCCGGCGTAGTAATCGTCCAATTTCCGTTATTATCGTCCTCAAAATCAAAGTTTTCGATATATTCACGGTAATAATCTTTGTAAGC
>CANQJO010000027.1 GCA_947624255.1 uncultured Ruminococcus sp.
AAATTCTTTGACTTATCCGGCTATTAACATTTGGAATAGAATTGTGGCTTTACACTCCTTAAAGTAGTCGAGCTACAAATTAAAATTAAAAGTCCACAGCACCTATTTCTATTATACCACATTTTGATGAAAGGAGAGTATGATTTAGGGATAACTATATCATACAAGATATTTATGGATAAAAAAGATGCCGCAAGGCGTATTGAAGAGCTTTCCGGAGTAATAGAGCAGCACAGTTATCGCTATTATGTGCTTGACGATCCTGTCATAAGTGACTATGATTTTGATATGCTGATGCAGGAGCTGAAATCACTGGAGGAGAAATTTCCGGAGCTTGTTCGCCCCGATTCACCTACTCAGCGTGTAGGCGGAGAGGCTCTCGGAAAATTTGAGAAAGTCACTCACGCTGTGCAGATGGCAAGTCTTCAGGATGTCTTCTCTTTTGAGCAGGTGGAGAACTTTATTGAAAAATGCCGCAATGAGCTTGGAGAAACCGAATTTACCGTAGAGCCGAAGATCGACGGACTTTCGGTATCTCTGGAGTATACAGACGGCGTTCTTACAAGAGGCTCGACTCGTGGAGACGGCTATATCGGCGAGGACGTCACATCAAATTTAAGGACTATACGCTCTATACCTCTGAAGCTGAAAAATGCTCCGGAGTTTCTGGAGGTCAGGGGAGAGGTGTATATGTCAAGGAGCAGCTTCAGTGAACTCGTGGAGCAGCAGGAACTCAATGACGAAACGCCATTCAAAAATCCCCGTAATGCGGCGGCAGGTTCGCTGAGGCAGAAAGACTCCCGGATAACGGCAAAACGGCGGCTCGATATCTTCATATTCAATGTTCAGCAGGTCAAGGGAGCGGAGTTTGCCTCACACAGCGAATCTCTTGACTATCTGCGTTCGCTCGGATTCAGCACAATACCATCGTACAGGATCTGCCGCAAAGCTGAGGAGATACGTGAGGAGATCGGTCGGATAGGTGACAGCCGTGAGCAATTTCCTTTTGATATAGACGGAGCGGTCGTAAAGGTAAACGATCTTGCTCAGCGTGAAATAATGGGAGCAACGGCAAAGACTCCGAAATGGGCTGTAGCGTACAAATACCCTCCGGAAGAAAAGGAGACCACGCTCCTGAGGATCGAGGTCAATGTAGGGCGTACCGGAGCGATCACACCGGTAGCGGTTTTTGGATCTATAATGCTTGCAGGAACTTCCGTTTCAAGAGCAGTGCTGCATAATCAGGATTTTATTGACGAAAAGGATATACGTGTAGGCGACAGGATAATCGTACGCAAGGCAGGAGAGATAATACCGGAGGTGCTGCGCTCTGTATCACATTGTGAGAATTCTGTTCCGTTCAGGCTTCCGGAGCGATGTCCCGTATGCGGAACTCCCTCTGTCAGAGATGACGGAGAGAGCGTGCTGCGGTGTCCGAACGTTCAGTGTCCGGCACAGCTATTGAAAAATATGATACATTTTGCTTCAAAAAGTGCAATGAACATTGACGGACTCGGAGAGGCAAATATGAAGCTTCTTGTTGAAAGCGGACTTGTAAGCTCTCCGGCAGATCTCTATTTTTTGCGTAAGGAGCAGCTTACTTCTCTTGATAGGTTTGCCGATAAGTCAGCGGAGAATCTTATCAATGCGATAAATATGTCTAAGAACGCAGGGCTTGACCGCCTTGTGAATGCCCTTGGAATACGCAATATCGGTCAAAGAGCTGCGGCTGCGCTGTGTGAGAGATTCGGAAGCATGGATAATATCCTTGCAGCTCGTAAAGAGGATATCTCATCTATAGACGGCTTTGGTGATATCATGGCTGAAAGTGTTGTGGCGGCTCTTGAAGAACCTCACAGGCGTGAACTGATCCAACGTCTTAAAGATGCCGGAGTAAACATGACATATGAGACAAAGGAAACCATGGACAGCCGCTTTGCCGGAAAGACGTTCGTACTCACGGGAACTCTTCCGACCATGAAGCGAGATGATGCAAAAAAACTCATTGAGAGTTTTGGCGGAAAGGTATCGGGTTCGGTGTCGAAGAAAACTCACTATGTTGTAGCAGGTGAAGATGCCGGAAGCAAACTCACAAAGGCACAGGAGCTCGGTATCAGCATTATAAGCGAAGAAGAGCTTATAGATATGACGAAATGAAAGATGACCTTATATACCACCCTCTGATGCAAACTGCAGCTATCTGACGGCACAAATTTGCCATTTGCACCGGAGGGCGGTATGTATGATAATTTTCTGATAATAATGTGATCGTACTTGACAAACCATGTTTTATTGTATATAATGTTATGTGGGAGCGGAGAAGCACTGCTCCGCAAAACAATGAAGCCATGAAAGGATAGTAAACATGAATAATATCAGTAAAAAAATAATAGCGATAGCAGCAGTCTGCTGTGCTGCTTTTTCGGCAGTAACTGCCTGCTCAAGCAATGAGCAGAATTCAAGCAATAAAAACAGCGGCAGCAACGATCCGGTCGGTCAGATCCCGATTGAGTATGTCACTGATGAGGCAGGAAATAACATAGGAGCTCCGCTTCAGGTAGGAACTGCAGCCGGCGGGAATGATATCTCAGGCAACAATAATCAGCTTGGTGCTGACGATAACACATCGCCTGCCGAGCCCGCTACAGAATATGTAACGGTCACTGACAGCAATAATCAGCCTGTTACACAGTATGTTCCCGTTACCGAGGACGGCGGCGAGATCGTTACAGAAGCAGGTGGTCAGCAGGTAACGGAGGCTGTTCCGGTGACGACAGTCGTTGAAGTGACCGACAGTCAGGTCGCTGAATATACTCCCGGTTCGGACAGCAGATATATGTTCTGGCTCGATATTTCCGAGAATAAGGACTATCTTTTTGAGGGACAGTTTATAAAGCTGACGTTCAAGGTCAATGAGAATGTTCCCAACGGTGACTATGCTGTCAATCTCAGGACCGATCTGTCCACTGTTGGCGGAAAAAGCCTTAATGCAAGCACAAAGAAGATCAACGGAGCAGTCCGTGTAGGCGGCAGCATCAATGAACAGGACGTTTCCTCTGAGACAGGGCTGACTGTCTATGGTGATAATGTATCCTGCGATCCGGGTGACACTATCGACTATTACGTAAATATAAAAAATAATCCCGGCATCGCTGCATTCCTCATCTGGGTCGACTATGATCCAAATGCTCTGGAATATCAGGGATACAGTCCGGCAGGGGATTTTGTGGATGTTGCGGCACGTTTACAGACAGGAACATCTCCGCAGGCTCAGTGATCCCGGAGCTTCAGACATCAATTATCCCCGAAGATCTCTGATTCGGGGGTAATTGATTATAGTATAACGCCAAAGGAGTGCTGGTAATGAAATTTTCAAAAATGCATGGTATCGGAAATGATTACATATATGTCAACTGCTTTGAGGAAAAAGTAAGCGATCCGGAGAAAGTCTCTGTTATCCTTAGTGACAGAAGAAAGGGGGTCGGCTCAGACGGTCTTGTGCTTATCATGCCCTCGAATAAGGCTGATTTCCGTATGAGGATATTCAATGCCGACGGTTCTGAAGCTATGATGTGCGGCAACGCCACACGATGTATCGGAAAATATGTCTATGATACAGGTATGACAAATAAGACCGATATAACTCTTGAAACTAATTCCGGCATCAAGTATCTGAAACTTTTCACGGAAACCGGAAAGGTCTCCCTCGTTCAAGCGGATATGGGCAAGGCTATCCTCAGACCTGCCGATATCCCTGTAAGAAGTGATCTTGAACGTTTCATAAGCCGACCGGTGGAGGTCTTAGGCAAAAGCTGGGATATCACCTGTGTTTCTATGGGAAATCCTCACGCCGTTATATTCACTCAGGATATTGACAGTCTTGAACTTGAAAAGATCGGTCCTCACTTTGAGAACCATGAGCTTTTTCCGAACAGAATAAATACTGAATTTGCTGAGATCATCGACAGCCGTACATTGAAAATGCGTGTCTGGGAACGTGGCAGCGGTGAGACATTCGCCTGTGGTACGGGTACTTGTGCGACTGTAGTTGCCGCTGTCCTGAACGGTATTTGCAGACATGATGAGGAAGTCCTCGTTCACTTGAAAGGCGGAGATCTGCGCATAACATATAAAACAGACGGCACTGTCATGATGACAGGTCCTGCCGCCTATGTATATTCGGGAGAAGTTCCCGACGAATTCATTAACGAAGCAAAGGAGTATGCTGTATGCCGAAACTGAATGAAAATATTCTGAAAATGGAGAAAAACTATCTGTTTATCAATATTGCCAAGAAGATAAATGCCTTTAAGGAGAATAATCCCGATGCTGATATCATTCGCATGGGAATCGGAGATGTCACACTTCCTATTGCTCCGGTAGTGATAGATGCCATGAAAAAGGGCTGCGATGAAATGGGAGTCAAGGAGACTTTCAAAGGCTATGAGGACAGCGGCGCAGGATACGATTTTCTGAAAAAAGCCGTTTCGGATTATTACAAAAAGCTCGGAGCTGATGTTGCTCCCGATGAAATACGCATCAATGACGGCGCAAAAAGCGACTGCGGAAATATCGTGGATATTTTCGGCAATGACAACATTATTCTCGTTACAGATCCGGCATATCCCGTTTATGTTGACTCAAACCGCATGAGCGGCAGAAAGATAATATATGCCGATTCAAATGAGGAGAACGGATTTGCCGCAATGCCTGATTTTTCTGTTCACGCAGATATAATTTATCTCTGTTCGCCCAACAATCCCACAGGCTCGGTATATACAAGTGAACAGCTTAAAGTGTGGATAGACTATGCCAAAGCTAACGATGCTGTTATAATCTATGATTCAGCATATGAAGCATTTATCACCGATGCGAATATTCCGAGAAGCATATACTGCGTTGAAGGCGCTAAGGAGTGCGCTATTGAGATGTGCTCTCTCTCTAAAACTGCGGGATTCACAGGTATGAGATGCGGATATACGGTTATTCCTGACACTCTCGTGTACAGATCGGAGAACGGTTCGGATGTTCCGCTGTCTCAGCTCTGGAACAGGCGACAGGGCAGTAAATTCAACGGCGTTTCATATCCGGTACAGTGTGCCGCTGCTGCCGTATTCACCGACGAGGGTCAGAGACAGATACACGAGAATATCGCCTACTATCAGGAGAATGCCCGAATAATCTCCGACACGATGACTAAGCTGGGCATTAAATTCACCGGAGGTGTGAACTCTCCCTATATCTGGTTCAAGTGTCCGAATAATATGGATAGCTGGGATTTCTTTGACCTGATGCTTGCGGAGATCTATGTTGTCGGCACTCCCGGCTCAGGTTTCGGAAAGAATGGCGAGGGTTGGTTCAGACTCACTGCCTTCGGTGACCGACAGAGAACTATCGAGGCTATGGAACGCTTTGAAAAATTTGTAAATAATATGAAATAAACGGAGGATTCTTTATGTATATTACTTGTCTCGATCTTGAAGGTGTTCTCGTTCCCGAAATATGGATAGCTTTTGCCGAAGCTGCGGGGATTCCGGAGCTGAAAAAAACTACACGTGATGAACCCGACTATGACAAGCTCATGAAGTATAGGATAGACATTCTCAAAGAGCACGGTCTTGGTCTCAAGGAGATCCGGCAAACTATCGCAGGCATTGATCCTATGCCCGGTGCAAAGGAGTTTTTAGATGAATTGCGCTCGCTTTGTCAGGTCATTATAATCAGCGATACTTTCACTCAATTTGCCAAGCCTCTCATGGAGAAGCTTGGTATGCCGACCATTTTTTGCAACAGCCTTGAAGTCGCAGATAACGGCGAGATAACAGGCTACAGAATGCGTATTGAAAATTCAAAGCTCACCACAGTAAAGGCACTTCAGTCCATCGGCTTTGACACTATTGCAAGCGGTGACAGCTATAACGATCTTGGCATGATAAAGGCAAGCAAGGCAGGTTTCCTTTTCAGAAGCACGGATAAGATCAAGAGCGATAATCCCGAGCTTCCGGCTTTTGAAACATATGATGAGCTCCTGAATGCTATAAAAAAAGTTATTGATTAGGATATAAAGCTATGGGATTTAATTTCACAAAAAGCATAAAGATCGGAAAATTTCTCAAAATAAATAAGACGAAAAAGGGAGCAAGCGTATCTGTGGGCGGTAAGGATCTGAAAGTGACACTCAACGATAAAAAGAAACTTACCGCAAGCATTCCGGGAACAGGTATTTCCTATGACACAACGCTTGATGCAAAAAAGAAGAAAAAGGGTTGACAGTGCCATGATGTTATGCTGCAGTGCGACAGACACAGCATAGCTATGCACTTTTATAGTAAACGACATATTTATTTAGCGTTTACTATTTGCCGATCCGCACTTCAAGAAATAAATAGTGAACGTCAAATTATTTTCGATGTTCACTATAAATAAAACCTCGCTTCATAGGCGAGGTTTTTTCATTTTGACGTGGATACTATAGTTTCAGTTGATTGACATCTCCCGGATCTTTGGCGAGCTTTCCTGCGGCAGGAACAGTCTTTGACCGGTATTTTTCAAGCCGTTCAAGCTCCTCACCGGAGACAGCTCTCGCATCGGTAAGTACTGCATTCTTTTTAAGAGTCATGACCTGCACGCCTTGCGAGGTGCGTGATGTTTTTGGAAGTATCATTCCCGTATTGAAGACAAGAGCCTGACCTCCCGAGCTTCTCAGGAGGATATCGCAGTCATCTCCCACGAAAACAGCAGCCACAAGGGGTGATTTATCCGAGTACGCATTTGAGAGCTTTTTCCTGTTGGTTTTAGTTTCATATGAATTTACCGGAATTTTTGCCGCCTTACCGTTTTCAAAGAAGAAGACCATATATCCGCTGTAGTCCACAGTCGGCAGGAGCGCCTTCAAACTCTCTCCGTCGTCAAACGAGAGTTTCGCAGGAATATAATCTCCTAAAACGCTTGACTTTGTATCGTCAAAAGCACTTGCCTTTGATTTGTACACCTGAGCCTTATCCGAGAAGAATATGAGATCGGTTTTATTAGTGGTCTCAAATGTCCGGACGATATAGTCACCCTCTTTGAGCTTCTGCTCGCCGCTCATTCTCAGGGACTGAGGGGTGATCTTCTTGAAATATCCCTCGGCAGAGATGAAGATATTAACAGGATAGTCGGGAGTATCGTCCACGATCTCTTCTTCATCAACGTCCGAACGGTAGTAAAACATAGTTTTTCTGGGCTGAGCGTAATTTTTTATCACATCACGCAGCTCAGAAATAATTATCTTGCGGATCTTCTTTTTATCCCGGAGGATCTCCTCCATTTCGGCGATATCAGCATTGAGCTGATCTATCTCCTCAGTGCGGCGCAGGATATACTGCTTGTTGATGTTGCGGAGCTTGATTTCAGCCACGTATTCTGCCTGTATCTCATCTATACCGAAGCCGATCATAAGGTTGGGTACAACATCGTCCTCATTTTCCGTTTCACGGATTATCCTGATAGCCTTGTCGATATCAAGGAGTATCTTTGCCAGAGCCTCGAGCAGATGAAGTTTTTCTTTTTTCTTTTGGAGATCGTGATATGTCCTGCGCTGAACGCATTCCTCACGGAAAGCTGTCCATTCGGTGAGTATCTCTCTCACGCCCATGACCTTGGGAGTGCCTGCGATAAGGATATTAAAATTGCATGGGTAGCTGTCCTGAAGCGGAGTCAGGCGGTACAGCTTTTGCATGAGCTTATCGGGATCAGTGCCACGCTTGAGGTCGATAGCGATCTTCAGACCGTCAATATCTGTTTCGTCACGGATATAGGATATTTCACGAATTTTGCCCTGTTTTACAAGGTCAATGATCTTTTCGATTATAGCCTCAATGGTGGTCGTGTAGGGGATCTCTGTTATTTCAAGGCAGTTAGCCGATTTATCGAAGCTGTATTTTGATCTTATCCTGATGCTGCCACGACCGGTCTCGTAGACTTTATTCAGCTCAGTTTCATCGTAGAGCATCAGCCCTCCGCCGGGAAAATCAGGACCTTTAAGTGTACTGAGGATATCATGCTGAGGATCTTTCATCAGAGCGATAGTCGTCTCACAGATCTCCTCTAAATTGAACGGGCAGACATTGCTTGCCATGGATACCGCTATACCGGTATTGGAGTTTACCAGCACAGTGGGAAAAGTTGCCGGCAGCAGAGTCGGCTCCTGCATGGTATTATCGTAGTTGGGGACGAAATCAACAGTCTCCTTATCTATATCACGGAAAAGCTCATTGCAGATCTTTTCGAGCTTTACCTCGGTATATCGTGGAGCGGCAAAATGCATCTTGCTTGAATACTGTTTGCCGAAGTTTCCCTTTGAGTCGATATACGGGTGGAGCAGAGCCTCATTTCCCCTTGTCATGCGGACGAGAGTCTCATAGATCGCCTGATCTCCGTGTGGATTGAGTTTCATTGTCTCACCCACAACGTTAGCCGATTTTGAGCGTTCTTTTTCGGGATTAAGAAGTCCACGCTTGTACATCATATAGAGGAGCTTCCTGTGTGAGGGCTTGAAGCCGTCTATCTCGGGGAGAGCTCTTGAAATTATAACGCTCATTGCATACGGCATATAATTTTTTTTCAGAGTATCGGCAATTTTTTCGCTGACGATACTTCCTGAGCCTTCTATATACGCCTCATGTGCAGGAGCGGTTTTTTTCTTAGGTGTTACTTTTTTTCTTGGCATAATAAACTCCTTTTTATGGAATTTCATATTGATCTCCAAAACAACAGCGTACAGATCTGACGGAAATTGTACTCGTCATCTTTATCAACTAATGTTTGGCATATAAGAGCTGCACGTTTGTTTTATATTCGGAATACTGCACTGCTATGCGGTTTTCGGGGGTGGTATCGAACAGATACAATGCAGCAATAAAAATCAGTTCAAGAGGCTTCATCATCAGGTAGATGATATCAGCACGTGTTTTTGTTGTGATGAGCTTTGAGATCGGATAACCATGCCTGTCATAGAATCCTCTGACGGCGTGGTGAAATTTCGGAGTACGTTCCGATATTAGCTCCTCAAAAGCATTGGCAACGAGAAGCTGACGGTTCACTACGATCTTTTCTCCACGGCGTATTCCGTACCGGAGAGGCTTTACGATCTTTTTATGACCTCCGGCGGCGACTGTGCAGAGGTAATGACCTTTATATTCCAACGGCGGAGGGGGAGTCTGCTTTGAGAACGTCCGGTCGGCGGTCATGGTAAAGGCTTTGATAAAGCCGTCAGGTTCCTGACCTGCCAAAATATAGAATATCTCGCAAAAGCCTATAATAGGTATCATCATAAGAAAGCTTAACAGTGTCATACCGGAGACAGTTGACATTATCCTATGAAGAAATTTAGCGATCTTACTGCGGAAAACAGTCTGCCGCTGATTTGCAGCGCTGACTTGCTTTTTTATATTGAAGCGTATCCTGCGGGCGGCGATGATGAAGATGTTGGCATAATACAGCAGCAGAAAAAGCAGAATAGTGCTTCCTGCATTGAGAGTTTTTCCCAATATCTGAATATGTATTACCGGAAACAGAACGAGCATTATCATGACAAAAGCCGTCAGAACATCCGCCTTTCAGCTTATATCGGCAAGTTCAAGGTAATCCGCTCCGTACTGTGAAATATAGTCCTTTCTGCCCTGAAGATCATCACCAAGGAGCATTTCAAATATCTCAGCCGATTGTGTGATATCCTCGGCAGTAACTTTGATAAGGCGGCGTGTTTCGGGATTCATGGTGGTGAGAGACATCATATCAGGCTCATTTTCTCCTAAGCCTTTCGATCGCTGAATAGTATGCTTTTTGTCGCCGATCATGTCGAGAATACGCTGCTTTTCCTGCTCGGTATAGGCAAAATATGTTTTCTCCTTTGTGTTTATCTCGAACAGGGGAGACTCGGCGATATACACATATCCCTGCTCGATAAGAGTGGGAGTAAGTCTGTAGAGCATGGTCAGGATGAGCGTTCTTATCTGAAAGCCGTCAACGTCCGCATCAGTACATATAACGATCTTGCTCCAACGGAAATTTTCAATATTGAATGTGGAAAGCTCCTTGTTTGATTTGGAATCTACCTCCACGCCGCAGCCGAGGACTTTAATAAGATCGGTAATGATCTCACTTTTGAATATTTTGGTGTATTCGGCTTTGAGGCAGTTGAGTATCTTTCCACGCACAGGTATTATCGCCTGAAATTCAGCATCACGTGCAAGCTTTACCGAGCCGAGAGCTGAATCACCCTCCACGATATATATTTCTCTGCGTGAGATATCCTTTGTACGGCAGTCCACGAATTTTTCCACCATATTGGAGAGATCAATAGTACCGGACAGCTTTTTCTTCATGTTAAGCCGTGTTTTTTCAGCATTTTCACGGCTTCTTTTGTTCAGTAGGACCTGCTCGGCGATTTTTTGTGCCTCATCGGGATTTTCAATGAAATAGACCTCAAGCTGATGTTTCAGGAAATCAGTCATTGCCTCATAGATGAATTTATTGGTGATAGCTTTTTTTGTCTGATTCTCATAGGAGGTCTGCGTGGAGAATGACGATGACACCAGCACAAGGCACTCCTCAACATCGTTGAAAGTAATTTTCGCCTCATTTTTGAGATAGCCGTTATTCTGTTTGAGATAGGCATCTATCTGTGAGACGAACGCCTGTTTTACGGAACGCTCCGGAGAGCCGCCGTGCTCTAAAAAGCTGGAGTTATGATAGTATTCTATCTGTTTGATCTTATTTGAAAATGTAACGGCAACATCGAGCTTGACCTTGTATTCGGGTTTGTCTTCACGGTCACGTCCTCGTTTTTCGGCAGACCAGTGCTGTATGGAGGTAAGAGCCTTGTCTGCCGCTATTTCCGTGACATAGTCTGTGATGCCGTTTTCGTAGATGAATTCCGTTTCGGTGAAGCCTCCGTCCTCGTTTTCAGAACGGAAAATAAACAGGAGATTCGGGTTGACGACAGCCTGACGTTTCAGAATATCGCAGAAATATTCATCGGAGATCTCTATATCGGTGAAAACCTCCAGATCAGGACGCCATTTTGTTTTTGTACCGGTCCGTTTTTTGCGGCATGGTTCTTTTTTCAGACCGCCCACATTCTCGCCTTTTTCAAAGTGGAGGTTATACCTGTAGCCGTCACGGATTATCTCCACATCCATATATTCCGAGGAAAACTGCGTAGCACACAGTCCCAGACCGTTCAGACCGAGGGAGTATTCGTATGACTCAGCGGAGTCATCATATTTGCCGCCGGCATAAAGCTCGCAGTAAACGAGCTCCCAGTTATAACGCTGTTCATTGTTGTTGAAGTCCACGGGGCAGCCTCTGCCGAAGTCTTCCACCTCGATATCATTATTCCTGTAGTGAGTGATGATAATTTTGTCACCGTAGCCCTCACGTGCTTCGTCGATAGAGTTGGAGATGACTTCAAAAACCGAATGCTGACAGCCGTCAAGGCCATCTGAGCCGAATATAACTGCCGGACGCTTTCTCACCTTGTCAGCGCCTTTCAGCATAGTAATGCTTTCGTTGCCGTAGTCCTTCTTTTTAGCCACTTAATTTACTCCTTCCGATTATTGTTCTGAAATTAAAAAGATCTTATCAGTATCATGCGAGTGACGGTATGCAGCAGCTGCCGACGATGGTGCAGCGTCACGCTGCTCAAAGAGTATTTATTTGATTTACCGCTGCTTCGAGCCAATCGCCCTCAAACAGCTCTATTGTACCGTTATCGCACATTTTAGCAAGGTCTGTGCAGATAGGAAGTTTTGCCAGCAGGGGAATACCATACTCCGCAGCAATTTGCTCAATATGACTTTCGCCGAATACATTGATCTTCTTTCCGCAGTCAGGGCACTCGTAGTAGCTCATATTTTCAATAACGCCAATAATGGGAATATTCATAAGCTGAGCCATTTTGACCGCTTTTGCAACGATCATTGATACAAGCTCCTGCGGAGATGTAACAATAACTATTCCGTCAACGGGTATGGACTGAAAAACAGTCAGGGGAACATCACCTGTTCCGGGAGGCATATCCACAAAGAGATAGTCGATATCTTTCCAGATAACGTCTGTCCAGAACTGCTTTACAACACCGGCGATAACAGGACCTCTCCATACAACGGGATCAGATTCATTTTCGAGGAGCAGATTTACGGACATTATATCTATACCCATTTTGCTTTTCTGAGGGATAATTCCGAACTCGCACGCATCGGCTTTATCGCGGATACCGAATGCCTTTGGCACAGAGGGACCGGTTATATCGGCATCAAGGATACCCACGTTTTTGTTCAGCCTCTGCATTGAGACAGCAAGCAGCGATGAGACCATTGTCTTGCCGACACCGCCTTTTCCGCTGACAACGCCTATGACCTTGCCGATCTTGCTCATTTTGTTAGGTGCTTCTATAAAGCTCTGAGGCTCTGTTCTGCCGGAACATTCGCTTCCGCAGGTAGAGCAGTCGTGTGTACATTCGCTCATATAATGATTCTCCTTTTACAATTTCATTTGCAGACAGCAAAAATGTGCCTGCTGCGCTGATGTATACCGATCTCCATGAAGTATGAACAGCGCAAACATATATATTATAACCAATTTTCCGCAGATAGTCAAGTATCAGCTGTATTTATAAACTGTTGCAGCCTTGAAGCCGTCGAGCAGTGCAGTCATTTTTCCAAATGCCATGCCTGTGCCCTTTGCTACACAGTTTATTGAGTCCTTGGCGATATGACAGTTTACTCCGAGAGTGCGCTTGATAAGCTGAGTAAGTCCTCCAAGCAGAGCACCGCCGCCGGTGAGCAGCAGACCGTTGTCATAGATATCGCCCACCAGCTCGGGAGGAGCTTCCTCCAGTACCTTTCTTATCGCCTCCATGATAGCGAAAGTGTCGTCCTCCACAGCCTCGAAAAGCTCAGTCTCACTGAGGACTACCTGAGCAGGAAGTCCTTTCAGCAGGCTTCTTCCCTTGACGATATACGTTATCTCGGTGCTCGGATCGTAGAGATTGCAAAGTTCAATCTTGACACGTTCGGCGGTTCTTTCCCCGATAAGGAGCTTGTACTTATTCTGCATATATTTTATGATGGAGCGGTCGATAGCGTTTCCGGCAGTCTTGATCGTATAGGAGGTCACAACGCCGTTCATGGAGACGATCGCCACATCGGTAGTTCCTCCGCCGATATCGACTATCATGTGTCCTTTTGCCTTTGTGATGTTGACACCTGCACCGATCATTGCGGCAATAGGCTCCTGAATGAGGTACACCTGACGGGAGCCTGCGCTTTTTGCAGCATCAACGACAGCACGGCTCTCAATATCCGTGATGAAAGACGGCACACAGATGATTATTCTCGGTTTCAGAAGCTGATGTCCGGTGACTTTAAGTATAAGTTCACGTATCATGCTGTGGGTGAGATCATCATCGGAGATAACTCCCGAGCTTATTGGACGTGCGACAGCTATATAGTCGGGATTTCTGCCGATCATCTCGTAAGCCTCTCTGCCCACAGCAAGGACTCTGTCGGTGCGAGTGTTATACGCAATGACAGATGGCTCGCTGAGCACAACACCCTTATTTCCCATTGTCATAACAATATTTGAAGTACCTAAATCAATTCCAATGTCAGTATTAGCCATTATTCCTCTCCTTCTTTTTCACCGAGGATCTCAAGAATACCCGGCATCTCGTCCTTTCCGGAGGTTTCCGGAAGGCTTGTCTGTATATGATCTTTTTCCTGTGAGAGCATTGCTCTCAGGCAGGTATATCTTCTTGTGCGTTTATTATTATCCACCATATCATGTATTTTTCCCTCTGAGCCTATGAGTATCAGGAGCTTTCTTGCACGTGTGACGGCAGTGTAGAGCAGATTTCTGTATGAGAGCTTTTCAAATCCGCCCATAATGGGTATTATAACAGCCTCGAATTCACAGCCCTGACTTTTATGAACAGTTACCGCATAGGCAAGCTCCAACTGAGAGAGCGTATCAAAGGGATAGCTTGCGACACGTCCGTCGAAGTCAATGACAGTGTTCATGGTCGCATGGTTGATATTTACTATCCTGCCGATATCTCCGTTGAAGATACCCGTGCCCTGCTCGTTATCCTTTCGCCAGACTATATCGTAATTATTTTTCGTCTGCATTACCTTGTCGCCGGTTCGGAATGTATAGATATATCCCTTGTATTCGGGTTTTGTTTTATGCGGAGGGTTGATCTCATTCTGGAGGAGCTTGTTCATCTCCACAGAGCCCAGTGTACCCTTGCGTGAGGGGGTAAGTATCTGGATATCATCAACAGGGGAGTAGTTATAAGCTGCCGGAAGTCTGCGCTTGGCAAGGTCTACCACAAGCGATGCAGCCTTGTCATAATCATCACGGCGGAAGAAGAAGAAATCGCTGTCTTTCCGTGTGAGATCCGGATATTCACCCGAAACTATCCTGTGTGCATTTGTGATGATGCAGCTTTGCTGTGCCTGACGGAAGATCTCTTTCAGCGTTATGACGGTTATGATATTGCTGTTTATGAGATCACGCAGCAGGTCGCCTGCTCCGACTGACGGGAGCTGATCGCTGTCACCAACCATGATCAGCTTGCAGCCGAGTCTGACTGCACGCAGGAGCTTTTCAAACAGGAGCACGTCCACCATAGACATCTCGTCAATGACAAGAACATCACAATCAAGGGGATTGTTCTCATTATGTGCAAAAGTGAGCTTTCCTCCCGCATCGTATAAAACTTCAAGCAGACGGTGGATAGTTTTTGCCTCTTTGCCCGTAAGATCCGACATACGTTTTGCCGCTCTTCCTGTGGGAGCAGTGAGCAGCACACGGCAGCCTTGTTTCTCAAAGATAGAGATTATTGCATTGAGAGTGGTGGTTTTTCCTGTACCGGGGCCGCCCGTAAGTATCATCAATCCCTTTGAAATGGCAGAGGTTATCGCCTGACGCTGGAGCTTTTCATATTTTATGTTATGTTCAGATTCTTCGATATTTATGAGTGTATCGTAATTAAAATCTTCCGGTGAAGTGAAGTCTTTCAGGATATGTATTCTGTCAGCGATGAAAGATTCGGCGTAGAAATAATCGGGGAGGTAGACATATTCACGTTCTTTTTTCACGAATTCAAAAAGCTCATTGTCTTCAAGGGCAGCATTATATGAACTGTAGAATTCGCTTTCCGAGATATTCAGCGCAGGAGATGCCTTTTTCTGAAGTACCTCGAGCGGCAGACAGGAATGTCCGAGAGCGGTATTCGCTTTAAGGATATACTGTAATCCTGCGATGACACGCTTGTCCGAGGCACGATCTATCCGGAGATCCTTTGCTATCTCATCGGTTTTGCGAAAATCAAGCTCAATGGAGTCACCGCAAAGCAGATATGGATTATTTTTGATAAGGTCTATGGAATCAGTGCCGAATTTTCTGTATGTCTTCATAGCGACCTGTGATCTTACTTCGTACTGTGAAAGAAACGACATAATACATCTCAGCGAAAACAGCTTTTTTGCTTCACCTGCGATCTCCTCGCATTTTCCGGCAGAGATGCCCTTTATTTCACGGAGTCTGTATGTATCATTTTCAATTATATCGAGAGTCTTGTCACCAAAGGCTTTTACGATTTTTTTTGCAAGTCCCGGACCAATGCCTTTTATAGCTCCGGAGGCAAGGTATTTTTCGATGTTGACGACTGTATCGGGTAGCTTTCTTTCGCAGTAATCTGCCCGGAACTGAGGACCGAATTTTTTATGAGTGACGTACTCGCCCTCAAGGATCAGCCCCTCACCGCTATCAATATCTCCAAGCTCACCCACAACGGTGATGAGCTCACCGCCTGCGTTCAGATCAAGGACTATATAGCCGTTTTCTTCATTTTTAAAAAGGACATTCTCCACAGTCCCCTCGATATGGATAGCTTTATTTTCCACGTCAACACCTCCTGCGGCTCACTGCCGCCTGAAAACTGCGCATTTACTGCACGCTCCTTGTGCAGTGCTGTCTTAACTATTATACTATTTTTTGACGGATATTGCAAATGTTTCTGCAAGGATATTTTCAAGATCTTCGGGACGGATGAGCTCCGAGCCGGGAAATGTCTTGCAGAATTCACGGCACAGCTTTAATTGCTGTTGGTCGGCACCATAATCTATGAGGATGAGCCTGTCAATGCAGCAGCCTCCTCTTGAAAGCATCTCGCCGAAATGATCGAGGGTACGGGAGAGTTCATTGTCTCCGGGAATGACCGGAACGGCGGCAGCGATGGGAGGTCTGCCTGATCTGAGTTTTGAACAGCAGAACAGACAGCCTATTTCGAGAAGAGAAACGGCGGCAAGTATCAGAATAGAGATCAGTATTGCCTTATCCATAATGTAGCCTCCCTTATGCTAATTTCTATAGTATGATATGCACAGGGAGGCAAAAGAGTTCATTGCGATGCTGTGGGAGCTGACGCTCTGCGCTTTATTTTTGTCAGCAGTATGATAAAGACGGCAAGCTCAGCAAGGAACGTCAGCGACCATGAGATCGTATAGGAAATATACAGACTTTGAAGTGTGTGATATTTTGGGATACGGAATATCGTATAGATCCATGCAATTCTCATACCGCATACACCTAAAACGGTAATTATCATCGGCAGGACGGAGGAATTGAGACCACGTATAAGACCTGTGGTAACGTCCATAAGACCGCAGAGAAAATATGGAAGACAGATATAAGCCATACGAATCAGACCGTACTCTATAGCTTCCTGAGAGTCGGATATATAAAGTGAAAGCAGAGGTCTTCCGAAAGCATAGGCGAGGCAGCCGAAGGAAAGTCCGGCTAAAAATACGGAAATGAGGCAGATGACCGTAATTTTTTTAATGCGGTCATACTTGCCTGCACCATAGTTCTGACCGGTGAAGTTCAGAGCTGTCTGGTGGAAGGAGTTCATAGTAGTGTAGACAAAGCCTTCTATATTGCCGGCAGCGGAATTTCCGGCTATTACGATATCGCCGAATGAGTTTACCGATGATTGGATAATGACGTTGGAGATAGAGAATAATGAGCCTTGTATTCCTGCGGGAAAACCTATCTGAATGATGCGTTTGAGCTGTCTTGAGTAGATCCTCATTTTTTTCAGTGAAAGTTTGCATGAATCATTTCTTCGGGTGAGATTTATGATTATCATGATAGCCGAAAGTGTCTGGGAAACAGCAGTCGCAAGAGCAACACCGGCGACATCCATATTGAAGAAACGTACAAAGACGATGTTGAGAATTACATTGACGATACCAGCGGCAGTGAGGTAATACAGAGGACTTTTTGTATCTCCTGCGGCACGGAGTATCGCAGAACCGAAGTTATAGAGCATTGATGAGGTGATGCCGCAGAAATATATCCTCATATATGTAGCAGAGAGTCCTATGACATTATCCGGCGTACCCATAAGGCGCAGGAATGTTTTTGCTCCTAAAATTCCGACAATACTGAGAATTATACCGCTGATGAAAGCAGTCGGCACAGCGGTATGTACAGTTCTGCTGACATCTTTGTCCCTGCCTGCTCCGATACCGTGAGCAACGGTAACTCCCGCACCGACGGATAATCCTATGAACAGATTGACAATAAGGTTTATGATAGGACCGGTATTGCCCACAGCAGCAACGGAGATGCTTCCGCAGAACTGTCCTACGACCACAAGATCGGCGGCATTGAACAGGAGCTGGAGAATTCCGGTAAGAATGATCGGGATAGTATAGAAAATGATTTTTTTCAACAGCGGACCTTCTGAAAGATCGGCATTTTTGCTAAGCATAAAAATCGATCCTTTCCGGCAGCAGAGAGGCTGCCTGATTCTCAACAAAAACCAGCCCTTTCAAGGGCTGGGGGAAAATATTGGCGTTTTATCGGCTGTAAAAGCAAAATTCAGTGAGCAGTTCTGTTTTTGTTAATTCGGTCAAGCTCCTGATCCTTATTCCACAGAAAGCTGATATGAGCTTCTGTGCCGTCCTGAATACGTTTAAGGTTTATGATGTGCTTTTCCAGTATAACAACGGAAATGATAGCAAGGATGAATGTCCCGTTAGGATCACCGGTAGTCAGAGCATATATTACAGTGAATATGACCGATCCGGTAATGGGAACGACACAGATATAGTCCAGCGACAGAGCGAGCACTATTTCCACAAGGAGGAGCAGGCTGAAGAGTCCGGGATCAAAAGAGAGGATCATACCTGCCAGACAGGCAAGACCTTTTCCGCCGTGGAATCTCATAATAAAAGGGAAAATGTGTCCCATAATGCAGGCTGAACCTGCGAGTATCCTGCCGAATGTTATCTTAGGGAAAAGATGAGCACCTATCTCAGAAGCGATAACAGCTTTTGAGATGTCAAGAACAGCGGTGAGAAATCCGGCTTTTTTGCCCATGACCATAGTGACATTTGAGGCACCTGCATTGCCGGAGCCTTTATCTCTGATGTCAAAGCCTTTCAATCGGGAAATAATATAAGCAGTATTGATATTTCCTATGAGATAACCAATTACCGTACAAAAGATTATCTGCATATAAGACACCTCCGTTTAGAATATGTTATGATGCACGGATATTTGTTATTCCTTTTATTTTTTATAAAATGCTTACTGAGCACTTCAAACAGTATTTTCACATACATATATTATTATATATGTATTTATTCAAAATGTCAAGAGGCGGATCAGATTAAACAAAAAATTAACAAATTCCTTAGCAAATATTTTTTTCAATTAACATGAAAAAATTGTAAATAGTTATTGATTTTGTACTGAGAATATGGTATAATAAAGATAAATTATGTATAACAGCATCATTGCAGATTTTAAGATCTGTCCGGAGATCACAGAAAAATGCCGTATCAGATCTGAGAACGAGGGTGATAAATTTAATGATACATCAGCATATCAGTGAGATCGCTATTATCGTTGCAGGCATAGATGAAGAGTATCAGAACAGCATCATTGAAGGAGTCATAGCGTGCGCTGAGGCTCACAATGCCAATATATCGTGCTTTTCTGCATTTGGCGGAGTGATCGCAAACAGCAAGTATGATATCGGTGAATACAACATCTACAGTCTTATCAATTACGAGAATTTCGACGGAGTTATCCTCATGACAAATACGATAAGCGATCCCGTTGAAAAAGAAAAGATCATTTTGAAG
Source organism: uncultured Ruminococcus sp. (assembly GCA_947624255.1). Taxonomy (GTDB): domain Bacteria; phylum Bacillota; class Clostridia; order Oscillospirales; family Ruminococcaceae; genus Ruminococcus. Next base: position 19,206 of record CANQJO010000027.1, read on the forward strand.
GTCAAAAACTCCGGACTGCCTGTAGTAGTCTTTGACTGCGACGAGTATCCGCAGTTCCACAATATAAGCATTGACAACACACGTGCGATGCAGGAGATTGTCCGCCACGTGATCAAAGTCCATAATGCTAAAAGGATAAATTATATCTCAGGACCTCTTGCGAATCCGGAGGCAGAGGACAGATATAATGCTTTTATTGAAGTGATGCGTGAGAACGCCGTTGAACCGGAGGAAAAGCGCATATTTTTCGGAGAATTCCGTGCTGTTGACGGAATACGTGCTGTTGATGCGTTCCTTTCGTCAGATCTGCCTATGCCCGATGCGATAATCTGTGCCAATGATGCAATGGCTCTTGCCGCAGTGGGAGAGCTTGAAAAGCATGGATATGATGTTCCCAATAATGTTATCGTTACCGGATTTGATAATACATATAACGCACGCCATTATTGTCCGGCATTGACAACAGTTGCCAGACCTCTTAAAGAGGCAGGATATAATGCCTGTGATATGATGCTCCGGCTTATAAACGGTGAGGAGTGCGAGAATACGATCGCACTTGCCGCTGCGCCGATATTTTCTGAAAGCTGTAACTGCTGCAACTCTATTGATGAGGATATCAGGAGCTACAAAAAAGGAGCTTTCAAGCTTATCGAAAGCTGCCGCTCTGATATATCACTGCTCAACCGTATGACGACTGCTCTTGCTGAGACTGAGGATATACGTCAGAATATGGACGTCATAGGTAAATTCATACAGGAGACAGGCTGTGAACGCTGCTGTATATGTCTCTGCTCCGAGTGGGATAATGCGTTCAATGATAAATGGATGAATGAAAATAATGAGGAAGAGTACCGGATACACGGCTATACAAAGAACATGAGCGCACCTCTTATCTGGGACAAGGGAAGCATCAGTTCCATAGAGTCGTTCAAAAGCGAGGATATGTTTCCGATCCCGGTTCAGGGCGGAGGAAATATCAGCTATTTTCTGCCGCTTCATTTCCGTGAGCGTTGTCTCGGATACTATATAATAACTAACTGTGCGTTTCCGATAAAGAGTCTGCTTTGTCATTCTCTTATGATGAATATAAGCAACTCTATTGAAAACGTAAGGAAACTCCTGCACCTTAACAGCGTGATACAGGAGCTCGATAAGCTCTATGTTATTGATCCGCTCTGTGGGATATATAACCGTAACGGTTTCATAAGGACGGCAGACAATATCTTCAAAAAATGCCAAAAGGAAGGCTCTTCGATACTTGTGTCGTTCATTGATATGGACGGATTGAAGCTCATCAACGACAACTATGGTCACAAAGAGGGAGATTTCGCTATACAGCGTCTTGCCTCGGTTATAAATGACTGCTGCAAAAGCGGCATGATCTGTGCGAGGTTCGGCGGAGATGAATTCATAATTCTCGGAGGCGATGCTGCTGAAGAGGATATCGCACCTTTAGAGAAGGTTTTCTTCAAGCATCTCGAAAGCGTCAACAAGATAATCAACAAGCCGTATGAGATCGCTGCAAGCATAGGAACGATCGTGACTCATATTGAGCCCGGCACAAAGCTGTTCACTCTTATCACACGTGCAGATCAGCTCATGTATGAGCAGAAGAAGAGAAAAAAGACATCGAGGTATCTCAGACGGTAAACATTTTTATCTGAAAACTTGCGTAAAGAGATACTTGACAGGCTTAATACTAATTTCACTCTAAAACCTGAGGATCTTTGCACGGTTCTTAGAATGAGATCGGTATAAAATCGTCAGTTCTGAATGCGGACTGACGATTTTTTGATGTAATACACGGGCAGTATGCCTGATGTGAATTGACAAGCAAAATAGAAAAAATGTAAAAAACCGATAAAAGGTGAGAAAAGGCTTGAAAAAGCTGAAAATC
>CANQJO010000028.1 GCA_947624255.1 uncultured Ruminococcus sp.
TCCTCGGTCGTGTTCCTGAAGATGTCTGTATCGGTCTGCTTGAAAAGTACAGTGCTGAAAAAAAGTCGCTCTCCGTGAAATATGAGGCAATCCTTGAGCGTGAAAAGGCGATAAAACAGGACGAGGCAGATGTTGACGAATTTATTTCACGACTGAAAAAATATGCAGGTGCGGAAGAATTGACACGAGAAATGTGCCTTGCTCTGATCAGCTATGTAACCGTTGACGAAAGCGCAAAAGACCGCACAAACCCTCGCAAAATCCACATTTATTACAAGTTTCTCGACAGAGAACTTACTGATAAATACAATGCCCTTGTATGAGGGATCAATTCAAGAAAATTTTCAGTGTCCATAAGTGTTCCTTACATTCATAATAGGATTTGGCTTCAAATTTGAACTTGCTCTCGCTTTCTTCTGTTTCTTCGGAGTTGTCCTTTGACTTCTCCGATTTCTCTTTCTGTTCTTCTTTTTCCATAGCTTCAATGATCTCTTCCTCTGAAGGAAACTGACCGTCAAGCCATGTTTCAAGCATACTGAACTGAATGTCCATAGCATTCTTGAAAGTTTCATCGTCCTCACGGCATTCCGAAGCGTTTATCATGTCGATCAGCGTTTCAAAATTCCACTCATCTTCGGGATACATTGCAAATATCAGTGCGATATATGCTGTATACAGCAATTTTTCCGCTTTCACCCAGAAATCATCGCCGGACGGCTGCTGAGAAGATGAAGTATTTTTGATCAGCACCTCAACGAATTTCAAAATGTCTTTTTCACGGTTTTTATTTGAGATGTAGGCGAACGGATTATAGTGCATCGACTTCGCAAAATCAATCGTATTAAATACTTTGATTTTGTAAGGCTCATAAAAAATATTTCCGTTTTTGTCCTTTAATATTTTTCCATTGCTGTCACGTTTCGGTCTGCCCCTCTGCAGCATTTTCCCGCACTCCACCAAAACCGTACCTTTCGGATCAGTCACTACATAGGACGAGTGCATCTGCATCAGATTCGGCTTGACAAAAAATCTTGTTTTACCGGAACCCGAACCGCCAATTACAAGAATATTTTTATTTCTTGCGTATTTTGGTGCAGAGGGCTTGCCCATTGTCAGAAATTCGGTTTTTGTAAGAATAACATTATTTTCAGGATTTGAGCTATCCATATACGGCTCAATATCCTTTTCACTGCCCCACACGGCAGAGCCGTATTCCTCGCCTTGACGGAATTTTTTCTTGTTTTGCGACTTGATATAGAGGACTAACCTCATTACACCCGCCAGACCCAAGCCGACGAAAATGTCAAACGGGTGTAAACTGGGAAAGATTTTTGCAAATGCCACACCGAGATTGTCCAAAAAAGGGAGAATTTTCTCCTGAAAACCGTTTCCCTCTGCCGTTCGGTACGCATAGCCAATCAAATCGCCTGCATAGCCGAAAATCAGGTAGGGGAGCGATTTCAGAATGACCTTTTTTAACTTTTTGGTGCTGACCTGCAAAGTTGCAATTCCTTTCCCGAAAATTCGGCATAAAAGCAAGCCGTGGAAATAATATCACCTCTTGCGAACGGCAAGAAATAGCGAAAATTCATCTTCTGTTCTCCCTTGTTTTCTCTCTCTGTTTTTGCTTGCGTGGTCTATTTGCGACTTTCTGTGCCTGCTGTTGCATTTGCTCACGGGTAAACTCGCCACGCTTTTTGCCCTGTCCTTTGCCGATATACTCAGAAAATGCCCTTTTGAAATCCTCTGTTCTGGCAGCGGAAAAGAAAACATGATACGTCGGTGGGTTATTTCTATCTTTTTTCAGGGCAAAATCCACATCATATTTTCGTGCGGTTTTCAAAAAATCCCCGATATTTCGGTCAGAAACTTCAATATTGTCAAGTTTGGAAACAGACTTTTCCTGCAATTGTTTATAGGTCATGCGACCTTTCTTTTCGGATTTGCCAGACAAAAATTCTTGCAAAGCCGATTTCAGAATATCCGCAGTCATCTTCTCCGCTTTTACCGAAATATCAATGGTTTTCCGAGTTCCGTTTTCAAAATCAGATGGCATTATGTACCACCGTCCTCGTCCGGTGTCACCTCAAATCAGGGCGAAATCACATCGTATTTTAGTGCAGCTTTCAGGAAATCCCTGATATTTCGGTCTGAAACGGCTATGCTGTCAAGTTTTGAAACGAACTTTTCCTGTACTTAATATGATTGACATTATAAATGTGAATATGGTAAAATAATTCATATAAAAATATAAATTTGATATAACAAAGCATAAATTATCAGGAAAATGTAGTAAATACATGATATAATGTAATTACACTGAAAGGAAGAGAGAAAATGAACTTGGCGACAGGCATTCAAAAGGCTATTGACTACATCGAGGAACACATTACTGATGATTTGAATTATAACGAAATTGCTCGGCAGGCTATGTGTTCACCGTACTATTTTCAGAAAATCTTCGGAATACTTTGTGGTATAACAGTCGGCGAATATATTCGCAACAGACGGCTTTCTCTTGCGGGAAATGAACTTGCTAAAACAGGTGCAAAGGTAATTGATATTGCATTGAAATATAGCTATGAATCGCCGGAAAGCTTTACAAGAGCGTTTGTTCGTTTTCACGGCGTAACTCCATCTGAAGTAAGACACAAATCCTGTAAATTAAAGTCATTTTCTCGTCTTAAAGTGCAAATTATATTGAAAGGCGGTAATTCTATGAATTACAAAATTATCACAAAAAATGCTTTCTCTGTTCTTGAGAAAGTCGAGAAACACACTGTTTCAGGCGGACAGAATCTGAACACAATTCCCAATTTTTGGGACAGGTCGCACAAGGATGGTACAATCAAAACTCTGCTTGACAGAGCATCCAACAGAAAATTTGTTTTCGGAATTTGCTACGGCAACAGCCACACTGACAGTGAAAGTTTTGACTACGGAATTGCAGTTGAGTGCGCTCCTGATACAATTGCTCCTGAAGGCTATCGTATCAATGAAATCCCGTCAAGGACATGGATTGTTTTTGAGTGTACGGGAGCAATGCCTGACGCATTACAAAAACTTTGGCATGAAATCTGTACAGAATTTTTCCCCGTTTCAGACTATCAGCCTACTTATGAAATGGACGTTGAGGCGTATCCCGACGGCGACATGACAGCTGAAAACTATAAAAGTTATATCATGATTCCTGTCAAAAATGAATAAACAAATGATTCAAACTATGACCGTACGATAATTTCATAGCATAAAAATAGCGGACAGTGTTTCTTGATATGAAACACCATCCGCTTTGTCCATTATTCAGTTTGCTTTGTCAACAGGCTATCTACCGTCTTTTTTCGGGTTTATACCAACTCTCTGCCAACCTTTCAGGCGGTAGATCTCTACCGTTTTTTCTACCAAAAATCTTCATTTTGATGCTTTTTTCGGAAACAGCGATGTTACGCTGTTTTTGAGCTTTCTACCACCCAAAAGCTCCGTAGAATCGGAATTTTTGTGTGACTCAATGTGAGTCGGTGGTACTCAGTGTGAAATTGGTTTGGTTATAGAATATAATATTGAAAAGATTTTGGCGAGAAAAAGAGAACGAAAATTGAACGATTTTGGTAGAAAAATCGGTAAAAAAATCGGATCCCGATACTATATTCATCTACCGAAAATGCTGAAAAAAACCTTGATTACGGCATTTGAATAAAATAAAAACAGATTTGTTCATATAATGTCATTGACTTCGTCAGGATTTTATGATATAATATCAATAGTGAAACCTGTTTTCTGATATATTTACTTAGCTCAGCGTAAGAATCCTCTGAAATGCGTTCGGAAGATCGTGGAGATTTTTATCAACAGCAGGGCGATCATGCTGCTTATGCAGAGATAATCAGATAGATCTGTATATTCAGCATATATCACAGTTTCATGGTTTCAGAAATTTACTACCAACGCTTCTGAAGCCCTATTTTACTAAAAAGGATGAATGTCATGGCTAAAACACGTGCTGCCGTCATTTTCGGCGGAACCTCAAAAGAACACAGCCTTTCTCTGGCAAGTGCTGCCGAGGTCATAAGAAATATCCCCTCCGATAAATACGAGGTCATATGTATAGGCATCACTAAAAAAGGACGATGGCTGTATTTTCCCGGTTCTCCCGATGAGATAGCTTCCGGTGAATGGGAGCTTGATCCCGACTGCACCTCTGCCATAATCTCGCCCGATCCGATCCACAGAGGTATAATAACTATAGAAAACGGCGAAACATCGCTCAAAAAGATCGATGTAGCATTTCCGCTGCTCCAGGGCAAAAAAGGAGCTGACGGCGATATACAGGGACTTCTTGATCTTTCGGGTATACCGTATGTCGGCTGCGGACTGCTTGCTGCTGCCTCGTGTATGGATAAATCCCACACCCACATGGTTCTTGATGATTACGGCATAAAGACCGCTCAATGGCAGCTCATTACGCAGAGAGAACTCAGCCGTATGAATGAACGCTGTCAGGAGATCGCCGAAAAGCTTGGATTTCCGCTGATCGTAAAGCCTGCCAACAGCGGAAGCAGCGAGGGCACCTCTATAGCAGAGGACATTTCTCAGCTTGAGGCAGCCGTCAAACTCGCTTTCTCCAATGACAATAAGGTCGTTGTTGAAAAATATGTCTGCGGTCGCAAACTGGAGGCTGCCGTATTTGGCTATGATACGCCGTTTTCCTCATATATCGGTGAGATAGTCTCTGAAAACGGTTCATATGATCCTACCGATTTCAGTGTCAGCTCCGGTGATTCACTTGTCATACCGGCTGATCTCTCCAAGGACGTTCAGAATATGATCCGTGAAACGGCTGTAGCTGCGTACAAGGCTCTCGGCTGCAAAGGCTATGCAAGGGTGGATTTCTTCCTTACCGATGGTGGAGAGCTGCTTCTCAACAAGATCGGCACTTCTCCCGGAATGAGAAAAACGAGCGTTTATCCGAAACTGATGGAGCATCTCGGAATGAAACTCTCCTACCTCATCGACAAGCTGCTTGAACAGGCTATTGAAAATAACATTTAAGGGGAATATCATGAAAAAAGACGTAATGATCTCTCTTGTGAGTATTCAGCAGATGCCTGATGATTCAAGCAAGACGGAGCTTACTACAAAGGCTGAATACTCCTATGAGAACGGTTGTGATACTATTGTATATAAAGATACATCTGTCACCGGTTTCGAGGGTTCAGTCACCACAATAAAGGTCTGCGGTGAAAAAAATGCCGCTGTTATGCGTGTCGGTACGATAAATTCCGCCCTCACCATGGAGATCGGAAGAAAGCATTTCTGTCAGTATTCGACTCCTTTCGGAAGTCTCCAGATAGGCGTGTACACTCATGCCATTGAAAATGATATGAGTACAGGCGGAAGGATCTACTTGAAATATACCCTTGACCTTAATTCGTCATTCCTATCGGAAAACGAGATCATAATAACCTTAGTTTAAATGAAAGGATCTGTATAATGTCTGATTTAATAAAAACTGCCTCGGTGCAGCTCCGCACCATGATCAATGAGGCTCTCGGAAAACTCGTTGCTGACGGTCTTGTTCCTCTTGTGCCCGTGCCTGCATTCGGCATAGAGATCCCTGCTGACAGAAGTCACGGAGATTTTGCCGCCAACACTGCTATGGTCTGTGCTAAAGAATTCAGGATGCCCCCCCGAAAAATAGCAGAGCTCATACTTGAAAAACTCGATCTTGCCGAATCTCCTTTCGACCATGCGGAAGCGGCAGGTCCGGGATTTCTCAATTTCTTTCTGGGAAAAAAATGGTTCTCCGCTGTAGTGAAAAACATTCTTGAAGAAGGAGACAACTACGGCAGAACGGACTACGGAAACGGAAAAAAGGTTCTTGTGGAGTTCGTCTCCGCAAATCCGACCGGACCTATGCATATCGGAAATGCAAGAGGAGGCGCTATCGGCGACTGTCTCGCTTCTGTCCTTGACCGGGCAGGCTTTGAAACTCAGCGTGAATTCTACGTGAATGATGCCGGAAATCAGATCGAAAAGTTCGGAAAATCTCTTTCTCTGAGATATATGCAGCTCTGCACCGATAAGGGACAGGAGCTTATGAAGTCCCTGACCGATACCGAAGCCCTTGCCGCAGCGATATATGCAGGATCAGGCGAGGGACAGCCCTTTGAAATGCCGGAGGACGTTTACCTCGGTACTGATATAATCGAACACGCCGCTAATTATTTCGCAATGCAGCCGTTCTCACTCAGAGACTGCAATGAAACTGAAAGACGTGAAAAGCTCGTGGGATATGCTCTGCCGCTGAATATACAGGGATTGGAGCGTGATCTGAAAAAATACGGCATCGTCTACGATAACTGGTTCAGAGAGAGCAGTATCCATGAAAAAGGCGAAACAAAGCGTGTGGTGGACAAGCTTCTTGAAAAGGGAAAAGCCTACGAGCAGGACGGTGCTGTATGGTTCAGAGGAACAGATTACGGTCTGGATAAGGATTTCGTTCTCCGCAGAAGCAACGGGCTTTATACTTACATCGTTCCGGATATCGCCTATCATTATAATAAGCTGGTCACAAGAGGCTTTGACAAGGCTGTGAATGTCCTCGGCGCTGACCATCACGGGTATGTTCCTCGGCTGAAGGCTGCTCTCTCTGCGCTTGATGTGGACAGTGACAAGCTTGATGCCGTTCTCATGCAAATGGTGCGCCTTGTACGCAACGGCGAAACTGTCAAGCTCTCAAAGCGCAGCGGCAAGGCGATCACCCTTGTTACGCTTCTGGAGGAGATACCTGTTGATGCGGCAAGATTTTACTTCAACCTGAGAGAGGCTAATTCACAGTTTGAGTTTGACCTTGACCTTGCTGTTGAAAAATCCTCTCAAAACCCGGTATACTACGTCCAGTACGCCCATGCAAGAATATGCAGCTTGATAAACAGATTGCGGGAGGAGGGCATCTCACCTGCGGAAGATGCTGACACAGACCTTCTTGAAGATCCCCGTGAACGTGAGCTTATAAGTCATCTTGCCTCTCTTCCCGGTGAGATCGTCCTCGCAGCAAGAAAATACGATCCCTCATGCATCACAAAATATGCTTCAACGCTGGCTGCGCTGTTCCACAGATTCTACGATTCATGCAGTGTAAGGAATGCTCCCTCCCGTGAGCTGATGGAGGCAAGGATCATGCTCTGCACGGCTGTAAAAACTGTGCTGGAGAACGTCTCGGATATACTGGGAATTTCCAAACCGGAAAAAATGTAGTTACGGTTCGGTTACAAAATCTATAAAAAAGTTTGTAGTATTCCACAAATTTTGCAATGAAAAAATGTATGGTTTGTGAGATTTAAGAATTTGTTAATAGTTTATTAACAAATTACTCTTCAAAATATGTTACAATTTGTAATATATAGAGTGTAATTTGAGATTAGCGAAATTTTAAATTTATAAAGAGAAGGGATTTTTGTTATGTCCAACAGATTATTTCAGGGTCTGATCCAGCAGATGCATGACACCATTGATGCCACTATAGGCGTTGTTGATGATACTGCCACCACCATAGCGTGCAGCGACCTCAGCCGGGTAGGTACTACAAATGAGTTTGTCTCTCTCGATCTCGGTGACTCTCACGATATCTTCATCAGGGACGGCTTTACCTATAAGCCCTTTGGCAACAGAGGCAAGCCCGACTATGCCGTTTTCGTTGAGGGTGTTGACGACTCAGCCGCAAAGTATGCGAGTATCCTCTCTGTGACGCTTTCCAATATCAAACAGTATTATGACGAAAAATACGACCGCAATAACTTCATCAAAAACGTCATACTCGATAACGTCCTCCCCGGCGATATCGTCATCAAGGCAAGAGAACTCCACTTCAATGCAGAAATAAGCAGAGCCGTATTCCTCATCAGGATCATCTCCGCAAACGACATCTCTGCATATGACGTTATCCAGAATCTCTTCCCCGACAAAAACAAGGATTTTGTTTTCAACATCACTGAAACGGATATCGTCCTTGTCAAAGAACTGAAAAGCACTGTCGACTCTAAGGATCTGGAGAAGCTCGCACGCTCTATTGCCGACACTCTCAGCAGCGAATTCTACACAAGAGTTAATGTGGGCATTGGTACTGCTGTTGTGGGTGTCAAGGATCTTGCACGCTCATTTAAAGAGGCTCAGATGGCTCTTGAGGTCGGCAAGGTATTTGATACTGACAAGGTTATCGTCAGCTACGACAATCTCGGTATCGCACGCCTTATCTATCATCTTCCGACAACTCTCTGCGAGACATTCCTCCATGAGGTGTTCAAGGTCGGCAGCATAGAATCACTCGATCACGAGACGCTCTTTACAATACAGAAATTCTTTGAAAATAACCTGAACGTTTCCGAAACATCAAGAAAGCTTTTCGTACACAGGAATACCCTTGTGTACAGACTTGAAAAGATAAAGAAGCTCACAGGTCTTGATCTTCGTGAATTTGACCACGCTATAATTTTCAAGATAGCTCTCATGGTCAAGAAATATCTCTCCGCTAATCCTGTCAAATTCTGACAGGATCTCAGCTGTTAGTTAAGGCTGAGCAATTTTGTTGTTTCACCCGGCTTCCCGAAAAGAAGGTGTATCTGTTTGGTCGAGCTTAAAAACGTATCCGTGACCTACTCAAGCGGTGTTGATGCTCTCAATAACGTGAGTCTCAAGATCAATGACGGCGATTTTGCTTTCGTGGTAGGTTCGTCAGGTGCGGGAAAAAGCACTATGATAAAACTCCTGCTGAAGGAGATAGACGCTACCAGCGGTGTCGTTACTGTGAACGGCTATAACCTCAGCAAGCTGAAAAAAAGAAAGATACCGGAATTCCGCCGTACTCTCGGCTTCGTTTTCCAGGATTTCCGTCTCATTCCGTCAATGACGGTCTATGAAAATATAGCATTCGTGCTGCGTGTCATAGACGCTCCCATAAAGTACATACGCAAAAGAGTTCCATACGTTATAAGCCTTGTGGGACTTCATGCCAAGACGAATTCATATCCGGACGAGCTCTCCGGCGGCGAAAAGCAGCGTGTGGCTATTGCACGTGCTCTTGTAAATGATCCGCAGCTCATAATTGCTGACGAGCCTACGGGCAACATTGATCCCGAGCTATCCTATGAGATCGTTGAGCTCTTGAAAGGCATAAACGATCAGGGGACAACTATACTCATGGTGACACATGAGCACGATCTTGTCCGGCATTTCGGCGGACGAATAATAAACATAACTGACGGCGAGATCGTTTTCGATGAGATCATCATGGGCGCAAATGACGATCTGCTCCCAAGCTCTGAGCCGGAGGTGCAATCACTTTACAACAGCTATGAACCTGCTGAACTCAGTCCCGGCGAGGAGGCTGCTATCACCGTTGATGAAGATCCTGCACCGGCTATTGATGATATGACTCCCGATGACGTTATTGCTGCAATAAGCGGCACAAAGTCAGGAGGTGCCTGATGAAGCTCAGCGGCATAAAATATCTTGCCGATCAGGGCGTTGAAAATATCTGGAAAAACAAAATGATGGCATTTGCTACATTCTGTGTTTTGCAGATATCACTCCTCCTTGTCGGCATATCGGTGCTATTTTATTTTAATATGAACTCCATGATACAGGGACTCAATAACCAGAATGAGATCGCTGTCATCATGAATGAGGATGCCACAGATGAAACGGTAAAAAAGGTCGAAGAGACTATCCGTGCTATGGATAACGTTCATAACGTGGTAGTCCATTCAAAAGACGAGATACTTGAGAATACTCTTGAAAGCGTTCCGGATTCAAAGCCTATTGCAGATCGGTATATAACTGATTCGGATTTCATGCCCGTGGGAATGAGCGTAACTGTTACTGATAATAACAGGATAGCTGAGACATCCGATGAAATATCCGCTCTGGAGGGCGTTCAATATGCCCGGTTCTATTATCAGATCGCAGAGTTCCTGAGAGAGCTCCGCAGGGTAGTTTCGCTCATAGCAGGCGCAATAATAATCGCTCTTGCGTTTGTCTCAATGATAATGATCTCCAACACTACAAAAACAAGCGTTTATGCACGGCGTGAGGAAATACAGATCATGAAATACGTTGGTGCTACGAATTCCTTTATCCGTATGCCGTTCTTCGTTGAAGGCATGATAACGGGATTTTTTGCCGGAGCCGCTGCATTCTTTATCACATGGCTGACATATTCTTCCGCATATAAAGTGCTGATGCAGCAGCAGTATTTCATGATGGCTTTCGGTGCGGGTTCGCTGATCCCTTTCGGAAAGATCAGGATCTTTGTTCTGCTTGCCTACATCGTTGCCGGAGCTTTCATCGGCGCTCTCGGAAGCGTCATCAGCACAAGAAAACATATTGATGTTTAATGCCTCTGTTCTGACGCAGTATAATGCGGCAGGGCAGGGGACAGCGTTACGCTGAAGGAAAGGATAAAAATGAGTAGGTTGAAATTATTTAAGAGAGTTATTTCACTGGCAGTATCTCTTGCCGTATCATCGGCTCTCCTGACAGCATATCCTGATACATCTGACAGAAGTAATAACGCCTCGGCAAAGACTATCGAGGAACTTCAGAATGAGCGTGCCGAAAATCAGGCTAAAATAGACGAATATGAAACACAGCTCAGCGAGCTTGCCCGGAATAAGGACAGTCAGCAGCAGTATCAGCAGGTTCTCACCGAGCAGATACAGCTTATACAGGACAATATCAAAAGCCTGAATGATGAGCTTGAGCGAATTCAGAGCGATATTGATGCTACCGAAGCAAATATCTTGAAGCTGAATAACGATATCGCCGCTTTACAGACGAAGATAGATGACAATATAGAGGAGTTCAAGGAGCGTCTCAAAGAGATCTATATCTCGGGCAATGGCGGTCTTGCCGCTGTGGTTCTGGGATCATCAGACTTTTATGAAATGATCTCACGGCTTGAAATGGTCAACCGCATCGCCTCCCACGATCAGGAGCTTATTGACGGTATTCTCGCAGATATTGACACTATGGAGCAGTCAAAAAAGGACATTGAGACCGAAAAGCTCACGCTTGAAATGAAGCAGGAGGAACAGGAGAGACGCAAAGACGAAAAAGCCGAAGAGCTCGATTCTTATAATGAAAAAATGAAGCTGACACAATCCGAACTCGACCGTATTGCCATGGAGGAAAAACGTCTTAAGGCAAGCAAAGAGGATCTCGAAGCTGCAAACGAAGAACTTGCGGCAGAAGAGCAGAATATTGTTGACGAGATAAACCGTCAGAAGGAGGAGGCTCAGAGACGGTATGAGGAGGAGCAGCGGAGAAAGCAGGAACAGCAGCAACAGCAGCAGCAGACGGATAATACTGTTACTCAGCCTCCGAGTTATGTGCCTCCTGCACCGCAGGCAACTGGATTTATGTGGCCTGCTCCCGGATTTGCGTATATCTCAAGCTATTTCGGTCCCAGAAATATGGGAAGCGGCTATCATTATGGAATAGACATTGGTGATGCCGGTATTCACGGCGGTGCGGCTGTAGCATCAAAATCCGGAACAGTCATACAAGTGAATAACTCATGTCAGCATAATTATGCCAAAGACTACTCCTGCGGCTGCGGAGGAGGCTACGGCAACTATGTCGTAATAGCTCACGACGGTACATATTCTACCCTGTACGGACATCTTACGTCAGCGACTGTTTCCGTTGGAGATTATGTGGAGCAGGGACAGGTCATCGGACTTATCGGCTGCACCGGATACTCCACTGGATCGCATCTTCATTTTGAAGTGTATGTAAACGGCGTTAAAACCGATCCGCTCCGGTTTGTCAGTCCGTAACAGTTGTAAACTTTATCAATAATATTCAGAGTCTGTACTGACCTCAACGCAGTTCTGCGTAAAAGATCCCGTCAGATATGTATGTTTTGCAATAGAGGTCAGTATACCGCCTTTCAATGCAAATGGCAAAATAGATGACAAGCAGAAATTTCGTTTGTCAAGGAAGAGGACGAAAGCATACTTTTGTATGGTGAGGACGATGACGCAGACAGTTTTGTGCCGTCAGATACTTGCTGTTTGCATTGGAGGGCGATATATATAACGGGCAGTCAGTCGCTGCCCGAATTTTGCGTTTTGGAGGAACAGCCTATGAATAAAAAAATCAGCCTCGGACTGGCACTCAGCCTCATTGCGATCACTGCTGCGGTCACTTTTATCCTGACATCATTTTTTTCCTTGCAGAGTTTCAACAAAATGGTCATGGACGTGAACGAAAAGGCTCGTAAATATAACTTGCTTCAATCACTTGATTCCTATGTACGGGAAAATTATTACGGGGATATTGATGAGTCTACTCTTAACAGCGGTATCCTCAAAGGATATGTTGCCGGTCTTGACGATAAATACTCCCGCTATCTCACAGCCGATGAATATCAAGACGAGCTTAACAGCAATAACGGCGAATCTGTAGGTCTTGGACTGACTCTCACTGAGGATACCGGCGGCTATATCAGAATACTGGAAATTGTTGACGGTTCTTCCGCAGATGAATCAGGTCTTCTTCCGGAGGATATTATCGTTAAGGTAGATGGCGATGACGTTCCGGAGATCGGCTTCGATGAAGCTGTGGACTCACTGCGTGGAGCTGAAGGCACGAGTATCACGCTGACTATCCGCAGAAATGGTATTGATACCGATTATACTCTCACACGGCGTACTATCCGGCAGATAACCGTCACCGGAGAAATGCTCAGCGGATATATCGGCTATGTAAAGATAACCTCCTTTAAGAATAACACCCCCGACCAGTTTGCGGAAGTCCTTGAGCGTCTCACTTCAAACGGCGCAAAGGCTCTGATTTTTGACGTGAGAGATAACGGCGGCGGACTTCTCACAGCATTGAATGACTGCCTTGATCCGCTGCTCCCCGAGGGAACTGTTGCAACGGCTGAATACAGAGACGGTCATACGGAGAATATTGTGTACTCAGACAGCTCTGAGCTTGACCTTCCTATGGCTGTCATTGTGAATGAGAATACAGCAAGTGCTGCCGAACTTTTTGCCGCCTCCCTGAGAGATTTCGGAAAGGCACAGCTCGTGGGTACACAAACATATGGCAAGGGCGTTATGCAGGCTACCGCCGAATTTGACAACGGCGGAGCTATAGTCCTTACCGTAGCTGAATATAAGACAGTTTATTCTGATTGCTATGACGGTGTCGGACTTATCCCGGAATATCAAGTGGAAAATGAAACTGCGGACTACGACTCTCAGTATTATAAAGCGATAGAGATAATGAGCGCCGCATGATCCGATGTACTTTCGCATCAAACGGCTCACCGCTAAAAAAACGGTGAGAGGATATTAAGCACTCCGGCAGCAAATCTCTCTCCGGGAAGAAGTCTCGTTCCCTCACCTGAGCGGCAAAGCAGAAGAAGCTCTTTCATATCACTTGCTATCCTGACGGGGAGCGTTCCGCCGTAAAACAAAACGGCAGCTTCATAATTCATACAAAAGCTCCTGCGGTCAAGATTGAAGCTCCCTACAACAGCAGCCCTGCCGTCAGAAACACACATTTTTGCATGGATAAACCCCGGCACGTATTCATAGATCTTCACTCCGGCAGAAAGCAGCCTCCTATAGTGGCTTTTCGTGAGAATATGAACATACCGCTTATCGGGTATTCCGGGGAGTATTATATTTACCTCCGTTCCTCTTGCAGCGGCAGCTGTGAATGACTCTATGATGCTCTTATCCGGAACAAGATACGGTGTTGTTATGAAAACTTCACTTTCTGCGGAATTTACCAGCGAGATGTAAACGCTTTTTCCGGCTGCGATACCATGCGGCACATCGCCGAACGGCTGAACAAAGCCGGCTCCCGTATCAAAACGATCAAACACGGCAGACAGCTCCGGCTCTCCCCACATTTTCAGAAACATGGATGTAAAGCTCCGAACTGCTTCTCCCTTTATCATAACGCCTGTGTCTCTCCAGTGACCGAAGCGCTCACGGCTGTTGATATACTCGTCAGCGATGTTTCCGCTGCCGATGAATGCAGTTTTCCCATCAATGATAACGAGCTTACGGTGATCCCGGTTGTTAAGTCTGTGTAAACGTCTCACAGGAGAAAACTCACGGCAGCGGATCTGTCTGCAAAGTCTTTTCAGAGTTATCGGCAGCCCGGTCAGCCCTGTTCCGAAGCCGTCATACAGAATACGCACATCCACTCCGTCAGCGGCTTTTTTCTCAAGGATAGAAGCGATCTCTGAGAGCATCGTACCCTCACGGATAATAAAAAACTCCATGTATATTGAAACCTCTGCACGGCGAATCTCTTCAGCAAGAGCGCAGAACTGCATTTCTCCGAGCGGATAGTATTCTGAAAAATTATTACGGTAAACAGGAAAACCGTTCATTGCAAGACCGGACGCAATGCTGTAATATCCGGCATATTCCTTTGAAAGCTCCTCAAGGACAGAATTTTGATATTTCTCTTGAACGAAAATATGCTTTTTCAGTGATTACACCTCCGGAAAGGATCGATACTATGAATATTTTACCCTACAAACGTCGGGTTTATTACTACGAAACCGACAAAATGGGCATAATGCACCACTCAAATTACATAAGAATATTCGAGGAGAGCCGTGTGTTTTTCCTCCAACAGGTCGGTATGCCTTTCGAGATGATAGAGGCATCCGGCATACTGATGCCCGTACTCTCCGTGGAGTGTCGCTATAAAAGACCGCTGCGTTTTGATGAAATATTCTTCGTCTATCCGCAGATAATCTCATTCACGGGAACAAGACTCTCTCTGAAATACAGAGTGACCGATGAGCATGGTGATCTTTGCGCTGAGGGAAGCTCCTCTCACTGCTTCACAGATACGGATATGAAACCGCTCCGCATAAAAAATTCACACCCTAAAATATATGACGTCTTCGCAGAGGAATATAATTATCTGTGAAATACTTGCATTTACCAACATAAAATGATATAATAAACATAGAAAATTGTGATAAAAGCGGTCTCTGAAAACTATTTTGCGATAGGTATGACAGTCACAAGGAATGTCCTTGAAGATGTGCTGCCGCACTAAAACCTGACGCAGCAATTACGTGTATATTTGTTCAAATGAGTTTTTCAGAGGTTGTCTGAAGGAGGTTGCTTATGGCAGTTACTGAAGCTGTGGAAAATTACCTTGAAACTATCCTCATACTCTCAAAAAAACAGCCTGATGTCCACGCTATCGACATTTGCTCATATCTTGGATATTCACGCCCCACTGTTTCTATTGTCCTGAAAAAAATGAAGGATGACGATCTTGTGACCGTTGATGGATCAAACCACATAAAGCTTACGGATTCCGGAAAAAAAGTTGCTGAACGTATCTATGAAAGACATACAGTGCTTTCTGAATTTTTCGAGTTTCTGGGAGTCAAACGTGATACTGCGGTAGAAGACGCCTGCAAGATCGAACATGATATCTCCGATGAAACGTTTGATCTGCTGAAAAATCATTACAAAAAGCTTTCAGGAGGAAGCAATGAATAAATTTACAAAATTCCGTGAGGAATACCCTGTTTTCATTTACAGCTCCTTTGATATTTCGGAAAAGCCCGGCTTTGTGGATATCTCATATGAATTTTCTATACCCGGTCTTGCAGACTTTCACCCCGGCTGGAGCTTTCCGAACCCGGAGGGGATCTCTGTAAAAAATGATCCGACCTTTCGGCGCATCGCATTCTCTCTTGGTCTGGCAGAAGCCGTCAGCTACTGGAAATCTGTGTGTTCGCCCGTTTTCCGCATTGACTGCGGCGCAGTTATCGGCAAGCAGTCTGACTGGTGGAAAAAGCTGTGGTTTTACGGTCTGGGAGAATTTTTTTATGTGAACGGTATCTCTGTTTCACTTGATGATCTTGTTGAGATCCGTTCCTGCGGCGATCTGCTTGATGACACTCCGGGAGCACGCTCTGTAAGCGGCTGTCTTGTTCCGATAGGCGGAGGAAAGGACTCCGCACTGACTCTCGAAACACTTCTCAACGCCGGAATGAATTGCCGCTGCTACGCTATAAACAGGCGAAATTCGATCAGCGAAACCGTAAACGCCGCCGGATTGCCTCCCGAAGCTCTCGTAACAGCTCAGCGCAGATTCGACTGCTCACTTGTCAAGCTCAATGAGGCAGGTTTTCTCAACGGTCATACACCGTTTTCGTCAGTGGTAGCGTTTTCTGCGGAGGCTCAGGCATATCTTCTCGGAGCTGAATATATCGTCCTTTCAAACGAATCCAGTGCTAACGAAAGCACCGTCACGGGCTCACAGGTCAATCACCAATATTCAAAAAGCTTTGAATTTGAACAGGATTTCCACAGCTATGAACAGGAATATCTGCGAACCGGAATATACTATTTCAGCTTTCTGCGCCCCCTTGCAGAGCTGCAGATAGCTGCAATGTTTTCAAAACACAAAAAATACCTCCCCGTTTTCAGAAGCTGCAATCTCGGAAGCAAAGTCTCCCCGGATATCTGGTGCGGAAAATGCCCGAAATGCCTGTTTATAAACCTGATACTCTCGCCCTTTCTGAGCCGTGAGGAGCTCGTCCGCATCTTCGGTCATGATATGCTCAATGATGCGGAAATGCTCCCGACCTTTCGTGAACTGGTGGGAATGTCGGAGCATAAGCCTTTTGAATGCGTCGGAAGCATCAATGAGGTGCGGTATTCTGCGGCTGAAACCATTCGTCAGCTTAAAGAAAGGAATGAGAGTATTCCTCTGCTGCTTGAGGATTTTACAGATCTTGGTCTGTATCAGCCGGAAAGTCTCCCGGAGCAGCGTGAACTGCTGCTGAGATCATACAACACGGAAAACCTTCTTCCCGAACGTTTTGCCGTGATCCTAAAAAATGAAATGGAGCGGATCCTTTGAATAAATTCATTGAATATATTAAGAGCTTTACCTCCGAAAAGCATATATGCCTCCTCGGATTCGGTCGGGAGGGAAGATCCACCTACCGTATTTTAGCACAATATTGCTCTCCGCAGTCAATCACTATCGCCGATCTTAATACCGTTGACAAGGCAGAGAATGATCTTCCCGATCCGGTCCACGTTATCTCGGGAGATACGTATCAGGACTCGCTTGACAGCTTTGATATCGTCTTCAAAAGTCCCGGTATCGTTCTGAAAAAACCTCCCCATGAGCTTAAATGCTGTATCACCTCTGAGACACAGGTCTTTTTCAGCGTTTTCCGTGAGCAGATAATCGGCATTACGGGAACAAAGGGGAAGAGTACGGTCTCCTCGCTGATCTATCATGTACTGAATGAAAGCGGCTGTGATTGCCGTCTTGCCGGAAATATCGGCATACCCGTATTTGATATTGCAGAGGGTATCACGGAAGAAACAGTTATTGTATGTGAGCTCTCCTGCCACCAGCTTGAATATATGACTGTCTCACCGGCTTATGCGGTATTTTTGAATCTCTATGAGGAGCATCTTGACCACTACGGCTCTATGGAGAGATATTACGCCGCAAAAAAGAATATCTACCTGCATCAGCAAACAGGCGATATTTTGCTCATCAATGAAGATATTGCTCCCGAGAATGGCGGCAGACAAACCGTCATCACAATTTCTGATACAAAAAGCTCAGCAGACATTTTTGTGACCGACAGCAAGATCATCCGCAATGGAGATGTCTATAATATTCCCACGGAAAAAATCAGACTTCTTGGCAGACACAATCACTACAACATCGCTGCCGCACAATTTATATCAAAATATTTTATTGATGAGGATAACTTTACAAGGGCGATCTCTACATTTTCTCCGCTTGCTCATCGTCTCGAATATGTGGATATGATAAACGGCGTCCGCTACTATGATGATTCGATCTCTACAGCCTGTGCTACGGCGATCGAAGCTGTTAAAAGTATTCCCGCTCCGGGCAGTATACTGATCGGCGGTATGGACAGAGGCATAGATTATCAGCCGCTTGTTGACTATCTCTGCGGCTGTGAAGTGCAGGTCATCTGTATGGAGACTTCCGGTAAAAGGATATTCGATATGCTGAATGTCTCATCTGCTTCCGGACGTTCTCACTATGTTCCGCATCTGAAAGAGGCTGTTGAGCTTGCAGCCAAAATAACTCCTGCCGGAAAGAGCTGCGTTCTGTCTCCTGCGTCTGCAAGCTATGGGATATTCAAAAACTTTGAAGAGCGTGGAGATGCCTTCAAGTCGTTAGTCGCTGAACTGAACAAAGCTCCCGACACTTAAAGAGTATATATTTCAGCTAACAAATCTCCCGAAAATTTCGGGAGATTTTACATATTTTTCAATCATTAAGGCTGATTTTTGTGAGCTTCTACAAATTTTTTGAAAAATGTTGACTTTTTTTCTTTTGTAATATAATATAAAAGTGTTATGTTATAAGGAGCTGTTTGTATGAATTTCAAAAAAATTTTATCAACTCTTATGGCGGCGGTGATCGCCTGCGGTGCGGGAGTATTCAGTGTGAGAACGCCCATAATTCCGGCGATAACAGCTGATGCGGCTGACGAAGAAGAATTTATTGAGGGCACTTATGGCGACCTTACTTATAAAAAATATTCAGATCATGTGGAGATTTACGATTGTGATGAATCTGCGACAAGTGTTGATATTCCTGCTGAAATTGAAGGCTTGCCTGTTACGGAAATTCACGGTGGGGCTTTTATTTATTGTGATAGCATGACAAAAATAACAATTCCTGAAAGTGTTATATCAATAGGCGAGAATACTTTTGGCTCCTGTTCAAGCATTTCAAGCATTGAAGTAACAGAAAATAACGAATATTATAGCAGTATTGACGGCGTTTTATTTAGTAAGAATAAAACAGAAGTAATTCAATATCCTTGCGGAAATGAAAATACTACTTATGAAATCCCTGATTCTGTTACATCAATAGGCGATTACGCTTTTTTCGGATGTTCAAACCTGGCAGAGATAACAATTCCCGATAGTGTTACATCAATAGGCTTTGATGCTTTTGGTGGCTGTACAAGCCTGACAGATATAACAATTCCCGATGGTGTTACAGAAATAGGCGTGCGTGCTTTTGAAGGTTGTAAAAGTCTAACAAGTATAGAAATTCCCGATAGTGTTACATCAATAGGCGGTTGGACTTTTTGTGGCTGTACAAGCCTGACAAGTATAGAAATTCCTGATAGTGTTACAGAAATAGGTGACTTAGCTTTTTGGGAATGTTCAAGCCTGACAGATATAACAATTTCCGAAAGTGTTACAGAAATAAGCTATGGTGCTTTTAGGGATTGCACAAGCCTGACAAGTATAACAATTCCAAATAGTGTTACATCATTAGGCGGTTGGGTTTTTTCAGGCTGTACAAGCCTTACAAGTATAACAATTGGAAATAGTGTTACAAAAATAGGTGAATTTGCTTTTGGTGGCTGTACAACCCTGACAGATATAACAATTCTTAATCCATACGTTGGATTTTATCTTACAATAACAGGACGTGAAGACGAGGTAATTGAAAATATGGTAGTCAAAGGTTATGAAAATTCAACCGCACAAGCATATGCCGAAGAACAAGGATTTACTTTTGTGAGCTTAGGTGAGATCCCCGAATCGCTGCAAATCATCTACGGCGACATTGACGGTGACAAAAAGATCTCCGCTGTTGATGCATCGCTCGTTCTTGCCGAGTATGCTGAGCTTTCCTCCAACGGATGGGGATATTTCACCGAGGCTCAAACCCGGGCGGCTGATATAAACGAAGACGGCATGACCGACGCTCGTGATGCATCGTTAATTTTGGGCTATTATGCGTATCTCTCCGGCGGCGGCAGTGATGACGGTATACTCCGGTGGGTGAGTGAAGGAATGAATTAAAACTATCGCTCACAAATTTGTGAAAAAATATTTCTATGAATTCATAGGCGCTCCGCTGATCTGTGGGGCGCTTATTTTTTCCTTTTGTTTGGAGTTTCGGGGGAAATTACTCCCTGACAAGCATCTGCACCGGCGGTACTAAAATTGTGAGTGCGCTCTAAACCATATTCCGTTATCAGCGTTTCTTTAAAAAACAGCCGGATATCAGCTCCGGCTGCACGCTTCTTATCTGTGAAATGAGTGTTTTATTCTACTTGAAGTGCAGTAATTTTCTTTTCCGGTAAGCTATTATTTTTTGACGAAATATTTACATTCGTACTGCACTCCTCCAATCAGTTTTTACTATAATCAGTCTCTCCTCAAATCATAAATATTCACCGAAATATCGACAAGAGTGAAATTATGTGGTATAATAAATAAAAACAAATACAATCGATATGGGGCGGTATCATGATAGAAAAGGAGAAAAAAGCTGCAAAGGAGATTGCAGCATTCCCTTATGTTATGTCAACGGCGGATCGTTTGCAGATGAGAACATTGAATTCCCAGATTTACATAGAAGATCGTCAATTTACTGTTGCTTGATGCAAGCGAGGCAGATACAACAAGACAAGATAAGCTGAAGAAATTCCGCTGTAAACTT
>CANQJO010000029.1 GCA_947624255.1 uncultured Ruminococcus sp.
GGAATGCTCGGCAATTTCAGCGGACGTTACAGCAACAATGTGCCGAACCTCGATTTGCTTCTGAAATCGTGGAACGGGGAAACCTACATCAGCGACCGAGCAACAAGGGCAAGTATCGTGCTGAAAAAGCCGTACATGAGCATCTGCCTTGCCTGTCAGCCCTATGTGTTCGATGGAATGATAAACAATCCCGTGTTCCGTGGCAGCGGTCTGATAGCGAGGTTCATGTATTGCTTCCCCGTAAGCAATATCGGCTCACGCAAGTACGATACGCAGGCTGTTCCCGAACAGGTCGCTGAGAATTACAAGAACCTTGTGTACAAGCTCCTCAACACGAAATTCAATTACCACGATGAGAATGAGCAATATCTGCATTTTGACAGCAGGGCATACAACGAGTTTGTTGACTACTACAACAATTTTATTGAGCCGCACCTCGTCACGGATATGGCATTTTGCAAGGATTGGGGCGGTAAATATCACGGTGAATTGCTCCGCCTGTGCGGCATTATTCATTGCGTCAAGTGTGCGCTGAACAATGTGGATCCTGTGGAGTGCCGTGTTACGCTTGATACGTTCTGCAATGCCGTTGATATTGGGGAGTATTTTCGTGAACAGGCGATTTATGCTTACAGTCTCGGTGACACCGATTTTGCCACAGTCAAGGCTGAACGTGTGCTTAATAAAATTCGCTCGAAACACATTCAGTCAATCAGACAGAATGAACTGCACCACATTTGCAGGAGTACGCTGTTTAAGAACGCACCGGATTTCAACAAAACGATAGATATGCTGGAAGAATACGGCTATCTTCGCCGCTTTACAAGCAAGGGGACGAACAACAAGACCGTGACCGATATTGAGGTCAATCCGCACGTTTTCAGTTAAGGGAATCTGTCTTTTGCACCTTTTGGGCTTTTTGAGATGCAAAAGGTGCAAAAAGCTCAAAATCCATAAAACACAAACCATAGAAAGAAAGAGGTTTACACCATGACTACAACACAGAAAAAAGAGATCGTAGACAACATTCTGGAGCTGCTCATTCAGCTTACTGAGGACGGAGATACTTCCGCTCCGCAGGCAACCAAAGCACCGACCACCAACAAGGTGGAGATGCTCACGATCAAGGAGAGCGCCGCACTCATCAGCGGACTTTCCGAACACACCGTCCGTCAGCTTGTGAAACAGGGCAGGGTGAAGTCTGTGAGAACGGGCGAGGGCAGGAACGGAAAAATCCTTGTGAACAAGGCTGACCTGATCGCCTATTTCAACGGGAAGGAGGTGTGAGATATGCCCGATATGGAAAAGGTCGAAAAGCTGACTTCTATCCTTGAAGAAAGAAGCGGTCTTGATGTCCGTGAAGCTGTTGCTCGCAACATTCACTACCTCGACGGATATGAGAGTTATCTCTATCGTGATGAGATAAAGTATCTGCTCGAAACTTTCGATGTTGAGGAGGAGCCGCCGTTCTGATTCGGGAAATCGAACTTGCTCATTTTTGAGCGTGTTCACTTCGTCAAAATCTCCATAGGCTATTACTCATTTTTGAGTAAAACTCGTGTGATGATTTTGAAAAAATGTAATGCGGATTTTTGAATAAATGCGCCCACATTTTCGGCTGCTCCGTCAGCCGTTTTTCTCCCGTAAGGGATAGCCCCGCAGGGCGGAGTAGTTCTTGGGGCGGTCTGATGCTGCCGCAAGTACTACGGAGTTACAAGCGGCGCTCACGTCCCCTTGTAATCGGCGCTCCGCGCCCCTCCACCCGTCAGGGCTTTGCGTTAGCAATTCCGCCTCAGCGGTCATGAAAGGAGCTGATGCCTATGATTTTTGTATTGGATTTCGTAGAAAGAGAGAAGTAAATCCAATGAACAAAAGAGGTAATTCTATGAAAGAAAAAAGAATTTCATTCGGTCAGGGAAAGGGTTCTCTGACTCACAATAACAGGGAGTTCATGGCGGACAATGTTGATCCGCTCCGCACTCCGCAAAATATCACCTTCGTGCGTCAGCCGATAGGTGAAGCATATGACCAGCTTTTTGCTGAATCCACCCAGCGTTACAATGCCAAGCAGAAGCGTAACGACCGCAAGGTTCAGGGCAGCTACTATGAGCATCTCTTTGGTGTAAAACCCTGCAACACCGTCCGCACTGCCGCCGACAAACGCAAGAGCTTTTATGAGGACGTTGTTCAGATCGGCAAGATGGAAGATTCGGGATACGGCACTGAGGACTTTCAGCTCGTTGCTGACTGCCTGAAAGAGTACATGGAAGGTTTCCGGAATCGCAATCCCAACTTTTACGTTTTTAACGCCGTCCTGCACATGGACGAAGCAACTCCCCACCTGCACATCGACTACATTCCTGTCGGTCACTATAAGCGAGGTCAGGACACACAGAACGGCATCGCCCAGGCTCTGAAAGAAATGGGCTTCGGTGAAGGCAAGCAGGCTATTGCCCGTTGGAGAGCTGCTGAGGTTGAAGTGCTGAACGCTATCTGTCTTGAACATGGTATCCAGCCCCTTGCTCCCGAAAAGGCGAGAGGGACTTTAGAGATACCGGAATACAAGGTAAAACGCAGGCAGGCGGACGAACTGGCAAAGCAGAATGCTCAGGCAGAAGCGGAGCTTTCCAAAAAGGTGGAGCAGATAAACAGAGCGTTGAAATATCTGCCCGACTTACAGAAGAATGAAAAGACTGAACATGAATTCCTTGTAGCTGTATCCGAGCTGCAAGATATGCTGAAAAGCAGTATGTCCATTCTCAGGAACAAGGATTCCATCATTAGCCGCATTGACACTTTGGAGAGCCTTACGAAAAAGGCTATGGACAAGCGTGACAAAGCCGACCTCACCATTTATGATCTTCGTCAGCGTGGTGAAGAGGTTACTGCCGAACTTGATGATGCTCTTGATAAGCTGAAAGCTGTCAGGTCTGAGAAATCACAGCTTTCCTCTGAACTGCAATCGGTCAGAGCTGAGAACAGGGAGTACGCTGAGATATATGCTATGCTTGAAAGAATAGCTCCTGCAATTCTCAGACAGGCGAAGGATATGCTTCGGGAACAGCAGCAGCGAGAGCAGGCACAACAGATAGAATACCAGCCCACCAAAAAGAAAAAATCGTGGGGACTGGAATAAACATAAATCAAGATAGAACAAGAGAAAAATGTTACAGCGCACCTTGACAATGCCGAAATATTGCGCTACAATGGATATTGGAAAGGTACGCTGTGATATTACCGAGGAGGTACATATTATGGCAACTATTCAGAAGCGTGGCGACAGCTACTCGATCAGGGTGAGCTGCGGCTACGACAGCAAAGGCAAGCAGGTGATACAGTCAATGACTTGGAAGCCTGAGCCGAAAATGACAGCAAAGCAGATCGAGAAGGAACTAAACCGTCAGGCGGTTATGTTCGAGGAAGCCTGCAACAAAGGCTATCAGAGCAAAGCTATCAAGTTTGAGGTGTTCGCAGAACAGTGGTTTGAGGAGTACGCAAAGCCAAATCTCCGCAACACAACCTATGAGCGTATGCTTCAACTCCGCAAGAGGGTGTACTCAGCTATCGGTCACATGAGAATGGACAAGATCACTCCGAGACAGATTCAGGCTTTTGTCAATTCGCTTTCAAAGGACGGTGCTAATGAGCGTACAGGCAAGCCCCTCGCCCCCAAGACGATAAGGCATAACCTCAGCTTCGTGTCAGATGTGTTCGCCTATGCCGTAAAAATGGGTGTGGTCAGCGACAATCCCTGTGCAAAGGTCACACTCCCCAAGAACGAGCAGACGGAAAAGAAAATCTATACGCCCGAACAGGTACAGCGATTTCTTTCTCTGCTGAACGATGAACCCTTAAAGTACCGCACTTTCTTCAACCTGATGATATACAGCGGTTTCCGCCGTGGTGAGATGTTGGGGCTTGAATGGAAGGACGTGGACTTTGAGAACAACATCATAAGCGTCCGCCGTACAAGCAACTACACGGCACAGAAAGGCGTTTACACCGACACCACCAAAACACGCAAGTCGCAGAGAACGCTCAAATTCCCGCAGGAAATCATGGATATGCTCAAAGAGTACAAGGCAGAGCAGGACGAGCAGGCGCTCAAATGCGGTGACAAGTGGGTAGAGACAGACCGTCTGTATGTTAAATGGAACGGTGAACCGATGCAGAACGGCACTCCTTACTTCTGGCTCGGTGAGTTTTGCGAGAAGCACGACCTTCCGTTCTACGGCTTACACAGCTTCAGACACTTGTTCGCATCGCTCCTTGTCAATCAGGGCGTGGACATCGTGACGGTTTCGGGAGCGTTAGGACACTCGACAGTTTCTACAACAAGTAATATTTACTGTCATATGTTGGAAGAATCCAGAGCAAAAGTCTCCGATGCCGTCAGCTCGGCACTCGATTTCTCAGGCAAGAAAAAAGAGCCGAAGGGTGCTTGACCCACGGCTCACTACTCCGCATTTTCAAAATAAAGAACAGATAAAGAACAAAGCGGATTTTCACTATAAAAGAAAAACTCGGAAACAACGTATTTACGCTGTTTCCGAGAACGTTGAATGGTGACCCGTACGGGAATCGAACCCATGTCCCCGCCGTGAAAGGGCGATGTCTTGACCTCTTGACCAACGGGCCTTAAATGGTAGCGGCAGTAGGATTTGAACCAACGACCAATCGGGTATGAACCGAGTA
The DNA here is from genome assembly GCA_947624255.1 of uncultured Ruminococcus sp. Lineage (GTDB taxonomy): Bacteria > Bacillota > Clostridia > Oscillospirales > Ruminococcaceae > Ruminococcus. Next base: position 4,696 of record CANQJO010000029.1, read on the forward strand.
CTCTAGCCAACTGAGCTATGCCGCCATATTCACACAGGGAGAGAGAGCATTCACCTGCGACCTGATTATTATACTACAAAAAATGAAAAAAGTCAAGCAAAAGGAGCTTAAAAGGAGAAATTTGTAATCCTTTACAAAAATTACGAAATTTATTATTGGAATTTGTGAAAAAGCTACAGGCTACTGTGACGTCTGACAATAGGCAGATCTAAAAAAGAGATGATACTAATTGTATAATTGCTTGTATAAATTCCAAGGAGTTTTTGATATAATCTCATAAAACTGTTTACAACAGCGATCACAAAATAGCGTAATTTCCCAAATTTCAAGAAAAATTAAAAAACAAATTCATATCCTCTTGACAAAAATCACATAATATAATAAACTTTAAGTAACAAAGAACAATTTTCAGAAGGGAAGACTACCATGAAAAATACAAAAACCAAAGGCTTCACGCTTATTGAGCTGATCGTAGTTATCGCCATAATCGGCGTGCTTGCAGCGATTTTGGTGCCGAGCATGATCGGATACATAAGAAAAGCAAAGCGTACCTCTGATATAAACAGCGGTAAAAATATTTTCAACAGTGCTATGGCAGTGCTTACGGAGGACGGAGACGGTCAGAAATCCTTTTTTAAAGCAAAGGAAAACGGTGATCCGATTTCAAAAAATGACTCCAATGGCGATCCATACTCTATTATAGTAATTGCTACCCTGAGCGGTGCTACCTCAAATAATACGCAGTACAACTGGACTTCCGGTAATATGTATGCGAATGATTTCTGCGACTGTTTGAACAATGAGATGGATTTCAGCGGAAATAAAATAAAGATAGATATAAAATATCAGCCCAAGGATTTCAACGGCGAACTTACACGCTGGTTCCTCTGCGCTCGTCAGGATACCGGAGAGATGGAGGTCTGGACGGGAACAGATCTCTCCGAGCCTAATTTCCGTGTATATCCCGATTCATTTTATTGATCCGGATCGAAATTTCCCCGACCTCACGTCAGCTTGCGGCGATACCGTATAACGCCGCATGAGTGTCTCGTGCGGCACTGCATGAGGTTTTGAAAAAAATTTCAGAAATATTAAAAAAAGTCCTTGACAACCCCGGAACTTTATGGTATAATTATTGTACCTCGTCCGGGGTCTTATTTTTTGTCCGGTACGAGGGAGGCAAACAGCCTCCCGTTGCGGAGGAAGTATTTTTTAGGAGGTGCCGATATGAGAGTCAAGATCACTCTGGCGTGTACAGAATGCAAGCAGCGCAACTATGTTTCCAAAAAGAACAAGAAAAACGATCCCGATAGGATCGAAATGATGAAGCACTGCAAATTCTGCCGCAAACACACTCTTCACAAAGAGACTAAGTAATCGGAAGGAGTATTTTTATGGCTAAGGATACAACTTCGGAGAAAAAATCTGAGAAAAAGGCTGAAAAGAAAAAGCCCGGTAAGATCCGCAAATGGTTCAAGGATCTCAAGATCGAATTCAAAAAGGTCGTATGGCCCACAAAAGCTACCGTTGTGAAAAACACCTCGGTCGTTGTAACGGTCATCGTTCTTTCGGCTGCCTTTGTCGGCATTCTCGATGAGGGATTCCTTGCGCTGTTCAGACTGATCTACAGCTAATCAACAGGAAATCTGAGGAGGATCACTATGTCAGAAGCGGCTAAGTGGTATGTTATCCACACCTATTCAGGCTACGAAAATAAGGTCGCCCAGAATATCGAAAAGGTCGTGGAGAACAGAAAGCTTCATGAACTTATCCGGGAGGTCAGAGTTCCTACCGAAAAGGTGACTGAGATCACCGATGGAAAAACAAAAGAGATAGAACGTAAAACGTATCCCGGTTACGTTCTTGTCAAAATGATCGTTACGGACGACTCGTGGTATGTCGTAAGAAATACCAGAGGCTGTACAGGCTTTGTCGGTCCTGCATCAGAACCCACACCGCTCTCCGAAGAGGAGGTCAAGTCACTCTTCGGAATTGATGTCTCTGCCGTTGAGGTAAACTTCAAGGTGGGAGACAGGGTCCAGATATCAGGTACGGCTATGGACGGCTTCATAGGCGTCGTTCAGAGTATCGATCTCGAAAACCGTTCTGTTGACCTGCTTGTGTCAATGTTCGGTCGTGAGACCCCCACTACGCTGCCCATAAGTCAGGTAGTATCAGTGGAGGATTAAGGTCAAAAAGAAGTCTCCGGACTTCAGTGGGAGAGGCAAAATATCATTGCCCCGCCATTTACCACATTTATGGAGGTGCGAATCAATGGCACAGAAAGTTGTTGGCTTTATTAAGCTTCAGATCGCAGCAGGAAAGGCAACTCCTGCACCGCCTGTCGGACCGGCTCTCGGTCAGCACGGCGTAAACATCATGGCATTCACAAAGGAATTCAACGAAAGAACGAAGAACGACATCGGTATGATAATCCCCGTTGTTATAACTGTTTATGCAGACCGTTCTTTCTCTTTCATCACTAAGACTCCCCCTGCCGCAGTCCTTATCAAAAAGGCTTGCAATATCAACAGCGGTTCGGGAGTTCCCAACAAGACAAAGGTCGCTAACATCACTAAGGAACAGGTTCAGAAGATCGCTGAGCAGAAAATGCCCGACCTCAATGCAGGCTCGCTTGAGGCTGCTATGAGTATGATCGCCGGAACAGCTCGTTCTATGGGCGTTGTAGTTGTAGACTGACGATCCGGAGGACAGCATGAGAGCTGTTCCTCATAATTCTCAATGGTGGGAGGAAAATTCCGCTAACCGGGTAAGAATAATCCCGGTATTACCACTTTAACAGGAGGAAATATAATGAAACACGGCAAGAAATATGTTGACAGCGCAAAGGCTGTTGATCCTGCAAAGCTTTATGAGTCCACAGAGGCTCTTGATCTGGTATGCAAGAACGCTAAGGCAAAGTTTGATGAGACAATAGAGGCTCATATCCGTCTTGGTGTTGACTCAAGGCACGCTGACCAGCAGGTCAGAGGAGCTGTAGTTCTCCCCAATGGTACAGGTAAAAATGTAAGAGTATGCGTTTTCTGCAAGGAGGACAAATACGAGGCAGCTCAGGCAGCCGGCGCTGATTACGTTGGCGGTCAGGATCTTGTTGACAGGATCATGAAGGAAAACTGGATGGATTTCGATGTAGTTGTAGCTTCTCCCGACATGATGGGACTCGTAGGACGTCTTGGTAAGATCCTCGGACCTCGTGGTCTTATGCCGAACCCCAAAGCCGGAACGGTAACTCCGGACGTTGCAAAGGCAGTAACGGAGGCAAAGGCAGGTAAGATCGAGTATCGTCTTGACAAGACAAACATCATTCACTGCCCCATCGGAAAAGCATCATTCGGAGCTGCAAAGCTTGACGAAAACTTCAACACACTCATGGAGGCTATTGTTAAGGCAAAACCTGCTGCTGCAAAGGGTACTTACCTGAAATCATGCACAGTTACCTCAACAATGGGACCGGGAGTTCCTGTTGCCACGACCAAATTTGGTGTCTGATATTGGTGGCATAAATAAGAATACAACAAAAAGGCTGCGCATTTTACGCAGCCTTTTTTCAGATATCAGATGTGCCGTTAGGGGAGTTCATTGGATCTCCAGCCGCCTTGACTCAGGCTCCTTTGCTTTCTTTTTGGGCAGATCAACAGTAAGGATACCGTTTTTATATTCTGCCTTGATATCCTCGGTATTCACATCGGAGATATCGAAGCTCCTTTTATATGAGCCGTAGCTTCTTTCACGGCGGATATAATTTCCCTTATCGTCCTTTTCGTCATTGCTTGAGTTATGCTCAGCGGTTATCGTCAGATAAGAGCCGTTTATATCGAGCGCAATATCCTCCTTTTCAAATCCGGGAAGCTCAGATGCCATAACATACTTATCGCCGTCATCACGTATATCGGTGCGGCAAGTGTTTATCGGCAAGGTATCGCCGAAGAATCTTTTGTCAAAATCATTGAAAACGTTGAACAGATCGAAACCGTTTCCTCCAAAGGGTGTAAGTCCATACATAATTCATACCTCCATAAATCGGGAGCTTCTGTCTCCCGCCATTGACCATATTATATGCGTCTTCGTTGTTTTTATTCAAACAGTTGTCTGCTGATATACCCATCGGTTTCACCTCCACAGTGATTTTCTTTTCTTTACAGTTTATATATTATCCCTGTTTTATGATAGAATGATTATAGTTATGTGAAAAAATAATGAAAATTAGCACTCCCCACCAGAGAGTGCTAATTTCTTTTAACTGATTCTTAAACGTTGTTATAAAATTTCAGAGGAATCCGATTTGATGAGATCGGTAAATTTCCCACGTACGGCATTCACAAGCTGTGTCGGGGAGAGGTATATCTGCACGCCGATGCGCCCTCCGCTGATGAAGAACCGCTCCATAGAGACCGCCGTCTCATGAATGACCGTTGGAAACTGTTTTTTCATGCCGATAGGAGTACATCCTCCACGGACGTACCCTGTTACCGGAGTAAGCTCTTTTACGTGGAGCATCTCAACGGATTTTTCATTGACGCTTTTTGCAGCTTTTTTCAGATCGAGCTCACAGTCAACAGGTATCAGAAAGCAGTAATATCCTCCCGAACGTCCACGTGCAACGAGAGTTTTGAATGTCTGTTCGGGCGGCTGACCGAGAAGCCTTGCAACGTCAGAGCCGTCGGTAAATTCTTTACATTCGTATGTTTTGACCTCATAGGGAATTTTATTCTTATCAAGGAAACGCATGGCGTTCGTTTTAACTTCTTTTGACATTGTACTTATACCTCCGCAGGTGCAGAGCATTGAGCCGGTGCGGACTGCCCACGCCGACTGAATACGCAGCCGCAGTAGTTCTGACGATACAGCTGATATTTCCGTGAAAGTTCAATGGAGCGCTTATATCCGTCATGTTTCCGGAATTCTGAAAACAGGTATGGTACGCCGTATTCCACGGCAAGAGAGTCTCCGCACTGATTGATAAACTGACTGTCCTTATGCGGACTTGTGGTCAGCGTAGTTGTGAACCACTGACAGCCCAGCTCCTTTGCCTTTTCCGCAGATCTTCGCAGACGGTAGCCGATACATCTGCGGCAGCGTTCTCCCCGTTCCGGAGCGTCCTCCAGTCCGGCGGATAGCTCATAAAACGGCGCAGGATCGTAATTTTCGCTTACAATATCGGCATCAGCACCAACTTCGGCAACAAAACGCTTTAGTTCATTGAGGCGGTATATGTACTCCTCTTCCGGAGCAATATTCGGATTGCAGAAATAGAGCGTTATCCGAAAGCTGTCGAAAAGCCGTTCAAGAGCGCTGCTTGTACACGGTGCGCAGCACGAATGGAGCAGCAGAGACGGCTTTTCACCGGAGCTTTGCAGCATTGAGAGCTTTTCGTCAAGGAAACGGTCGTAATTTACCTTTTGCATTATTTATCCTCCAGACCACGCAGTGCCTGAAGCTCCTCACGATTTATGCGTATTTCGGCATCTTTGAGCAGCTTGACCTCGCTCCTGTCGAGAGTTACGGGAACCTCCGACTTGTCGGTCTTGACTCTCAGCTTGCCTGTAATGAGGTTGACCTCCTCAACTCTGCCTTTGTCGCCATCGGGAGTGACGATGATCGCACCGACCTTAGGCGTTATTTTGAGGAGTGATTCATATGCCTTCTGTTCGTTTTTAAGGCAGCACATAAGTCTTCCGCACGCCCCCGAGATCTTCGTAGGATTGAGTGAGAGTCCCTGCTCCTTAGCCATTTTGATAGACACGGGCTGGAAATCTCCCATATATTTTTTGCAGCAGAATTCTCTTCCGCAGATACCAAGACCTCCGAGAATTTTTGCCTCGTCCCTGACACCGATCTGTCTCAGTTCGATACGAGTTTTGAAAATTGCGGCAAGATCCTTTACCAGCTCACGGAAATCCACACGATTTTCAGCAGTGAAGTAGAAAAGCATCTTATTGTTGTCAAAGGTACATTCAACGTCAACGAGATTCATTTTCAGTTTTCGGAATGCAATTTTCTCCTGACAGACATTAAAAGCCTCTTTTTCACGCTGTTTGTTTTTTTCAACGATCTTCATGTCATTTGGAGTGGCGATACGGATTATCGGTTTCAGAGGGGAAGCAAGCTGATTATCCTCTATGGTGCGGTTAGCGATGACGATCTCGCCGCACTCCACTCCTCTGACGGTCTCAACGATCGCATGATCGCCCACCTCAGCCTTTATACTTCCGGGAGAAAAATAATATACCTTTCCTACGCTTTTGAAGCGTACACCTACGATCTCTTTCATACAAAGCTCCTTTTCAATTAAGGCAGGACCGCACGCCATGGTTCGGCACATCATCTGCCTTGACACATAAAATCATCATTTATTATAGAAACCGTTCACACTGCCGATGATTTCGGCACTGAGTGCGGCAAGAACAAGCGGGATATTGACATTTGATCCCACAGCCCTCCACGCCTTTTCTATTTTTCTGTGAATGCCTGCTGCCTGATACGGTGTTATGACTTTTGAGAGCCTTACCGCTCCGTCACGATAGCAGCCTATAAGAGCGGCAGAGCTATTCTCCGACAGCACAGCAGAGTCACGGAGCAGGCGGTCAAGCATATTCAGAACAGCTTTAACGTCGGCACGGTCTTTACCCAATTGGAAAAACGAAGCGTTAAGGCTATACTCGTCTCCTCTTATTATACTATCAGCGAGTGATTTTGTCAAATCCACCTGTCGGCGCAGCCCTTCATCACGTAAATAGCTGCTGCACATACCGATATTTCCGTGAAAACACGATATCGCACTGCTGATCTCCTCCTGAGTGAAAACGCCCTCATCGCTAAGCGATTCACGAACTTCATCTTCGGTACAGGCAGACACTCCGAAGCAGACGCACCGGGAGATAATGGTAGGAAGAAAGTCGCTTTTTGACTCTGCCGTAAAGATAAAGTAGGCGTGATACGGCGGCTCTTCAATGATTTTCAGCAGTGCGTCCTGGGTGCGGTGGTCGATATCATTGCAGTCGGCAAAGATGTAAACTTTTTTCCCGCTGCTGTTATTGGGGCGGATATAAGCATCGCTGATGACAGAGCGTGCAGTCTCAACGGAGTATCCTCCTAATTTGCCGCTCTTGGGGACTATAAGCAGATCGGGGTGTGATCTGCGTTCGACATTTCTGCATGACTTACATTCTCCGCAGGGCTTGCCGTTTTTGTGATGAGTACACAGCAGGAGCATTGTATAGTATTCAGCCATCAGCTTACGGCCGGTGCCTTTTTCGCCGTAGAACAGCACTGCATGAGGAGTTCTGCCGCTGACAGCCATATTCTCAAGGGTAGCGATAAGCTCCCTGTTGCCTTTTATTTTTTTCATACCTTACCTCATAAAAATCTTTATACTATCATTTTACCACAAAAACCGAAGGAATTCCATAGCTTTTGAAAATATTTACACATTCACGGCTGATTATCTCTCCGCTGACCGCGATCGGCACGGCAGGAGGGCACGGTACATTCACAGCACCGCATATCCTGCCGACAGCAGCTTCTACGGGGATCTCCTCCTGCGGTGACATCACTGCCTCACGCAAAGAGAGCGCACGCTCCGGAAGAGTGACGGGCACGGCTTCGGGAGATGTATCACACCGTGGGATATCTCTCAGAACAGCATCTATGATATTTCCCAGCCGATTGATCTCCTCGTTGCGGCAAACCGGAGACATCAGCAGGATAACACAGCCTTTTCCGCAGTATTCCGGTTCACAGCCGTTCTTACGCAGAAGTTCTCCGAATACCCTGCCGTCAAATCCGCTTTTCACGGCATCAATAGTTATGTGGAACGGTTCTGACTCTGAAAATACGAGTTTTCCGGTGAAACGTTCTCTCAGAGCTTTCAGGCGTGGGAGAGTCTGCGCCATATCCCGGTGTATCTCTTCGCTGATATATCCGATGCACATATCAAGAGATCCAAGTATAAGATATGAAGGACTTGTCGAGCCAAAAAGGCTCATTGCCCTTTTGAGAAGTCCGTGATGCTCCTCTCCGGCATGGAGCATTGCCGCTCCGGTAAGTGCCGGAAGCATTTTATGTGCCGAATCGCAGCAAAGATCGGCTCCAAGATGAATGGGGTGGATATTCACGGGCAGAAAGGCAAGATGAGCGCCGTGAGCGTTATCCACTATAAGACGTGCGCCGTATTTTCGGCAGACCTCGGCGAGAGCACGTATATCAGCCGTTCTGCCGGTATAATCGGGTGAAGTTACGTACAGGCAGGCAGGTGCGCCGCTGCGGAGCTTTTCCTCTGCCTTTTCCACACTGAGCACACCGGAGAGAATACCGTTTGTATATTCCGGCAGTATCCATTCCGGTTCAATGTCAAGGAGTGCGCAGCCGCTCAGAAAGGAGCGGTGAACGTTTCTGAAAGCTATGACACGGCGATGCTCGAGCTTCATGATATAAAGCATTGCCTGTATGCAGAGAGTTGAGCCGCCGGCAGAATAAGAACACTCTGCCGAGCCGTAGAGCTCTGCCATGAGCTTTTCACTTCGGGCTATTATGCCGTCAGCCTCAAAAAGACTGTCTGCACCGGAGATCTCCGTGATATCACGCTGCGACACCGCACCATATTTTCCTTTATGACCGGGCATATGGCAGCGCAGATCACCACGGAGTATGTATTCATCAATAAAATCATTTATAGGAGTATTCATAAAGATCACCTCAAAAATAGTATTGCAGTATGCGGTACATTCTCAATCTTGCTCTTGACATTGCTGCCGACACAGCCTGTGGTGATATGCCGAGCTTCTCGCTGATCTGTACGATGCTTTCTTTCTTGAAATAGTATAGCATAATTATCTGCTTTTGTCTTGATGTAAGCTCATTATTTATTACTTTTAACAGGATCCTCTTTATACGTTGTGATTCTTCCTTTTCGGGATCTCCTTCGAGTATGTTCCTTATGCCTCTGTCAGCCTCGCCTGTGAATGAATCCGAATAGCTTTCACGTCTCACGGCTTTCGAGCCTCCTTCTGTACGATGTCAGATAGGAAATTATCTCACGCATTTCACTGTGTTCAGTATACAACAGGCGTATTCTTCTGTCAAGGTCAAGCTCCTCAATGAGCTTCTCATTCCCATGTTTTCTCAGTTCATTCCGCTGATAGTTGAGCTGTGCAATGCGCTCGATCACTCGCTTGCAGCTTGTTTCGTATCCCTCTATCAGTTTAGTCATTTTAGCATTTTCCCTCCTTAACGAACATTTGTTCTTATGGCGGCAAATTTATTATAGAACATTTTTTCGCATATGTCAATAGCTGCAAGAGAAATATTTTATTTTTAACCAAAATAGGCAAAAACAAAAGCCGCTGCGCATTTAGGTCGGTACTCATATAGAAGTTTTCAAAGAACTAATATGAAAGACCTTCACAGCAGGCTATGAAACAGAACAGGCAGATACTTCACATTGAGGTATCTGCCTATCTTTATTGCTTATTATACGCTGTTTCACCATTTTCAATAATATCAATCCAACTAAGTAGTGTTTGCTTTTTTAGTATCATTCGCGCTGAAACAGCAATATCTCCATTTGAATTCTTCATACGAGAATTAACATCTTCAAGAACAAATGTACAATCCCCATTAACATCAAAAATATTGAGACGCCCATGTGCAAAAGCGTTTCTAATATGATAGAACACACTCATAAACTGGTTTTTCTGATTGTTATAGAAACAAATCCGTTCTCTTTCTAAATTAGACGGGAAATCATCGGTCATTTCGGCTTTCTCCAAAGCTTCAGACATAGCATCATAATTATTAGCTGAGAACAATATTTCAAAATTTGAAGCGGAAGCCTTCAATTGTTTATTTAAATAGAATGGTTTCGACCACGGCGTGTTCCAACCATAACTTGATAGTGTTTTGCCCATAGCAGATAATCCTTCACAGGGAGAATGAAAAACATAAAAAATCACTATTCGAAATAGTTCTTCATCGTTAAACTCTTCTGGTGCTAATATATTAAGCCATTCGGGGTTTTTACTTGTATAGTACTTCATCTTAACTTCCTCCACCCATAATATCAGAGATTATGCTGTTTCAATTCCTCAGCAATCATTTTCAGCGGCTTGTTCTCAATCTTACGCTGTTCATTATATTTCATATGAGCATAAAGCACATTAGCTCTGTTCTCAGCAGCCGATTGAATATCATTATCGGCAAGCGAATTCAGATAATTCAAGTAATTCATATATCCAACGAAATATCGAGGGTTTGCAAAACGCAGAAAATACGCTCTTAGTGCATATATGTTTTCGTAATTGTCATTGAGCCAATTGATCTCCTGCTGTATGCGTTGATTGTCCATATCAATGAAGAAGTTATAGAATTCGGCGCTCTTATCAAGTAAATCAAACATATCACTCGGTCTGTTCATATGTAATCACCTTCAAAAATAGTATCGGAAATACAACCATGTATCTCCGATACTATTATAACATATTTCGACAAGTATTTCAACCGATTTTGAAGATTGTTTTACCTATTCTTCGTAAACTCTGCCTTGATTTCGTTAATACGCTTTTCTGTGGCGGCGATTTTATCCTTGATAGGTTTTGCCTGCTATTCGATCTCTCTGATTTTGCCGTTACACATAAACTGACGTTTCACAGCGACCTTGTTCTCGGTCGCTGTTATCATTTCTGTGCCGGCATTGGTGGTAATCATGCAGATTGCCGATATTCCAAGTATCAGCACGCATACAAGCACTGCACACCAGCTCGGTGCAGAGGTTACGAACATAAACACTAAGAACGCCACAAACTGCACCGCAAGATAAACAGCGCTGATAAATGCGACTGACGAGCCGAGCAGCTTGCTTTTCAGGTCTTGCTTTTTACCAATTGTCAGATACCACACAAAGCCCACAACAGCAAATGCAATTACCGTAAAAACATAGCCTATCCAGAAAGCGGTGGCCTTTTCGGTGGGTATCATGAATGTGGTCACATTGAACAGGACAAACAGTATTGCAATCACGATATAGGGAGTTTTATTCTTCATCGCTATCCCTCCCTGTTAAACCCGCACTTGGGGTAGAACTTGCCCGGTCGGGTGAATTCAAAACCGCACTGAGGGCATTTGTTCAGTGGCGGAGCTTCCTGCTTTGTTCCGCATTTATCGCAGAAAAGTGTGCCTACTTCCAGTTCAGCTCCGCAATTATCACAAAAGCACTTAGCCGCAGAAACAGGCGGTGGAACAGGCTGATTATCCATTCCTGAAATTGCTCCGCCTATCGCAGAACCGACAACTCCGCCGACTGCGCCGCCAACGCCTGCCATCGTTCCTAAGCCAACGCCCATATTGGTGAACTGCCCGACAGCTTCATTCTGAGCGACTTGCTCCGCAACATCAAAGCCACGCTCCTGCTGATAGGTATAGCCCTCCTGTTGGCGTTTTGTTGCCATTGCCTGCGACTGTATCACCATACGCTGTGCTGCCGTTTGCTGTTCAATAATGCCCACCTGCTGTTTGAGCTTTGCTTCGGCAATGTCGGCATACTGGCGGAAATGCAGTTCTTTGAACTTTTCATACTGCTCGCTGCCGTCCGGCTTGACAATACCCGTCACAAAGAATTTACGCAGATCAACGCCGTATTCGGCAAAATCAGGCTTTAGCTTTTCGTGGATACCTTTGGAGAATTCTTCAAGCCTTTCGTCTATCTCGAAAATGCTGATCGCATTATTTCGCATCGCCTGTGCAAGATAAGTTTTGACTCTCGTCATCAGGAATGACCTGAAATAGCCAACAAGATGCTGGCGGGCAAGCATTGCTTCTGTGCCGACAAGATTGATCAGCAGATTGCGGGAATCCTCCACCGCTAAGGTCATTTCGCCGTTCGCACCTATCGCAAGCGGAAAGCCGTAAGTAGGCTCAACATACTGTACCTTGCTGTCTGTCCCCCAGCGAATCGCCATTTGCTCGGTCTTGTTGATGAAATAGACTTCGCAATGAAACGGTGTCTTACCGTCTGTCGGAATATTGATAAATCTCCGAAGCAAAGGAATATTCTCTGTTTCAAGCGTATGCCTGCCCGATCCGAACAGATCAAGCGCCTGACCATTCATGTAGAATAGAGCTTCCTGCGATTCGTGGACGATAAGCTGTGAGGATGTATTGAAATCCTCACAGGGGTGCTTCCACACAAAGGTGCTGTTGTTGCCTTCGTATTTGATAATATCGGCTATTTTCCTTTGTTCACCTCAATCTCTATGTAAACTGATACTGTATTTTTGCTATACTAAAGGGTATAGTATGTTACAGAATTTCTTAAAACTGAAAATTTCAGGAACGCTCCCCAAAATAGCGTAATCACGTCACTATTTAGTTTTCAAGATGCTATAATGACAACAATTTACAACTGCAAGCACATATAGTTCATCAATCTGCGTTCATGTGTTAGGTCAGGGTGGATATACCTGTTAAGCGTGAGATTTACAGTGCTGTGCCCAAGTATCATAGACAGCGTTTTTATATCAAATCCCTTTTCTGCACAGTTGGTGGCAAAGGTATGGCGGAGCTTGTGAAAGTTATGCTTTTCTATTTCAGCGGACTGCAATACCTTCTGATAGCGATACTGTATCGTTCTCGGCTCAACAGGCTTATCAGCTCCTGAAAGAATGAAGAAGTCGGCTTCATTTCGGAACATTCTGAAATATGCCATAAGGAAATCGGGTATTGCTATATCTCGGAATGAGGTTGCAGACTTTGGAGTTGAAATAACCACTTTTGTTTTTCGATTGCCGTTTATACAGGTGATCCGCTGTACAGTTCTTCGGATGTGCAGTATCTTTTGTTGAAAGTCCACATCGCTCCATGTTAAGCCACAAAGCTCACCGATACGCAAACCCATACAAAGCGATAATAAAATACCAAAAGCCGTCAACGACATATTTGCCTTCAAATAGGCGATAAGCTGTTTCTGCTGCAAGTCATTGATGCGCTCTGCCTGCTTTTTCTCTATTTTTGGGAGGACAACATTTTTCAGCGACAGCTTAAAGTCATATTCTTCCTGAGCATATCGTAGCATTGACTTGAAAACCGTAATAATATCCCTTACATAGCTTGCAGATAAGCCCTCTGCAAGCTTTTCGTTTATAAACGCATTGATACGTCCTGCTGACAGGTCGGCACATGGCACATCACCGAAAATGGGGAGAATATGCTTCTCAAATTTTGCCCTGTAATTGGCAAGAGAGGACTCCTTTACACGATTGACAACAGCGTTCAGCCACTCCCTATAAATCTTGCCGACAGTGATATATCTTCCCGAAAGATAGCGAGATGCTGCCTCTTGCCCAATCAACACCTTGCTTTCGGCTTCATCATAGGTCTTGCCATACACATACTGATACTGTGCTTTGCCACTGTCATTATAGCAAACAATGAACTTTCCCATATACCTTCCGTCTTTACGTTTTGTTATATTTGTACTAACTTTCTCCATTCCGTAACCCTCCAGCCAGTCTATAATGTACAATTTGCACATATAGGCTATCCTCGTTGTATATAAACTGCTGATTTTCAAAAATCTTATTGAAAAATGTCGGATAATCATGTATAATATAATTGACACAGGTGTATCTTTCGGTCAAATATTTGGCAGATATATCCGATTTCGTTAATTTTTCAGTTTTACGAAAACCAACATTTACAATTATAAAGGGTCACTGCGCTGAAACTGCGCCGTGTGCGCACTGATTATGTGAAAAAGCTCCTTATGATCTCTGACAGCAGATATCACAAGGAGCATTATTGTTGTATGACAAAAGAGCCTTGCCACAGCAAAGCTCTCTGTTGTTGATTATTCATCTTCGTCTGAACACTCCGACAGTCCGTGCAGGAGCTGAATATAAACGCACTCAGCTCGGTCATGTTCCTCGCCATCTGTTGACATCATCATTTCAAGAAAATATGACTT
>CANQJO010000030.1 GCA_947624255.1 uncultured Ruminococcus sp.
CCTGAAACTTCCGGAAGGAGGCAGGAATGAAAAGGATCACAATAGGGATCACAGCACACGTTGATTCGGGAAAAACAACTCTTGCCGAAGCGATGCTCTACAATACGGGGAGCACACGCAGTCAAGGACGTGTGGATAACGGCAGCTCCTGTCTTGACACAGACAAAATAGAGCGTGACCGTGGAATAACGATATTTGCGCATCAGGCAGAGTTTTCTGTTGATGATTGTAAGATAACTCTTCTTGATACGCCGGGACACATAGATTTCTCTGCTGAAACAGAAAGAACGATGAAAGTTCTTGACTATGCGATACTTGTGATAAGCGCCTCTGACGGCGTGCAGAGTCACACCTCTACCCTGTGGAAACTTCTGGAACGCTATAATGTTCCGGTATTCATATTTGTCAATAAGCTCGATCTTCCCGGTGCTGACAGAGCTGCCGCCTTTGAGAATATCCGCCGCCGGCTTTCATCAGATTGTGCTGATTTTTCCGGAACTGACAGCGACATACAAGAAAACGCAGCCTCATGCTCAGAAGAGCTTATGGATAGGTATATCACGGCAGGAGAGCTTTCGTGCGATGAGATATCCAAGACTATTGCCGATCGCATGATCTTTCCGTGCTGTTTCGGAGCTGCCTTGAAAAACGAGGGAGTCGGGCATTTCCTTAAAATATTGTCACGCTTTGTCAGAGAACCGGAGCGGCACTCTGATTTCGGAGCATCCGTGTACAAGGTGTCCTACGATACAAAAGGCAGCCGGCTTACTCACATGAAAATAACCGGCGGAGAGCTTCATATGCGTGAGGAGCTTTCATATACCTCATCTGACGGCAGAAGTATCACAGGAAAGATAAGCTCGCTCAGATTTTATTCAGGAGAAAAATTTCGTACTGCCGATACCGCCTATGCCGGGGAAGTCTGCGCTGTCACAGGGCTTGACGGGACATATCCGGGGCAGGGGATAGGAGCATTCCCCGACTCTGAGGGCGCATATTTACAGCCGGTAATGACATACAGGGCAGTGATACCTGATGACAAAAATATTTATGATGTTATGAAGGATATGCGCCGCCTTGAAGACGAAGATCCCCAGCTCCACATTCTCCGGGACGAGCATCATAACATTCGCTTGCAGCTTATGGGAGCAGTTCAGCTTGAAGTCATTACGGAACTTATACGGCAGAAATTCGGCTACAGCGTTACATTTGAGGACGGTGAGACAGCCTATAGAGAGACAATTGCCGCACCCGTTGAGGGAGTTGGTCACTATGAGCCGCTTCGCCATTATGCAGAAGTCCATCTCCTGATGAAACCTCTTGAACGGGGGAGCGGACTTCTCTTTGATGCGGACTGTCCGGAGGATACGCTTGACCGTAACCGGCAGAGGCTGATACTTACTCATCTTGGTGAGAAGATTCACAAGGGAGTGCTTACCGGATCTCCCATAACGGATATGAAGATCACTCTTGTGGCAGGAAAGGCGCATCTGAAACATACAGAGGGGGGCGATTTCCGTCAGGCAACGTATCGTGCGGTCCGTCAGGGACTTCGTTCGGCAGAGAGCATTCTTCTTGAACCTTACTACAGCTTTGAATTGGAGATCCCTACTGAAAACGTCGGTCGTGCGATATCCGACTTGCAGCGTATGTCTGCGGAGTTTGAAACTCCGGTGAAAATGGGGGAGATGTCGGTCATACGAGGAAATGCTCCTGCATCTGAGCTGAACGGCTATCATATGGAGGTCATCAGCTATACACGTGGCAGAGGAAAGCTCGGCTTTTCACTTGAGGGATACAGAAAGTGTCACAACTCTGATGAAATAATAAGCAAAATAGGCTATGATTGCGATTCTGATGTTGAAAATACCGGAGATTCCGTATTCTGTTCTCATGGAGCAGGATATGTTGTAAAGTGGAATGAAGTTCCTGAGCATATGCATCTGCCGGCATATCTTGACCGGCGTGAGGAGGACGCTCCTGACCGTGAGCGTATACGCCGTTTTGCTGAGCAAGCCGTATCTTATGAGGAGCTTATGGCGATTTTTGAGCGTACCTATGGGAAAATAAACCGTGATCCGCGCAGAGCATTCAAGAAGACGAAAGCGGTCATGATCGAGGATAAAAATCTGAAACTGCCTGAATATTCGGGAACGGATTACCTCCTTGTGGACGGCTACAATATTATATTTGCGTGGGAGGAGCTGAAAAAGATCGCAGAGGAGAGCCTCGATGCCGCAAGGGCAGAGCTTCTCAACATGATGTGCAGCTTTCAGGGCTGTACGGGAAACGAGATCATAGTAGTTTTTGATGCGTATAAAGTAAAAGGAAAACACAGAGAGGTTGAAAAATATTACAATATAAATGTTGTTTACACTCAGGAGTCGGAGACTGCTGATTCCTATATCGAGAGAGTAAGCCGAGTACTGACAGGCGAGCATCATCGTGTAAGAGTAGCGACCTCAGATGGTCCGGAGCAGATCATAATACTGGGAAACGGCGCAATGCGCATCTCTGCGCCGGAACTTCACGACAGATACAAAGCAGCAGAGGCTCAGATAAGAGAGTATCTTGAGACCATGAGAGACATTCCGCAGTCACGGAATTTGATAAAAAGAAAAAATTTCTAAAAAACAGTAGAAATAAATCACAAGATGTGTTATAATAGTTTTGAGTGGGGTTGATTGCAATAGTTTGCATATTTAACCTTTATCATATCATATTACGGCTGCCTCTTAAAACTATCAGGCTTAGCAAAAATCAGGAGAGTTTTTGAGGCCGCCTTATGTCAGATAATTATTTGAGGAGGTCTGTACATGAAAAAAGTGCAATTGACAGAAACGGTACTGCGTGATGCCAACCAGTCATTGATGGCAACACGACTGCCTTATTCGGATTACGAGGGTATCCTTTCCGATATGGACAAGGCAGGTTATTATTCGATCGAGTGCTGGGGAGGAGCTACGTTTGACTCCTGTCTGCGCTACCTGAACGAGGATCCTTGGGAAAGGCTCAGAAATCTGAAAAAAAATCTTCCGAATACGAGACTTCAGATGCTGCTCAGAGGTCAGAATCTCCTTGGATACAAGCATTATCATGACGACGTTGTGGAAAAATTCATTGAGCTGTCGATAAAGAACGGAATTGACGTTATCCGTATTTTCGACGCTCTCAATGATTTCAGGAATATCGGAACTGCTCTTGATTCCACAATGAAATATGCCACACCGAAGACCATAGCTTCGGGCTGTATTTCGTACACACAGAGTCCGGTACATACTGTTGACAAGTATATTGAGATGTGCAAAGAGCTGAAAAAAATGGGCTTCGGGACGATTTGTCTCAAGGATATGGCGGGAACCATGTCTCCCTACGAGGCAGAGCATCTCATAAAGGGCATAAAGGACGCTATCGGTGATATGACACTGATACTCCACACACACTGCACCACCGGAATGGCTTATATGACGATAACTAAGGCGATCGAATCGGGCATCGACGTTATTGACACTGCTACCTCATGCTTCTCAGGCGGAACTTCACAGCCGGCAACAGAGACAATGTTCTATGCTCTCCGGCAGTATGGCATTGATACCGGACTCAATGAGGAGATCATCAATAAGGTGAACGATTACTTCAAGCCCATAAAGCAGAAGTATATCGACAACGGTCAGCTTAATCCCAAGAGCCTTGCTACAGATGCACAGGCACTTGTATATAAAGTCCCCGGCGGAATGCTCTCCAATATGATAGCAAATCTCACGGATATGCACGCTATGGACAAATTCGATGCTGCTCTGAAAGAGATACCGGAGGTTCGCAAGGATCTGGGATATCCGCCCCTTGTAACACCTCTTTCGCAGATGGTCGGAAATCAGGCGGTAACAAACGTTCTTATCGGTGAGAGGTACAAAAATATCTCCAAGGAAGTAAAGAACTACATCAAGGGAGAGTATGGTATCGCTCCCGCACCTGTGAGCAAAGAGCTTGTGGAAAAGGTTCTCGGCAGCGATAAGCCTGTTGACTGCCGTGATGAGGATAAAAAGCGCACAGGAGAGGAGTTCAAGGCAGCCAAGGAGGCGCTTGGTGATCTCTGCCGCTGTGAAGAGGACGTCATGAGCTATATTTGCTATCCTGACCAGACGCTGAAATTCCTCAAAGCCCGCAAGGAGCAGGAGGAGAACGAGGCTGTCTACACCATTGAGGAAATGTAAGGAGGCTGCGATATGTTGTTTGACAATGCAAGTAATGCTGTCAATGAGATAGTTGAAACTGTCACAGAAACAGCAGCAGATGCTTCTGAAATGAGTATCCCTGATGCTGCGATCACTGCCGTATTCGGATATGCAGTTGTCTTTTTCGGACTTGTTATCCTGATGATCGTACTCTATTGCTTAGGAGCATACTTCAAGAAAAAAGGTGCAAAGGCGGCAAAAGACAAGACTGCTCCCGTAATAACCGCCGAAGCAGCTCCGGCAAAGGAACTGCCGCTTGCTCCGGGTTCGGCAGGACACGTAAAGCTGTACGATGTTCCCGATAAAGAGGCAGCTATGATAATGGCGATAGTCGCTGATAAAATGCAGAAGCCGCTTAACGAGCTGCACTTTATTTCCATAAAGGAGGTCAAATGAGATGAAGTATAAGGTAACACTTAACGGAAAGACATATGAAGTAGAGGTAGAGCAGGGTAAAGCTGTACTGCTTGACGAATATGAGGCACTTGCTCCTGCACCGGCAGCCGCTGCCGCTCCTGTACAGGCGGCTCCGGCACCGGCTCCCACACCTGCTGCCGCTGCTCCTGTTGATCTTGCAGCAGGAGAGACAGTAGCAGCGCCAATGCCCGGAAATATCCTTCGTGTTGACGTAAAGCAGGGAGATACCGTAAAAGCCGGACAGGTACTTATTATCCTTGAAGCTATGAAGATGGAGAATGAGATAGTTTCCCCGAAAGACGGCACAATTGCACAGGTAGTCACAAGCAAAGGCTCAGTCGTGGATACAGGTGCTCCGCTTGTTGTCATAGCATAAGGAGGGGAACATATGGATATTATTGAGACCCTTAAAATTTTATGGAATGATTCGGGCTTTCATAGTTTCTTTGTGAACGGAGGATACAAGAATCTTATAATGATAATCGTATCATTCGGTCTTCTGTTCATGGGTATCAAATGGAAGTTTGAACCGCTGCTGCTTGTCGGTATAGCATTCGGCTGTCTGCTTGTAAATGTTTCAAACTTCGGACCCGGATCAACCGATGCACTCTATCACCCTGAGCTCTGGGATAACTTTCTGAACTCAGCGCACCCGGATTATCACAGCTATGGAGCTATAATGCGTGAGGGCGGACTTCTTGACATTCTTTACATCGGAGTAAAGGCAGGCATATACCCGTCTCTCATATTCCTGGGAGTCGGAGCTATGACTGATTTCGGTCCCCTTATCGCTAATCCGAAGAGCCTTCTTCTCGGAGCTGCCGCACAGATGGGAGTGTTCCTCGCATTCTTCGGAGCTGTATGCTTAGGATTCACAGGAAATGAGGCGGCATCTATCGGCATCATCGGAGGAGCTGACGGACCTACAGCGATCTTCCTTACAACAAGGCTTGCACCGCACCTCCTCGGACCTATCGCTATCGCCGCATACTCGTATATGGCGCTTATCCCGATGATACAGCCTCCGCTGATGAAGCTATTGACCACAGAAAAAGAGCGTAAGATAAAGATGGAGCAGGCACGTCAGGTATCAAAGACAGAGAAGATAATTTTCCCAATAATCGTTTCTGTTTTCGTTATCCTTCTTCTTCCCTCAACAGCGCCGCTGGTTGGATGCCTTATGTTGGGAAATCTGTGGAGAGAATGCGGTGTAACCGAGAGACTTTCAGACACGGTACAGAACGCTCTGATGAATATAGTAACAGTCTTCTTGGGAATATCCGTCGGCTCTACAACAGCAGCAGCACGTTTCCTGACACCGGAAACACTCAAAATAGTTGCTCTTGGACTTATAGCTTTCTGCTTCTCAACTATAGGAGGTCTTCTTGTAGGAAAGATCATGTGCAAGCTCTCAGGCGGAAAGATCAATCCGCTTATCGGATCTGCGGGAGTTTCGGCAGTACCTATGGCAGCCCGTGTTTCTCAGATCGAGGGACAGAAAGCCAATCCGTCAAACTTCCTTCTCATGCACGCTATGGGACCGAACGTCGCAGGTGTTATAGGTTCAGCTTTAGCAGCAGGATTCCTTTTGGCAGTATTCAATTGACATAATTATAGTAAGCGACAAATTTTTTGACGCTCAGTGTGATTACAAGTTATGCCCCGGCATCTTATGTGATGTTCGGGGCATTTGTGCAAAATTTCATATATCTCATAAAAATAAAATAAATAAATTAGACGAAATGACACTAACGTAAAAAATCAAAAATTTATTTTGTGCAATACGGAGATTTTCAGGAAATATTAAAATACTGTTGACAAATCCTGGCATTTGTATTATAATGAACACAGAGATATAAATTTGAGGTGTAGAATGAAAAGAAAAGGAAAGAAATTAAAAATACGCTGGTTCAGAGTCGGCGTTGCTGTTTCCTTTCCGGTTCTCATTATCGGCAGTTTGATTTCTCTGATATCGTTGATAAATAAAGATAAAGACGATGCCCGGTCGATCATAAATACTGTTATGACGGCAGGAACTACAGAGATAAATTCAGATACTGCCGGCGAATCTGCAACAGGAGATCCGGCAACGTCGTTTGTTGTTTATCCTGAAAAGACAAAAAACACCGAGATATTCAGCGGTGATTACGATGCAAAGAATGCTCTGCTCATGTGTGTTGATGATAACGAGATCATCGCATATAAGAATATGAGCACGAAAATGTATCCGGCATCACTCACCAAGGTGATGACTCTTGTAGTTGCTGTTGAAAATATTGAAGATCTTTCTGATACTGTTCTCATAACGGAAGATATGATATACCCGTTACTACAGCTTGATGCTTCGATGGCAGGTTTTCAGCCCGGAGAGACTCCCGCACTGATGGACGTCCTCTATGGTATGATACTTCCCTCCGGAGCTGATGCTGCGCTGGCGGCTGCGGTATATGTTTCAGGCTCGGAAGAGGCTTTTGTTGAACTTATGAACAAAAAAGCCGGAGAGCTGGGACTCAGAAATACTCATTTCACAAATGTAACAGGACTCCATCACGAGGAGCATTACAGCACGGCTGAGGATATGGCTGTCATTCTGGAATATGCTATCCGGAATGAGACCTGTCGTAAAGTCCTTGAGAAATATGAGTATACAATGCCTCCCACTGAACATCATCCCGACGGTCTTACGTTCACCAGCACGATTTTCAGCCGTATGTACGGCAATGAAATGCCCGGAGTTACTGTCCGTGGCGGAAAAACGGGTTATACAGATCAGGCAGCTAACTGCATTGAAAGTTATGCGGAGATCGGCGGAAAGACTTATATTCTCGTGCTCTGTGGAGCTTCAACAAGATGGAACACAATATATGACACACTAAGCGCTTACAGCGTTTACTGCACCGGAGGGGAAGCATACATCCCTCCACAATAAGAAAACGGAGCAGATAATGCTTCGGAGAAAAAGAGATATAAAGGGAGTTTTCCCAAAAAAATGTAGAACAAAAATATTCGGAGGAATAAAAATGGCAAAGAGGCGCCTGAAAAAAGGTCGTGTTGCTTTTGCTATGTTTGTCGTTGCCGGAACTATAGTGTTTGCGGATAACGTCAGAAGGGATCTTTTCCCGCCAAAGCAAAGCGGCATAATAGTCAGCGGCAGCTTCAAGTCTGATAATGCACAAAATTCACCGACTTCCGGGGAAGATGCACTTATTCTCGGCAATGACGGTACCCGACCGACAACTGCTTTTGACGGCGTTCAGAATCTCGGATTTTCGGAGCTGAGCATCCCTTCGTCAAGGCTTTCGACCGGTGCGCTCGTACTTATTGATAATGCTCATCCGGCAGGTGAGATCGTCTATTCCGGAATGACAGATCTCAACAATTGCAAAAATGAGTATTATACCTTGATGAGTGACTCTGTGCTCTTGAATGAGGAGGCTGCACAAGCCCTTAACCAAATGATGACTGACTATTACAATACGACCGGACTTAACGATTTTATAGTTTACGGAACCACCGGAACATACACCGGCAGTGGTTCATTGTGCCCTGAGTATTTCCCGGAATCAGTTCTCGGAAATACTATGGATCTTGCAATAAACGGTTACGACTCTGTTCTTACTTACGACGGTAAGGATGAAGAGGGTTGGATCATAGATAACTGTACTAAATACGGCTTTATTGTAAGATATCCTGAAAATAAGGAGGACATTACATCTCAGGATTACTGTCCGTGGCATCTTCGCTATGTGGGGAATGTCCACGCAGCGATCATGGCAGAAAAGAACTTCTGCCTTGAGGAATATATAGATTTTCTCAAAGATTATACATTCGACAAAGCCTTTTGTTACAATTTGAACGGGGTTAATTATGAGATTTACAGCGTGGAATCAATGGGAGATTCAACGCCGGCAAGAGTACCGGTTTCCGGCAATTATACTATTTCCGGAAATAATTCGGACAGGTACATTATAACTACGGTAAAATAGTGGTTTAACTGTTAAACATCGGATATACAGAGGCAGTCTGCGCAGGCTGCCTCTTTTGTAATATCGCAGAGATCGGTTTCATATAGTAATATGAGGTGATCTGCATGAAAAATATAATGATCTGTGTTGTGATGATGGTTTCTCTGCTTTTTGCGGTCAAGTCAGAAAAAAACGAAGCCCCTATAAAAGCATCGTCATATTCTCTTGTTGAGGCTGAGACCGGGACAGTTCTGGAGCAATCTAACGGAGACAAGCAAATGAATCCCGGCTATCTTACAAAGCTCATGTCCCTGCTGCTTATTGCGGAGGACATCGAAACCGGAAAATATACCACGGATACACTACTTACAGCTTCCGGCAGCGTCACAGGAACTAAAGGTGCAGTGGTCTGGCTTGAACAGGGAGATCCAATGACTGTTGATGAGCTTTTGAAAAGTGTAATAATCGGTAATGCCAATGATGCGCTTACCGTTCTGGCGGAGGCTTCTCAGGGCACAGTGGAGAAGTTTGTGATGCGCATGAACAGCGAGGCGTTTGACCTCGGATTGCGCAATACAGCGTTTTATTCTCCATATGGATATTATGACAGCCGTGAGGTCACAACTGCAAATGATCTGGCGAAAATATGCGCTGAACTTTCACGATATGAACAGCTCCTGCCTTACTTTACAACGTGGAGGGATTTTGTTCGTGAGGGGGGCGTTGAGCTTGTCAGCGAGAATACTCTCGCAAGAACGTATCAGCGTCACATAGGATTCAAAGCCTGTCACTCGGAGCAGTCGGGTTACTGTGCCGCTGAGGGAGCACGCTCTGAAAACGGGACAACTTTCATTGCTGTCGTTCTTGGAGCTGATGATGGGGAATCTCTGGCGGCAGTCAAAAATCTGTGCAATAAAGGATTCAGTGAATACAAGGTCACGGCTACGATGTTTCCGGATGAAATGCTCATGCCGGTGAAAGTCAAAGGCGGGATAGATCTTGCTGTGCCTGTGAGGCTTGCCGATCAGAGCACGCTTGTTGTACCTAAGGGAGTCGGTGAACTTAAAACGGTCGTAGTTATTCCGGATTTTGTGTCTGCTCCTGTTGAAAAGGGACAGATCCTCGGAATGGCAGCTTTCTATAACGGAAAAACGCTTGTATATGAGTCTGATATTATTGCCGATGATGACGTGAAGCTCCTTTCTTATGCTTATGTATTGAAAAAAATGCTGTCTAATGTGTCAAAATAGAAGTGTTAATAATTGTTATATTTGCACAAATATGAAACAAATATCACAAAGGTACTTGAAAAATTTTTCAAAATATAGTATCATAAGAATGGTAATTTATATTTGTGCGGATCGTCCGTACATACTGGAGGTATGTTTCAATGTCATTAAAATTAAACACCGGATATCTGAAGGATTACATTGATCCGGATGAAATGACCGGTATCAAGACTCAGGTAGAGGCGGCTGTTGCATCGCTTCATAATAAAACAGGTCTTGGAAATGACTTTTTAGGCTGGGTAGAGCTTCCCACAAACTATGACAAGGAAGAATTTGCAAGGATAAAGGCTGCTGCTGAGCGCATAAAGAAAAATTCCGAAATACTTATCGTGATCGGCATTGGCGGTTCATATCTTGGGGCAAGAGCTGTTATCGAGCTTCTCAGATCTCCTCTTTATAATAATATCAAGAAGGATACTCCCGACATCTACTATGTTGGAAACAGTATAAATCCCAATTATCTTAATGAAGTTATTTCACTCTGTGAAGGGAAAGATTTCTCTGTAAATGTTATATCAAAATCCGGAACAACTACCGAACCTGCCCTTGCATTCAGGATCTTCAAGAAAATGCTTGAGGACAAGTACGGCAAGGAGGGTGCTAAAGAAAGAATATATTCCACAACTGATAAGTCAAAGGGAACTCTCAAAAATCTTTCCGATACGGAAGGGTATGAAACTTTCGTTATTCCTGACGATGTAGGCGGACGATTTTCTGTTCTCACGGCTGTCGGATTGCTCCCGATCGCTGTTGCGGGCTGCGACATTGATGCTGTCATGAAGGGTGCTGCAAGGGCACAGGCTGATTTCTGTGCTGACTTCGACAATAACGACTGCTATAAATATGCAGCTATCAGGAATATTCTCTACAGAAAGGGCAGATCCGTAGAGATGCTCGTTTCATATGATCCCGGCTTTGTAATGATGTCTGAGTGGTACAAGCAGCTCTTCGGAGAAAGCGAGGGCAAGGATAATAAGGGAATTTTCCCGTCGGCAGCAGTATTTTCTACAGATCTGCACTCCATGGGACAGTACATACAGGACGGCGCAAGAATACTCTTTGAAACGGTCGTTGATATAAAGAAACCCAAGACAGATCTTTTCCTCCAACCGGATGCGGAAAATCTTGACGGACTTAATTTCCTCACAAATCAGAATATGTCTGTAGTAAACAGAAAGGCTTTCGAGGGAACAGTTCTTGCTCACACAGAGGGCGGTGTTCCGAACATTATCCTTGAGCTTGAAGATACTACAGAGGAAAGTGTCGGCTATATGATCTACTTCTTTGAAAAGGCTTGCGCTGTTTCAGGATATGTTCTCGGAGTTAACCCGTTCAATCAGCCGGGAGTTGAAAGCTATAAATCCAATATGTTCGCTCTGCTGGGCAAACCCGGCTATGAGGGCGCAAAAGCTGCTCTTGAGGCTAAGCTCGGCTGAGCCGCCTCAACTATAAAGTCAGACAAATCATATCTGCCCATGGCAGTGGAAGGAGTAAATTATGATTAAACTTATTACAGGAAAAAAGGGCACCGGAAAGACAAAGATCCTCATCGACCAAATCAATGAGGCTGTAAAGTCTACAAACGGCAACCTTGTCTGCATCGAAAAAGGCGATAATATCAGACGCTCTATCAGCTTCCGTGTAAGATGGTGCGATGTTGAAAAATTCGCCGTTGAGGGATATGATGCTTTTTACGGCTTTGTTGCCGGAATGCTCGCAGGCAACTACGATATCAAGGACGTTTTTGTTGACGGTATTCTTCGTATCGGCGGCCGTGATATGGAGCAGTTGGGAAAGCTTCTTGAAAAGCTGGACAAGCTCACCGCAGACGAGGCAACTGTTGTCTTCACAGTATCGGCTGACGAGAATGAGCTCCCTGAAAGCGTAAGGCAGTTCATCAAGTAAGATCCGCTGCAAATTTTTCCATATACTATTGACATATCCTGACAATAGGTGTATAATATAAATTGTAGTGCTCTTATAGGATTTTAATATGAAGGTTAATTTAAAACAGCTTTTTAATATCACCGGTGAATCAGAGGATATTGCGTATTCAATCGGATCGGAGGAGCTTTCATCTATCCGTGGTTATAACTTTGTTTCACCTATTGATGTCAAGGGAAGAATTTTCAACAGGGCGAGTATCATCACTCTTGAATTTTCTGTTGATTTCACTCTTCTGACTGTCTGTGACAGATGTCTAAAGGAGTCGGAAAAAAGTTATCATTTTGATTTCAGTCATATTGTGGTTCCTTCTGTCAGCAGCGATAATGACGAATACATTATTGCTGAAGACGAGAGCATTGAACTGAACGATATTGCTTTAACGGATATACTTCTGAGACTGCCAAGCAGAAATTTGTGCCGTGAGGACTGCAAGGGACTTTGCATGATTTGCGGCTGCGACCTCAATGAATCCGAATGCAATTGTCTGAAATAAGTGAGCCGTGAGGCTCGTCTGTAAGGAGGTGCCAGAATGGCTGTACCAAAGAGAAAAACTTCCAAGGCAAGACGTGATAAGAGACGTTCTGCTGTATGGAAGCTTGATGCACCGGCTATGTCCAGGTGTGATAACTGCGGCGCATATAAGGCTCCGCACAAGGTTTGCAAAAACTGCGGTTTCTATAAGGGCGTTGAGGTCCTTAAAATGGACGCTGAATAATCGACCGGGACGGTGTATGAGAAGGAGAGGAGGATTATTCCTTCTCTCCTTTTTGCAATGTCAGTCGGAGTGTTTTTATGATAAAGATAAAAAGCATCATACCCGGCTCTCCGGCGCTAAAAGCAGGCGTCAGACCGGGAGATCTGTTGAATAAAATTAACGGCAGCAGCATCAGCGATGTCCTTGATTATATGTTTTACTCTGCTGAATGTAATGTTCGGCTTGACATCATCAGGGACGGCAGTGAGATCTCTGTCACTATCGAAAAAAATGAATATGACGATCTTGGCTTGGAGTTTGAAACATTCCTGATGGACAAAAAACAGTCCTGCCGAAATAAGTGCGTTTTTTGTTTTATTGACCAGATGCCTCCGGGAATGAGAGAGAGCCTCTATTTCAAGGACGATGATACAAGGCTGTCTTTTTTGCAGGGGAATTACGTCACTCTTACAAATCTTGAACAGTCGGACATTAACCGTATAATAAAAATGAAGTTGAACATGAATGTCTCTGTCCACACCACTAACCCCGAACTGCGTAACAAAATGATGTGCAACAGATTTGCAGGGGAGAAGCTTGATTTTATACGTCAGCTTGCGGAAAACGGCATAAATCTGAACTGTCAGATCGTGTGCTGTCCGGAACTCAATGACGGCGATGAGCTGCGACGCACTCTTCGTGATCTCGGAGAACTGATGCCCAACATCACCAGTATAGCAGTCGTTCCTGTGGGATTGACAAAATTTCGCAAAGGACTGTATCCGCTGACTCCGTTTTCAAAGGAGTTGGCAGGAGAAGTCATTGATATGATTGAGGAATTTCAGCAGCCTTTTATGGAAAAATCAGGCTCACGCACGGTTTTCGCATCAGACGAATTCTATCTTCTTGCAGAGCGAGAACTGCCGGCTTTGGAGGAATATGAGGATTTCCCTCAGTATGAAAACGGCGTGGGAATGATACGCTCTCTTGTTGATGAATTCGGACGTGCTGTCATGGATTCCCAATGGACAGGTGAGTATCATAAGCTCTCAGCGGCTACGGGATATTCTGCATATGAAACAATAAAAAATCTTGCTGATATTGCACATAGACATTTCCCCGGAATAGAGTGTACAGTCTATCCTATCAGGAATGATTTTTTTGGCGAAAGCATAACTGTTGCCGGATTGATCACGGCAGGAGATCTCATCGCTCAGCTTAAAGGGAAAGATCTGGGAGAGCGTCTTCTTATTTCCAAGGCAATGCTCAGGAGCGGTGAAGACGTATTTCTTGATGATCTCACTGTTTCTGATGTGGAAAAGGCTCTCGGCATCAGGATCATAGCTGTTGAAAACGATGGATATGATCTGCTCGATGCAATGATGGATATATAGAAAGGAGATGTGAAAATGGCAATACCAATAGTTGCGGTAGTGGGACGTCCGAATGTTGGAAAATCCACGCTGTTCAACAAGCTGATCGGTCAGCGCCTTTCCATAGTTGAGGACACTCCCGGAGTTACTCGTGACAGAATATACTCCCGTTGCGAGTGGCGCAGCAAGGAATTCATGGTCGTTGATACGGGCGGTATCGAACCGGACAGCAATGATGTTATCCTGTCGCAGATGAGACGGCAATCAGAGCTTGCAATAGAAAAAGCCGACGTTATCGTCTTTGTGACGGATATAAGATGCGGAGTGACCTCCGATGACTACACCGTTGCTCAAATGCTCCTTAAAAGCGGAAAGCCCATTGTTCTTGCTGTGAATAAGTGTGATTCCCTTGGTGAGCCGCCAATGGAACTGTATGAGTTTTACAATCTCGGACTCGGTGATCCATATCCCATATCCTCTGTTCACGGTCACGGAACAGGAGATATGCTTGACAGGATATATGAACTTCTTCCTGAGAGCAATGAGACTGAGTATGAAGATGACCGGATAAAAGTTGCTGTTATCGGAAAACCCAATGCCGGAAAATCCTCGCTTATAAACAAAATTTCAGGCGAGGAGAGAGCAATCGTCTCTGATATCGCCGGAACGACACGAGATGCTACTGATACAGTTATCGAAAATGAATACGGAAAGTTTGTATTCATAGATACTGCCGGTATCAGGAAAAAGTCAAAGATTTCGGAGAAAGTCGAGCATTACAGTGTTCTGAGAGCCTATATGGCGGTGGATCGTGCGGATGTCTGTGTGATAATGATCGATGCCGCAGAGGGATTTACCGATCAGGATTCAAAGGTCGCAGGCTATGCTCACGAACAGGGCAAGGCGTGTGTTGTTGCTGTGAACAAATGGGATCTTGTCGAAAAAGATGACAAAACAATGCAGGAGTTTCGTGAAAAACTGGAAAAAGATTTCAGTTTTATGTCGTATGTGCCGTTTGTTTTCATCTCCGCAAAGACAGGACAGCGCATCAATAAGCTGTTTGAGCTCATAAAGTATACCTACGGACAGAATACTATGAGGATCTCAACGGGAATGCTGAACGATGTCCTTGCATATGCCACAACAAGAGTACAGCCTCCGTCAGATAAGGGGAGGAGGCTGAAGATCTACTATATGACGCAGCCATCCACAAAGCCGCCGACATTTGTTACTTTTGTGAACAAAGCTGACCTGTTCCATTTTTCGTATAAAAGATATATTGAAAATCAGATACGCTCAACGTTTGGCCTTGAGGGAACACCTGTTCGATTCATAGTCCGTGAGCGAGGAGGGAATGATAAATAATGAAGGTTTTTCTGTCAATTATTATTGCTGCTGCGGCCGGATATCTTCTTGGCAGCTACAATTTTTCGATCATTGTTGTTAAGCTCATGAAGGGCAGAGATATACGAAATATGGGAAGCCGGAATGCCGGATTAACGAATACGCTCAGATGTGCCGGAAAGACCTGCGCACTGCTTACCCTCCTCGGAGATGTTCTGAAGGGTGTTGTTGCGGTCGCTGTTTCAATGGGATTATGTCACCTTCTCCATGCAGGAATGGCTCCCGGGAACGACACTCACTATATAGGATATATAGCAGGCTTTTTTGCAATTCTCGGACACGTTTTCCCGTTGTACTATGGTTTCAAGGGCGGAAAGGGCGTGCTCGTAGGCGTTTCAGCGTTCATTGTTATTGATATCAAGGTATTTTTCACATTGATCGTAATTTTTGCAGTAATGCTTGCGATCAGCCGGTATGTATCGCTTGCATCTATAATCAGTACGGCATATAGTCCGCTTGCGGTTTTGCTCATGTCGTGGATCGTGAACGGCAATGGTTTCGGACGGAGTTTCCTCTACTTTATACTTACTCTGCCAATGGCTGCGGTCATTATATGGATGCATCGCACGAATATAGAAAGGCTTCTCAAGGGCAAGGAAAATAAATTCAGTTTCGGAATGAAAAGTACGATATAAAGGAGCGATCGTATGGCAAACATAGTTATACTCGGTTCGGGAGGTTTTGGACTCAGTCTTGCAATAGCCTCTCAGCGCAGCGGAAAGCATAATGTAACGGTCTGGTCGAAATTTCAGTCAGAGATAGACGATATCCGCACTCATGGAGAGCATATACATAAGCTTCCCGGTGTTCCCGTTTCGGAAAATATTGCGCTTACCGGTGACATTTCATGTATCATAGGCTGCGATATGGTAATTTTCGGCATACCGTCTTCTTTTGTCAGAGATGTAGCCAAACTCGCAGCGCCATATATTGATGAAAAAATGGTTGTGGTAAATACCGGAAAAGGACTTGAAGAGGGGAGTCTGAAAACTCTCAGTCAGGTCATATGTGAGGAGATCACAACAGATAAGCTTGTAGTTCTGTCAGGACCTTCTCATGCCGAAGAGGTCGCACGCTGTATTCCCACAACTATCGTTGCAGCATCAGAAAATCATCAGGCAGCAGAGTATGTCCAGCAGCAGCTTGGTGATAGTTTTCTCAGAATATATCTCAATGACGATGTTATTGGCTGCGAGATTGGCGGAGCTTTGAAAAATATCATCGCTCTGTGCGTGGGAATATGTGATGGTCTCGGCTATGGCGATAATACAAAGGCTGCCCTTATGACCAGAGGTATCCATGAGATCGCACGTCTCGGAAAAGCTATCGGTGCTGATCTACTGACATTCAGCGGACTCACAGGTATAGGAGACCTGATCGTGACCTGTACAAGTATGCACAGCCGTAACAGGCGTGCGGGAATTCTCATAGGGCAGGGAATATCTGCACAGGAAGCAGTAGAGAGAGTCGGTACAGTCGAGGGATATTTCTGTTGTAAGGCAGCATATGATCTGTCAAAGCGTCTTGGTGTTGAGATGCCCATAACGGAACAGCTTAATGAGATACTTTTCAACGGCGGAGATGTAAGAAAAGCTCTCGGAATTCTTATGAACCGTCCACAGAGTTATGAGGAGATATAGCTTCAAAAAAAGATATAAATTCTTATTACTTTCGTCAAAATACGAGCCCATGAAGCATAAAAACTTCATGGGCTTTGATATATCCCGGCGGAGAAATTACATTATTTCCCACAATGCTGAATACATCTCTCAAATCTGCCGTCATTGCACTTGTAGATACAGATTTCATTATTTACAACATATTGCCGTTGCGATTATAATGATTACAGGGAATAATATTGCTGTTACGGGCCATATGATCCGGCTTGTTCCCCAGTCGCCGGTCATAAAACTGTAGCCGAAATACATTGCCGTAACGATCAGCCAATATATCGTTGAAATATTCTTTACATATTTTGTCCGAACACTAATCTTTCTGTTACGGGTGAATTTTTTCTCCTCAAGAAGAATATTAAATCCTGAGTTTATTATGTTTGTTCTCACTATCATAAATACACCGGCTGCAATAAATAGCAAAAACAATGCAGTTCCAATTTCATCAGTTAATGTGTTAGGGGATAGTATGGAGGAAAAGACGATCACGGGGACAAGAGAAAGAATACAAAATATTGTGCCGATTACGATCATCAACGTGTGTTTTGACTGATAATGATTTTTCTTTTCTCTGACCATACCGTCGATGCCATATTCTGTATCAAGACAATCCTTGCGCAGAAAGACAAATTTTTTGATCGACATTTTTGAAAAGATAAATATTCCGACAGCAACGGCAATGATCAGCAGCATAAATATTACGCTTAAATCCCTGATTTTAGGGCTGAAAATATCAGAACACACCGTTGAGATCGCCGAAGCAATACAAAGACCAACTCCGAGGGCAACAAGAAAAGCGTGCCTCTGATTAGCAATCAAAAAGTCGTTCGCTTCTTTTATTGAAACATTTGTAAGAGACGGAACTATTTCAGTCTGTACGTTTTCAAAAGGAATATTATCCGCTGATACGTTTTTTTGCACGTCAACGTTGTCTTTAAGCAGATAATCAGTTGTAACACCGAAAATTTCTGACATTTTAAGTATACGGTTCAGGTCGGGGAGTGATTGAGCCATTTCCCATTTGGATACCGACTGTCTGCTTACCCCTAATTTTTCTGCAAGCTCTTCTTGTGACATTCCTTCTTTTTTCCTTAAGTCAATAATTTTGTCTGCAAGGATCATTATAATTACCTCCATTTTTAGAGCAAAACCGCACAAGCTTCGTGCGGTATCGCTTTAGTGTAATTTCAGTATACTATAAAAGATAGTTGCAGTCAATCAATCAGACTTGGCAATTTGTCACTCGGCGATTGCTATGCCTATAAATCGCAGTTTTTTCTACAGGATTGCAATGAAAAAATCACGCCGATACTGCCGTTCAGAGTATCAATACCCAAGCTCTTCGCCGACAAGAATAACTTTTATCCTGCCCTTCTGACGCTGCTGTGCAGATATAAGGTAGTTGCAGCAGATGCGACCATC
>CANQJO010000031.1 GCA_947624255.1 uncultured Ruminococcus sp.
GTCCACAGCACCTATTTCTATTATATCACATTTTAATGAAAGGAGAGTATGATTTAGGGCTAACTATATCATACAAGAAAAATATATGAATAATGACTTTGATATCAGGGACGGTATTCTGTATAAATATACGGGGGATAGTGCAACTGTGGTGATACCCGATTCCGTCCATAGAATTCATGAGAAGGCTTTCCGACACTGCGCTGTAATAACAAGTGTGGAGGTGCCGGATTCTGTAACATCGATTGAATGGGGAACGTTCTCCTTTTGTGAAAATCTTGAATACATTAAGCTGCCTTCGACATTGAAGTTCATATCAGTGTCGGCAATTGAGGGCTGTACGAAATTAAGAGAAATTATAATGAAAGACAATGACAACTACTATGTGAGCGATAACAAAATCATAAGCAAGAGCGATGAAAGCTATGTTGTTTCAACAGATACACTAAAATGAAAAATGCAGGATTTTGAAGAAAGCTGAATCAATCATAGTGAAATACGATGTGGGAGATGAAACAATGCGTTGTAAGGTATATGAACTTGGGTTTTTAGAAGAATACAAATACGTCGTAGTCCTTTCAGAGTATAACGGCAAAATCGTACTTAGCCGTCATAAGGAACGGACAACATGGGAAACGCAGGGTGGACACATCGAGCAGGGAGAAACACCGCTTGATGCTGCCAAGCGTGAGCTTTATGAGGAGTCCGGTGCAGTTGACTTTGAGATAAAGCCGCTCTGTGATTATCGTGCCTGGAATGAGGAAACAGGACATGGGGCGAACGGTGTTGTGTTCCATGCTGTGATTCGTGAATTCGGAGCGATTCCGGACAGCGAAATGGCTGAGATCCAGGAGTTTACAGAACTCCCCGAAAATCTTACATATCCTGCGATTACGCCGGTGCTATTTGATCACCTGATGAGAAAGCCAAAGCTGCATCGGATGAAATTGCAATCTTCTCCATTCAGAAAAATCCAGAACGGCTCAAAGACCATAGAACTCCGCCTCAACGATGAAAAGCGTCAGCAGGTACAGGTGGGAGATTTTATCGAGTTTACGATGCTTGACGATACTGCACAGAAACTGACAGTTCGTGTCACGGCCCTGCATTACTTCAATTCTTTTGCCGAGCTGTATGCCGCATTGCAAAAGGAAATGCTTGGTTATGTTGCCGATGAAACGCCGAACCCCGACCACATGGATGCCTATTATCCTCGTGATAAACAGGAGAAATACGGCGTTCTCGGTATTGAACTGCGGTTGACCGATTTGCAGAAATTCGTTGACGCACAAGAGCATGGCTACAGCTTCGGTGAAACCTATGAAACGGCACTCTCAGAAATGAAACAGGGACAGAAAGTTTCACACTGGATCTGGTATGTGTTCCCACAAATTCAGGGGCTTGGAATCAGCGGAACAACTGCGTATTTCTCGATAAAGGACTTGAATGAAGCGAAGGACTACTATGCCCATCCGGTTCTCGGTGCAAGGCTGATAGAGATCACAGAGGAACTGCTGAAAATCGGGACTGATGATCCAATGGCGGTCTTCGGCTATCCGGATGCATACAAGGTGCGTTCCTGTATGACCTTGTTCAAGTATGCTGCATCGGAGCAGGAGCTGTTTCAGAAAGGGTTAGATAAGTTCTGCCGTGGCACGGAAGATGATAAAACTGTGGAGATACTTGGGGTGTAACACGATAATATAGAATAAACAGCAATCCCACTGATGGAGAATCGCAGAGTTCTCTTTCAGTGGGATTTTTGACGGTCATTTTATGGTTGCTGTTTTCTGTATTTCCCCGGTGTCACGCCATATTTCTTTTTGAAGCTTCTGTTGAAATAGGAAAGATTGTCAAACCCGCAGGCAGAGGAAATGTCAAGGATATTGTCATCAGCAGCCTGCAGCATTCTTGCAGCGATCTCCAGCCGATAATCGTTCAGATAGGCAATGAAGCTGATGCCCATGCTCTCCTTGAAAAACTTCATAAAATACGATTTGCTGTAAAAGCAGAGCTTCGCCATATTCTCAATGCTGATCTCCTCTGCATAGTGCGCATCCACATAGGACAGAACCGTCTTGATTTTGTCCGTGTGCTTTCTTACGAAGGGAGAGAGCGGCGCTGCATATTCTGTCATCAGCAGATGAATGATCTGGTACAGATAGCCTTTTATTGCAAGCTGGTATCCGGTATGCCTTTCATCACACAGCTTGTCAATGTCCTGTATATATGTTTCCAGCGTGTGATTGTCACGAACAACGGGGGTTATCGCTGAAGATGCGGAGAACAGCGGTGAAATGAATTGCTCCCAGCACATATCATGCCCGCTTGATTTCAGCAAAGTCGGCTTGAACAGAATGTTTTCATACTCCATCGTGCTGCCGCCAAGCTGATGGATCGAGTGAAGCTGTCCGGACATCACAAATACAACATCTCCCGTGCGTACTTGATATTCTGTGAGATCGACAGAAACGATACCTTCGCCCTTTTTGATGACGATGATTTCCACTTCCTCGTGCCAGTGGATATTGACTGCCTGAAAATCCAAAGGAATGGAACACAGATAGGTGTTGTACGGAAATTCGGATGAGGTGTGTCTTTTGGTTTCATGATATACCTCATAGCTGGTAAGTTTCATGTAAATTGCCCCTTTCTTTCGGAATGATAGTATTGTGCAAAAAGCAAACCGTATTATGCAAGAAAAAAACACAGAATGATGGTACAATACAATTACAACGATTGTACTAAACTCATATGAAGGAGAAATATGTATGAATATGAATCTGAACGAAATCCTGAACACAGCATATGGCAGATCTATCAGCGAATGCAGCAATGCAGAAATCTATGCTGCCCTGCTGAAGGAAACCGATGCAATGGCATCAAAGAAATGCCATGCCTCCGGCAAGAAGAAGCTCTACTACATTTCCGCAGAATTTCTGATCGGAAAGCTGCTGTCCAACAACCTCATCAACCTTGGTGTTTACGAGGATGTCAGAAAGCAGCTTGCGGAAAATGGAAAGGAAATCTGCGAAATCGAGGAAATCGAACATGAACCCTCACTCGGCAATGGCGGTCTCGGCAGACTTGCGGCTTGTTTTCTGGATTCTATTGCGACCCTTGGGCTGCATGGCGATGGCATTGGGCTGAATTACCACTTTGGTCTGTTCCGTCAGGTTTTTGCAAATAATGCACAGACGACCGTTCCCGATCCGTGGCTGGATGAGCACTGCTGGCTGAATCGCACAGATGTGACCTATCCTGTGAAATTCAAGGATATGGAGGCCACAGCAAGACTTTATGAGATCCACGTGACGGGATATGACAGCGTGACAAATAAGCTGCGTCTGTTCGATATCGAGGGCGTGGATGAATCCATTGTAAAGGACGGTATTGCCTTTGACAAGTCCGAAATTGCAAAGAATCTCACGCTGTTTCTCTATCCCGATGACAGCGATGAAGCAGGCAGACTCCTGCGCATCTACCAGCAGTATTTCATGGTATCCGCCGGTGCGCAGCTGATTTTGGACGAATGCATTGCACGGGGCTGCACGCTCTATGATCTTCCGGATTATGCTGTCATTCAGATCAATGACACCCACCCGACTATGGTCATTCCAGAGCTGATTCGTCTGCTCATGGAAAGGGAGATTCCGATGGATGATGCCATCTCCATCGTCAGCCGCACCTGTGCGTACACGAACCATACGATTCTGGCAGAGGCACTGGAAAAGTGGCACATTGCACAGCTGAATCAGGTTGTGCCGCAGCTCCTGCCCATCATTGAGGTGCTCGATAACAAAATTCGCCGGAAATTTGACAATCCGTCCGTGTATATCATTGACAGGGACGAGCGTGTGCATATGGCGCATATCGACATTCATTACGGGTTCAGTGTCAATGGCGTAGCATACCTGCATACGGATATTCTGAAGAATGAGGAACTTCATCATTTTTACAAGCTGTATCCCGAAAAATTCAACAACAAGACCAACGGCATCACATTCCGCAGATGGCTGATGCACTGCAATCCGGAGCTTTCTGCACTCATCACGGAGCTGATCGGGGATGGCTGGAAGAAGAATGCGGAGGAACTGGAGAAGCTGCTTGCATTCCGTTCGGATAAGGAAGTGCTGCAGCGGCTGCTACATGTAAAAGAGCAGAAAAAGCATCAGCTTGCAGCATATCTTGCCAAGACACAGGGCATTTCCCTCAATGCGGATTCCATCTTCGATATTCAGGTGAAGCGTCTGCATGAGTACAAGCGCCAGCAGCTGAATGCACTGTATGTGATTCATAAATATCTGGAGATCAAGTCAGGCAAACTGCCGAAAACACCGATCACCGTTCTTTTCGGTGCAAAAGCAGCACCGGCATATACCATCGCACAGGACATCATTCATTTGATCCTCTGCCTGCAGGAACTGATCGAAAACGATCCTGCCGTTTCATCCTATCTGCATGTAGTCATGGTGGAAAACTACAACGTGACTCTTGCGGAAAAGCTGATTCCGGCATGCGATATCTCCGAACAGATCTCCCTTGCCTCTAAGGAAGCGAGCGGCACAGGCAATATGAAGTTCATGCTCAATGGTGCAGTGACACTCGGCACGGAGGACGGTGCGAATGTGGAAATTCATCAGCTTGTGGGGGATGAGAATATCTATATCTTCGGCGATGACAGCAGCACAGTCGTGGAACGATATAAGAACGGTAGCTACAATGCAAATCAGTACTACGCCGAAAATCCACCCCTCAAAAAAGCAGTGGATTTCATCATGGGTGAAGCACTTGCAGAAATCGGTGACAGGGTGCGTCTGGAGCGATTGTTCAAGGAACTGACTACAAAGGACTGGTTCATGACCTTCCCCGATTTTGAACGCTATGTGACTGCAAGAGAATCCGCTTATGCGGACTATGAAAACCGCATGGAATGGGCAGAAAAAATTCTCACGAATATTTCAAAGGCAGGCTATTTCTCCTCTGACAGAACCATTGCGGAATATAACAGCGATATCTGGAAACTTTAAAAAAGCAAGGCTGTACGGAAGTTCTCATCCGTACAGCCGATCTTTATGATTTTATACTCTGTTAATGCAGCTGTTTCTTTCGATCAGTCTGTACGGAACAATGATTTTCGTCGCCAGCAGATTTGGATTTTCAATATGATTGATGACCTGTGAAGCTGCTTCAATACCAAGCTGCACGGAGTTGATGTCAATGGAGGTGAGCTGGGGCGAGGTGATTCTTGCAAACAGCGAGTTATTGAAAGAAATGATGGATAAATCCTCGGGGATTCTGATACCCGTTTCGATGCATACTCGTTCCAGTGCAACGGCAAAGAGATCATCGCTGACAAGAATCGCTGTGGGACGGTCTTTTTTGTGAAGCAGCTCTTGTACAGCCGTCAGATTTTCTTCCGGGATGAACGGCAGCTCCACAATATTTTTCGGATTGACAGCAATGCCACTGTTTAGAAGTGCAATCTGATAGCCCGCTTTCCGGTCAGCAGAAAACATCAGATTGCTGTCACTGCCGAGGTATGCAATATTGGTGTGCCCCTTTGCGATCAGATATTCGGCAGCCTCCTGTCCTGCAAGAACATTGTCGTTGTCGATGTATACGGTCTGGTTGGCAAACCGATGAGCTTTACCAATGACCACATACAGTAGCCCCTCGCTATAAAGGTAGTCGATGATCGGATCGTCCTGCTTCGAGTAGGTGACGATGTAGCCATCGACCTGTCCGCTTTTGGCAATATTTGTCAGTGCAAGCAGGATTTCTTGCTCATCCTGACCAGTGATGACAGTGTTGATATAGCCGTGCTGGTTGCAGAACTGGCTGATGCCGCGGATCACTTCAAGGTGGAATGCGTTTTCAAAGGATTCCTTCGGTGACGGTGGTAGGATGATGCCGATCGTCCGGCTGACGGATTCCGTCCCTGTCGGCTGACTCGATGGCTCATAGCCAAGCTGCTCCATCGCCCTGCGCACTTTTTCCTTGGTCTCACGGCTGATGGACGGATTGTTTTTGCATACTCTGGATGCAGTGGAGGGGGATACTCCTGCAAGAGCTGCAACATCTTTTAATGTAACAGGCATAATGCTCGCCCTTTCTGTTGTGATTCTGTCTTAATTATACTGCATTCTCATGCAAAAGTCAATGGGATTGCGGAATGTTTTTGCAAAATCCCGTGCAACAAAGTGCAATTTGCGTAGGAGGATGTTCGACATATGGTAAAAACGCTTAAAAACGATAGATTTGGTTTGTTCAATCTGCTGAAATTGTGCAAACAACGTAGAAAATTTCTGAAAACTATTGCAAAAATTGCAAAAGTGTGGTACAATAATTGCGTAAAGTAAATGCAATCTTGCACAGAACGCGTAGTGCGATTGCACGATCAAAGGAGGAGTTATTATGGAAAAGCGTTTGCAAATTTGTTCGCCGCTTAATGGCAAAGCGGTACCGCTCGACAGTGTGCCGGATCCGGTATTTTCGGAGCGTGTGCTTGGTGACGGCTGCGCGGTGATTCCGACGGATGGAAAAATCTACAGCCCTGTGAATGGCGAGATTTCATCCATTGCTGAGACCAATCATGCCTATGGTTTTTCTTCTGAGGATGGACTGGAGGTCCTTGTGCATTTCGGACTCGAAACCGTTGCACTCAAAGGAGAGGGCTTCATGCCGCATGTTGCGGTCGGTGACAAGGTGAAAATCGGAGATCTGATCGCAGAGGTCGATACAGCGTTACTAAAATCCAAGGGTATTAATCTGATTACCCCTGTTCTTGTCTGTGACGGTGCGGATGATCTGGAAATGTGCGTATCCGATGGCAATGTGAAGGTGGGAGACAAGCTGATTTCTTTCGCTGACGAAAATGCTGCTGAAGATGTACCAAAGGCAGAACCGGTGTTGAAGGAACCGGCAAAGAAAGAACCTGAAAATAAGAAAGGCTTTAACTTTGATTTCCTTCAGAAACTCGGTAAAGTGTTGATGACAGTCATTGCCGTCATGCCGGCAGCAGGTCTGATGATCAGCCTTGGTAAACTGGTGGGCATGGCAGGTGCGGATATTGCCACAGTGACAACCATCGGCAGCGTGATGGAAAACATCGGCTGGGCAATCATCAATAATCTGCACATCCTGTTTGCAGCAGCCATCGGCGGCAGCTGGGCGAAAGAAAAGGCGGGTGGTGCATTTGCGTCAATCATCGCATTCATTCTGATCAACAATATTACAGGTGTCATTTTCGGTGTCACCAATGCCATGCTCTCCGATCCGAATGCAGTCGTTCACTCACTGTTCGGACAGGAAATGCTGGTGGAGAATTATTTCACCTCTGTCCTCGGTGCACCGGCGCTGAATATGGGCGTGTTCATCGGCATTATTTCGGGCTTTGTGGGTGGTACTGTATACAACAAATTCTATAATTTCCGCAAACTTCCCGATGCTCTGTCCTTCTTCAACGGTAAGCGTTTTGTACCGCTGATGGTCATTGTCTGGTCAGTTATCATTTCTCTGGGACTTGCCGTGATCTGGCCGCTGATCCAGTCCGGTATCAATGCATTCGGTATCTGGATCGCCAATTCTTCGGATACCTCGCCTGTTCTCGCACCGTTCATTTACGGTACACTGGAACGTCTGCTGCTGCCGTTCGGTCTGCACCATATGTTGACCATCCCAATGAACTACACATCCTTCGGCGGTACTTATGAAATTATGACAGGTGTCAATGCAGGCTCAGAGGTATTCGGACAGGATCCGCTGTGGCTGGCATGGGTAACGGATCTGATCAATCTGAAGGGTGCCGGCGATACCGCAGGCTATCAGGCACTTCTGGAAGGCGTGACACCTGCACGTTTCAAGGTTGGTCAGATGATCGGTGCAACAGGTCTCCTGCTGGGCATTGCACTTGCGATGTACCGCAGAGTCGATGCGGATAAGCGGAAGAATTACCGTTCCATGTTCATTTCCACTGCACTGGCAGTATTCCTCACCGGCGTGACAGAACCGATCGAGTTCATGTTCATGTTCTGCGCACTGCCGCTGTATATTGTCTATGCCATTTTGCAGGGCTGTGCATTTGCGCTCTCCGGTATTATCGATCTGCGTCTGCACTCCTTTGGTAATCTGGAATTCCTGACCCGAGTGCCGATGTCCGTCAAGGCTGGTCTCACAGGGGACATCATCAACTTCCTGATTGCAGTTGTTGTATTCTTTGCGATCGGTTACTTTGTTTCCTACTTCATGATCGGCAGATTCAAGTTTGCGACTCCCGGACGTCTGGGTAATTACACAGCAGATGGCGGCGAGGAAGAAGCAACCGGTGAAAAGAAAACATCCTCCGATGGTCAGCCGGAACGCATTATCGCCCTTCTCGGCGGCAGGGAGAACATCGAGCTTGTTGATGCTTGTATGACAAGGCTCCGTGTTACTGTGAAAAATCCTGATCTTGTGGCGGATAAGGACGCATGGAAGGCAGAAGGTGCACTCGGTCTTGTGAAAAAGGAAAAGGGTATTCAGGCGATCTACGGCCCGAAAGCGGATGTCCTGAAATCCGACATCAATGATATTTTGTAAGGTGCGTTATGAAACTACTGACACTCAATACCCACAGTCTTGTGGAGGAACACTACACAGAAAAACTCCATGCATTCGTGCAGGCGGTTTCAGAAGAACAGCCCGATATCATTGCCTTGCAGGAGGTCAACCAGACCATTGCAGAGATGCCTGTCATTACACTGCACGGGGGATATGTCCCCTGTGCAGATGGCATCATCATCCGGAGGGACAACCATGTCTGTAATGCTGCAGAACTGCTGCGCAGTCAGGGCTTGGAATACCACTGGACGTGGCTGCCGCTGAAAAAAGGCTATGATAAATATGATGAGGGCATTGCTCTCATGAGCCGCAGTCCGATTCTGGAAACAAAGATCATCCGCACCAGTGCGATGGATGATTACAACAACTGGAAAACCCGTAAGATCCTCGGCATCCGCACGGAAGCGGCACCTGACGAATGGTTCTTCAGCGTGCATTACGGCTGGTGGGATGATCCTGATGAACCATTTCAGGGGCAGTGGCAGAGAACGAAGGCAGCTCTTGCCGGTCATCGGCGTGTGTGGCTGATGGGTGACTTCAACAGCCCTGCCGAGGTGTGTGGGGAAGGGTATGATATGATCCGCAATGCCGGCTGGCAGGACAGCTATGCCCTTGCCAAGAATAAGGATGGCGGCATTACCGTCGGGCATGTGATCGACGGCTGGAAGGATAAAACAGAAAGCACGGACGGTATGCGCATCGATCAGATCTGGTGCAGTGAAAAAACTGAAATTCTTTCATCAAAGGTTATTTTTAATGGAGAAAATAGGAGTATCGTATCCGATCATTATGGCGTGATCGTACACTATGAAAGGAGTGAGGGCTGATGAAACGAAGTGCGGGCATTCTGTTGCCGATTTCATCTCTGCCGTCCCGTTACGGCATCGGCTGTTTTGATAAGACAGCATATGCATTCATAGATTTTCTCAAAGAAGCCGGTCAGACCTGCTGGCAGATTCTGCCGCTTGGCCCGACCAGCTACGGTGATTCCCCTTATCAAAGCTTTTCGACCTTTGCGGGCAATCCCTATTTTATTGATCTTGATGCGCTGGTGGATATGGGGCTGCTTACAAAATCTGAATGCAAAGAAGCTGGCTTCTCCGATACCGACAGCATTGATTACAGTATGCTGTATGAAAAGCGGTTTCCGCTTCTGAAGAAGGCATTCCTGCGAAGCAAAACAGAAACGGATGCAGCATATCAGGAATTTTCTGCCTCACAGCTGTGGCTTGAGGATTATGCACTCTTTATGGCGCTCAAGGATCACTTTGGCGGTGTATCGTGGGACAATTGGACAGAGGACATCCGCCTGCGGAAACCGGATGCACTGGAGCGATGGCGCACCGAGCTTGCAGACGAGATTCGCTTTTACAAGTTCCAGCAATATCTGTTTTTCAAGCAGTGGCACAAGTTAAAGGGTTATGCAAATGCAAATGGTATCCAGATCATCGGTGACATTCCGATCTATGTTGCCTTTGACAGTGCGGATGCATGGGCGAATCCGAAGCTCTTCCAGCTGGATGAAACTGGCAGACCGAGGGCTGTTGCTGGCTGCCCGCCCGATGGCTTTGCGGCTGACGGACAGCTCTGGG
This sequence comes from uncultured Ruminococcus sp., assembly GCA_947624255.1. GTDB lineage: Bacteria > Bacillota > Clostridia > Oscillospirales > Ruminococcaceae > Ruminococcus. The sequence goes on from CANQJO010000031.1 coordinate 10,194, forward strand.
GCAATCCGCTGTATGACTGGGAGTATCACGAGCAAACCAGTTTCAAGTGGTGGGTTGAACGGTTGCAGCAGTGCTTTACACTGTATGATGTGGTCAGAATCGACCATTTCAGGGGCTTTGACGAGTATTATTCGATTCCCTATGGTGACAAGACTGCAAAGAACGGACACTGGGAAAAAGGTCCGGGTATGGCACTGTTTAGATCGGTGGAACAGGTGCTTGGAAAGCGTGAAGTCATTGCAGAAGATCTTGGTTTCATGACCGACAGTGTGAGACAGCTTGTGAAGGATAGCGGTTTCCCGAATATGAAGGTACTGGAATTTGCATTTGACAGCCGTGACACGGGCAGCCGTAATGATTATCTGCCCCACAACTACACTGAAAATTGTGTTGCTTATACGGGAACGCACGATAACCAGACGATCACATCATGGTTTGCAACCATTACTGGTGAGGAGCGTGCCATGGCAAGGGAGTACCTCTGCGATTGTTTCACGCCAGATGAGAAGCTGCACAAAGTATTCATCAGCCTGATCATGAGAAGCCAGGCGAATCTGTGCGTCATCCCAATGCAGGACTGGCTGGGACTCGACGACAGAAGCCGTATCAATGTCCCCTCTACTGTGGGCGATAACTGGAGATGGCGGCTGAAATCTTCCGATCTCACAAATGCACTGAAGGAAGAAATCCATAGAACAGCACAGATTTACGGAAGAGCACAGTGACAGTTGCATTTTCCGGAAATCTATGATAAAATGAAATTACAATTTATTTGAAAGGAAGTATCATTATGAGAACGTTCGATTACACTATCAAGGACGAACTGGGGATCCACGCAAGACCGGCAGGTATACTTGCAAAGACAGCTAAGGCGCTGGACAGCGAGATTACCATCTCCCTCGGCGAAAAGTCTGTTGCAGCAACCAAGCTCATGGCACTTATGGGTATGGGAATCAAGTGCGGCAATACCATTACCGTGACGATCAATGGCGGTGATGAGGCGGCATCTGAAAAGGCAATGCAGGAATTCTTTGAAGCGAACCTGTAATCTTAAACTTCTTCTCCCACAGGACAAAACTGTCCTGTGGGAGCGATGGAGGACAGAATCATGAATATCTGGCATGACATTGACGAAGATAGAATTTATCCGACCGACTTTGTTTCGGTAATAGAGATTTCCAAGGGCAGCAATATGAAATATGAGCTGGACAAGAAAACCGGAATGCTGGCACTTGACAGGGTACTGTTTACTGCAACCTATTATCCGATGAATTATGGCTTTATTCCCCGTACATATGGTGATGACTGCGATCCGCTTGATGTACTTCTCCTGTGTTCACAGCCGATTCAGCCGATGACAATCGTACGCAGCTACCCGATTGGTGTCATGTATATGGAGGACAGCGGAATGGGGGATGAGAAGATTATCGCAATTCCCTATGGCGACCCCACGTATATGAACTATACGGACATTAAGGAGCTTCCGAAGCATATTTTTGAAGAAGTCAAGCATTTCTTTTCTGTTTACAAACAGCTTGAGAGTAAATCCACAGTCGTCAGGGAAATTGGCGGTCCGGTGGAGGCTGTTGCTGTCATTGAAAGAGCAATTGAGAATTATAAGATCCATTTTTGTAATCAAAAATAAGGTGGTGGAATGATGTTAACATATCAGGGCAAGGGCGTGTATGGTGCAGTTGCTATCGGAAAAATTTCCGTGTTCAAGCGGCAGGATGTACAGGTCAGACGTGAAAAGATCGAGGATACCGAAGGCGAACTGAAACGTCTTGAAGCTGCAAAGGCAGCTGCGATCGAACAGTTGGGTGAGATCTACGAAAAAGCACTCAAAGAGGTCGGAGAAGCGAATGCAGCAATTTTTGAGATTCATATGATGATGGTGGAGGATGAGGACTACAACGATGCCATCACAGAAATGATTACCTCCCAGAATGTCAATGCAGAATATGCAGTTGCAATCACAGGAGATAATTTTGCGGAAATGTTTGCCGCAATGGATGATGCCTATATGCAGGCAAGATCCGCCGATGTGCGGGACATTTCCAATCGTATCATCCACTGCCTGACAAGCAGCGGCAGTGAGGAAGAAACAAGCGATGAGCCGTTTATCATCTGTGCTGATGATCTTGCACCCAGCGAAACGGTCTCGCTTGACAAAGAGAGAGTGCTTGCGTTTGTGACAGCACACGGCTCTTCGAATTCCCATACCGCAATTCTCGCAAGAAACATGAATATCCCGGCCATTATCGGTGTGGGCGAAGAATTCCTCACTGCCATCAAGGATGGCGATACGGCGGTGGTCAACGGCTTTACGGGGGAGTTCATTCTGAATCCTGATACGGCAACCATTGCGGCAGCTGAAAAGAAACGTGCTGAAGAGCAGGAGAAAAAAGAGCTGCTGCAAAAGCTCAAGGGCAAGGAAAATATCACTCTTGATGGCAGAAAGATCAACATCTATGCCAATATCGGAAGTGTTGACAATATTGGTGCAGTGCTTCTGAATGATGCCGGCGGTATCGGACTGTTCCGAAGCGAGTTCCTTTATCTCGAAAACTCCGACTATCCTACTGAAGACGAACAGTTCAAAATCTACAAACGTGTTCTTGAAAGTATGGCAGGTAAAAAGGTCATTATACGCACGCTGGACATCGGCGCAGACAAGCAGTGTGATTATTTTCATATGCCAAAAGAGGAAAACCCCGCACTTGGCATCCGTGCCATCCGTCTTTGTCTGAATCGTCCCGAAATTTTCAGAACACAGCTTCGTGCGCTTTACAGAGCGTCGGCTTTTGGAAATCTGGGAATTATGTTTCCTATGATCGCAAATGTATGGGAGCTGGAGGAAATTCTTGATTTGTGCGAAAGTGTGAAGGCAGAGCTTACAAAGGACGGAATCGAATATGCAGAAGACACCGAGCTTGGCATCATGATCGAAACACCTGCGGCGGCACTCATCAGCGACAGACTTGCTCCGATGGTGGATTTCTTCAGTGTCGGAACGAACGATCTGACGCAGTACACCCTTGCCTGCGACCGGCAGAATCCGGAGATTGACCGTTTCTGTGATACCCATCACGAAGCTGTTCTCCGTCTGATCGGAATGGCTGCAGACAATGCACACAAGCACGGCAAGTGGATCGGGATATGCGGTGAGCTTGCTGCGGATACAAGTCTGACGGAAGCTTTTCTGCGAATGGGAATCGATGAGCTTTCCGTTTCACCATCCTTTGTGCTGAAGGTGAGAGATATCGTAAGAAATATTGATTTGTCGGAGAAAAAATAGAATGATTCATTTGCTTCTTGTAATTATCTATATTTCCTTTATCAGCCTTGGACTCCCAGATGGTCTGTTGGGTTCAGCCTGGCCGAGTATGTATGAAAATCTTGCTGTTCCTGTATCATTTGCAGGTATCATCAGTATGGTCATCTCAGGCTGCACCATCCTTTCTGCTCTGTTCAGCGAAAGACTTGTCAAGAAGCTGGGAACAGGCGGAGTTACCGTTATAAGTGTTGCGATGACAGCAATTGCTCTGTTCGGCTTTTCTACAAGCACAGAGTTCTGGCAACTCTGTCTTTGGAGTATCCCCTATGGACTTGGTGCTGGCAGTGTGGATGCAGCACTGAACAATTATGTTGCAGTGCATTATAAAAGCCGTCACATGAGCTGGCTGCATTGCTTTTGGGGAGTTGGCTGCAGCTGTGGCCCCTATGTCATGTCCTATTTTCTGACAAGGGGTGAAAGTTGGAGCAGCGGCTATATTTCTGTGTTCCTTTTGCAGGCAGTTCTCACCGCGGTACTCGTCTTTTCGCTTCCGCTGTGGAAGAAGAAATCCGTTGAAGTTTCCGGCGAAAGCAGCGCTTCCGGCGAAGTGCTGGGACTGAAACGCACGATTGCGATTCCTGGTGTCAAGGAAATGATGATCACCTTTCTTTGCTACTGTGCAATTGAGCAGACCACAAGTCTTTGGGCAGTCAGCTATATGGTACTGCAAAAGGGAATTTCCCCTGATCAGGCAGCGGGACTGGGAGCTGTTTTCTTCCTTGGCATTACCGTAGGAAGATTTTTAAGCGGTTTTCTTACTGCAAAATACAGCGACAAGCAAATGGTGCGTATTGGCATTGTCATTCTTGCAGCAGGAATTTTTACACTCTTTTTGCCGCTTAGCAATATTGGCGCCATTACCGGACTTTTCCTGATAGGCTTTGGCTGTGCGCCTGTGTATCCCTGTCTGATTCATGCTACCCCTGCATACTTCGGTGCCGAGAAATCCCAGGCGGTGATTGGTGTGCAGATGGCAAGTGCCTATGTCGGGTCCACGCTCATGCCGCCTCTGTTCGGAATGCTTGCAGATCATATCAGCATCGCACTGCTGCCGGTATATATCGGATTACTTCTTGCACTGATGTTCTTATTGTCTGAACGACTGAATAGAATTACGGAGCGTAAGTGAAGATTTGCAACTGAAAATCATAAACAGTATGAAACCTTTACTCTAAAATGCAACCCCCAAGCAAAGAAACGAACCCCTGCAAGGCGGTTGCATTGTATCAAAGATTGAGTCTTTTGCCAACGTGAAATAGGCGTTTTCGAGAAATCGGAGACGTTTATTTTTATGCCTAAAATCATGAATTGTGAGCGATTTGTGCGCCAACGTTATAAAAAGTTATGAAAAGATGCGGGAAATTATAAGAAGATAAACAGAAAGCGGAGCAGGATTTTATTAAATCCACTCCGCTATTTTTATTAACCTGATGCAGCATCATTCTTTTTTCTGAGTATAACATCAGCTACGCAGTCAACGACTTGCTCCTTGCCTTTGTCGAGGATATGCTCGTAGATATTCATAGTCGTAGTAACATTTTTGTGACCAAGCCACTTGCTTATGGTCGTCATGTCGATACCGTTAAGGCAGAGAACAGAAGCCGGCGTGTGCCGGAACGCATGAGGATTTATATGCGGCAGCTCATTCCGTTCTGAAAATTTATCAAGCCGGTCGGTAATGCTATCCGGATGCATTGGATATCCAATATAGCTGCCGCTATCCTTGACAAACAGAAAGTCAGCTTCCTTTTGGCATTTAATGCCTTTACCGTCTGCGATTTCAATGAAGCTGTTCCGCTCAGAGCCGGTCTCACGTCTGAGATCAAGCCGGTATGTACGGTATTCCCTGAGCAATTCCATAGTTTCGTCAGCAAGTTTGATTCTGCGGTCTGATATCCGTCAGCCTGATATGTCCTATGCCCTTGTTAATACGTTCCAAAAGCTCTCTATAGCGTTTAATAGTGCTGTGTTTAGTGCCTGAATCCTCTTTGCTGTTGAGGACATATTCAGCATACCGGGCGAACGTCTGACGGCTGTCGGGCGCATATCCGAGCTTGCATTGCTCCTCAAACAGCATAGCTTGCCGCTTAACTTCCTTTTTGATCTGTTTATCTGTCATTCCCGTAGCAGGCTTATAGCTCATTGTGTATGGCTTAAGCCGCTTTCCCTTGCTATCATAACCGTGATATACTCTGATTGTGTAAGACGTTATTTCGCCTTTTTTATTCTTCCGTGGAGTTATGTTCGCCATGATCTTCTTCCCTCTTTTTGAAACGATCAAGATGTAAATATTTAATAATTTCATCTTTATCATAATGTTTATAATCATCTCTATGGTCAAATAGATCATTAATCTTTTCTATCGACTGAAATGCGAAATATCCGGCTAAATCGCAGGAAGTGTCAGTACCGAGGGAAGTCTTCAACTTCGTCCGGCTGCCTGAATTCATTTTCAATATGGAGTGCTAATTCTTCACTTGATACACCCATTTGTGTTGATAGTTTTACAAGAAATACTGCATCAATGTTACATGGATTATCAAGCTGTTGCTTGCTATCACGTTCTAAAATTGAAAGTTGGAAAACCATACTCCAAAACCAACGGCAAGTTAATACTGCATTTAATGTTGATACATCATTTGATTCACAATTAGCAGTTTTTGACTGTATACACTTTATTGCTTCTTCACTTAAACCGGTAACTTTACAAGCGGTTTGTATATCCTCATTGTTTGATGAAACATTTGTTTCTCCTAACAAATATTCAAAAGAAACATTAAAAAAATTATGATATGCTTTTAATTCCGTTAAGGACATTTCACGTTTGTTATTTTCAAGCTCACTTATTCGGGGAGCTGCTAAACCTATCTTTTTAGCAAAGTCTTTTATGCTGGTAGTTTCGCCTAAATTTGTCTTTATTGTAAATCTAAGCCTTTTGCATAATTCGCCTAAATCCATAATAATTACCACTTTTGTATTTTATGGCTGTAAAAATACGAAATTATTTTATTTCTGTATTTGTATTTTTTCGCTTGGCATTACGATAAATGTACGGTATAATACATTCATGGAATGCAGTGGTTGTTGTGCTACATTTATTGTAACACAATTTTTTCAAATGTCACCCCCTACAACCACAAATATTTTTAGGAGGTATTTTTCATGACAAAGGCAAACATCGACATCAGGTCACTGATGAAAGAAAAGAAAGTTCCGGTCTATGCGGTGAGTTCAGCAATGGGAGTTCATGAAAACACGGTCTTTCGGCGTTTGAGATTTGAACTTCCGGAGAAAGACAAGCAAACGTTCAGACGTATCATCAACGAGCTTTCAGAGCAGAACGAAACCGCCAATAACTAAGTTACACGGAGGTATGTATTATGTTTTATGTAAAAACAAAAATCAATGAGGAAACAACGATCACGACCGAGATCACAGAGGAAAATGTGTTTACAAAGTGTCCCGAGTGCGGAAAAGAATTTGTAATCGACCTGTATGACGTTTTCGCTGACGGCGGCGATTTATGCAGCACTGTGATCTATTGTTCCGATTGCTCTGCCAAAAGTATCAAAACAAAAAAATAACGTCTTGCTACTGCAATAGCAAGACGTTTGAAGCAAACAAACCATACACGACTATGAAATGTGTTTGCCTGCTCCTATTATATCACTTTATGCTCGAAATTGCAACAGGCGTGGAAAGAATGTATGTGTCAAGTAAAAGTAGGCAAGGCGAATCGAGAAAAAGCACTGATATAATTAAAAATTCAAATCTGTAATAGGTTTATATTTAGCAATTTCTTTGACAGCTTTCAGCTTCGGGGAAATATTAACGTTGCAGAAAAACTCATACCCTTTTCCGGAGGTCTTTTGAACTTTTGCTGCCGATGAGGGCAGCTCTTTTTTGTTTGAAGGAATATTCAACTTCGGAATCTCATTTATTCCGGAAGTATAAAATTTACAAAGGAGAGCCGCAAGATTATTGCCGCCGTTCACACT
>CANQJO010000032.1 GCA_947624255.1 uncultured Ruminococcus sp.
GTTGTCCATTTTTTTATCACCTGATTCTATTTTACCACTTTTTTTCGCTCTTTTCAAGGTTTTAGAACAGGTCTAATATTGCTCCCTGAACTAAATCGAGTCGTCAATACTTGCCGAAAAATCAAAATCTATGCATTGGAAAATCTTTCAATACGACAGTATTCCTGCGCTTTTTCCTTTTGATATTTTGCTTTTTCGCCTGTGCCTTTTGGCAAAGCTTAATTGAGGGAGCAATAATAAAAAAGCACTTTCGAAATCTCGAAAATGCCTATACCTCTGGGGTGGGAGATGGGATTCGAACCCACGGTCTTCGGAACCACAATCCGACGCTTTAACCATCTAAGCTACACCCACCATACACAATAAATACAAACGAAGCTCTCCATTATGGAGCTATGGAAAGCTTCGGAATGGCGCGCCTTGCTGGATTCGAACCAGCGGCTTACTGCTTAGAAGGCAGTTACTCTATCCAGCTGAGTTAAAGGCGCAGAAAAAATCAGCAGCCTTAGCCGCTAAAAATTGGAGCGGGTGATGGGAATCGAACCCACGTAACCAGCTTGGAAGGCTGGAATTCTACCATTGAACTACACCCGCATTCCGCTCCAACAGATAATATTTTATCACAAGAAAGATCAAATGTCAATAGTCGAAATAAAAAAACGTTATATTCAACAAAAGTTATAATTATACCATGCGGTATGTTATGCATTATTACATTATATAATAATTTTAGGCATCACTATCATTGCTCTATCGGAATTAAGCCGCCGCAGCAGTAAAGAGAATTAGCTGTCAATTGACAAGACCGATTGATGCGTTAATGAAGAGATTTTTGAATTTTCAACAGACTTTTTAAGTTTTTTGTTTTTTGTTGTTGAAAACTCGTACTCTGTTTAGCCATTTATGAGAGCTTTCCACAGCTTTTTCAACATTTTGTGGAGGAATCATCCCGCTTTTCCACACGGCTTTCAACACTTTGTTGATAATTTTACATACTTATCGCTGATATGTTGACAGACAAATTTAATGTTCCTTCACGTTGAGAAAAATAAGTTGCATTTTAAAATTTTTTATGATATAGCAGAAGCATAGAAAACGCTGTGCGAACAGCACCCGGAGGGTTAAGACCCTGTATTCATAGACGTTTTCAGAAGAACGAGAAGAAATCTCATAGTCTTTAGATATCAATTTCGGCTTAGAATTTTCTTCACCCATTGGGCGAAAAAGTCAGGCTTCAAAAATATTTAATTTTGAGCTGTATGTTTCCTAAAATTGGATAATTCTTAAATACGAACTTTGCGGAATCAGGATATTATGAGAATAAAAACACAAACATGGGAAATAATAATACCACAAAATTAAAATATTTTGGAGGAATAAAATAAATGAAAGCTACAGGAATCGTAAGAAGAATAGACGATCTCGGACGTGTTGTTATCCCCAAGGAGATACGCCGCACTATGCGTATTCGTGAGGGCGACCCGCTTGAGATCTATACAAACAGCGATGGCGAGGTCATTTTCAAAAAATATTCGGCAATAAGTGAAATGAGCGAAAATGCCGGCTATGTTGCGGACATCATGTATAAGATCGCCGGCTGTCCGGTGGTGATATTTGACAAAGATCATGTCGTGGCAAGCGCAGGCGTTCCGAAAAAGGAGTTCGCCGAACGCCGTGTTACCGCTCAGCTTGAAGAGCTTATGGAAAACCGTGGTCAATATTTTTGCCCTGACGGAAGCACTAACAGCTTTTATCCTGCCGAGGGAGTGGAGCGCACAGCTATAGCGGCAGTTCCCATAATCACGGCAGGAGATGTCTCCGGAGCGGTGGCGTTTCTCACAAGCGATAAATGCGCAGAGGTGACTGATCTGCAAAAAAGCCTGATAAATGCCTCGTCGCAGTTCCTTGCAAAGCAGATAGAATAAAACGATGTGGAGGGCTTTTTGTCCTCCACAAGTTCTTATACCGCCCTCTAATGCAAATAACAACTATCTGACGGCATAGATCCCGCTTGTCTGCGTCATCGTTCTCACCTACAAAAAGTATGCTTTCGTCCTCTTTCTTGACAATCGAAATTTCTGCTCCTCATCTATTTAGCCGGTTGCACCGGAGGGTGGTATCTTAAAGGAAAATCTTGCATACCCACTTGACTAATTTGCTTTTTTGGTATATTATATATATAGTAGGTGACAGAAGGAGGAATTTGTGCTTAAACTGATGAGTATTGGGAAGAAAATTATGTGTACCGCTCTTGGACTGCTTATGACGGCGGTGACTGCGGCAGGCTCGTTTTATTATTCGACTGCGAGCGTTAATTTTTCAAGATATCCCGTGTGGGGCGTGGATGTATCGAATTATCAGGGGATCATTAACTGGGAGATGCTTGAAGAACAGGACGTCTCGTTTGCTTTTATCAAGGCTACCGAGGGAAGCGGTCATGTGGACGAATCGGTCAGGAGAAATCTTGAAAACGCAGCGCAGACGGATATCATCATTTCGGCATACCACTTTTTCAGCTTTGACAGTCCGGGCGAGTCTCAGGCTGATAATTTCATCAAAACAGTGGGAGCTGATGAGATAGATATGCCTCCGGTCGTGGACGTGGAGTATTACGGCGACAAAAGGCTCAATAAACCCACAAGGGAGGAGACCTTAGCAATACTTCGCCCCCTGCTTGAAAAGCTGGAGGAGCATTACGGCTCAAAGCCTTTGATATATACGACATTTCCGGTGTATATGAGATATATGCGTGAGGATTTCGCCGATTATCCGCTCTGGATAAGAAGCATCAACGGTGAGCCCGATCTTCTTGACTGGAAATTCTGGCAGTACAGCGATAAGGGACTGCTTGACGGCTACGCAGGCGATGAGAAGTACATTGATCTGAACGTATATAACGGTTCAGAGGCAGAATTCAGGGAGGAATTTTCAAAGAATGACACCTTTTGAGCTTAAACCTGTTATCAAGGACTATATCTGGGGAGGTACGAGACTCCGTGACGAATTCGGCATGGAGAGCGATTCGCAGAGGCTTGCCGAAAGCTGGGAGCTGAGTTGTCACCGTGACGGTATGAGCATAGTATCGGGCGGAGAATTCAGCGGTATGACACTTGAAGAAGTGCTTGCCGCCAACCCCGAATTTTTAGGAGATGCCGGTAAACTCTCCGTGATGATAAAGCTGATAGATGCCAAGGAGCGGCTTTCGGTGCAAGTCCACCCCGATGATGAATATGCCCGAAAATACGAGAACGACAACGGCAAGACCGAGATGTGGTACGTTGTCGATGCGCTCCCCGATGCGGAGCTTATCTGCGGCGTAAAGGAGCCTATGACACGTGAGGAGCTGAAAAATGCCGTTGAGGAGAACACTCTCCTTGACAAGCTGAAAAGGATCCCCGTCAAAAAGGGAGATGTATTCTTTATCACGCCGGGAACGCTCCATGCGATCGGCGCAGGCATACTTATTGCCGAGATACAGCAAAGCTCAAATGTCACGTATCGTGTCTACGATTACGGCAGATCGGACGACAACGGGAAATTGCGTGAACTGCACATTGATAAGGCTATTGAGGTCGCACGCCTTGAACCCGAAGATGCGAGCCGCAGTTATCCTGCGATACATCTTTCGGCAGGGGAGTATGCGAGAACGACTGTTCGCTTGCTTGCCGACTGCGAATACTTCACCGTCACGCTGACAGAGCTTGACGATTCGGGATTCGATATCAATGTGGATGAGACATCTTTCAGGCATATGCTTGTTATTGAGGGAAGTGCCGAGCTTATCCGAGAGGGCATATCATATCACATGAAAAAGGGTTCAAGCTGGTTTGTACCTGCCGGAGCAGGAAACATCACGGTCCGGGGAAAATGCAGCATAATAAATACAGAAAAAATCAAAACGGAGGAAGAATAATGAAATACTATGTGGGAATCGACTTAGGCGGCACTAACATTGTTGCGGGCGTGGTTGACGAGAATTATAATATCGTTGCCAAAGCAAGCACTAAAACGAACTGTCCGAGACCGGAGCGGGAGATAGCTGCTGATATGGCAAAAATGGCTCTTAATGCGGTAAATAATGCCGGACTGACCATTGACGATATCGAATGGGTAGGTATCGGCACTCCCGGTATCGCAAACAGCGAGACAGGTATCATCGAGTATTCAAATAATCTCGGATTCAAAAACACCCCTATGGTGAAGTACATAAAGGAGATCATCGACAAGCCGGTCTTTATTGAAAATGACGCAAATGCCGCCGCTTATGGCGAATTTGTTGCCGGAGCCGCAAAGGGCGCAAGAAATGCTGTCTGCATAACGCTCGGCACAGGTGTGGGCGGCGGAATAATCATCGACGGAAAGATCTACTCCGGCTCTAACTTTGCGGGAGCAGAGATCGGTCATACGGTCGTGCAGGTTGACGGAGCGCAGTGCTCATGCGGAAGAAAAGGCTGCTTTGAGGCGTATTCATCTGCGACAGGTCTTATCAGAATGACAAAAGAGGCTATGGAGCAGTTCCCCGACAGCATCATGAACAGAATGGCAGAGGAAAAGGGCAAGGTAACGGCACGCACCTCCTTTGATGCAATGAGAGCCGGAGACAAATATGCACAGGGCGTGGTCGATACATACATAAAGTACCTTGCGGCAGGCATAACGAATACGATAAATATTTTCCAGCCGGATGTGCTGTGCATTGGCGGAGGCGTATGCAATGAGGGTGATCCGCTGCTCCTTCCGGTGAAGGCTCTGGTGAAGGACGAGGTCTACACGAGAAATTCGGAAAAGAATACAGAGATCGTTATTGCAAAGCTTGGCAACGATGCAGGAATAATCGGCGCAGCGTTTCTTGGCAGAGCAAACAGCAAATAATAACAAGGCAGCATCGTACAAAGCGGATAACTTTGCGGTGCTGCCTTTTTCTATATTGTATTCCTGTAGCTGTTGGGAGTCATTCCCACAGAGGCAAGGAATTGCCGCAGGAAATATTTGTTATCGAGATATCCGCATTTTTCAGCCACATCAGCCATACTGAGCTGTGTCACCGTCAGGAAATACTTCGCCCGTGCGATACGTGCCGCAATACAGTCCTGATGAATGCTCACGCCGAAACATTTCTTGTAAAGCTCACGGAGATGTCCCGAGCTGTAGGGGTACATTTTCCTGAGATTATCGGTGCTGAAACTCTCCTGCGGGTTGAGGTAGATAAAATTGCGAATTCTCAGCATTTCTCTGTAATGGCTGCGCTGACGCATTTCGTTGAGCAGTCGCTGCTTTTCCGAGAGACCTTCAAGACATTCACCGACAGTCTCGTGGTAGAGCCGACCGTTCGTATAGACCGTCTCACAGAGGAATGAATCAATGCCGTATTTTTCGGTATAAACGTTATGCTGGACAAGTATTGCGGACAGCTTGTCAACGATCTGCTCCTCTGTAAGAGAGCTGTGTATAAGGCAGGCGAATGTATTTTCAGCGATACGTCCGCAGGTATCATTACTGCCGCAGAATTGCCTTACTGCCTCGGCGGCGTCCATAAGGGCATTTATTCTGCCCTCAAGCTCGGTGAAACTGTCATTCGTGACACATATCCGGAGCATAACAAGGCAGCTTTCAAGCCCGTCTCTCTGACGGAAAGTCTCATAAGCCTTTCGCAGACCGTTCTCATTGTACATTCCGGTGAGGGTGTCACGCTGTTCTGAGAGATTCTGACATTGCGTGAGATAGCGTATATCATTTTTCATGCGGAGGAATTCCAGTCCGTTTGAAAGCGATTTCAGCCAGTTGCGGTAGATATGGTCATATGCGTCGGGTTCATCGTAGCGCAGGACAATGTGGCCGAAATATCTCTTGCTGAAAAACATCGGCGTGAAGTAATACAGTGCCGGTCGGTCGAAATCAGCGAAAAGTCCGGCGATATCGTTTATGCCCGTTTCGTGTGGAGTTCTGTCAAGCCACGGCATGATACTCCTGCACGAGATGATATCGGAGTGATGCTCCTCTGTCTCGTACCAATCTGAACATAGGCAGAAGAAAATATTGTGGGTATTCCTTACGAGCCAGTGAAGACTGCCGCAGGTATCAACGAAATCGTCGACAGTACGGCATTTGATAAGTTTCTGATCGAGTGGATTGAACAGATTCCAGAAGTCGTAGTCCTTGCTTATGCGTGCCTTTCTAAGCTCCTCGCCGTATTGAGTTCTGTCATATCCGCAGGGACACGTATTGCCGTAGATAATAGTATCTTTCGGCGGAGTGAATTCATACTCCTCGCCGTTCATGCGGCAGTGGATCATATCTACGGCAGCTCTGCCAAGCTGAGAGCGGCTGCGCTGATATGTGGTCAGAAGAGGCGTATGGAGCATACGGTCTCCGATATATTCATAGCCGATAACGGAGATCGTTTCGGGAACATTGACACCAAGCTCCTCAAATCTGTCAAGCAGACCGTAAGCCATATAGTCGTTTGCACAGATAACAGCCTTTGGCATACGTATCTCACCGGAGACATACTTATCCGCAAGAGTTGTTCCCGAAGTCATCCAGAAATCGCCGTAGTGGACTTTTTTCTCATCGAACGTGATACCGTTGCTTTCAAGAGCCTTGCGATAGCCGTCAACTCTGCGGCGAGAGGCATCTATCTCTTTCTGACCGGTGAGAATGTCGATATCGTCGATGTTATGGACTTTTATGAGATGTTCGGCAGCCTCGAAAATATCGTTTTCATCGCTTGTGTTGAGCAGTGTACAGTTCGGGAGGTCAAGCTCGGGGATATACGTTCCCAGCACGATGACGGGCATATTCTTTTTTTTCAGATATCCTGCGATATCATGGCGAAGTCCCTCGTTGACGAAAGATTCCGAGATAAGGATAAGAGCGTCAAGGTCATCGGACATAATAAGCTCGTAGATATTATTTTCGCAGTAAAGCTCATCATCGCTGAAAGTCGGATTATATATATTTGTGATGACGGCGGTATCGAAGCCGAGCTCTATAGCTCTTGCGGCGATACCCATTATGATCTGTCTCTGTTCGATGCTGCTTGCCTCGGCAGCGATGACACCGATGATATTTCTTTTTTTTCTGTTCACTTGCTCACACCTCGCAATTCCATTATAACACAAAATTCACGAAATTACAATAGGTACAAATATAATAGCAACTTACTTTTTAGGCGTATCGGCGGCGTATAAATGATACGCCATGGATCAAGAACTTGTATGATTTCCATAAAAAATATATGTGGAAATTGTATACATTCACGAAATTTTATTTTTAGTGCAACGATTTGCTCCTCTGAGGACACTTATTTATGGATCGATTCAAAGGCAGCGGGGGTTGCCTTAAAGGGGGTTATCAAATGAATGATCTCTCCGCAGACGTTGAGCTTGCAAGGCAGGGCAGCACCGAGGCATTCTCTCGGCTATATTCAACGGTATACAGAGATCTCTACCACATAGCACTGTACTGTCTCAGAGATCCTCATGATGCCTCTGATGCTGTGAGTGATGCTGTTCTTGACGCATTCTGCAACATAAAAAAGCTCCGCAGTGCTGACAGTTTCAGGAGCTGGATAATGAGTATACTCTCTGCAAAAATAAAACGCCGCTTTAAGGAGAGGTATTCCGGCGATGATATTCAGCCGGAGGAAATTCAGCCGTTTGACTACGAATCCGTGGAGCTGCGTGAGGCGATCTCTCATCTTGACAGTAAGTCAAGGCTGATACTCTCCATGGCAGTTTTAGGAGGTTACACCGGGCGTGAGATCGCTGCGGTCTGCAAAATGAAAGAAAGCTCTGTAAGATCAAGGCTTTCAAGAATAAAGGAGAAATTACGAATTGAACTGAGTGAAGGAGTTGAATTCAATGAACGATAATGACAGGCTGAAAAAGCTGCTCTCGGAAGAGCCTGTGCCGGAAGAGCTTGCTCCGGAAAAAATACAGGCTATGCTGAATGAGAAAACGGCTCACAAAAAAAGAAACCGCATAAAGGTCGTATCAAGGATAGCCGCCTGCGCAGCGGCAGTGGTGATATGTTCATCGGCGGTATATTTTGCAGGACAAGGAAATGTTATAAATAAGGGCGATATCGTGACAGATGATAAGCCCTCTGAGAGTACGAACGCACCACAGAGCGAGGCTGTCACTCAGCCGCTGTATCAGGAGAGTGCTGATGATTACAGCGAGATATACAAGCTGTTCAGAAAATCATCGGAGGAATATAAAAAGAAATACGGCAGTTTCATAAATGAGGGAAATGAGGCTGTCTCCGACGCCGAAACGGGTGTGGGCAGCGTTCCGCCCGGCGACAGCATAAACACTACGGAGCAGTCTACCGATCACTACGATACCTACGATCAGGAGCAGGGAGTGCTTGAATCGGATATCGCCAAAACTGACGGAAAAAACATCTACTATCTGTGCAGCAGCTATGATAATATCCGCCTGAACGTCGCATCTGTCGAAAACGGAAAATTCACCTCCGAAAAGACGATCGAAATAGATCCCCTTGAAGAAGTCGATGATACAAACAAGCAGGTCTATGCAAGCGGAATGTACATCTACAACGGTATGATAGAAATTGTGGGAGAGGTGTACTACAGTCAGGAGACCGCTCCGGCTGTTTACAACGGTATTATGACGGGGGTATTTGGCGGCTATGATGCAGGATCATACGTCTATTCTGCGAGTGCTTCGTTTGTGGCAGTCTACACAGCGGAGGAAACTCCGCAGCTAATTGATATCTACTATCAGGACGGCAGCTTTAATGACGTGAGGATAACTCCGGACGGATATATGCACCTTGTGAGCTGCTACACCACAAGACCGTTCAGCACTATTGACGGCTCTGATGATATTGACGGGTATATCCCAAAATCAGGCTGTACAGGCGGTGAGGAGTTCATTTATTCGCAGGATATAATTCTGCCGGAGGAGGGCTTCGGAGAGTGCAGTGCTCTCTCATACACGGTCATGGGAAGTATTGATCTCAATAATACGGGAACAGTCACTCACGCCAAAAGCAAGGCTATAGCAGGCTATACGGGATATATTTACTGCTCGCAGGATAACCTCTACATCACGGAAAATAAATTCGTGGAGAGCGGAGACTCCGGCAAGGTCGTTACGGCGGTCACACGCTTTGCGATCGGCGGCGGAGAGATATCGGCGGCGGCAAAATGTGAGCTTGACGGCTCTGTGAACGATCAGTTCTCAATGAGCGAATATGACGGAAAATTCCGCATTGCCACGACAAATGACAACTATGCGGAGGGAATTCGTGACAACGGTATTTATGTGCTTGACATGGATCTAAATATCATCGGCAGTCTTACGGGAATTGCTGAGGGAGAGCAGATAAAGTCCGTGAATTTCAGCGGCGATACGGCTTACGTTGTGACGTTTTATCAGACTGATCCGCTTTTTGCGATCGACCTGAGCGACCCTGCCGCTCCGGCTGTTCTTGACGAGTACAAGATCACCGGCTACAGCTCGTATATGCAGAAATGGGACGGCACGCACCTTTTAGGCTTCGGTGAGGACGGTAACGAGGACGGCAGAATGACGGGAATTAAGCTCGTGATGTTCGATAACTCCGAGCCGAGTGAACTCAAAGAGGCAGGGAAATACTCCGTGAACGGCGATCCGGGGACGAACGAGAGCTATGAGTGGGTATATTCTATCGGCGTGTGGGACAGAAAAGCACTGCTTATCCTGCCGGAGAAAAACATTATAGGTATGCCTGTGAATATCGGCAGTGATGTGTGGCAGCCTGACGGAAGTTACTCCTACAGTGAAAAATGCGAATATATGTTCTTTTCGTATGACAACGGCAAGTTTACGTTCAAGGGCGAGGTGGTCTCATCAACAGATGACAAGAACGAGGCAGCATCAGACCAACTCCCATATAATTTCAACAGGACGGTATGTATAGGAGATCATGTATATGTGCTGTCTGAGAATAAATTCGTCTCGGCGGATATTGAGACAATGACAATTCGGGACGAGATAAATTTTGCGGAGGTATAATCATGAAAAAGATAATTTTAGGAATAACAGCTTGTATGTGCCTGACACTCACAGCCTGCGGAGATACTGCTCCCGAACCGGTCAAGCCCGGCTACAGCATAGACAATAACACAGCAGTTATGGACGATCCCACGGAAAATGGGACAGATCGGGCTGAGCCGGATCGTAAAGAATATATGTTCACCGGAACGATACAACAGATAAATGACAAGGAGATACTTGTCTCGGATACGTATGTAAATACTGCTGATCTGACCGATCCTGATTCTCTGAAAGATCTCAGGGTAGGGGATACCGTTGTAGTTGCATATGACGGTATCGTGGAGGAAACATATCCCACACGGATACCGAATACCTATAGCATTACCTCGGTGAAGAGCGATATTGAGAATGAACAAAGCTCCTCTGAGCAGATCACCGTCACCGACAGTAAGGGCAGTATAGTACTGACACTTCCCGACGGCTGGGAGTTCAGAGAATATCACAATGAGGAAGAAAATACGGGTACTGCCTTCGGATTTGAGCTTTACCACGGCGATAAGGAGAATTACATTACTGTTGGCCGGTGTGAGCAGTTTGGAATGTGCGGAACAGGACTTGAAACAAGAGCCGGACAGTACAACGGCATGAATGCGACAGCCTGCTTTTATGACGGCAGCGATACATGGAGTGCGATATTATTTGAGCCGCCGTATGAAAACTATGCAGTAATGTGCTTTGCCGATAACAAATGGATGAGCGAAAACTCCGCAGAAATGGAGGAGCTTCTTGATTCGCTCGTATTTTCCGATACTGTATAATACTAATGGCAGCACCGCATTCTCTTAGTCGCTTTGCATATTTCTTATCATACTCAGCCTAATCCACTG
Source organism: uncultured Ruminococcus sp. (assembly GCA_947624255.1). Lineage (GTDB taxonomy): Bacteria > Bacillota > Clostridia > Oscillospirales > Ruminococcaceae > Ruminococcus. The sequence goes on from CANQJO010000032.1 coordinate 10,895, forward strand.
CGTAGGACGCATTTTGTGCGATCAATTCCGCCATTTTCTCGTCGGTCTTTTTCATTTGAACCGTAATAACCGCCGCAGTCTGCACAGATGAGTTTGCCTGAAAAGATGCTCACATTGCTCCTGCTGCCGCTTTTCCGCTGCTTTATTTGCCGCTGCACCAATTCAAAAACTTCCGGTTCAATAATTGCCTCATGGTCGCCACGAACATAATATTGCGGCACTTGTCCCTCATTTTTGATTTTCTTTTTCGTCAGATAATCAGGTGTGAAAACCTTTTGTAATAAGGCATCGCCTTTATATTTTTCATTTTGCAGAATACTCCGAATGACACCACCAGCCCATTTTGCTTTGCCGCCCGGTGTGGGAATTTCGTCTGCTGTGAGATCTTTCGCAATCTGGTAAGGTGACCTGCCTTTTAGAAATTCAGCATAAATTCTGCGGACGATTTTAGCTTGTTCCGGATTGACAACAAGCTCTCCGTCCTTTCCCTTATCATAGCCTAAAAACCGCTTGAACGGAACAGAAACTTTGCCCTCCTCAAATCGCCTGCGCTGTCCCCATGTGCAGTTTTCAGAAATAGAACGTGATTCCTCTTGGGCGATCGATGAGATAATTGTGAACAGTTCATATAGTAACAGACAATAGTCAGTGAAATTCGACAAAAAAAAATCAGGAATTATATGTATTTTAAAAGCTGAAATATGTATAAAAATAACGGTTGAGCCTGATAATAAACGCAGCCGTTATTGTTTTCCTGTCTGTGATAATTCACACATTCTTTTTCTCTTTTGAAACAGCTATGAATACAGGGTCTAAATCAAAATCATGAATATTTTCAAAAGTCACCCACGAGGTCAACACGGAATTGAGATTGTAACTTGTGCGCCGCCGGTCTTTTCTGAATTGTTCAAAATAAGCTGTCCGCTATGTTGTTTAACAATAGACTTGGTGATAAAAAGACCCATTCCAAAATGCTGGTTAGAGCTGCGGCTTTGATCTGCCATATAAAATTGTTCTTGTGCGTGCAGTAGATCTTCCTGTGAAAAGCCGGAACCTGCATCTGTTACAATGATTTTCAAATTTTCTTTGTCTTCTGTCATTGAGATTTGAATGAAGCTATCCTGTGGGGAATGATCCAGCGCATTATTTACCACATTCATAATTGCCCGTTCCAGCAGCAGCTTATCCGCACATAGTAAAGCAGGCAAGTGATTTGTTTCCATCTGTAATCCGATTTTTTTCCTCTGACAAAGAGCCTTTATCTGTCCTCGCAACTGTTCTGCATAAGCAGGCAGATCAATATTTTCCATGTGAAGCTGATAACCGGTCGCTGTTCGTGAAATGTCGATCAGCGTCCGAATGTATAACTGCATCTGTTCAGAACTGCTACTGATATACGCCGCATATAAACGCTGTTCCTCGTACAATTTTGTTTCCCTGATAAGCTCGGTATTTCCCTGAATAACTGTCAGGGGTGTTTTCAAATCATGGGCAAGTGCAGCAATTTGCTCTTTCTGCATCTGTTCAGCCTTCCACTGTTGCTCTAAAGATGTTTTTAGGCTTTCTTTCATACAGGAAAAGGAAACCAGCACATCTTCAAATTCCTTGATGGTTGAATGTCCTATTTCAAAATCAAGATTTTGTTTTGCTACTTCCGAAGTGGCTTCAAACAGGGGCTCAAGCTGCAATCGCAGCTTTTTTGCAAATCTGGTTGTTAAGAACAGGCAGACAAAAATCCATCCCACTGTGATCAGCACGATCAGCAGAATATCCGGGGATGGCAAATGCTCATTCATCCACTCGTTTGTATATTGCGCTCCAATATAGTATTGCAGGACAACGTATTCATTTTTTCGGGTAACAAACAGGTATCCTTTTTTCGTGGATCGATCGCTGACACCGGTGGTCACATAACGCCTGACTTGTTCCAATTCATTTTCATTCAAAGTGGAATCAATGAGCCGGTAGTTTTTATTAAACAACACATATCCAATCTCTGTCGGTATCTGCACTTCAAAAAAATCAGGCGTAGATGCGAGAATCGGTGCAAGTTCTTTCGCCCGGATCTCTGAATAATTTCCATAAGTGGTAAGACCTAAAGACGTGGTGATGCTCAAAAACAGAAAGGGAATGACGGCTGCGCCAAACAGACCGCCAAGCAGCATAAGCAAAAAGTGCCAAAAAGCTGTTTTAAGTGACGTTGGTTTCTTTATTCCCATTTGTACCCGATTCCCCATACTGTTATGATCGGCTGAATATCAAAATGATTCAGCTTTGCCCGGATATTTTTAATATGAGTGGCAATCGTAGAATCATCACTTTCCCCATCCAAACTGAAAACAGCCTCGTATATCTGTTCTCGTGTAAATACCTGTCCTTTATTACGGGCAAGAAATTCACAGATCAGATATTCACTTTTGGTGAGAGACACGGTTTTCTCATCTACCTGCAGCGTTTTGGCTGACAAATCAATTTTAATATGGTCAAAGTTCAGGCAGCTATGGCGTTCTCTCTGTTCCCGACGTAAATGGGCGTTTACTCTGGCACGTAGTTCCGGAATGTGGAAAGGCTTTGTCAGATAGTCATCAGCGCCCAGCCCCAAGCCAAAAGTAATATCATTCTCCATTGTTTTAGCTGTGAGGAACAGGATCGGGCAATCAACCATACCTCGGATTTTTTTGCAGAACGAAAAGCCATCGATTCCGGGCATCATAATGTCCAGTAGGATTAAATCATAGCGGTTCAACTGATTAAGCGGCACCTGTTCCGCAGACGTATATCCTGCAACCATATGACCGTCCTTTTGCAGTCCGTTTTTAATCAGTTCTAAAATGGGTCGTTCATCATCTACCGCAAGAATTGCAGCCATTTTATCGCCTCCTTTTGCTGAAGATCACATCTTACATTATACCACAAGTCAGGATAAATTACTGTACCTGTGCAATATAGTGCTGCATTGTATTTTCAGCGGCAGTTTTGAAGTCAAAAACTTCATCCTCTGCTGTGAGCTGATTGCTCGGTATTGCTTCATGGTAGCCGCCATTGATATTCACGATCAACTGAGAGACACTATTTGGGGATGCGTACACGTTCAAAAATGGTATGATGTATCTGGCATCCGGGGCTTTGTCGGACAGATCGTACAGAGTTCTAAAAGAGGTAGTTTCGATCATTTCCTGAACCCAAACAGTTCCGGCATCGTTCACTGCCGCAAGCTGTCGGATATACCCAATCCATTCGCCAAGCTCATCATTAGAAACGGTAGTATTGAGAATGGTGAACTTCTCTCCTTTGTAGGTAAACTGCGTCACATCTTCACTGACTAAATAGCATTGCTCCTTGCCGCCGGAATACTCCCTGATTTCATTTTGCAGAATAGAGCAGCCACACATGACACAGCAGAAGCATACCATAAAAATTATCTTACCGATAAATTTCAGCGTCTTACTCATCATTCTTTCGTCCCTCCCAACGAGAAAACCAATGGAGAATTGCAAACAAGCTGCCGACAGATAACACGGCAATTAAAATCCACTGTATGGCATTTGCAGCCAATTTTCCATTCCATACATCATGCACCCAATTTACAGACCCTGAAAAAGGAATGTACCACCACAGACCATGCAATTCCATGTTGCTGTATAAGACACATTGCAGACATTCAAATACACCCCCAAACAAGGAAATGCCCAACCCAAATTTCAGACTAAGGAACAGGTGCAGTACATATATCACGAAGCTGCCCATTGCCATTCCCGGCACGGATCGTATCAGATTTCCCCACGGGATCATTTCTGTCCGGCTCATTCCGATACCAAGTGCAAACAGCGCAAAAATCAACACCAAAGAAAAGATACCTGACAGATACAGAGCAGCAAATTTCGCCAGCAGGATTTTTCGGCGATCCGGCATTATCAGCAGATTTTGAAACTGCGAGGCTCTTTCTTCCTGCACGATGTTCAGACCAACAATAATGCTTATCAAAAGTGGAAATACCATTGCAGTGAGTTCCAGAAGTAAGCGTAATCTTTTCAATTCATCAACATTCTGATAAAGCAGAAAATAAAATACAAACAAAATAGCTCCCACTATGGGGATCACTGTATGAATACCAAAATAGAATGTATGCCGTTGTTTTATAAAATCGGCACTTATCAGAGCAATCATTCTCATTTACGTCCCCATTTTCTTGGAAAAATTAGCAGCATCCCAAAGAGTGAGCAGGACATACAAAATGATGGAGAATACCAACGGCAGGAAAACGCTCCATGAAAAATCCACAATACCTGCAAAAGTTCCGTTGCTTTCAATTCCCATAAGCAGTTCAGCCGTTTTTGCAGCCCAACAATAGGGGCACACCCACGCAAGATCTGTATTTCCAAGCAAGCCGGGTGTGAGAACACTCAACAGGGTATTCAGTGCAATCGGGAACAGTAATCCTGTTTTGCGAGTCAGAAGCAAGCAGATGGGAATTTGCCAAATTGAAGCAATTATCAAAGCGACACTTCCAATAAAGTTTCGCCCTATGGAATACACAGCCAGAGCCGGAGAAATCAAATTAGATATTGCAGCGAAAACAGCAAGGTATACCGCAGCCACAAGTAATTTCTCTATCAAAATCAATGCTTTTGCGTATTCAAATTGTTTCAGATCGATAGGTGCAGACAATACAGAATAATACTTTCCAGATCGTTCTTCTATCTGATGAGCAAGGGAACACAGGATGTCGATCATTCCCGGAAGAAGAAATGCATACCACCAGTAAAACGTCATATATTGAAAGCCATAAAAACCGCTGACGATCCACGCAAAGAGGGTTGTTAAAAAGGGTGCGATCAGCAGCAGCTTATTTGAAATAGTTCGCTTGAATTTAAGATGTTCTGCCTTTAGGAAATTCATCTTTTACACCTCCTTGTGGTGGAGCTTCACCACGTCCATAAATAGCTGTTCCAGATTTTCGCCGGTGCGAAGCGCATTCTCATATTTCAGTACACCATCAGCAATGATGCCCACATGATCGGCAATTTGCTGTACTTCTGACAGAATGTGACTGGACAGAATCACTGTAATTCCCTTTGCAGGGAAAGAACGGATCAGTCCCCGGAGTTCTTCAATACCTACCGGGTCAAGACCATTAGTAGGCTCGTCAAGAATTAAAAGCTGCGGGCTGTTCAACAGGGCAATGGCAATACCGAGGCGCTGCTTCATGCCGAGAGAGAATTGACCGACCCGCTTTTTACCCGTGTCGGTCATACGGACAATGCGCAAGACTTCATCGATCCGTTTATCCGGCAGACCCAGCATTGTTTTACGGACTTTTAGATTTTCATGTGCAGTCAGGTTTCCGTACAAGGGCGGTGTTTCAATCAATGCGCCGATTTGTTTCAAATCGCTGCGCTGCCACGTGTGTCCGTCAAACTTTATGCTGCCGGAAGTGGGCTTCAAAATACCGGTAATCATTTTGAGCGTGGTAGACTTGCCGGCTCCATTTGGTCCCAACAAGCCATAGACAGAATTTCTCTGAATGTTCAGAGCTAAATTGTTTACTGCCATCTGTCCTTTGAATTTTTTGCAGAGACCGGTCGTTTTCAAAATTGTATCCATATCATCTTGCCCTTTCTTTTGATTTCAATGATAGTGTACAGGATATTTTGAAGATTTCATAAAGATTGAAAAAGAAAATGAAGGATATAGTTTACAAACGATGGACTTCTGAGCGTTACAAAATTCGATTGAAAAATGAGACGTTTTCGTCCTGACAGTGCAGCGGCTACGCTGACAAGATGTAGGGAATAAAGAAACCGCCCGTAAATGGCGGTTTTACAGTGCTTTTGAGGATGTGGCGTGGTTTTTCAAGAAGCAAGTTTACAGCGGAATTTCTTCAGCTTATCTTGTCTTGTTGTATCTGCCTCGCTTGCATCAAGCAACAGTAAATTGA
>CANQJO010000033.1 GCA_947624255.1 uncultured Ruminococcus sp.
TCGTTGAACCGGAAAATATTTTTCGATTCTTGCGTACTGCTCTCTTGTGATATTCATGTATTTATTATAGCACATTTATCTCTTTGTGTCAATAGGATCAACCACTTCGCTCCCGAAAAGGCAAGAGGAACACCGGAGACACCGGAATACAAGAAGAAACGCAGACAGGCTGATGAGCTGGCTGTGCAGAATACTCAAGTCGAAACGGAACTTGGTGGGAAGCGTGAAATGCTTAAAGCTGTCAAGGAGAAAACTACTAAACTTGCGGAGAGCGACAGCATTGAAACGGGCAAGACTGTTTTCAGAGGTAAAGTCACGGTTTTGCAGGAGGATTGGCAGAACATTACCGACCTTGCAAAAAAGAGGTCACTTCATTAAGACAGACCAAAAAATTACGCAAGGAATGTGCGGAAAGCAGATCGTCAAGTCCACAACTTACGTTCCGCCGGAAGGCACATCACCGAAAAAGGCAGAAAAGCTGGCTCAGGAGTACGCTTTTGAGTTTGAAAGGCACTGCAAGGGTTATGCTCAACTCAACGAGAATATGCGTTTTTCTGAGTTAGCTGAATGGTATTATGAGAACTATGCTCCCGAAGAATTGAAGCTGACTACTGTTCTGAAATACGAAAGTCAGTACAGAAATCATATTGCTCCGATTCTTGTTAATAAAAAGCTCAAAGAGATTACCACATCGATGCTGACGGAGTTTCTGAAAGTGCTTGGCAAAGAGCATCATTTGAATGCTACCTAGGTAAGAAAGGTCTACATCGTGGTGCAGAGTATCTACCGCAGAGCCTTACAGCAGGGTTTTGCAAGAAACAATCCTTGTCAGAACGTGATAATTCCGAAGAAAAGGAATAGCAGAAAGCGTTATTCTCTTTCTGAGGAAGAAACAAAGAGGTTTCTCCACCTTATCCGTGACAAGCCGTGGGACAAAGATGTGAAGCGTATTTTGATTATTCTGCTGTTCACAGGCATAAGGATAGGAGAATGCCTCGGTTTGGCGTGGGAGGATATTGATTTTGAGAAAAAACGATATTCATTCATCATACGCTGTCCTGCGTGGATTGGGAGTGCTACCTTGACTCGCCAAAGACAAAAAGCAGTATTCGTCTGATTGCCATGAATTCAACTGTTGAGAAGTGTCTCAAAAATCAGCAAGCCTACGTTGAGCAATTGAAAATTGCTCTCCTAAACAAGTATGCTCACACCGAAATGGTTTTCCCCTCTGGTCTTGGCAATTACCGTGACCGCAACTCAGTATATCATTCTTTGAAGCGTATGGCCAAAGGCACTGATTTTGAGGACATGACACTACATAAGCTCAGGCATTGCAATGCCACACTTTTACTGAACAGCAGAGTAGATCTGAAAGTGATCTCTGAACACCTCGGACATTGCGACATAGGAGTTACAGCAAACATCTATGCTGATGTACTCCAAAAGCAGAAGATACGTCTTGCCGACACGATAGATGCTAAACTTTCCGATGAACTGAATTAAAATAAAAACCTCTCTGTCAGTCTCCCGGCAAAGAGGTTTACATTCACAGCATTTCGTTGAACAATCTGTTGAACAACCTTGTAAGATATTCTCGAAAATACCGTAATATAGGCGTTTTGTGAAAGATTTCTTATCTCTTCGAGAACTGCGGCGCACGACGTGCAGCTTTGAGACCGTACTTCTTTCTCTCCTTCATACGAGGATCTCGTGTAAGGAAGCCTGCTTTTTTGAGTACGGGACGCAGCTCAGGATCAAATTCAAGAAGAGCTCTTGACAGACCATGTCTGATAGCTCCCGCCTGACCTGTAACACCGCCGCCCACAACAGTGCAGATAATATCGAACTTATCAAGATTATCGGTAAGAGTGAGGGGCTGACGAACGATCAGCTTGAGTGTTTCAAGACCAAAGTAATCGTCGATCCCTCTGCCATTGATCGTTACGTTGCCGGAACCGGGATAAAGTCTTACACGAGCAACGGAGTGCTTTCTTCTGCCTGTTCCGTAAAAATATTTTACTTTAGATTCGTACATTAGATTAGCCTCCTTTATCAAAGCTCGTAAGCAACGGGCTTCTGAGCAGCCTGATTATGCTCAGCGTTCTTGTATGTTCTGAGTCTTCCGAACTGAGTTCTTCCCAGTGTATTACTCGGAAGCATACCCTTTACAGCGATAGACATAGCTCTTTCGGGTTCTTTCTGCATCATATCCTTGTAGTCGATAGATTTCAGACCGCCGATCCAGCCTGTATGCCGGTAGTATTTCTTCTGCTCAAGTTTTCTTCCTGTGAGGACTGCTTTTGCACAGTTGATGATGATAACGTGATCGCCGCAATCCACATTAGGTGTGTATGTGGGCTTATGCTTGCCTCTGAGAATATGGGCAGCCTTGGCAGCAACACGTCCGAGAGGCTGACCCTCTGCATCGAGGATATACCATGTACGTGAGACCTCAGCAGGCTTTGCCATTGTAGTTGACATATAACTTTCCTCCTGTTTTTTTATTGCACGATTTATTATACAGTAAATAATTTCTTCTGTCAAGGCGAATAACCTGTTTTTTTTAATATATATCATGTTTTCTCTTGTTTTCTCTTTGAATATCTCGTTATCTCTCACTTTCTCACTTTTCATTTCAAAAAAAGCCTGTCCATATGCTTCCTACGGACAGGCTTTTTGATACTGATCCTCTTATTCTCTTATTTGCAGTGAACGCAAAATGCTTGTCGTTTACCGCAGATCAGTCATCGACTATTTTTTTATAATTATCCTCGGCAGCCTTCTCCTGAGCTTTTTTCTTGGCTTTTTTTGCACCTATTCCGGCAGTCTTCCGACTTCTTGACATCAACACCACTGCAAACACGATCACTGCTGCGACAAGTCCCACAGCGATTATAATGAAGACCATACGTTTCAGGCTCTTATCGGTAATATCATATTCGATGTCGTTTTTCTTGGCATATTTTGCCGCCGCAGAGCCTGATGCTGCGCCGATCTTAAATCCATCGACCTTTATAACTCCATCGCCGGAGAGAGAGTATCCGAAAGCAGTGTCACCGATCTCCTCAACGCTTTTGGGAATATTCACATTTTTCAGCGCTTCACATCGCAGAAAAGCCGAGCTTCCGATACTTTTCACGCCCTCGGGAATTACCACACGGCTGAGCTTGTAACAGCCCTCAAACGCACTTGTTCCTATCTCTTTCAGCGAGGCGGGAAGAAGCAGCTTTTCAATAGAGGAATAGCCGAATGCGCCCTCGCCTATACTTTCAAGACCTTCTGAAAATTCGATATTTGAAAGCTGTGTAACATAGCCGTAATTTGCACAGAGCTGTGAGGAAAAAGCTCCGTAGCCGATTTTCTTGACAGATGACGGTATCCTTACGGTGACAGCCGATGATGATGCCGAAAACGCACCGGGCTTTACCTCTGTGACGGTATCGGGAATATTCAGCTCGGTTATGCGGTTCGTTCCGCAGTAAGCCGCCGTTTTGTCCTTATCCGTGAGGATATCGTCCTCAAAAACAAATGCGCCGCAGCCGTCAGCATCTATTGTTTGCAGCGAGAGCAGATCTCCTAAAGCCATATCGCCTATTTCCGTCAGAGAATCAGGCAGAGTCAGCTCCTCAAGGCTTGTACACTGATAGAAAGCATATGAGCCGAAACTCGTAACATTGTCGGGAATTTTCAGCGATGTAAGGTGATCGCACTGCCTGAATGCGCCTCCGGGAATGACCGTCAGTGTTTCGGGGATCTCAACGCTTTCCAGCATAGAGCAGCCGGCGAATGCGTTCTCTCCAAGGCTTTCAAGTCCGGCAGGGAGCGTGAGCTTTTTCAGTGATGTGCAGCTTACAAAAGCGTTATTTCCGATAGTTTTAACAGTTTCGGGGATAGTAAGCTCCGAGATGCCCGAACAACCGGCAAAAGCCTCATCGCCTATTGCGACCACGGGAACACCGTTCTGGATATCCGGTATCTTCGTTATTATAGAGGCGGTACATTTTGTGATGATATAGCCGCCATCCTTTATTTCATACTCAAAAGCTCCGTCACTGAGAACGTCTTCGGGTCCTTCAAGATCATCGGCAAAGACCGCTGCGGACGGAAAAACCGAAACAATAAATGCAGACAATGCTCCTGCTAACAGTTTTTTAATTTTCATCATTATCCTCCGATTTTTCCTCCTGACGTTTTTTGCGCTTTTCCTCGATCTTCACCCTGCGCTCTGCATCGGATCTCTTTTCTTTTTTCTTTCTGAGAGATCTTTTCACTGCGGCAAATACCGCTCCGAAAACAGCAAGCACTGCGGCGGCAGCCATTGTCACGGCAGCCCAAATAGTGATATTGCTGCCGAACAATCGTACCGTTCCCGTAACAACGGTGAGAGAATTTTTCTTCGCATAGTTGTATGCGGCAGAGTTTTTATTCGTATACAGCTTGAAACCCTCCACAGGAGTGTCTTCAGTTTCGCCGTTTTGGGTATCAGCCTCAGAATTATAGCAGAATCCGACAGCGTATTCTCCGATAGTTTTCAAGCTGTCATAGCACCTGAATTTTTTCAGGTTTGTGCAGCCGTAGAATGAGTAGTCGCCTATCTCTTCAAGCTCCTTTGACATTACCACATCCTTGAGATCCTGACAGTCAAGGAAAGCGTAATCGGCTATTTTCTTTACTCCCTTTGGAATTTTGAAACTCTTGCCGGATTTTGCTTCGGGATATGCGATAAGCTCTGTGCCGTCCTTCGAGTAGAGAACGCCGTCCTTTGATGAAAAGCTTCCGTTTCCGTTAGTAATGACTATCTCCTCCAAAGCGGAGCAGTCGGAGAAGAACGCATCGCCCTCCAGGGTAGTGCAGTTTCCGGAGATAGTAACGCTTCTGAGGGAGGTACAACCGTAAAATACAACGCTGCCGAAGGTGACAGTACCGCCGGTGTTGATCGTTTCCAGAGAGGAGCAGGTATCGAACGCATGACCGCCCACATTCTGCATACTTGCAGGCAGGACGATGCTTTTAACGCTTGTGCAGTTAAAGAACGCCATTTCTCTGATAGTTTCCACGCCCTCGGGGACAATTATCTCCACTGAGCCGCAGGAGGAAAATGCCGCAGGATAAATGCTCTTTACGGGCAGTCCCTCTATCTCGGCAGGGACATTCAGAACTGCATCGGTAGAGGTACAACTCGTTATAACGGCATAGTCGTCCACCTGAGCGTATTCATAGTCGCCGAAAGGCTTTTTTTCGAGGTCGATAAGCTCCTGAACAGCATTCTGCTCCTCTTCGGTCTTGAATGTGAAGTTATTTGAATAGTCGTACTCCTCGTCTGAATCAGTGCAGTAGCGATGTGCCGCTGAACCGTATGTACCGATTATGGTGAAGTCGCTGTCAGCCTTTTCCTCGCCGTTTTCATCGGTATAATAGCCGAAAGCCGAATAGCCGATATCCACCACCGAATCGGGGACTGTCACGCTTTTAAGACCGGTATCCTTGAACGCAAACTGTCCCACCGTTGTCAGACTTTGCGGGAGCGTTATCTCTTTAAGGCGTTCACAGCCGAGGAACGCTCCTGCCTGTATCTCGGTAAGAGTTTCGGGGAGCTTCACATCACTGAGGACGGAGCAGCTCATAAAAGCAGCCTGTCCGAGAGTATCTGTCTTTGTTGCACTGATATCGGCGGCAGTGAGTTTTTCATTATAGCTGAGTCCGAAATCTGAAACAGTCGTCAGGGAGGAGGGGAATTTTATCTCTGAGAGCTGAGTGCTGTAGAGTCCCGATGATCCGATAGTCTCAACGCCGTCAGGAATTGTAAAGGCTGAGCCTGGCTTCGCTATGGGATAGCATATCAGCTTTTTCATATCTGCCGAAAAAAGCACACCGTCAACGGCACAGAAGTCCTTATTATCTGCCGAAACAGTGATCTCTGTGAGCTTTTCACAGTAGATAAACGGATTATCCGCCGAGATATAGTTCACTCCGGCAGGAATGCTTACCGAGGTGAACGGGCAGGCAGTGGGATCATCTCCGAAAGCCTTTTTGCCCAGCTCTGTGACAGCTATACCGTCAATGGTATCGGGAATAACGAGAGCCTCGTCCGTGAGCGAGCAGCTCTCGATGCAGACTGTTCCCTCTGACGTAAGAGAATATGAAAAGCCGCCTGAAACGGTATACTCCTGAGAATTAGTATCCTGCTGAGTTTCGGTAGTCTCTGATGTATCTTCAGCAAGGACGTATCCCCCTGTCAGAGATGCCGCCGGAACAAGCAGCAAAAGGCTCGTAAGAAAAGCCGCTGTTTTTTTATGTACTGACATAATGATGCTCCTAAACATTTGATTTGTGTATTCATTATATCATACTGAAAAGAAAAAATCAATCTTTTCACCAATATTTCATTTGCGACAGCGTGACGCTGCACCCATTCACGCTGTACCGGTTCTGAGCAGGGAACAGGTCGTCGCACGCATGATAGCGAACGGAAGACTTTATGTCCGGTAAACGGCGTGACGCTGCACCCATTCACGCTGTACCGGTTCTGAAAGGAGGACGATTCTTCGCACGCATGGTAGTGAACGGAGGACTTTAGGCAATAAAAGACGTGACGCCGCACCCATTCACGCTGTACCGGTTCTGAAAGGGGGACAGTTCTTCGCACGCATGGCAGTGAACGGAGGACTTTATGTCAATAAGCGGCGAGCCGCTGCACCCATTCACGCTGTACCGGTTCTGAAAGGGGGACAGTTCTTCGCACGCATGGCAGTGAACGGAAGACTTTATGCGAAAAAGCGAGTCATATATATTTCAGACTTCTGAGTATGAAAAGCCATACGGTGAGAGTCAGCGAGCTGCCGAGTGTGGTGAGCATTACGGAAAATGCCGTGACAGCTCCCTTATGACCGAAATTCTTTGCCATGATAAAACAACTGCTTGTAGTGGCACTTCCGAGCATCACAAGCACTGCCACAAGCTTTTCTTCACGGAAGCCGAGCATCACTGCTATCGGCAGGAATATCGCACAGAACAGTATGAGCTTTACAAAGGCTATCCCCAGAACAGTTGAGAGCCGTCCCTTTGTATCACTGAATCGGAAAGATGCTCCCAGTGCTATCAGCGACAGGGGAGTTGCCATATTTCCGAGGTATGATATAGACCTTTCCATTATCACGGGCTGCGGTATCCTCAGCAATGACCAGATAATGCCGGCTGCGATACCGATAATTATGGGATTTGTCACCGTATCGTGTATCACGCCGAGAAAAAGCTCCTTGCCCCTGCGCCCCTTATTCTCCGGGGAGGTCAGGGCAAGAAGCATTACCGCAGCAATATTATATATCGGAACAGTTCCGACTATCATAAGCGCAGCCATTGTTGCGTGACCGTAAATATTATTTACAAAAGCTATACCGAGAACTGCCGCACTGCTCCTGTATGATGCCTGAATTATCTCGCCACGCTCCGACCTGTCTTTATTAAAGAGAGAGAGGAGCGCCGCTATTCCCACACAGCACAGCGTTGCGGCTATGCAGAACATAACGAAGCCGCCGTCCCGGACAGAGCGGAAATCTGCTCTTGACAAGTCCATAAAAAGCAAGACAGGAAGCAGCACCCTGAAAACAAAGCGGTTGACCCGGGCGGTGGCATGATCGTCAAGAAGATCTGCTTTGCGGACGAATCCGCCTAACAGCATCATCACAAATATGGGAAGTGAGGCATTCAGGCTGAATATAAGGTTATCTGTAAAATCTTTCATCAGCCCTGACCGTTAATCCTCGTCCTTTATCTCTCCCACAATGGGCAGCGGATCTATTCCCTGACGTGTGTAATAGTCTGAAAGAGCTGATTTTATCGCCTGTTCAGCAAGCACCGAGCAGTGGAGCTTCACCTGCGGAAGACCGTCCAGAGCCTCTACAACAGCCTTATTTGTAAGGCTCAGAGCATCACTGACAGGCTTTCCCTTTATCAGCTCCGTAGCCATTGAAGAGGTTGCTACTGCCGCACCGCAGCCGTAGGTCTTGAATTTCACATCGCTGATTATACCGTTGTCGATCTTCAGATACATCTTCATGATATCGCCGCACTTGGCGTTTCCTACCTCGCCGACTCCGTCAGCATCCTCGATCTCTCCCACATTGCGGGGATTTGAAAAATGATCCAGTACCTTTTCACTGTACATCATAATAAAACGACCTCCTTAAATTAGTTCAGACGATCTCTTCGCCTTTCATCATTTTCTCCCAGACAGGTGACATTTCTCTCAGGCGTTCAACCACTTTCGGAATGACCTCCAAGATGTAGTCAACATCATCGTCAGTAATGTCCTCCTCTATGGAAAGGCGCAGCGAGCCGTGAGCGACTTCATGTTTCAGACCGATACTCAGCAGCACGTGTGACGGGTCAAGGCTGCCTGACGTACAAGCCGAACCGGATGAAGCGCATATGCCGTTCATATCAAGCATAAGCAGCAGCGATTCTCCCTCAACACCCTCAACGGAGATATTGAGATTTCCCGGAAGCCGCTTGTCTCTGTCGCCGTTGAGCCTTGTATACGGTATTTTGAGAATTCCGTCAATAAGGCGGTTTCTTTTTTCGGTGATGCGCTCTGACCTGCCTCGGATATCCTTGACTGCCTCCTCAATGGCGACTCCCAGACCAACGATAGCCGGAACGTTTTCCGTTCCTGCACGCTTATTGCGCTCCTGTGCGCCGCCGTGGATAAAGTTGGGGAGCGTTATGCCTCTGCGGACGTAAAGCGCACCGATGCCTTTCTGTGCGTGTATCTTATGACCCGAAAGCGAGAGCAGATCAATGCCCTGTTTTTTTACATCTATCTCAACGTGTCCCACCGCCTGCACCGCATCGGTATGGAAAATAACTCCCATTTCACGGCACACAGCTGCGATCTCCCCGATAGGCTGTATCGTGCCGATCTCATTATTTGCGTACATTATGGTAACAAGAGCAGTATCTCTCCTGATCGCACGCTGTATATCAGCCGGATCAACGAAACCCTTATCATTTACGGGAACATACGTCACTTCAAAGCCCTTTTTCTCCAAATACTGACAGGTATGGAGCACTGCATGATGCTCAAATACAGAGGTGATGATATGCCTTTTTCCTTTCAGAGCCTGCTGTTCTGCGATGCCCTTTATTGCCCAGTTATCGGATTCGGAACCGCAGCTTGTAAAATAGATCTCCGTGGGTTCAGCCCCGATAGCGGCGGCGACTTTTTGCCTTGCAAGCTCAACATCACGCTGAGCATCTCTGCCGAGACGGTAAATGCTCGATGCATTGCCGTAAGCCTTTGTAAAATACGGCAGCATAGCCTCAAGGACTTTATCTGAAACTCTTGTTGTAGCAGCATTATCCGCATATATGAATCGTTTTTCCATTAAAAATGCCTCCTGATGCTTGTACAAATTCTGCTCCGCAGCTCCTATGCGGACAGGTTTTTATCTCTTTCAGCCACGGCAAGCCTGTCGCAGCGTTCGTTCTCCGGATGCCCCTGATGACCTCTTACCCAGACGAACTCCACCTTATGAAGCTCAAGCAGCGGAAGGAGCTGTTCCCAGAGATCAACATTCAAAGCAGGTTTTTTATCAGATTTTATCCACCCTTTAGCCCTCCAGTCGTAGACCCATCCCTTGGTGATGCTGTCCACAACATAGCGGCTGTCGGTGGTAAGAATGACACGGCACGGCTCTTTAAGAGCGGATAGTCCTACAATAACGCCCATAAGCTCCATGCGGTTGTTGGTGGTATATTTTTCGCCGCCCGAAAGCTCCTTTTCATGAGCGCCGTATCTGAGTATCACGCCGTATCCGCCCGGACCGGGATTTCCGCTGCACGCACCGTCGGTGAATATCTGTACAGTTCTGATAAAGACCGCCTCCGATCTGTCTGATAGATCACTGATAATATTATATCCCAATGTATGGCAGTTTTGTTGAAATGTTAACCGAGAGAAACGAAAAAGCTGTTAGTATTCTCTTACAAAAAATCACGTGAGCAGCAGAAAATTTTGCGGAGAAATTTGCGTAATACGGTGGACAAATGCCGAATTATAAAGTATAATAGAAATGCAAAAAGAAAAGGCAGGTCGATATTATATGCAGAAAAAAAATCCCTCCGCAATTACAAGCATCACACTTGACCGGGCAACGTTTTCAAAGGTGCCGGTCAATGAGCTTACTCTTATAAATTTCTTCTATGGCAGCAACGGAACGGGCAAATCCACGATCGCACACGTTATAGAGGAGAATGACGGTGTCGTATGGGCAGACGGCAGCTCCGCAGATGATTATGATGTGCTCGTTTACGATCAGAATTACATAAACCGCAGCCTTGCCAATTACGGGGAGCTGCCGGGGGTGTTCATTTTCGGAGAAGAGGATATCGAAGCGAAAAAAAGAATAGAACAGTTGACCGATGAGAAAAGGATAATGTCTGAGAAAAGGACTGCACTCCTCGAAAAATATAATATGAAGATCGCCGAGATCGACACCGCACTTATTGATTTTCAGAATGTCTGCTTCTCTAAAACAGCAGACATCAGAAAGCGTTTTGAAAAAGCTATGGTGGGCAAAAAGCAGAAAAAGAGCTTTGCCGAGGCTGTATTGGGCGAGGCATCTCCTGCCGGGTATGATCTTTCCGTGACGGAACGGCTCTATGATGCTGCATTTGATGATAATGCAAAAGCATATCCGGAATTTGAAAAGGTCGGCACTGCACCGACTTACGGCAAGCTGCCCGGCAAGGATATTCTCGATAAAATGATAGTCAGCAGCAGCGATACTCCGTTTGCAAAATTCATGAAAGCCCTCGGAAGCACTGCCTCTGATTGGGTGCGTACGGGTCATACGCAT
Organism: uncultured Ruminococcus sp.; assembly: GCA_947624255.1. Classification (GTDB taxonomy): domain Bacteria; phylum Bacillota; class Clostridia; order Oscillospirales; family Ruminococcaceae; genus Ruminococcus. The sequence goes on from CANQJO010000033.1 coordinate 10,857, forward strand.
TATTCTGCCGCCGCCGAGGGGAGATGCCCGTATTGTCAGCAGCAGCTTCCGCCCCGATTCGAGGAGGATATCGCCATGTGCTTTGATGCGCAGTATCAGCAGGATATCCGTGATCTGCGGCAGTTCTGCGATGTCTACGAAAGAGAAACATCGGAAACTGTACGTGTGCTGAGATCCAATATGAGTGACGTTATGACGTCCATTGATATCAAGCCGTATCAGGATAAGCTTGCTCTTCTTGAAAGCAGCTTTGAAATAAATCGTCAGCGTATTGCGGAAAAAATCAAAGAGCCTACAAAAACCGTATCGCTTGAGGATACCGATTCTCTGCTTTTAGAGATCGGCACAATGATAGATGATATCAACAGAAGCATAAAACTGAACAATAATGTGGTCGCCGAAAAACGTTCAAGCAAGCAGAAATGCAAAATAGAGATCATGCAGCATCTTGCTTTTATGCTTGCCGATGATGTAGAGAAATATCACGATGAAACTGACCGCTTGAAAAAAGAGTTGGAGGATATCACGGTACATGGTCGGCAGCTCAGGAGGGATATCAATGCGCTGAGTGCTGAGATCTCGGAGCTGAATAAGCGCAATGTCAATACCGCTGCGGCTATCGAAAGCATCAACAGGATGCTCAAGGGATCGGGCTTTCAGGGGTTCAGCCTTCGTGCAAAGAGGAATTCCGCAAATGCCTACGAGGTCATACGTGAGGACGGCTCTGCTGCGGAAGATCTCAGCGAGGGTGAGCGAAACTTTATTGCGTTCCTGTATTTCTGTCATCAGGTTCGGGGCAGTATGAACGGCAGTGAGCTGAAAGAAAAGATCGTTGTTATTGATGATCCGGTGTCCGGAATGGATAACACTGCGCTGTTCCTTGTGAGTGCGATGGTCCGTGAAATGATCGGTGTATGTCTCAGCAGCAAGTCTGCCGATACAAAGGTGTCGGGCAGTTATATAAAGCAGATGTTCATTCTCACGCATAACGTGAATTTTCATCGTGAGATCACCTATAAACAGGTCGGCTGCTATGATCATGCCTCGTTTTATATGATCCGGAAGAACGACAACATTTCCACCATTAAACTCTGTAAGCGGCAGAGTCCGGAGATGCCTTCCGAAGAAGAAAACTACGATCCGGTCCGAAGCTCCTATGCGGCACTCTGGGACGAGCTGAGAGAAATTCGCTCCACGATACCGGCTTTGAATGTTATGAGGCGCATTCTCGAATACTACTTTTTGCAGCTTTGCGGATATGAGGGGAGCGAGCTTCGGGAGATGGTCCTAAAAGAAAAACGTGAGAAATTCATCACAGCGAACGAGGGTCAGCAGCCCGATATGACTAATTATCAGCTTGCACTTTCTCTGCTGGCATTTATCAGCGCTCCCAATGATATCGGCAGTGCGGACTATGTTGAATCTCACGATGATGTTGAAGCATACAAGCGTGTATTTGAGATGATCTTCGAGGCGTCAGGGCATAGCCGGCACTACAGAAAAATGACCGGAAGAGCATAAAACAAAACCGCACAGATCATGCTTAACGACCTTGTGCGGCATTGCCTCAGAGATGTTCAATTATGTCTACAGCTTTATTCAGCCTGTTCAGTCCGTCCATAAGGAGGGTTCTCGGACAGGCTGTATTCATGCGTAGAAAATGCTCTCCGTTACCGAATTGTGCACCATTTGAAAGATACAGTCCCGTCGATCTGCGGATATGGTCAGCAAGCTCTCCCGAAGGCATATTCAGTGCGGAGCAATCCAGCCAGAGAAGATACGTTGCATGGGAGTTTACGAGCTTTATCTGCGGAATATTCTCCGAAAGGAATTCACGGACGATCTGCTTGTTTTCGTAGATATACTGCCTCAATTCGTCAAGCCATTCGCCGCCGCTGTTAAACGCCGCAACCGCCGCCTGAACAGAGAATGCGTTCGGTTCACCGCATTCATCGGTATTAAGTCCACGCCACACTTTATGCCTGAGATGCTTATCGGGAACGATCACCGCCGAAGTATGAAGTCCGGCAAGATTGAAAGCTTTTGTCGGAGAGACACAAATTATGCTGTTTTGCGCACAGTTCTCCGAAACAGAAGCGAACGGAACGTAGCTGCACTCGGGATCGGTAATGTCACAGTGTATCTCATCTGAAAGAACAATTACGCCGTTATTATAAGCGAGATCTCCGATTTTTGAAAGTTCTTCCATGCTCCAGATCTTCCCGATCGGATTATGAGGATCACAAAGGAGCATCAGCGTTGTCTGCGGAGCGGCAAGCTTTTCTTCAAGAGAATCCCAATTTATGCTGTAATCGCCGTTATTGTATTCAAGCGGACATTCAAGAACATTTCTGCCGTTATTCTCGATACAGTTATAAAAAATATTGTAGACGGGTGTCATGATGAGAACATTTTCTGCGGGAGTCGTCAGCTTGCGGACACAGCTTGATATCGTCGGAATAACACCCGTACTGAAAATAAACTGCTCCCTTTTATATTCAATTCCGTGGCGGTTTTTCCACCAATTGATATACGAATCGTACCATTCATCGGGAATTGCCGAATATCCGAAAATACCATGCTCGACCGTTTTTTTCAGCTCTGCAATTATTTCCGGAGCAGTACGAAAATCCATATCTGCGATCCACATCGGCAGCTCATTATCGGCAACATCCCATTTACATGAGTTTGAAATTCTCCTGTCAATTACGGTATCAAAATCATACTTCATAGTCTATTCCTCACAGATAATATCGGTTTTTGATTTGTCGATTTTGTCATTTTCCATTATTATTTCGCCGATAGATCTTGCTTTTATAACTCCGCCGTATGGATTTTTTATGCTGTCAATATGACTGATTATCTCGGCATTTACGGTAGAATATTCAAATGCAAGCGTTGTATTTATCAGCTTGCAATTTTTCATCACAAGGTTTTCTATGTAACACATTCCCTGCAAGCTCTCAACGGTGCAGTTCACAAGAGTTATATTTTTTGAATTCCAGCCGAAATATTCGCCCGAAATAAATGAATCATAAACCGTGACATTTTCGCAGTTCCAGAATGCGTCTTTGCTGAGGAGAGTTGAATTACGGACGATGATATTCTCAGCTCCGTCAAAGCAATAATTTCCGAAAAGCTTTACTCCGTCAGCCTCTGTATCGGAGCAGTTCATGGCGAAATAATCGCCCTTTGCCGTAACATTTCGCAGCGTGACGTTTTTGCAGCTCCAGAGAGTTTCAGCCGCATTTGAAAAGCTGACATTTTCAAGAAGTACGCCGCTGCATCTGCGCAGGTTTTTCGGTGCTTCAATGACTGTATCGGTAATGGAAATGTTATTCGTGTACCATATTCCTGCACGTCCCATTTCAAAAACAGAACAGCCGCTCATTGTGATATTTTCACTGTACCAAAGCGGATATTTCCACTTGAACATACTGCCGTAAAGCTCGATATTTTTGCTGTGTTTCAGCGGAGATTCTCCGTCATCAAATATAGTATCGCAGATCTTCATATCGGCAGCCTGAAACAATGCACGCTCACCGGTCAGGAATTTCTGATGTATTTCTTTCATTGTGATATACCGCCTTTCTGATAAAGACTTCAAAGATGTCATGAAAAAGGTGATTTTGTAAAGAAAAAAGCCCGAAACTCCGGGACTTTTTCGTGGATAATGCTAATTTGTCATGATGCGATAAAACAGATGAGATCTGTAACTGTTATCATTTTAGCATATTCATTCTGATTTGTCAATGTTTTTTCAAAAATTGACCTAAAAAACTTTTATTTCTGAATTTTTTCTATCTTACAAGTGTGACCTTTCTGCTCGTCATAATTTATCCCAACAAGGAGTATCTCTCCCGAATATTCGGAAACTTTGTGAAGATAATCATTATCTTTTATTTGCTGAATTGCTTCATCTGCTGAGTGACCTTTTTTAAGTTCAACTATCATCGCAGGCAAATTACGTCCTTTTCTCGGAATGAATACCAGATCGGCAAATCCGTTTCCTGTTGCGAATTCTCTATGGATTATATAGTCCTTTCTTGCCGAATAATAGGCAATTGAAAGAACACAGGCAAGTGAATTTTCATCGTTATATTTCAATATTGAGGTGTTCTCCTTGTGACTGTCTGAAATCAAATTTGATACCTTTTCAGAATCGCCTTTAAGCGTAGCGTTTAGCAATTCATCTGAAACTTTCAGCGATTTAGAAACTTCCGACCAATCTGTAATTTTTATTGTGCTTGCGAATTGTTCCGATACCTCGTAATTTGGAATTGACACTTCATTTGTATCGAAATTAAATGTCAAGTATCCAAGATGTACAAGGAGCGTCAACACGTCATCCTGAGATTTAAATGTTACCATATCATTGGTGAAAGTAGAAGTATCTATTTTTTTCTTTTCACCCGCAAGAAGGCTTACTATAGTATCTCTGAGGCCGTCATCATTTCTGCAAATAAATTCCTGCAAAGCTTCATATGTTTCGGTTGAAGTCCAATAATTATTGAAATATCCGCCTGTCATTGACATCACGACCGAACGAGGATTGTATATAGATACTCCCATAAGGTCATAACCATCATACCGGCGTTTTGTTTCATCATACGGCATATTGTATTTTTCGCAAAGTGACATGACTTCTGATTCTGTAAATCCCGTAAATTCCGCATATTCACGAGGATCTGTCATTGATACCTCTGTGAACATATTCAAAGCAGAATGCTC
>CANQJO010000034.1 GCA_947624255.1 uncultured Ruminococcus sp.
GAGCTATAAAAGGGGAGGTTTGCGCTTTCATCCACACGGCTGAAGCCGTGGGCTTTCCCGCTTTCCTTTTTGTAATTTTTCAAAATATATTGATTTTGCGGACAAATGCTGATATAATATTATAAGAAAAGAGGGAACAGCTATGAAAAACGCGATTTTTTCCAATTCCAGACGGTGCCAGCGTCACAGCCAGATCAGCATTCAAAGCTGGTCTATTTGTCGTACAACCGGATTTGGAAGAACGCGGATGAAATGGCGGATACCGTAAGCATATATTGTGCAGTACGGCTGTCGTGGTTTTTCCGCGGCAGCCTTTTTCTTTTGCCGTGATACAGTAACTGGTAACTGGCCTGCCTGCTAAGCAGGTGCTCGCGGAAGCGGCATCGGGGTTCGAGTCCCCGTCACGGCGTTGTGGGGGCATGGTGCAATGGCAGCATGGCGGTCTCCAAAACCGGCGATAGAAGTTCGAGTCTTTTTGCCCCTGTTTTCCGTGCGTGGCACAGATGGTTAGCGCGCTGCCCTGATAAGGCAGAGATCCCCGGTCCGAGTCCGGGCGCACGGATTTGCCTGAGAAGGCAGAAAAATTTTATATGTGTTGGACGTAGTTCAGATGGATAGAACGCCGGATTGTGGCTCCGGAGGCCGTGGGTTCAAGTCCCACCGTCCAACCTTGATGCCCCTTAGTGTAGTGGTCAGCACACGCGGCTCTGACCCGCGGGACGTTGGTTCGAATCCATCAGGGGCAGTATAGCGGCACATGGGCTGCGGAAGCCCGCCGGGCTTTGACCCCGGTATGTCCGGTTCGACTCCGGGTGCCGCCGTGTTCCGGTAGCATAATGGATAGTGCACCGCACTCCGACTGCGGAGGCTGTGGGTCCGAGTCCCATCCGGAACGTCACCATACCCCGTGTATGGAATATGTCCCTGTGGCGCAACTGGATAGCGCATCGGTCTACGGAACCGAGGGCTGCAGGTCCGAATCCTGTCAGGGACGTCTGCCCGTGTGGCGCAATAGGATTGCGCACAGGACTTCTAATCCTTCTGTCGGAGGTTCGACTCCTCTCACGGGTGTTTTGGCAGATATGCTCGGCGGTCGGGCGACGGTCTGCAAAACCGTTCATGGCGGGTTCGATTCCCGTGTCTGCCTCTTATAAAAAATGGGTTATCCCCTGTTATTTCTTGTATGCTGTGAATGCTGATCCGCTTTATCACGTAGGCAAGGAGACCCGTGACTTCAGTCATGGAACCTTGCTCTGTCCTTATTAAGACAATGCAGTCTGATCTATATTCTGATCAGACCCATTTCTGACAGAAATGGGTCTCCTCGAATGGATTGGAAACAGTTCCTGAAAATTCCTGTATAAAAACAGGACAGTTATTTGCACATTTCCATACGGCGCATGTAACCATATTGATGCCTGTTATTGCAATCGCCAGGATCCCATGTTATAGTATCTGTCGGAGGGATCATTATGGATAAATACGATTATATACCCGGTTATTGTCCAAAGCTTCAATACAAAGGGATGTGGCCCTGCAGGTTCTCCGAAAAAGACGGGGTATATGTCAAGCAGGAAATGATCTGCTCCAATGGTGGTTCCGGGTGTATGGGTACATGCCCATTATTTGCCCAGATTCCCGAAGTATACCCGCACACAAAAGAATGGTTATTAATGGATATTTCGGCACGTTGACATATTCAACACGGCCGAAGCCGTGGGTTTTCCCGTTTTTTGTAACGGCATAAAAAGAGGCCCTAAGGGCGGGATCCTCCCGTGAATAGGGCCTTAAGTATATTTTGCAGGTTATCCGATCTCGATCTCGTAATTCCCGGACTGGAGTTCCCCAGCAGGCCGGAGCTCCATGAACAGGTTCCCGTTTGCGAGGTATTCCTTATTCACAACGATGCTGTCAGCATCATCCAGTTCCTCACCGTCTTTTAACACCGTGATCTCAGGCTCATACGGGACATCCCCGATAATTTCGATGCTTGAAATCCCCTCATCGGTCAGGTAAGAGTCATAGGCCGTTTCAATCGTCCCATCTGACTTCTTGATAACCACCGGGGCATCCGGGATATGGTTGCTGACGGAGACATTAACCGAGACCGCCGTCTCCCGCACCGTGCTGGCGAAACCGCTGACCAGTGAAGAAACGGCCGTATCCTCTTGGTAGTCATCCCCCACGGCCCCGATCTCAGACATCGTCTCACTCTGAGCTTCTGTCTGGATATCTGACAGCCCGTCCTGGAGCCCTGCCTGGATATCTGACAGCCCGCTCTGGGATTCTGTCTGGACATCTTCCGTTACATCTGGAGCCTGCTGGGCAGTTTCTGCCGTCATGTCCTGCTCCGTCTGGGATTCATCGTATGTTCCAGTACCAGGCATGTCTACCCCGGCCGTCATATCCGCAACCATCTGTGCGAAGATATTTGTTCCCTCTGTTGCATTGTCCGCCGCTTCCGTCTCGGCTTCCGGGACCGTCTCTGAAGAGCTTTCCGTATCAGACTGGGCTTCCGTCTCTTCCGAGTTTCCCTTCATAGAGATCTTGACAACATAAGAGTCTGAATCAAGCGGCAGGCTGTTTTTGAAGTCGATCACATAGGTCCCTTTTGAAAGCCCCTCGCTGATCACGACGCCTGATGTATCTTCCAGCCTCTCGCCGTTTTTGAATACCCTTACAGAAGGTGCTTCCGTGAGGTCTTCCTCTGAGGATACACGGATCAGGTCCACCATGCCGGAACCCTGATACTCCCCGCCCCTTTCAATCTCCATGCTGCTCTTGTCCACCATGGAGCAGTTTGCGGAAAGGTTCTTTCCGAGTTTGACCTTAAAGGTTCCCGGCTCTGCCGTTTCCGCCCCATCGCTGTCTTCCTCTGACTCTTCCTCTGTGGAGAAGTTGCAGCACAGGTCAATTTCGGGCATGACAAACGCAACCACCCCATTGTCCAGGATCGATGCATCAGTGAACTCTGTCCCCTGCAGGGCATCCTCTACAGAGAAGTCCTTTTCTGAAGTAACCTGAAATGATACGGTTTCGCCGGGCCTGTACAGAAGCACGGTATAATCCGATGTGGAATATGCTTCCGACATATGTGAGGTATCGTAGGTATACTCAACCCCATCCTCTGTCGGCAGGAATACGATAAAGTCCGATCCATCCACCGAATTTGTCTCCATGACAGCCGGTGAATCCTGTTCTGTTTCCGCACCCGTCGTATCGCCGGGTGCTGCTGATACCGGGACTGCAAGCGATGCCGCAAGCGCCCCTGCAAGTAATACCTTAGCTAAATTTTTGTTCTTTCTCATCCTGTTTTACCCTTTAAGGGCCCTCCTTTCAAATTTCGGTCAAGTTTTTATTTCTGTCTTAATATGTAGGATATTGATTTTTCCGGATGTTTTTTATACAGGGAAAATGAGAATAAGAACATCCGGCTTTGTCTTTAAGAAATATTATAATAAAGAAATTTGTAGCCAAACGCATTTTGCTTTGGTATACTACAGATATATTCTTTTGGAAGGATTGAAAAACATATGCAGATACAGGACGGTGCCTTGGTTAACAATTCCCAGATATATGAGGTAATGAGACACAACGGATACTCCGTGGAAAATGCCCTGGGTGAAATCGTGGACAACGCAATGGAATCTGGGGCCAGTGAAATAAGGGTCTATTTCAAGGCCACGCAAAAGGACCCCGATACATCCGGTGAGATCATTGTCCTTGATAACGGTTCCGGCATGCCCCCTGAAGTATTAGGGAAATGCATGGTCCTTGGCTGTCCCTATTGCTATTCTATCAGCTTGTAGTCCTCATGCAAGCTGCATGATTTCCCGCTCGATTTCTTCGATATCATCTGAGGTCAGTTCCGGGAAAAAGGAGGGTATTTCTTCTACTGAGATACGTCCTTCTTTTAGCATAGGTAACAAAATTTTCTTTGTCGTTTCTTTTGCTACTTCTCTTGCAATATCTTTCAAGTAAGTCCTTATGATTTGGTGATGCCTCCAACAGACGATCCAAAGATCGGCTGATGGCTTCCCAGCCTTTAGGGCCAGGACTTCCAATGCCTGGCAATACAGCCGGAACTTAGCACATCCTTCCCGCTGGAAGGGCAGCCACATCCCGGCCAATGCCAGGCAGGCGCAGGTGCACCGCCGCCGCGGGCAGGAACTTTTGCCTTTCCCGCGGCACCAGCCCCTTTCTGTCCGGCAGGACGGTATCCGGGCTGGATTTTGTTGACGGGTTACATTTATGCTCAGGCCGCCTTGGTAAGCTGGCCGTTACATACGAGTGCCCTTAAGGTGCAGAGCGTCCGCTGCGGCGTGGGCGGCAGTTCCGGGCAGCCTGCAAGCTTCGCGTACTCCCGCAGGAAGAACCTCGCCCCGATGTTCTGGGCCGCGGACAGGTCGCAGTTGTAGACCTTCCCGGTTTTAAACGTGCACAGGCTGTAATTGTACACCTTCCTGCCATGGACGAAACGGTAAACGCTGTGTCGGTCCACCTCGCCGGAGCCGTCAAACGCCAGTTTTGAGGTCCCCCATGCGCAGACACGGGATATCCGCATGCCATGGCGGTGTGCCATGAGCTCCACGCGTGCCTGTGTGTCGTTTTTCCTCCACAGGTGGATGCGTTCCCGGCAGCGCCTGCCTTTGACCTTCCCCATGCTGTCGAGATGTTCAAACACGATGCAGTCCACGCTGTAGCGCACCGCGGTGTCGGTGATGGCCTTTGCGGTGGCGATTGAGAGCGCACGGTTCGCAGCGTTTACCCACCGGTACGCACACTGGCCCTTCTTCCCTGCCTGCTGGTACATCCGTTTCCGGCTGGACATGCGGTTTAAACGGCCTTCTTCACACGGAAGGTGGATGACCCCCTTCGCGTGGACAGTGCCGTCCGCCGTCATGACAGCCCAGGATGCCGGGGCGTTGATCCCCAGGTCGACAGCAAGGACGGTATGGGAGAGCCGGTCAGCATTTTGGACGAGGTCCCGCTCTTCCCTGAAACAGAAGCGCACCTGGTACCTGCCGCGCACCTTCTGCACGGTGGGCGACAGCAGCTTCCGGGTTTTTAATAACCTGCCAAGGTACGCGGCGTCGGATTTCCCGATCCGGAAGAAATACCATTCCCAGGACGTGCCGTTGAAAAGCTTTAAGCCGATCTTCCCGTCGGAAAGGCCCTCCACCTTGCGTTCCTGGTCATAGAAGGTAAGCCCGTACCGGTCCGGGAACCCGATGCACGGTTCTGCCCCGCGTCCCTCCGGTGGGAGTGCTTCCCAGTCCGCATGGTTGGACCTGTAGGAGCTCACCATGCCGAGCGCGTCAGCGATGACCATCCGCATGGTGCCGGCCGGCATGTTGCCAACGAGCTGGTCGAACTCCGGGTACCTGGCCTTGTTCCATTTTGTGGAATGGACCATGTCGCGGGCAGCATTATACCGGCAGGGCCTGCCCGCCTTTGGAGTTTTCGGCATGGCGGACAGGCTGTCCCACTCATCCAGGAATATGCGGACGCAGAGCTTCAGCGCCTCCAGACAGAGTGCGGACGTAGCGCGCATGACCCTGTCGTCCATCTGGATGGCGCGCTCATTGTCAATGGACTTTGTCCTTTTGTTGTATTTTCCCGCCAGCTGTGCCTTTAAGCCGACGGTGTAACAGGTGTGGATGACCATAAACCTTCCTCCAGAGCCAGGCTGCGTATCCTCGATTGACATTTTATTCTATATGTATTATACTATAAAAAATACACGAACACAAGTACGAATTACAATACAGGGAGGATGGAAATGGAAGGTTATACACACAGCAGGCACTCTGTTTACAGGCTGGTCTACCATATGGTCTTTGTCACGAAATGGCGCAAGCCAGCGATCACGGAGGAGGTTGGTGACTTCATGGTCGCCACTGCCCGGAGGCTGTGCGCCGGTTATGGCGGCGAGCTCATCTCCGGTGAGACAGACCGGGACCACATCCACCTTTTAGTGTCGCTCCCGCCCAGCTGGTGCCCGACGGACGCCGTCCGCAGCCTGAAGACGCAGCTTTCCAAGGAAGTGCATGCGGACCCGTATTACGACAGCATCATCAAAAAACACATCTTTGGGGATGCGCCACTGTGGTCCCCATCCTACTTTGTGGCAACTGCCGGGTCTGTATCTTTGGAAACCGTGAAAGGATATATCGAATCCCAGCGGACGGATGAACATAAGCGGAAGTACGAAAAACGCTCCATGTACTGGAAGTCCTGACCCGCAATAGAGGAAGCCCCGGCACAGCCGGGGCATGATGTTAAAACTTCGTTGGCCGTGCTTTCACCGCGGGGCGGACCCCGGACGACATGTCGGCACGGGGACTGCGCACGGGTTATTTTCATGATCAAAAAAATTCATCATAATCGCTATACCCCGTCTTCATCTGCAGGAGCTGATAAATATTGCACCCATAATCTTTCTGCCGGTACTGACTGCAGGAAGGTTTCATGAATGTGTCAGCAAATAATTTTCATGCAAACTGCCTTGCTTCTTGCTCAATATTTTCTATATCATCTGAGGTCAGTTCTGGGAAAAAGGAGGCTATTTCTTCTACCGAGATACGTCCATTTTTTATCAAAACAAGTACATTTTTTATAGTTGTTTCTTTTGCTGCTTTTTTTGCCGCTTCTCTTGCCATATCTTTCGCATATGTCTTCATAATCTGTTCATCATCAAATAAACTCATCATAATCGTTATAACCTCCTTTTCCCTCTTCGCTAGATAATCTTTGAGGATATCCCTGTCCCTGCATATGTTAATCGTTTCCGTGACAGCCATTTGCGTCATTCCATGCTCTTTTGTCTGCTCATTGAAAACTTTGCAGAAAACGATATATTGGTTAATGATGCTGTCCTTGTCGCTCTCATAAATCACTTTGGCTTTTATCTCAATATCTATATCCTCACCGCCAAAAAATTCTTTCGATAAGGAGATGGTATCCGGTTTTCTGCCCCTGCTGCCCGTGTATATGACATACAGCTCAGGCTTTGGCATTTTTACTTTCCTGCTCTTATACAGGCTTTGGCTGGTCCTCTCAAAATATTCATGGTAACTCTGTCCTAAGTACAATAGTATTCTGATTAAAATATTCATTGTCCAGCTAGACTGTGCTTCCAGAAGCAACAGCAGCCTGTTGTTTCCTACCATTATGCCCAGATCATTGTACAAATTATCTGTCAGCACATTATCTATCGTGACAATATCCAGCATATCCTCTGTTGCGTCCGTATCCTCCGGATGCAGTGTTTTATACAGGGCAAGCAGATTCTTCTTGTCCTGAAAGAGATCTAAAAACACACTGTTTTTTGCGGTACGCTTTGCCCTTATTTCCCCTACCTGTTTTGCATCTTCCTGCACTTTTCCACCCCGGTCCTGCGAATCTGCGGCAAAAGATACGATATGTTTAATTATATAAAAAACTGCCTGTTTTTACAATAGCATACATAATATATTTTTCATATGCTTATATAAACTGCCCATTTATACAATGGTTTACAAAAAGGAAAGCGGGAAAGCCCACGGCTTCAGCCGTGTGGAGTACGTCAAATAATATCCCCCCGCTTCGCTTATAAAAACAATACAGGGCAGCATCCGCCGCCCTGTACGTTTTGCTTATTTAACTTTGACCTTTTTTACGGTACTCCATGCCCCATACAACGTGCTCCCGGAAACCTTTTTATACGGCCTGATCCGTACATAATAGGTCTTCTTGCTCTTAAGCCCCGTAAGCGTGACCGTTTTCTTGCTGGCAGATACCTTTTTGCCTTTTCTCGACTTCGTGAATTTCTTATTCAGGGCATACTGGACCTGGTATCCGCCGGCCTGTGAGTCTTTCGTCCACGTCACAGTAATCTTTTTCTTGGCCGTCGATTTCAGGCTCGAAATGGATGCCTTTTTCGGCTTGATCTTGAAAGTTGCGCCCGCTGACAGGCCCTTGTATGTGCCTTTCCCCGTTACGGTAACCGATGCGATGCCCACGTCCCTATTCTTTTTATACGTTACCGTATATTTGCTGGATGCAAGCACTTTCCCATTTGAGCTTACGGTCACTGCCGGTTTGATCGCCTTTCCCGTATATACAAAGGACGTTTTCGGCAGCGAGACAGCCAAGCTTTTTGGCTGCCCATAATCATGGCTGTAAGTCGGTACATCAACAACATCATTGTTAAACTGCAGTTCCTGGTCATCCTGTGTCCCGGGGCCGAAACCGCTGATACTGCCGCTGGTGCTGCCGCCCGGACTCCCGCCGGTGTCCCCGCCGCTGCTCCATCCACCTCCGGTGCTGGTGCTTCCACCAGTGGTCCCGCCGGTACTGCCCCCAGTGGTTCCACTTGTGCTCCCTCCGGTTGTGCCGCCTGTGCTCCCTCCGGTTGTTCCACCCGTGCTTCCACTGGTACTTCCACCCGTGCTGCCTCCGGTAGTCCCGCCGGTGCTGCCACCGGTAGTTCCGCCGCCACCGCCTTCAAGCACTACCCCGGAGTCCTGTGAAATGGTGAACGTCCGGTAGTCATACATCGTTGGCGCACCCATATATGCATAGTTCCCGGTTGTATAGAAGGTTGCCCTTGCCATGCCGGGCTCCGTGTTGTTTGAGTAAACAATATAGTAATCGGTCCCCTCTTTCAGCGTATTCCCAAAGATATCTTTTACGGTATACTTTGGGCAGACCGGGCTGCCGGTATACCGGTATACACTGGTGCCTTCCACCGGCTCAAATGTCATGGACTTATTCCATACATTCAGGATGTTCGTCTGGATCGTCACGGATACATCGCCCTTGATCTCGGGCCGTGCCTTAAGCGCCACTGTCATGGATCCGGTGCCCACTTTCTTCGGGGATAGAATTCCGCCCGGTGTCACCGTGAACACGTCCGGCGTATTTGCGCTGAAGGTGAGCATCGACGGGTCGCACACGTAGCCCATGCCAACGTCATCCGGGTCGAAGTTCATGATGCTGATCCCGGCCTGCGTATCATATCCAAAGTATGGACCGGTGGTGTTAAGATATTTCTCGATTCCCTCGAACGGGGATGTCCACGTCCATGCCTTGAACTTTATCTTTGATACATCTACATCCACCGTGCGCTGTGCCTGCTTAACCCCCGTTGTGGTTGTCACTGTGCTCATGGCTGTTGCATATGTTTCAAGTACCCAGTATCTTGTCCCTTCATACAGCACGCATCCTATCCCGCAGTAGTTGGAGTCCCTGGAGTTCATGGTAGGTCCATGGAGTGTAGATCCTTTCCAATCGTTAAACACTACCTTCGCCAACCCCTGTCCTTCTGCGATATTTTCGCCACGAATGTCAGGGTATTCACCTAAAATACTTCTCCCCAACGGACGGTCATGTGAGAACGATACCACAAGCTCTGCAGCACGCTGCATCGCGATATCCTGCAGCTTCTCGTCCATCTGCAGGTCATTCATAACACCGAGCTCGTGCCTGCGTTCATTGATCAGCGTGAGCAGTTCCTGTGCCCGCGTATAATCCTCCTCCACCGTGATCGGCAGCGTGATCGTGTCCGCAGCGGAAGCTGCAGCCGAAATCCCGGACAAAGCCAAAATCATGAAAAGAAAACCAAACAAGTACCTTAACTTCTTCATTTAAACCAGCCTCCTTTAAATTTTTGTTTTAATATGTAAGAAAGAATATTTTTCAGATGAAAAATAAACTCCCTGTATAAAATTACAGGGACGGTTTTTGGGCACAGCATTTTATCCTGAATGAAAAAATGCTGGGATTCTGCAAAAAATACATATTATGACCGGAGGGCAAAAAAAATAGCCCAAGGGGCTTGAAATCTTTTCCGTATCGCGTTATACTATGGGCTGTTAAGGGAGCAGCTCTGTCTGTCCCTTGGCAGCATATGGTGAAGATTATAAGTGTGATGATCCTGCGACAGATGATGCACACTTATTTTCTTTTCTTGTGCGTTCAATTTTTGAACCCCAATATGCCTTATTCGACTGACTGGTATGAGCATAACGGCTCCCACAATCATGGCCATGCCAATAGCAACCGTGAATGAATACTGCGACTTTTTTCTTATCAAACACAATATCTGGCTTCCCGGGCAGGGCCTTGTAATTAACCCGATAACGGTATCCCATCGAAAACAGTTTGTGTCGTACCAGTAGTTCTATACTGGTGTCCTTGCTCTTGATGTGAGACATAATCTCACTTCTACGAGTAGTAGAAATTGAATCTGCCATCACACAGACAAATCAAGTGGCAAGTCTGATATATCTTTGAGACGTTTGCCATCAATTAAATTTTCAAGGCTCTCCACAATATCATCCCTGCCATTTTCTGACCCAAATTGTCTTACTGCCTCTTGCAGTTCATAAAGCGCACAATGGTATAAGCAGTCTATATCACCGGTACCTAAAGCAAGAGAAGCAAGCCTAGATGGCAACGGTTCATTCGTCACGACCATAATATGTGGGAGGTTTCCTTTGCGATTTCTGATGAGATTAAGGGCTTCCGTTCTACTATTTTGTGCTCGGTCGCTTCGCATTGTCCACTTTGCTGAAACAGAGGCGTGTAATATTGGCTTACCTCCATTTTTCTTTCTCAATGCGGCCATCGTGCAAATTTCGTCATTTATGTATTGCCGGTCTATGTTGATCTCCTCATCTTCATATAATCCACGATAGACGACAATATCTGGAGCAACTACATAGTCATTTCCTAAAACTGTCATTAATTTGCTATTTGTGTTTACTAGCTCCATCAAATACTCTAAATGCTCATATTGAGCAAAGCTGGAGGCCTTTGTTGAGCTTTGATTTCCTAAACTTAGCACAGTCCATAGTCCTGGACGCAAATGTTGCAAGTAAGGAAAGGTGTCCCGAATAAATTGGGCAATCAAATCTTCAAATTTCACTCCAGCACTTGTTCCCATTTTCTTCGATCCGGTCGTCTGAGGAACACCTGCAAGAGTGGCCATTTTCTGAGCAATTAAAGTTGAAACATTGTATTTCCCATCTTTGGCTTTTGCTCTGTCACCAACATCAGCATTGGAGGGTACGCCAATACTGTCAACTACCCACATACCAGCTTCAATTAGGCTTCGATGAAATTTCTTTCTTGCTTCTAAAATCAGTACATTATCCATTTTCAAGACACCTCCGTATTTCTTGTCCAACAGCCATTGCAACAGGCGGTGGGAATGCATTCCCAATCATTCGGCATGCAGTTGTTTTTTTCTTTCCAAAAGTCCAAGTATCGGGGAACCCCTGTATTCGTGCCATCATTCGGCTTGTAAGTCTTGGCATACCGCAGAAGTCTTTAGCGGGCGCTTGGTCTGCAACTCCACGTCCGTCTATGCCAAGTTCTGCCCATGCGTTTCTTGCCCTGACTGGCCCAAGATCAGGACCTCCATGTTTTTTTGAGCCGCCAACCAGTGTGGGCGCGATTCTTGTTGCATTTTCGGCCCATTTTTTTGCATCTTGCCAGTGATTTTCAGCCATTAAATCATATAATGTTTCACCTACAGATTTTGCGCTTCCGGGACAGCCTGTTGGGTAAATAAACGTATTTTTCTCATCTGTGCGAATCCCAATAATAACGACACGTGGTCTAAGCTGAGGAACTCCGTAATCCGAAGCATTGAGAAGTTTAATATAGGGAACGTATCCTAGCTTTTTCAATTTTCTAAATATTTCGTCGCGGTAATCGTCAAATCCTGAATCCAGAAATCCTCGCACATTTTCCAGCATAACTGCTCTTGGATTGATTTCTTCAACTAAGCGGATTGCTTCTGGAAAAAGGTCTCGGTCATCATCTTTTCCTAACTGCTTTCCCGCCACAGAGAATGGAGGACAAGGAACTCCACCGGCAAGTAAATCAATGCCTCGATATGGATGCCCGTCAAAATTATGTACATCAGCGCATATCACATTCCATTCGGGGCGGTTTTCTTTCAATATCTTACAGTAATCAAGTTCATATTCTACTAATGCTACATGAGAAAAGCCGGCCATAGCTAATCCAAGTGCCTGTCCACCAGCTCCAGCGCATATTTCAACACAAGTCAAAGGCCGTTGCATAAATTCATCTCCTCAAGCACAGAAGTGTTAATCTATGATAAAGTCTACCACTTCCCCTATATTACAAGAAAGTGCATGACAAATCTTATGAACAACGCACTCCCATGCGCCTGACCAGCAGTGCTATGGAAGTGGTATCCTTTCCGGGGAAAGGACTTTTTGTGCTGTAACATTCTATCCCGGATACAAAGCGGGACGTATCGCAGGCACCGGCCGGTTCACGCGGCCCTATCCGTTACCGGAATACTTTTCGTAAGCCCGGATCTTTTATCCTGTCCGGCTTTGGGTTCAGTTCGTGGAAGCCCCTCACTTCAGGCTGTGCAAGGAAGCGGAAGTCCGTGCGCCCGCCCCATGCATCCGGGAATGCCTTGCGCATGATGTTTGCGGCACCGTTACAGTCTGCATTGATGACCAGCCCGTCATGGCAGCGGTACAGCCCGCGGCGGATACGCCTGCCGCTGAAGCACGCCTTCCCGTCATCCTTCCCGTACACCGGGATGTAGTCGCCTGCCGTCACGTCCGCTTTTGATGTGTAGGAAAGGACCCTGCGGACTGCCGTCTTTGGGTGCAGTTCCCGCATGCGCGCGGCCTCGGCAAAGACCCCCTCTTCGTTCGGTGTGCGTTTCTCCTTGTCCTAGCCGGTGAAGACCTGGCGGATCCGGAAAAGGGCGGCATTATAAAGGCACCTGGCGTGCCCGCAGCTGCAGTCCAGGTATCCGTATAGCCCGCCGCCGGCGTTTGCCGTGCCGTTCTCCCTCAGGATGATCCGTTCCGTCATGTACATGGCTGTACCCCTTGAATAACTGTTTATTTTATAATATAATTATAACATAAAAACAGGTGGGTGTAAAGGGGGGCGGAACATATGTACGAAAAGAAGAAAGGGAACCCTTATTATACGAACCGCCACAGCTGCTTCCTCCTGCAGTACCACATGGTGCTCGTGACAAAATACCGGCACCCGGTGATCAGCGGGGTGGTGAGGACGTGCCTGTATTCAAAGATACGCTCCATCTTCCGGGAGCGCGGGCTGGAGATCCTTGAGATGGGCGGCGGGGAGGACCATGTGCATATCCTGTTCGAAGCGGACCCGTTCACGGCGCCAGGGGAGCTTGTGAACGTGGTGAAGACCCAGTCCTCGCGTTTCGTGCGCAAGGCATACGGGGAGACACTGCTAAAAAAGTATTATTGGAAGCCGTATTTCTGGTCAGACAGCTACTTTGTAACCACGGCAAGTGAAAACAGCCTGGACCATGTACGCGCCTACATCCAGAACCAGTAAACAGGGGATTCACCCACGCCCATGCAGGTGTTATGGACGTGGTACTCTCCTCAAGCTGATAGAACAGGACAGCCGAAACTGTCCTATTTTCCGTTTATACAGCTTATTTCACCCGTATCTTCTTTGCCTTACTCCACTTGCTGTAATAGGTCTTCCCATTCACTTTTTTATACGTGCGGATCCTGGCATAATAAACTTTCCCGCTATGCAGTTTTGCTACCGTCAGGCTTGTCTTTTTATACCCGGCTGCTTTCTTCGTCTTCTTCCCCTTCGTGAACTTTTTATTCAGGGCATACTGTATCTGGTATCCGGACACGCCTGCCTTCTTCTTCCACTTCACCGTAAGCTTGTGCCTGCTTTTGGATACAAGCTTTGATACGGATACCGGGGCCGGGGCCTGTATGCCGTCCTCCACGGTGCCGCCTTCTGGGGTTTTGCTTGGATTTTTTCCACCGCCTGTGTTACTTCCCTGCCCGGTATTCTTATCTTCCCCTCCTGCCGGCGCTTCCGTCTCCGTCTCCGGCGGGGCTGCGATCATGAAATATGCCGTGTCATACAGGGTCTTTGCCCCCATATAGGCGTAGTTCCCGGCCGTATAAATATTTATCCCTGCCATGCCGGGGTTCACGTTATTCGAATACTCCAGCACGTAATCCGTCCCTTCAGCAAGCGTGTTGCCGAAAATATCCTTGATCGTCATGCCGGGCGTGATTGCGCTGCCCGTATAGTCAAACGTAGTCCCGCCATTGATTTCATACGACATGGACTTATTCCATACATTCAGGATATTTGTCTGTATCGTCACGGATACATCGCCCTTGATCTCGGGCCGTGCCTTAAGCGCCACTGTCATGGATCCGGTGCCCACTTTCTTCGGGGATAGAATTCCGCCCGGTGTCACCGTGAACACGTCCGGCGTATTTGCGCTGAAGGTGAGCATCGACGGGTCGCACACGTAGCCCATGCCAACGTCATCCGGGTCGAAGTTCATGATGCTGATCCCGGCCTGCGTATCATATCCAAAGTATGGACCGGTGGTGTTAAGATATTTCTCGATTCCCTCGAACGGGGATGTCCACGTCCATGCCTTGAACTTTATCTTTGATACATCTACATCCACCGTGCGCTGTGCCTGCTTAACCCCCGTTGTGGTTGTCACTGTGCTCATGGCTGTTGCATATGTTTCAAGTACCCAGTATCTTGTCCCTTCATACAGCACGCATCCTATCCCGCAGTAGTTGGAGTCCCTGGAGTTCATGGTAGGTCCATGGAGTGTAGATCCTTTCCAATCGTTAAACACTACCTTCGCCAACCCCTGTCCTTCTGCGATATTTTCGCCACGAATGTCAGGGTATTCACCTAAAATACTTCTCCCCAACGGACGGTCATGTGAGAACGATACCACAAGCTCTGCAGCACGCTGCATCGCGATATCCTGCAGCTTCTCGTCCATCTGCAGGTCGTTCATAACGCCGAGCTCGTGCCTGCGTTCGTTGATCAGCGAAAGCAGCTCCTGTGCCCGTGTATAATCCTCCTCCACCGTGATCGGCAGCGTGATCGTGTCCGCGGCGAAGGCGGGTATGGCTATGCATGCCAGTACAACCATCATGGCAAACGCCAAAGATAAGTTTTTCCATATCTTCATACGGATCCCTCCTTATATATCAGAAATAGCTCATAAATAATTCCCTATTATAAAAATGCGAAAAATTTCGTGCTCAGGATGAAAAAAAACGGCCTTGTATAAAAATCCTAAATTTATTTTACCACTTCTGTCGTAAAAAAGGAAATGAAAAAAAGAAATGAAGCAAAAATAAAGACAGGACAGCCGAAACTGTCCTGCCCGGAAGTTTGACAGTCTAATTGCCTTTTCGTAACAATTGGATACCCTTTTAACCCTTGTAAAGACTGGATTTTCAGT
>CANQJO010000035.1 GCA_947624255.1 uncultured Ruminococcus sp.
GGCGGTATTCCTGAAAGTGAGATTGCTTTTATCCATGATGCAAAAACTGAAAAGCAAAAAGCTGAACTTTTTGAGAATATCAACAGCAATTATGGAAGGTTCAATAGTTGTTTTTTATGCCCCCGATCATTCGAGGGCATTTCTTTTGTTGGTCAGCGGCTTGTCGATCAGCTTATAAAAGACGTGGATCGTTCTCGGAAGGTTGCGGTGACCTGGGTGAGCATCGACCTTGAT
The DNA here is from genome assembly GCA_947624255.1 of uncultured Ruminococcus sp. Lineage (GTDB taxonomy): Bacteria > Bacillota > Clostridia > Oscillospirales > Ruminococcaceae > Ruminococcus. The sequence continues at coordinate 235 of CANQJO010000035.1, forward strand.
GTACTCGATAAGCTCCAGAGCCATTTCACGGGTGAGCTTCTTCGCTCCTGCGTAGGACTTCATACGGCGGATATACTCGTCAACATCACGCTCGTCCTGCCGTGTCGCTTCGGAACGCTTTCTCAGCTCGTCCTGTTCAGCGGTCAGCTTATCCTTCTCTGCCTGATACTTTTCAAGCAAGCCGATACACACCTTTTCGGGAACTTTGCCTGCCACCTTATCCTCGTAGACGCTCTGGATAAGACCGTCAAGCTCGTCGATACGCTTCACAATATCGTGCTGCCGTTTCCTGTCTGAGCTGTCCTGCACAGCGTTCTCGCCCTGCTTGTAAGCGAGGAGCTTTGCTCTCACATCAGGCTCATTCATAACGAAGTCGATCTGGTGCTGAATATCCTGCAACACAAGGCTCTCTATCAGCTCAAGCCTTATCGTATGTGAAGAGCAATATTCTTTCCCGAAACGGCTATACCTACCGCAAGTGTAGCAAGGCTTTGTCTTACAGTGGATATTGCTGTTCTGCTTCATCTTCGAACCGCAATCCGAGCAATAGCACAAGCCTGACAACGGCATCGTGATACCGTTCTTGGAGGACTTGCCGTTGCTTACCGAATCATCGACTTCACGCACCCTGTCCCACAGCTCCTGAGAGATGATCGCTTCATGATTATTTTCAGTGACCGCCCAATCATTTTCGTCACGGCGGACGGTCTTGTGATTCTTATAGCTCACGGTTGTGGTGCGGAGCTGAATCAGGTGTCCGAGATAGATAGGATTGCGGAGAATACGCTTGACCGCAGACACTCCCCACAGATGCGAGGTGCGGTAAGGATTCGGCTTTCCGATAGTGTGATAATAGTAGTCGGACGGTACAAGGATATGCTCTCTGTTGAGAACATCGACTATCCGTTTCACATTGTAGCCTGCCGCCCTCATTTCAAAGATACGGCGGACGATCTCCGAGGAATACGGATCAACGATAGGCGTACAGTTCTTGTCTGTGCCTTTCATATAGCCGTAAGGCGGATAGTTGGTCTTATACTTTCCCGACTTTGCGTTCGCTTCAAAAACAGCTCTCAGCTTCTTTGAAGTGTTGGCAGCGTGCCATTCATTAAAAACATTCATGATCGGCATCATATCCATTGAAGCACTGTCCGATTTCGCTGTGTCGATATTATCGTTCAGTGCTATGAAGCGGATATTGTACATGGGGAAAATATAGTCCGTGTACTGACCGACCTGGATGTAGTTTCTTCCGAAACGTGAGAGGTCTTTACAGATGATAAGGTTGATCTTGCCAGCCTTTGCATCTTCGAGCATTCTCTGGACACCTGGGCGGTCGAATGTAGTTCCGCTAATGCCGTCATCCACATACTCATCGTAAAGCGTCCAGCCGTGCTGTTCCTCAATATATTTCGTCAGAATGGTTCGCTGGTTTTCAATCGAGAGGGACTCTCCCACACGCTCATCATCACGGGACAAGCGGAGGTACATTCCCACTTTATATTCAGTCTGCTTTGGTAACATCGTAAACTCCTTTCCTGCATTTCCAAAGCAGCTCTTTCCGATACGAGTCTATTATAGCGCGCCGTATCGGAAAAAGCAATAGCTTTTGAGAAAAAAGTTTACTCTGTATCCGAGCAAGGAACACGGTGCATCATTTCGTTGACTACCTTATTGAAAGCATAGCCAAGCATCACATCGTTAATATCCCTGTCTCCGACAAAGTGACTTACAACTTTGTGCTTCACACCGTCCACCTCATAAGTGTTGGTGTGTGTCGGACAATCTTTGTAAAGCTCGTCCATCTCCTGCATAGTTCTTACGCCTGCCTTTTCTCTCTCTACGGCATTTGTAGTTTTATTCGTTCTACACTATCCTTTCCGACAGCTCGATCCATTTTCGCACTTCCTGCTGTCTGTATCCATAAAAATCGTCCCGTGCGGTTACGGGGAAACTGCCTTTGACCGTTCAGGCATTTTTGTGTTAGTCGGTCAGCGCTTCGCCATAGAACTTGATCTCATCATCGTCCTCGGTGCTGTCCTCGGCAGTATCACTATCCGACTTATCGCAATCCGAGCTGTCCGCATTCTTGCTGTCACCGTCCTTGTCGCTATCGTCAGTAGGGACACCGACCATTTCAAGCAGCTCGGAATCCGACAGACCGCTTGCACGGAGTTTCTGCAAAAGGGAATGCTCCGAATTGATGATGTCATCAAGCTCACGGGGCTTACAGTTGAACTGCTCCGCCATCGCAAGACGGTTCGCTTCTTTCAGCTTCTCCTCAAGCTCCTGCTTCTTGGCAGTATCAGTGGCGATGCGTTTCGTCAGTTCCTCAATCCGAGCAACGAGCTTATCACGCTTCTCTGCATAGATACCCATTCAAAATCACCTCGCTCTCTCTTTATTATTTTTATTTCTGTTCCATGAGCCGAAGCTCTGTTCTCCATTTTCATACTTCAATTATAGCGCGCAATACCATTAAAAATCTATTCGCATACCAGACAAACTTTTCTCAACACAGCCCGAAATCGGAGCAATCGAAAATTCAGAAACGTGCAGTTATGAGGGGGTTACGATACCCTGAGAGCATAGAAACCCGCAACTGTCATTTTGACGAATGCCCGATTTTCGATTCATTGACTTTTCGAGATTTATCCAGTATATTTATCAAAGGGACGGCGGCGGAGCGATCAGGCACAGAGAAATATAGTCGCTGATGCTCCAATTCCTCACACGGAAGTGAGGAAACCACCTGAGCCGACAGGCTCAAACGGAAAATAGCCCCACAGGGGCTAACACAAATCGCGCAAGCTCGGCAAATCGTGGGCGCAATAACTGCAACCCACAATTCGCACCGCTTGTCAGAGGGCTGCCGCCCCTGAAACCCTGCACAGAAAAATAAAAAGAGAGGTTTACACCAAAATGAATGCGAAAGAAAACAAGAATCGCCGTGATCTTTACCTGAAGATCAGGGTGAGCCGTGAGGAGCTTGACGCTATCGACCGCAAATTCCGCAACAGCAGAATGAAGTCAAGGAGCGAGTTCGTCAGGGCGATGATCTTCGAGGGCTACATCGTCCAGTTCAACGAGGAGAAGCTGAGCGAGATTCTCCGCCTCGCAAGAAACATCTCAGGCAATATCAATCAGATCGCCGTGAGAGCAAACAGCGGCGGCAGAGTTTACGATGATGATATTGCTGAGATCAAGGAAGGGGTGAATCGGCTCTGGCAACCACTAAGATATTTTCAATCTCTGCTGATGACCTTGCAGCACTGAACTACATCGCAAATCCTGATAAGACGGATAACGGCAGACTGATTATCACAGAGGGGTGCAGCTCTGATCCGTTGCAGGCAAGTCATGATTTTGCTGAAATCAGAAAACACGGTACAGGTAAAAGCTCCGTCCTCGCCCAGCACTTTATCGTCAGTTTCAAGCCTGGGGAAATCACGCCGGAGCGAGCATTGCAGCTCGGTCAGGAGATATGTGAGCAATTTCTGAAAGGCGAATATCAGTATTTCATGACCTGCCACATCGACAAGGAACACACGCACCTTCATGTGGTTTTCAATAACACCAACTGCATCGACGGCAGGACTTTTGAAACACACGAGAATCGCCGCACCACAAAGCAGGACAGGTCATTTCAGAAACTCATGAACATCACAGACGAGGTATGCCGTCAGCATCACTTATCCGTAATCGAACATCCCGAAATGGGCAAGGGCAAGAACCATTGGGAGTGGGATATGTCAAGGCAAGGATTATCGTGGAAATCTAAACTGAAATATGCAATAGATCAGGCTATCAAGGTCAGCGAAAACTTTGAGGACTTCCTTGCCAAGTGCGCAGATTTCGGCATACTCTACGAATACAATCCCGACCATAAGATCGACCTGAAATTTATGCTTGCCGAGCAGAAGGAACGCAATCCGAGAGCGAAGTTCACTCGGAGCCGAACGCTGGGCTGGTATTATGAAACCGAGCAGATCAAAGGGCGTATCGCACAGTATCAGGGCGGTATGATGTATGTGCCAAGAACTAAGATCAGAGAAATAACTCCGAAAGCTGAGGAGAACAAGTTTGTTCGTGATGCCATTGACAGGGGCAATATGAAGGTGGCGAGTATCGCCAAAAACATTATCACCGCATACGGTGTTGAGCCGAATCAGGTTCGTGGTGCTGCGATGGCGGCATTTATTGAAAGGGCGCATCTTGTCGGTGAGCTGAATGACCTGAACGCACAGATCAAAGATTTGCAAGAAAAACTCAAAGTGCTGAAAAAATATCGCAAGGTCAAGCATATCGGAGAGGAACTGAAAGCACTCAGCGGTCGGGAGGAAAAGAAGTACCGCAAGGAACACGGCGGCGATATTGCCGAATATCACGAAAGCTGCAAACAGGTTTTGGAGCTTTACCCGTCAGGCAATATTCCGAAGGTGGAAAATCTTGAAAAGCATATTAAGTCGCTTCAAGAAAAGCGGTCACAGAAAGATGCAGAATACCATCAGGCGGATAAGAAGTCCCGTGAGCTGTCCGAAGCTACAAGGACGATAGAGGAATATCTCCGACAGGAGCAGAGTCGAGGACAACAGCAGAAGCGTAAGCGGAACGACCTTGAATGATGATAGGCTCTCTGGCGAACGGTAAAGCACCTCAGAGCCGTTCGTACTGTTTACGGGGATAATTTCCTGTCCAGTCACGAAATGCCATACACGCTAATTTACGATATACAACAAAGCTCCCTACAGCGATTACACTGTAAGGAGCTTTTTCACATAATCAGCGCGCACACAGCGCACTTTCAGCGCAGTAACCCTTTATAATTACATTAGCTGAATTTCTTGAAATATGCAATTTAACGAAAATGATATAATCAAGAAAAGTATACCAAGACGGTACACAATGCTTTTTCTTATATTATACTTGATAATTGTCAATAATTCAACCGGTTTTGAGAAAAATCAGCAATTTGCACATAATAATTCGCAAAAAATGGTTATGATGACGATATCTTAGCAATGTGGAGGGTTACATAATGGAAAACAATGGTGTGAATATTACAGTTCGTAAAGACGGACGGTATATGGGAAAGTTTATTGTTGGATATGACGATAAGGGAAAGGCTCAGTATCAATATGTATACGGTAAAACTTATACGGAGGCAGAAAGCAAAGTGTTGATTGGTCAGGAGATAGCATCACGCTACCTTACTATCAGATATATCACAGTAGGTAAGGTATATGCTGAGTGGCTCAATGCTGTAGTTAATCGTGTCAAAGAGTCCACGCTTGCTAATTATAAGGCAAAATTCGAGAAGCATATCCTCCCAATATTCGGTGATGTTCCGTGTGCTGATCTCTCCGCTGGGCGTATCAACGAGTATATAAACAAAAAGCTCGCAGACGGCTTATCTGCGAGCTATGTGAGAGATATTATTACAGTTTTCAAGGCACTATTGAGTTATGCTCAGGACGAGTATGGTTTTAAGCTGTCTCTGAAAAATGTCACACTTCCAAAAGTTGAGAAAAAGCAGATTGCCAGAATTGACGATACAGAACAGAAACGGCTTATAGACTACCTGAAAGCTAATATGTCATTGACTGCTTTCGGTATCCTGCTGTCACTTTGTATGGGATTGCGTATCGGTGAGATTTGTGGCTTAAAATGGGAAGATGTTGACTTTCGGCACAAGATATTGCATATCCGAAGGACTGTTCAGCGTATCACATCGGCAAACGGCAACAGAAAAACAAAAATAGTTATTTCAGCTCCGAAGTCGGCATCTTCATTCAGAGATATTGCAATTCCCGATTTTCTAATGGAGTATTTCATAATGTTCAGAGATGAAGCTGATCACTATATTCTTTCAGGCGTGGATAAGCCTGTCGAGCCGAGAACTATGCAATATCGCTACAAAAGGATATTGAAGTCTGCTGAGATCAAAAATCATAATTTTCACAAGCTCCGCCATACCTTTGCTACCAACTGTGCAGAACACGGCTTCGATGTGAAAACACTGTCCGCTGTCCTCGGTCATAGTTCTGTAAATCTTACGCTCAACAGATATGTTCACCCTGATGTTGTATATCAGCGTAGAATGATCAACAGTATATGCAGGCAGTTGTAAATTGTTGTCAAAATAGCAACTTGATAATTTAATATCCGCTATATTACACTGTTTTGATTGGATTTCTTAGAATTGCATATTTCAAGAAAACAGTGCTTACATCATTATATTATATACCTGTTAGGCAATATTATGTGATGATACAAGTAAAGGAGGATGTGTGATGCAAAAATCAATCGTCAAAAGAATCGTCTCCACAGCAATTTCAGGTATAATGGGATTATCGATCATTCCATTTGACGGAATAGCTTTACGGAGCAATGCTGTAGACTATACTCCACCTGATATTGGTAGTGATTCGCTTCAAATATCAGCAAAGCAGTCAGCGGATGCAGCCAATATCCTTAATGGTGATGTCAACGGAGATGGAGTCATTGATGTCAAGGACTCAGAGAGTGTTCTGAAAGTGAAACTGTCAGATTGTCCGCAGGCGGATGTTAATGCTGATGGGAAACTGGATCAGACAGATGCTGACATGATCAATTCTTATACGACTGGCGAGATAAACTATTTTCCAGTTGGAACGTATTACGACGAAAGCCCTGGATATTTGACTCGTGGCGAATGGATACATAAGCTCGTCGAAGGCTTTGAGATGAGTGCCGCAAGCGGAAGTGAGCTTCAGGAGTTTTATACTGATCTTACTGACTATGAATACGGCTCAGAAATAACTCTCGCAGCTAATTTCGGCGTTTTCGATGTGCTTGGCGACAAATTTAATCCCAACGAATACGTTACAAGAGACTTTGCTGCTCATACAATGAATTTCTGCTTGGGATTTCCGAATGATGTGGCTATATCATTTACCGATGCAGATGCAGTTTACTATGACGGAGATGCTCAGGTTGCTGTGAATAAGGGCTGGTTTGCATTGGAAAATAAAGAGTTTCATCCTTCACTTTATGTAAAAGCAACAGAAAGTGATATAGCTTTCAAGGATATGCATGATACATACAAGTCAACTCAGATCGATGAAACTCACAAGGATGTAGTTGAATATGCGGATAATGTCATCCGTATGACTGATGCAAAGTCCGCTTCCATAGATGGTACGACAGTAAAAGTTACAGGAAGCAGCAAGACAGTCAATGATGGTGATAATTTTACATTTGTCGTTGATGGAGTTGAAATTATCAGAAAAGCTACTGATGCATGGTTAGATGAAGATAGTAATACTTGGACTATCGAAACCGAGGATGCAGATGAAGATTCAGTTATTAGCTGCGATGTTGAGGGCTATGCTGTTATTGACTATGATAATATCGAAGTACTTCACCCTGCAGCAGCAAGCTTAATGGTAAATGGTAAATCTTTGAAATATGCCCCTAAGCCTGCAACTTCAAGCGGAAACTCGTTCAGCAAAACAATTCCTCTTGGAGATACAAGTTTTAAGATTTCCGGTTCCATTAACAACATTAATGTGCCTTATGAGTGGGATAAGCTTTCAAAGTTTTACCTCGGATTTAAAGCAGATGCACAGGTTTCAGGTACACTGGCTGCGAAACTTGCTGCTGAAAAAACGGGAAGCATTGATCTTCTCTCCATTCCTGTATGGGGAACAGCAGGCTTCTCTGCTAACGTTGTTGCATCAGCAACAGTTTCCGTATCAGGTGAATTAACCCTGACCTTTTCTTGCAGCATGAACGCAGGTATTGAATGGACTTTGAAAAACGGTTTCAGAACCGTCAAGAATTTCACTAATCAAAGGCTTACTATGCAGGCAAGCGCTACAGAAAAACTCGGAGTTCAATGTGCAGTATCGGGTAAATTTTTCTCTAAGGAACTTGCTCGTATATATGTCGGTTTAGGAGAAAAAGGAACACTAAGCACTGTTTCATCAACAGATATGCCAGTCACTTGTACTCAACTTACAGGTTATCTTTATGTTGAGGTCGGCTATAAGGTCGATTTGATCCTTGCCAAATTTGAAAATAGCTGGGAAGTTATCAATGCGAACAATTCTCCCCTGCGAATCAATCTTCATTGGGAAGACGGAAAACTTGTTGATCAGTGTACACAGGGCTTAGGCTATAAATCACAAGCTTCCGGCTCAAATGGTGGCGGAGCTTCCGGTGGATATGTAAGCGGTTATGGTTATGGAACAGGCTATGCCGGTGGAACACATGGTCCTGCTTGGCTCGGTAAATATTACGCTTCTACCATTGCATTTAAGGAATTAGAGCCTGCACTCGTTATTTCCGAAGATCGTATGCTGACTGACGATCTTGAGGTTGAAACTGATCTTATCATCCGGGCAAAGCTTGATCTTAACGGACATAAACTGACTGCTGATAAAAATGTGTATGTTGGCGACATTTATGACGGAGAGGACGGCTACTGGGGAAACACCGGAGAGTTGGTCATTAACAAGGGAACTGCCAATATTAAGGGTAATCTTTCTGAAATAGACGGCAGCAACATTGTTATGAATAATAAGACTGACAAGATTTGCGTTGACGGCAATGTAGATCTGAATGGAGACACCTCATTCACAGCCGGTACTATTGAAATCAAAGGTGATATTAGCGGTCGGTTAGACAGCTCAGATATGCACATTGTATTATTATCAGGAACCGGAAATCAGAATATAAGCGGTAATGGAATCAATGCAAATGTTCTTGACATCAACAATTCTGATTCCAGAACTATAACTGTCGATAGTACTCTCCGTGCAGATAGTTCTACTACCATCGACGGAAAGACTCTCCACCTTATTTGCAACGAGAGCAGAAATGATGAAAGCTACGTTTCTGTAGCAAAGCTCAATGCAGATAAGCTCATCATTGACGGAAATGTAACGCTCGGCAACTTGGAATACAGAGGTTCCGAGATAACGATCAACGGTGACCTTCTTGGTTCTGATTCGATCACACTTAACAAAACAAGCGTTACGATCAATGGCGATGCTACAACAAACGGCGACTTTACATTGAACGGAAGTAATGTTACTGCGACAGGTAACTATCATCACAATGGCTTCCTTTACATGAAGAATAAAAATGACAAGCTCAATGTAGGCGGCGATTTACACTTAGAAGGTACTGGCGATTCAATTCAGGACGGCGTAATTGACGTGAAGGGTGATATAAGGCTTAATCATGTCATCCACACCTATATATTTGAACGCTATAATGAGTTGGGCGGCAATAACAAACTTGTTCTCTCTGGCGAGGATGATGTTACTATCTATATGGATGGTGGCAGATTCAATGACATTGATTTCCAGAATTCCGATAAGCGCATACTGAATACCGATGATACCTTCAGAGCAACATCTATCAACTGCGGCACAAATCCTTTGAATATCTCCACAAGGAATGGTGTTCTTGAACTTGGAGCGGTAACTTGTTCTGATTTCAAGGTTACAGGTGATTCTACAATCATTGGCGAAACGAAGTTCAATTGTTCATCAATAACATTTGACGGCGATCTAACATCTGGCAACAGTTGGGATTATACTAATATCAATCTTAACGGAAAGCCTACAAATGTAAACGGCGTTCTCACCTGTAATGATGAATTGAACCTTAGCGGAGCAGTTCTTAACGTTGATGATCTCACTCTGAATGGAAGATTGTATTTCGGAAAAGGAACTGTCAACGTTAAAGGCGATATGACAATCAGCTCTGGCGGACTTTATATGCAGGACGAAAAAGACAAGCTGAGCATTGCTGGAGATTTCAATATCACTCGTGACGACTATGTTAATAGTCCGGCAATTAAAGGTGGTACTATCGAATGCGGAGGAGATATAACGGCTAACGGCGGAGCTTCTTGCTTGAAGAACTGTGGAACAGCAACATTTATATTAAATGGTAAGGAAGATCAAACCATTAGTATATCAAGTCCCCATAGTGACTATGGTGAACCATTCTTTAATGCATTAAACATTTCTAATTCCGGCGACAGAAAAATCATATTAAAAGGACATCTTATAGCTACAGAATTGAGTGCAGATAGTGCTACACTTAATATCGAAAGCAATGGAGGTATCATTAACGGAGCAAAGATCAAATGCGATCTCAATATAACAGGCAACTTGGTATTAGAAAGAGTTGATGATTATTATGAAGATACCTGCGTATTTGATTTGAACGGTCATAATGTAGATATTAATGGTAGCCTTTATCAGCACAGCGGAGAATTAGCACTCAATAATGGCAAGCTCAATATCACTGGCGATTATCTGATCGTTCGGGATGAAGATTCCGCAGCACAGAACGTTTCAGACGGTAAGCTGAACATGACACACGCTAATGACAATGTGATAGTTGGCGGTAAATTTGCAACTATGACTAATGTTGATCACTCTGAACTCCTCACTGCTGGAATTATGGAAATAAAGGGTGATTTCTGCCAGTACGATGACGGAACTGAATTTGCCTTCCCTGCATCGGGAACACATAAGGTTATTCTTTCAGGAAACGATATACAGAATATCACTTTTGAAAGTTACGACAGTTCCCACTTTAACAATGTTGAGCTGACGCAAGATCCTTTGCAGTATGTATTCAGTGATGATCCCTGCTGGAACAACCTCGATCAAGGCACTGATCCGGTACCATCAACCACAGGCGACGTAAATGAAGATGGAAGCATTGACCTTAAAGATGTTGTGGTAATGCGTAGAATTCTTGCAGGCGGTTGGGAAATCACTTACAACGAGGCGGCGTGTGATGTTAATGGCGATAGTTCATTCGATCTCAAAGACGTGGTCTATCTGCGAAGATATCTTGCAGGCGGCTGGGACATTAAGCTTGCGTAAACATTTGCATACAGGTGCGATTTTATATCGCACCTGTATAATTGGAGGTAATTATGAACAATAAGATTATATCAATGCTGCTTTCAACAGCTTTAACAATCAACGGAATTGGCATTTATAATGTCAATGCAGAAGACAAGGGCATTATCGAGGTATCATCTATCGAGGTCAACGCTGGTGACGTTTTTGATCTCCCAATCGAGCTGAAAAGCAATCCGGGAGTTGCAGCTGTAAGCTTGAATTTAACTTACGATACAGATAAGCTTGAGCTGATCAGTGCGACAGATGGGCAAATACTGGGTTCATCAACATTTCTTTCGGGCAAAGATGTAACTGCCGTACCTTATACGCTGAATTGGGATGATCTTTCTGACGAGAACAATACAGGCACAGGTACACTTGCTTCGTTGTCATTTAAAGCTAAGGATAATGCAGTCGGTAGTGCTGATGTAGCCGTTGCTGTAAACCAAAGCTCCACATTTGACATTGATTTTAATGATGTGATTTTTGAAACAATCAAAGGAACGGTGTCAATAAACTCTGAGACGGGTGAATTAGTACCAGCTATAACAGTAAGTTCTCTGACAGCGGATACGGGCAGTACGGTAGAAGTTCCGATAATAATGGAAAACAACCCTGGCGTAGCTGCAGTAAGTCTTGATGTTACATATGATAACACGAAGCTGAGCCTGGCGTCAGTCGAAGACGGAAAGATTCTTGGCACATCTACTTTTCTATCTGGAAAAGACTTAACCATGGTTCCTTACACACTGAATTGGGATGACCTTTCTTCTGAGAATAATACCGGAAACGGAACGCTGGCAGTATTGACTTTCAATGTTTTAGATAGCGATGCAACCGATACATCAATTAAAGTATCTGTAAACCAAAAATCCACATTTAACGTTGATTTTGAAGATGTGGTTTTTGAAACGCACGAAGGTCTTATCACTATAAATAAGTCATCGCAGGATAGCACAACAACAAGCACAAGCACTACTACAACGACCTCCGATACCACCACAACAAGTACTACTACAACAACCTCCGATA
>CANQJO010000036.1 GCA_947624255.1 uncultured Ruminococcus sp.
AGTCTCTGCTTGACTCGATTCCTCTTTGGAATCTCAAGGGTCGTTACTTTTGCATTGTTCATTTTTCAAGATGCTGCGTCGCTCTCAGGCGACTTATTTATTTTACCATATCTCCCCTTTTTTGTCAATATGTAATTTTACACAAAATAAATATCAAAAACTTCACGGATTTTTGTGCTATTTGCTGCGTTGTTTTGTTTCCCCTCATCTAAGGAGCTTTTAAGTACTTCCTCAATGCCCCGACGGCTTTCTCTCTTTCATATTTTTCTCGCTCACAAGATCGGCATAAAGAAAGCTTCCCAGCACCACAGACAGCGGCAAAAGTACGCACCAGACAGCTTTTTCTTTCGCAAAATTGCACAGAACCGTCCCTATCACAGCGCCGGAGAGGAAAAATATCAGCATCGCAAAATGCCCAAGCAGTTTTTTTCTGTGCGGTTTGCCTTTCATACGAAAATGCCTGATCTCCTTTGCGAGACCTACTCCGATCTGCCGTATGTGATTTGTCGCAAACGTTGTTGCCATAGGCTCTCCCTCCGCCTGCCGAAAAGTGTTGTACTGCATCGAAGCGATAAAATTTATCGTCACCTGTGCGATCTGTACCGGCGCAGAAAGCGGAACAAATCCCAGTATCAGCGCACCGAGCATCTCTATCCCGATCAGCAGTGTGTCCCAGCGTATCGGCAGGTGATGCTTGACCGGATCGGGAAGCAGTTCAGATACGAAAGATCCCAGTATATAGGCGGATATCGGTATAATATAATACAACGCCTTTCCCCATTTGCCCGCACCGAGAGCTATTCCCATCAAAACCACGTTTCCCGTCTGTGCATTGCAAAATACGCTGCCCCGCAGCACATATGTATACGCTCCAAAAAATCCTGCCACAGCCATCAGGATATAATAGATCTCTTTCCTCTCGCACATCAGATATTTTCGATTTGTCTCCGTCACAGAAACCGCTGTGTTTGTGTCAGTATTCATATAAACACCGCCTCCGCCAATTTTGAATATCTTAATTATACTACAATACCAATATAAATTCAACCGTTACATATTTAATACTGCGATACGGTGCTTGACTTTATCACCAAAATGGTTTATAATAGTGTATAAGGAGTATTGTTGCTTCACATAATAATCCTGTAAATCATTTTACAGGAGCGTGATCAATTTGGATAATGATAAGGAAAAAGATAAAGAAAATACAGCAGGCGATAAGCTTGACGAGGCAGAGCTTGCGGAAAAGCTGGGGCAGACTGTCTCACAAAACGCAAAGCACCTCATACACTGTCTGACAGTCATCGGTCAGATAGAAGGACATTACGTACTCGCAGAGCAGAACAAAACCACCAAATATGAACACATAATCCCTGCCCTTGTCGCTATCGAACAGGACAGAAGTGTCGAAGGACTGCTGATAATCCTGAATACCGTGGGTGGTGACGTTGAGGCAGGTCTTGCTATTGCGGAACTCATCTCAGGCATGAAAACTCCTACCGTGTCACTCGTTGTGGGAGGCGGTCACTCGATCGGCGTACCGCTTGCCGTAAGCGCAAAGCACTCATTTATCGTTCCTACAGCGTCTATGACCATACACCCCGTCCGCATGAACGGGACTGTTTTAGGTGTGCCGCAGACACTCTCGTATTTTGACAAGATGCAGGACAGGATCGTCAGCTTTGTGCTCCAGAACAGCCGCATCAAAGAGGAGGACTTCCGCAGCCTTATGATGAATACACAGGAGCTTGTCCTTGATGTCGGAAGCGTTGTGGAGGGACAAAAAGCTGTGGAGCTTGGACTTATTGACGAGCTCGGAGGTCTGAGTGATGCCATGGAGTGCTTGTACGCTCTCATAGAAAATACAGAAAAAAGATATCAGTAATACTGTGTAATGAAATATTGAAAAAAAGAAACGGAGATAACAAATGGCAAAAACAAACAGCAGCGGTGCATCGGGCGCATCCAAACGAAAAGGAGCGCCTTCGGCAGAAAAGCCGAAAAAAGCACCTCCGAAACAGACTAAAAACGAACAGAACCAGTTCTGGTCGATAATACTTTTCGCCGCCGGGATACTGACCGCTTTCATGGCTTTTATCCCCGGCACGGCACTATGGCGGCTGATACACGATTTTCTTTTCGGAATGTTCGGCGTGTCGGCACTTTTCGTCCCTGTCATACTCATTTACACTGCATTGCAGATCGGTCTCGAAAAAAGTCAGAAATGCGTTGCGGGACGTGCTGTGTGGGGAATAGCTCTCATGTTCCTCACCAGTGCGGCAATACAGATATTCTTTGAGGGCGAGCTGCCGGGCAAGGGCTTCGGTCAGCTTGTAAGCGCTCTGTACAAAAACGGCGTGAAATTCAAGGGAGGCGGTGCGGCAAGCATCGTTATCGCAGGATTCCTCATAAAGCTTTTCGGAAAGATCGGCGCACGGATAACTACTGTAGTGCTGTTTTTCGTGTGTGCGGTGCTTCTCTCAGGAATGGGACTCATTGATTTTCTGTATTTTCTGACGAAACCGTTCCGCTTTCTCGGAAACTGCATCGAGGGTTTCATAAATATGCTTATGGGCGGAGATTTCGATGATGCGTTTGAAGATGATGTGGACGATGACCGTGAGAAAAAACGTTTCGCCAAGGATCTTGAAGCCATAGAGATCGTCAACAGCAGAAAAGCTCCGGAAAAGAAAGAGCCCGTGAAGATACATATAGATGAACCGGATAAGGACGTGCCTGCTGAAAAAATCGAGCCTCAGACGGAGAACAGCGGCGATTTTCTTCTTGATATTCCTCTGCCGTCCGATGAGCTTCTCCCTGCGGTGAAATCTCCTGCTCCGCAGAAAAAAGCTCCGGCTGATGAGCCGATGCTTGACGATGCCCTTGAAATGCTGATATCAAGAGCTGCCGAAAAAAAGCCGGATACTCCCGAACTTGAAGTTTTGGAAGAAATTCCTCAGCCCGAGCCCGAACCGGAACAGGTGTATATCCTCCCCTCTCTCGATCTTCTCAGCCTGCCGCACAACATCTCAAACAGTGCGGAGGCTGCGGCTGAAATGCGTGAAAAAGCTGATGTCATCGTGAACACTCTGAGGAGCTTCGGCGTTGAGGTCAAGATCAAGGATATTTTCAGAGGCCCTTCGATCACAAGATACGAAATACAGCCGGGTGTGGGCGTCCAGATATCAAGGATAAAACGCCTTGAGGACGATATCGCTCTCAGTCTTGCGGCGCAGGGCGTGCGTATAGAAGCTCCCGTGCCGGGAAAATCTGCCGTGGGTATCGAGATCCCAAACAGCACCAAAGATATGGTGACACTGAGAGAAATACTTGCATCGCAGGAATTCAGAAATTCGGAGAGCAAGCTCACTTTCGCCGTGGGAAAGGATATCACCGGAAATATAATACTCGGCGATATAACGAAAATGCCCCACATCATCATAGCAGGAACTACCGGTTCGGGAAAATCCGTCTGCACACGCTCCATAATCATGAGCATACTGTACAACGCCCGTCCCGATGAGGTAAAGCTGATACTCATAGATCCGAAAATGGTTGAATTCAAGGTTTTCGACGGGATACCGCATCTGCTGATACCTATCGTCATCGAGGCAAAACGTGCTGCCGGAGCGCTCAACTGGGCAGTCAACGAAATGATGCGCCGCTACTCCACATTTGCGGATATGGGGGCAAATGACCTCAAATCATACAACGCCCTTGCCGAGGATTCTCCGGAGCAGAAGAAAATGCCTCAGATAGTGGTGTTCATAGACGAGCTTGCCGATATGATGCTCGTTGCCGGAAAGGAAGTCGAGGACTCTATCTGCCGTCTTGCCCAGATGGGACGTGCCGCAGGTATGCATCTTGTTGTGGCAACACAGCGTCCTACCACAGATGTAATTACCGGACTTATTAAGGCTAATATTCCGAGCCGTATCGCTCTTTCGGTAAAATCGCAGGTCGATTCACGTACTATCATCGACATGGCGGGAGCGGATAAACTGCTTGGCAACGGCGATATGCTGTATATGCCCATAGGAATGACAAAACCGCTGAGAGTTCAGGGCTGCTTTGCCTCAAACAAGGATATAACTTCTACGCTCGATTTCATCAGAGCTCAGGGAACGGGCGAATATGACAACAGAATAATTGAAGCCGTTGAGAACCTCGTTCCCGTCACTAAGGGAGACCGTGATGACGGCGGAGATAATCCCATGTTGGGCAGCGATGAAGATTACGTTGAGCGTGCGATCGAGGTCGCCGTTCAGGGAGGGCAGCTCTCTACCTCTATGCTGCAAAGAAAGCTGAAACTCGGCTACGCACGTGCTGCCCGTATAATGGACGAGCTTGAGGAACTGGGAGTTATCGGTCCGAGTGAGGGTGCAAAGCCCCGAAGAGTGCTCATGTCAAAAATGCAGTATGACGAGCGCAGACTGAGAATGAAAAACTCATCATCATAATATTACGTCGATTTTCACGCAGAGAGGTGATCACGTGTACGAGGGATTTCTTCCCACCACAAAAAAAGAAATGGAGGAGCTGGGACTGACCCGGTTTGACTTCATATACATAACAGGCGATGCCTACGTCGATCATCCGAGTTTCGGTGCGGCGATAATCACCCGACTGATAGGATCTCTGGGTTTTTCAGTGGGAGTGATCGCTCAGCCGGACTTGACAACAGATAAGGATCTCACACGTTTTGGCAGACCAAAATACGCATTCCTTGTCACCTCCGGAAACATAGACTCAATGGTCGCTCACTACACGGCTGCGAAGAGAAAACGCTCCGATGATGCGTATTCTCCGGGAGGAAAAGCCGGAAAACGCCCCGACCGGGCAGTGATAGTCTACTGCAAAAAGCTCAGGGAGATATACGGCAGTGTTCCCATTGCAATAGGCGGTCTTGAGGCATCTCTGCGGCGTTTTGCCCATTATGATTACTGGGACGATGCCGTCCGTCCGTCCATTCTTGCTGACAGCGGCGCAGATCTCCTGATGTACGGCATGGGAGAGCACCAGATCACAGAAATATGCACCCGTATGGCTGAGGGGGAGGCTCTCAGCGAAATGCACGATATAAGGGGAACGTGCTACCTCACCGAGCCGGTGAACACTCCCATAGGTGCGGCACAGTGCCCCTCATTTGAGCAGGTCAGCACAAACAAAACAGAGTACGCCCGTGCCACGAAGATCCAGTACGACCAGCAGGACGAGATCTACGGAAAAACGGTGATACAGCGCCACGGCAATATGATGCTCGTGCAGAATCCTCCCTCTCCGAGCCTGACAACAGAGGAGCTTGACCGCATCTATGCCCTGCCCTATACAAGAAGATATCACCCCTCATATGAAGCAGAGGGAGGAGTTCCCGGTATCGAGGAAGTGCGCTTCTCCATAACACACAACAGAGGCTGTTTCGGCTACTGTAACTTCTGCTCCATAGCTCTCCATCAGGGACGGAAAGTCACCTGCCGCAGCGAGGAGTCTATTCTCGCAGAGGCTGAACGCATCACGAAAATGCCCGATTTCAAGGGATATATACATGACGTGGGAGGCCCTACCGCCAATTTCAGACATCCCTCCTGTGATAAGCAGCTCTCTGCCGGACTTTGCAAGGGAAAGAAATGCCTTGCCCCCACCCCCTGCCCTGCGCTTAAAGCCGATCACAGTGAGTATCTCCGTATACTCAGAAAGCTCCGTGAGGTAAAGGGCGTGAAGAAGGTGTTCATACGCTCGGGCATACGGTACGACTATCTCATGGAGGACAAAAGCGATGAATTTATGCGTGAGCTGATAAAATACCACGTCAGCGGTCAGCTTAAAGTCGCTCCGGAGCACTGCTCGGCAGTGGTGCTCGACAAAATGGGAAAGCCCCATATCGAAGCATATAAAAAATTCCGGAAAAGATTCTACGAGATCACAAAGAGCATCGGCAAGGAGCAGTATCTTGTGCCGTACCTGATGTCCTCACACCCGGGAAGCACACTTGCCGCAGCGGTGGAGCTTGCGGTATTCCTGAAAGCGAACGGTATCCGTCCCGAACAGGTGCAGGATTTCTATCCCACGCCGGGAACGATCTCGACCTGTATGTTCTACACTGAGCTTGATCCATATACAATGGAGAAAGTGTATGTTCCGAAATCACCCAAGGAAAAGGCGATGCAGAGAGCGCTCCTGCAATATTATCTCCCGAAGAACAGGGAGATAGTCCTGAAAGCGCTGAAAATTGCAGGGCGGAGGGATCTCATCGGTCCTTCTCCCGAATGTCTTGTCGATGAGCCTCACGGAAGGAGCAGTGAAGTCCCGTGGAAGAAAAAATCAAAGGAGAAGTCACGCTCACACAGAAACAGCAAAGGCAGCTCGGCAGGATCGAAAGGCGTGAAAGGAAACGCCGGAAAAGGCAGCAGATACCGTTCCGGAGAGTAATACCGTTTCTCATAGCCGTAATTATAATAATTGTCGGCGTACATATTTTTCAGAGGTGGAACGCTCCCTATATACCGCCGGAGGGGACGCTTTCGGTACACTTCATTGACGTAGGTCAGGGAGACTGTATTTTTGTTTCATGCGGCGGAGTGAGTATGCTCATCGACTGCGGAGAGGCTGAATATGCCGATAAGGTCGCTGATTATCTCAGATCTCAGGGAGTAAAGCGGCTGGACTATGTTGCGGCAACTCACCCGCACTCCGACCACATGGGCGGTATGTACAAGATCCTGGAGGAGTTTCCTGCGGACAGCGTGATAATGCCTCACATTGATGACGAGGATATCCCCACAACACGGTTTTTCAGCCGATTTCTTGACGTTTGCGCTGAAAAGGATATCCTCATTAAAGAGGCACAGGTCGGAGAAATTCTCTCTATCGGCAGCGCAAGTGCGGAGATAGTTGCTCCCCTGTCGGAAAAATACAGCGATATGAACGATTACTCCCTTGGGATCTTTATCCGCCACGGAAAAAAGAGCTTCCTGCTCACGGGAGATGCGGAAATACCGTCAGAATCCGAAATGGCTGAGAGCGGCAGGCTCTCTCATGCCGATGTTTTCAAGGCAGGGCATCACGGCAGCAATTCATCATCATCGTATAAGCTGCTTAATGTGATAACTCCCGATCATGTCGTGATATCATGCGGCAAAGATAACAGCTACGGACACCCTGACGAGGCAGCAGTGGAGAGGCTCTCACAATTTACGGATAATATCTACCGCACCGATATCTGCGGAAATATAATATTTGTCTCTGACGGTGAAAACCTCACGGTTAGGACGGAAAGGAACACTAATGACGGTGATAGACAGATTTGAGGGGGAGTTTGCCGTTCTGGAAACGGACAGCGGCATTATCAATGTGAAACGCTCACTTCTTCCGGCTGATGCACGTGAGGGAGATGTCGTACTCCTGCGTGACGGAAAGTGGGAGACAGATCATGACGCTGCGGAAAAGCTGCGCAGAGAGGCTGTCAGAAAATTGAGGAGACTTACAAAATAATGGATATAATAATCGTCGGCGGAGGTGCGGCAGGCTGCTTTGCGGCGGTACACGCTGCACGATCGGGCAAAAGCGTTCTCGTCATCGAGAAAAACCGTGAGCTTGGGCGCAAGCTCCGCATCACCGGAAAGGGTCGATGCAATGTCACGAATAACTGCACCTCCCGTGAGCTTATGGAGAATATCCCCGTAAATCCGCAGTTTCTGTACAGTGCGTTCTCAGCGTTCGACTCCTCCGATACAATGGCTTTTTTTGAGGAGCTTGGCGTACCTCTGAAAACGGAGCGCGGAAACAGAGTGTTTCCGGTGAGCGACAATGCTAACGACATTGCAGATGCTCTCTCCGCTGAGATGAAACGGCTCGGCGTAAAGATCCACCGTGGGGAAGTTACGGAAATACTCACGGAGGACGGTGTATGTGTGGGAGTGCGCACCGGAGAGAAGATATTTCACAGCCGGAGCGTTCTCATTGCCTGCGGCGGAGCTTCATATCCGGGAACAGGTTCTGACGGTTCGGGGTTCAGGCTTGCAAGGCAGGCAGGTCATACGGTCACGGAGATAAAGCCCTCCCTTGTGCCGCTTGGATCGCCCGATACATTCTGCCGTGAGCTTACCGGACTTTCACTGCGCAACGTCACTCTCACGGTCTATCAGGGCAAAAAGAGCGTTTTCAGCGAATTGGGAGAAATGCTCTTCACGCATACGGGTATCTCCGGTCCTCTCGTGCTTAGTGCAAGCTCACACATGAGGGATGATCCTGCAAGCTGTCACGCAGAGATCGACCTCAAACCGGGTCTGACACCGGAGCAGCTTGATGCCCGTATACTCGGGGATTTTGCCGAAAATCAGAACCGTGATCTTGTCAACGGCATAAGGAAACTTCTTCCGGCGGCGATGATCCCCGTGACAGTGAGACTCGCCGGTATACCTGCCGACATGAAAGTGAACAGCATCACAAAGGAGCAGCGCAGGAGTCTGGCAAAAATAATAAAGGCTTTCCCTGTGAAAATATCGGGATTTCGCCCCATTGCAGAGGCTATCATAACGAGCGGAGGCGTTTCGGTCAAGGAGATATCTCCGAAAACAATGGAGTCAAAGTTGGTGCAGGGGCTGTATTTTGCCGGAGAGGTCATAGATGCGGACGCATACACCGGAGGTTTTAACCTGCAGATAGCCTTCTCAACGGCATATGCGGCAGCAATGAATATGTAATAAGGAGAACATGACATGAAAAATATAAACGTTGCAATTGACGGTCCTGCCGGCGCAGGGAAAAGCACCGTTGCGAGGAGAGCTGCCTCTATATTGGGATATATCTATGTCGATACGGGTGCGCTCTATCGTGCGGCCGCACTTTTTATCACCGAGAGGGATATTCCCGGCAGTGATGTGGAAAACGCTCTGAATGAGGCTGATATCTCTCTGAGATTCATTGACGGTGTGCAGAGAGTTTTCCTCGGAGAGAGAGATGTCTCGGAGCTTATAAGAACTCCCGAGATATCAATGGCTGCATCGAAGTATTCGGCTATGCCGCCTGTCAGGGAAAAGCTGTTCGGCTTGCAGAAACAGATCGCCGCTGAGAATAATGTCATTATGGACGGCAGGGATATTGGTACGGTGGTGCTTCCTGACGCACAGGTGAAAGTCTTCCTTACAGCCTCGCCGGAGGAGCGTGCAAGGCGAAGATATAAGGAGCTTTCAGAAAAGCCGGAATGCCCCGCATATGAGGAAATTCTTGCAGATATAATTCAGCGTGACGATCAGGATATGAACAGGGAGACCGCTCCGCTCAAAATGGCAGAGGATGCCGTTCTTCTCGACAGCTCGGAACTTGACCTTGATGAGACCGTCGAGGAGCTTGTCAGGATAATAAAAGCCGGAACGGACAGGAGCGCAGAGTAATGTATTATGTATGTAAATTTCTGCTGTGGGTGTATTTCCACATAGCATATAACCTGAAATACGAGGGGCGCAAGAATATCCCAAAAGATACAACAGTCATTTATGCCTCCAATCACAGGAGCTATGCCGATCCTCCCTTGGTGGGAACAGGCGGAAGACGAAAATGTGCATTTATGGCTAAGGAGGAGCTGTTCGAGAAAAAGCTCTTTGCATGGCTGATACGCTCGCTCGGAGCATTCCCCGTGGCAAGAGGAAAGGGCGATACAAAAGTTATCGACACCGCCGTTGAAAAACTCGATAACAAGCGCAGTATCATAATCTTTCCGGAGGGAACACGCTCAAAGGACGGAAAAGTTCACAGAGGTCATGCAGGCGCTGCACTTATATCGGCACGCTCCGGCAAACCGATAATCCCGGTCGGTGTGGTCTATGGGGAGAAACTCAGATTCCGCACAAAGGTAAGGGTCATTTACGGTGCTCCCATATTTCCGGACGAATACTGTCAGGTGGGAGATCAGCCCGATCCCCGTGAGCTTGTAAAACTCAAAAACCGCTATATGGCGGATATAAAGCTCATCGTAGAGGGTGAGCCGGAGGTGATGGAATGAGCGTGGTAACGGTCGCAAAGTCGGCAGGCTTCTGCTTCGGCGTTGACAGAGCCGTGAAAATGGTCTACAGCGAACTTGAAAAAAATACAAGTGTCGCCACACTCGGACCTATAATCCATAATCAGGACGTTGTAGACGATATGAGATCAAAGGGCGCAAGAATGGTAAACTCGGTCGATGAGCTTCTCCCCGGCGAGACAGTTGTCATACGCTCGCACGGCGTGGGGCGTGATGTCTACCGCAGGATAGAGGAAAAAGGCTGCCGTATGCTCGATGCGACGTGTCCGTTCGTGGCAAGGATCCACAAGATCGTCGCAGAAAAAAATGCCGAGGGCTATTTTATACTCATCGCAGGAGATGCCTCACACCCGGAAGTGCAGGGGATCGTTGGTCATTGTGACGAAAATTGCCTTGTTTTTAAGGATAACTTTGAGCTAAAACACTTTTTTGAAAAAAAATATAAAAATTTGCAAAAAAGGCTTGCAATTGTTGCGCAAACAACGTATAATATAGTAGTATGGGGAGAGTGTTTGAAGGTGATACCCGAAAACGACTCCGATATCGTTATCTATGATACAATATGCAGCGCCACTGATGCAAGACAGTCCGATGCGGCTGAGCTTGCGAAAAGCTCGGACATAATGCTTGTGGTGGGCGGAAAACACAGCTCAAACACGGTGAAGCTCTTTGAGGTGTGCAGCCGTTACTGCAAAACGTATCATATTGAAAATTCGGAGGAGCTGAAAGATCTCAGACTTCCCGCTGCTGAAAAAATCGGCATTACCGCCGGCGCTTCTACCCCGGCTTATATAATTAAGGAGGTACAAACCAAAATGGCAGAGAACGAAAATCTCACAACTAATCAGGATGAGGAGATCGATTTCGCCGAAGCAGTCGATCAGTCATTCAAAAAAATACATACAGGAGAGAAGGTAAGAGGAACTGTCGTTGCCGTAAATAATACGGAAGCTATCATTGATCTCGGCACTAAGCACACAGGCTATGTGTCGGTCGGCGATCTTACGGACGACCCCTCAAAGAAACCCGCTGATATCGTCAGCGTCGGCGATGAGCTTGACCTTGTTGTTATCAAGCTGAATGACTCAGAGGGCACAGTCGCTCTTTCAAAGAGAAAGGTCGATGAACAGGCAGGCTATGAAACGATCGTCAAGGCAAAGGAAGAGGGTACGGTACTCGAAGGCACTGTTCAGCATATCGTGAACAAGGGCGTTACACTCAACTATCTTGGCGTAAGAGTGTTTATCCCCGCTTCACAGACGGGACTTCCCAGAGGTGCGGAGCTGGATCAGCTTCTCAGAAAAAAGGTTGAGTTCAAGATCATTGAAGTTACCGAGGGCAGAAAGAGAGCTGTAGGCTCGATCAAGGCTGTCGAGACCGCAAGAAAGGAAGAGGCAAGAGCCAAATTCTGGGAGAGCGCTGAGATAGGCAAGGTATATACCGGAACTGTCAAGTCTCTCACCACGTTCGGTGCTTTCGTTGATCTCGGCGGCATTGACGGAATGGTCCACATTTCAGAGCTTTCATGGAAGAGGATCAAGCACCCGAGTGAGGTCGTAAGCGTTGGCGATACAATTGAAGTCTATATCAAGGATCTCAATCCCGATGAGAACAGGATCTCTCTCGGATACAAGAAGGCTGAGGACGATCCGTGGTATATCTTCATGAACAATTACCACATCGGCGATGTCGTAAAGGTAACGGTCGTTTCAATTACGAGCTTCGGTGCATTTGCACGTATCATAGACGGCATTGACGGACTTATCCACATCTCACAGATCGCTGACCGCAAAGTCGAGAGCGTTAAAGAGGTTCTCAAGGTAGGCGATGTGGTGGACGTAAAGATCATTGATATCGACGAAGAGGCAAAGAGGATCAGTATTTCCATAAGAGCTCTTCTTGAGGAAGCAGCCGATGAAGCTGAGGTTGAACCCGAAGATGATACTGAGACCGAGGACGCTGAATAAAAAAAACCGGCTTGTGTAAAGACAGGTACTAATAAAGAAGTTTTTATGATTTGAAGATAAGGTTGCGTAACCTCAGCGGTTACGCAGCCTTTCTCTTTTTGTCGTACTTCATACTGTCTGCAACGGCAGTCGCTACGGCAACGTCGAAACGATAGTGGATCTCG
>CANQJO010000037.1 GCA_947624255.1 uncultured Ruminococcus sp.
AATTTGGAGCTGGAAAAACCTCTGTACTCCGCTTTCAACTCCAATGAATTGCCGCCCTCGCTGAACTTCTCGTTGATTGCGATAAACCGGCTCGTCGTGCTCTTGCTGAGCCCGTACTCTTTCTGGGCAAATTCAAAAATGTCCGCAGCACCGTCATACATGCCGGAATCCCTGATCTGTTTCAAGCGAAATCCGATGTGAACAAAATTGTTGGCGGTCTCCGCCAGCTTTTGGCGGATATCTTCCTTCCACTGCATCCACTGGTCCAATGTAATCTGTGTATATTCTTCCATGCGTTCTCCTTTCCTTTATGCGAGCATTGCCGGCGCCTGCTGCCCTGTTTCGTCTCCGACATCTTCCCCTGCCCCGTTCATGCCACATTTGAGCCTATTGATATAACTTTTCAGCCACCTGTTAATGTTTTCTTGATCCGGCTTTGTATCGTACTCCCCGTACCACTGCATGAGCATAAGGTCAGCCGTCCCAATCTCCACCGTGATATACGGCACATCCGGCTCCGTCGTTGGCCGGAGGAACAGGATCGTGGAAATATCGTCGTTATGTTTGCCCAGATAGCGGTCGCCGCCTACACAGTGATGCAGGATCCGTCCCTCCATGACAATTTCTCCGGCACTCCTGGCCGGCCGGATAACGAAGTTCTCGTCCTCGTAGAAAAATTTTCTCCGGAGCCGTCTGTAGTGTGCTTTGATGAGAGGATACGCTATATCCACTTCCATGATCCTTTTGTCTATCTGCGCTTGATTAGATTCCATCACCATCGTTTGGTGCGCCGCGTTCAGGTCCCGCGGTGCCAGATAGACAGAGTTGCTCATGTCATATCCCAGCGCCTGACGCATGTTGATATAATCAAAATATGTCTGTGCCACGGTCCTGAGCTTCTCGGTGGCGCAGCTTCTACCTGTGCCGTATTTGACGCCGGCGTACTTTTCGATCAGATTCAGTACCTTCTGGACTCCCATGTGCTCCAGTACGTCCGTCCACCCGTTCCTGTCCTCCAGACTGAGCTCGGCCAGATTCTCAATCTGCTCATCTGTCCAGTGCTGCTCCAACCGCTTCTCTGTCTGCAGGATATTCAGTATGCTCTCCTCTCCCTGATGCCGGATGAGCAGTCTGATATGTTCTTTCCGGATCCCCAGGAAGGCGTCTACCCTGTTCGCGTTCACGTCGGCCACAATGCCGTACCTGCATTCCATAAGACGGTCCACTACTTTGATCAGTCCCAGCTTCGTCAGCATCTCGATCTGCGGCGTCTGCAGGTACCGCTCGGCATATTCCACAGGGTTGATGCAGATCCCTTTTGCCGTTTCGTACTCCTGCATGGCACTGTACTGCAGGATCGTTCCCTGCATGGCATCATATGTACCGCTGAAGATCGGGGCCTCTCTGATCGATATGTTCGACAGGCCGTACAGGTTGCAGTCGTCCCAATAATCATTACCTCCGTATGGGGATCCCTTGTGGTAGTCCTTCTGAATATCTTTGCCTGCCTCGAAATAGGCTCTGGCAATCTCGACACCGCTGAGCTCCTCACAAGCATTTCCCATCACCGGCTGCCCCTTTTCCTCCATGAGCCCAAGTAGGTAGCTCTTTTCGACCTTGAAGTACCGGAATACCATTCCGGTCGTCTTGTACCTCTGCCCGACAAAGATATGCCCTTTAAAGCGGCTCCGGAATTGCACATTGCCCTGCGCCAACCATTCCGCTGTCAATCCGCACAACGGACAGATACCATAGTAGCCTTGTCTCGGCTCATCGATCATCGGTTCCAGCTGGCTCTCGTAGCTAAGCCCCTGCTTCCAGCGGCGCTCCGTCACGCCTCCGCATTTGGAGCAGGCCACCCGTACCCTGACACCGTGTTTTTTGTAGTACAGATAGTGCTTGTTGTGGAAGAGCACCCTGTCCGCATAGTCCAATATCTGCTCCTCGTCGATCTCCGGCGTGTTATCTTCCCTCTCCTTCAGGGCCTGCTGCCTGCGCTCATAGCTCCTGCGTGATCGTTTGGCCTGCTCCTTGGCGCTAATTCCACTCTGCACATCGTCGATATATGTCCACCAGTTCGCATCTTTCCATTTCCAAGCGTAATTTGCATCTTTCCTGTCGCAGCAGAATTTTTTGATCCTCGCAAGGTCCTCCGGCGTGCTGAGGATACACTCGGCAGCGTAATCGCTCGCTCTCATGATCCGCTCATCGTGCTCGTACCAGATAAGGTCGCTGTTGCTCCAGGTGGTGCCCCTGATCCGTCCGCGCGACCAGAATCCCTTCTCTGGAAAATACGTCCCGAAATCCTTCTTCGTCAGTACGATCCTGACCAGCGGCACATCCATTCTGTCTTTTTGGTTCAGGTATACTTCGGTGAAGAGGTGCCGCTCGTGGCCGATGATCTTCACGGCCGTCACACCGATATATTTCACTGCCTTTTTGCGGCTGCGCCGCGTCAGGCCCAGGAAGGGAACCTTCTCTATCGCTTTCTTTTTCATTTTGCAGCGCCTCCCAGATAGTAGTCTGTGATGATCCGCTTTGCCGTGGCCATGCCGGGAATTCCCAGCGTGCACCGACTCGCGGATACGCCTGCTGCCTTCATGACCTTTTTGTCGACATCATGCTGATTTTTGAAACTCCACCTGAGGAGCTCCGCGATGCACCCTGCCAGGCTCTTTCCCTTTTTCCTGACGGCCCTCGCCACCTCCGGACGCTCCAGGCATTGGGCCTTGATGTATTCCACCCAATCCTCCATGATCTCCGCACAATCGATCTCCGTTGTCTCCACCTCGATCTTGCCGATGGCCGCCGTCATATCGTCGCAGATATAGAGGATATCCCCGTCAAGGAACGCCTCCAGCACATCACCGTCGATCCCGTTCTCGTTGGCCAGCACCTGCAGGCTCTCTGTGTCGCCCTCTTTTCTCAGATTCACCGCCGTCTCGTTGATCTCGGCCGCGCTGTTAAATTCTCCAAATCTTTCAAACATAATAGTTTTTCTCCTTTCAATCCAGATAGTTCTTGCCAAATTCCTGCATCCACCGCTCATGCCCGTACCGGTCCTCAAATGCCTTCTGGGCGATCTGTTTCAGATGCCTTGATACCTCCGCGTTATCGTGCGGAGCTTCCGGTCCGTGCTCATGGTGCCTCTCCGCGCACATGTACGCCCAGAGCCCGAAGTGTTCCGCCTTCTTCCGGTCCGGCCCCATCAGGAAGTGATGTTTGTGCAGGCCTGTATGCCTGAGCTCCCCGATGTATCCTGTCCTCGCAGCCTCTTCCCTGCAGAGGAAGCACTCCCTATTCAGCGGATCCGTCCGCTTCTGTAAGATGCTCTTCGCCACTTCTCACGTCCCCCAGTTCTTCCCGTATCTTCTCCGTCAGACAGTCCGCTTCTTCATGCCTTTCCATCTGTCCAGTTCCCTCCGCGCGTCACTCTGCATCAGGTTCCGGTACTCATGAGAACCCGTCTCGAATATGACTTCATGCTTCTCCGTCTCCTCCAAAAGATCGTTCCACAGATCCGCATTTTTCACCGGCTGCCCTTTCGCGTTGGTCCATTCCGCCTGCTTCCACTGCTCGCACCAGCCGTTCCGCACCGCCGCTAAAACATGCTCGCACTGAGTAAATACTCGGACGGAACACTTTTTCTTCAATATCCGCAGTGCCGCGATAATCGCCTCCAACGTCGCCTGATTTTCCGTTCCGTTTTCCGTGCGGATACTTCCGTCTCGGGTGACCGGCTCTCCGTCCTTCTTCATGTATTCCACCAGCCACATCGCCACACCGTCCCGTCTGGCAGGGCCCGTATAGGTCGTTTCCACGAATATTTTTACCTCGAACATTATCCCGATCCGCTTCTCCCTTCTATCCTCCGCATCGTGTAGTGCTGGTACGGATATCCTGTCACAGGATTCTCCCCGTTCACGATGCTGCCTGCTACTATGTAGTACCCTTTCTCCGGTACGGGATTCGCTCTCCATCGTTTCCTGTGGATGACTTCCCTTTTTGCCTCCGGCACGACCAGATTCCGGCTCCTGGAATAGGTACAGCCTTCGTTCTCTTCCTTTGTCTCCTTTTTTGCGATGTACTCTGCCAGGTCTTCAAATTCTCCGGCTTCGTACAACGGCATGAACGCTTTGCCTCCGTAGTCCCACGCTTTGATCACCAGTCTCTTTGTGTTCAGGTCCGGCTCCGCGATGTCCTCTATGATCAGGTGATGGTGGCAGGCTCCCCGCTTCCCTTTTTCTGTCACATAGATGTATTTGAACTCCCTGCCCGCCTTCTTGTAAGCCGTCCTCATGTCTCCCAGGAATTTTCTCACCTGTTTTTTCGCTTCTGCCATGCTCTCCGGCCGCAGGTCCTTCGTGTAGCTGAGCACCAGATGCCAGTCGCCCTCCCGGAAGTTCGCCATGATCAATCTCTGAATATGTCTGACCCTGTTCGTCATGTTCTGCCTGGCGATATCCTCCGGTGTCCGGTTCCTTTTCGCCTGCCTCTTCCGCCCGGGCGCTCCGTAGTTCCCAGGATAGTATTTCGCGATCTGCTTCACCCAGCCAAGGTCATATGTTTTCCTCACATACATTTTTCCGCATATCACCCCTATCTTTAATATCCTTATCAAGCAATTTAAAAGGACGAAAAGCCCTTGTTTTTCTGCGGTTTTGCTTGACTTGTCTGTTCCGAAGTGATATACTTATTTCAGGTGTAAGTTTGTTCGCTTCGGAACAGACGCGGGAGCTGATTTATGAATCGGCTCCTATTTTTTTGTACCTGTCTTTTCTGTTCCACATTCGGAGCATTTCCAGAGATTTCCGTTCCTGTTCCTCGATAGCCGCCTTCCGGCAGTCGAAGCACACACCGTTCTCCAGTTCGCCCGGGTCGCACGACCCATGGCAGACATGACACTCATACCTCATCATTTTTCTGTTCCCTCCTTGATCCTTGTTTCAGTTGCCGGCGCCGACGTGTTCTCGGTGCCTGTCCATCAGTTCCTCATATTTATCCATGATCGCCTGAGCATATCTGCTCGGCGGAACCATGCCTGTGCGGTAGGCGCCCGCCTTGGAATCGCCATTGTACGTCATCAGCACCCAGCAGGGGTCGTCGTGCTCGTCGAACAGTTCGGACAGATAGTCCGCTCCGATCATCATTGAGGCCTCTGTGGTAAGCAGGTCCTCGGCATCATATCCCAGCCGCTCCATTCGTTCGGCGTGCCACTTCGGCGCGATCTGCATCAGCCCCACGCAGCTTCCGTCCTGACTGACGGCCATGGCGTCATACCCGCTCTCCTTCCATGCGACCGCTGCCAAGAACTCCGGCTCAATGCCATACATTTCTCCGGCTTTCCGTGCCGCGGTCTGGACATCTTCCGGTATTTCCTGATCCAGGTACGGCGTTGGTTCCGGAACGGGCGCCGGCGTCTGTATGACGATCGACACGGGAGCTGCCGCCTCCTTCGGTATCGTTACTTCCTGTCGATCCATGACCGTCCGCACATGGCACATGCCCGCGACTAGCCCCATCACGCAGCCGATCAGGAGCGACAGCATTGCATTCTTATTCTTCATAGTGTTATTCCTCCACCTTTATTGACTAGTTTCTTACAGTTTCATGAGCCTGAGAATTTCGGCATCGCTTGCGTCCAAATACTTGAATATGGTCAGAAGGTCCTTATACTCGAAGAACCCGCTCCTCATGCGTGCACATAACGCAGAATTTGATATACCAAGCTTGTCCGCCAGATCCTTTTGATGCAGCCCCTTGACATACAGCCGTCCAATGATCCACGGGACAAGATCCGCCTGCATATAGTCCGCCTTTTTGATCGTTACCCTCGGCATATGCCTCACCGTCCTTCCTGGCCTGCTGCCGCCTTCAGCTCGTCCAACACACGTTGATGATATGCCAGTCTCTGGATATCTGTGTCCTTCGATATCGCATAGCGCAAGATATCTATTTGGTCGTGCAGCTTTTTGGAGTCTTTCGGAATCGGAAGCCTGCAGACCTGTCCGGACAGAGCATTCAGACTATCCGCCAGCTGCTGCGCTATTTTCTCATCCGGTATAAAATCCCTTATATATTCCCTGTTCCCGGAATTATCGACCTCGGTTGTATCCAGTAACCGGTACACGCTGTACACTTTCTCTCCACATAACCAATCACATGTTACTTTCCATTCAGATTTCATTTTGGGCTCCCTTTTACTTCTTTCTTAAATGATCATGTTCTCGAGCATATATTTTTTATAATCTATAAGCGCCTCTATGCTGTATGCCGTGTCTTTGATAAGGCCGTCAAGGACGCCCATATACTCGGCAATATACTTCTGCGTTGTGTAATCGTCATGCCAGTCCAAGGTGAAATATTTAAAGTTTTCCACCTGTATATTTATATTGCTCCCGACATATCGGTACATAAACTCATCCGCGCAGCGCTCCAGCGCCAGACAAAGATATAGAGGGTGAGCCTGTACCTTAGGAATGATCACCGCGTATTTGTTTTCCATCGTCCCGGCTTCCCGGAGTATCCGGAACTGCTCAAGCCCTCTTCGCCGGCACGCGCTTACCTGTATGTATACCGATCCTACCGGATATATCTTGTCCTTGACCGCCCTTTCCACATTAGCGATCTCCGTGAGATTCACCTGGCGGCATTCAATCCCGCATGGTTGTCTGGACAAATCCGCTCACCATCCCTTCCCAGATTTCCGTCATTTTCTTTAGTTCCGCTTTTTTGTCTGGCACGATCGCCCGGAGTTCCTTTAGCATCCCGAGAAGTTCTGTTTCTTTCTTTAAAATCTCAATCTCGCACTCTGCCAGGCTCTGCATTGTGCTTACAATATCAATCTGAGGCGGCGGCTCATATGTATCCACATATCGCGAAATGTTGAGATTGAACTCATTACTTTCCATTTCCTGCGTTTCAATGACAGAAGATAATCTTTCAATTGCCCGGCGCTGTCTGTATGTTTCCACAATCAGGCTGATTTCATTGTCCGGAATGACAGAAATTTTTCCTCGATTCTCAAATCTTTTTGACGCATCAATAAAGAGCGTTCCTCCAGCCGCCTGGTCTCTTTTCATTGTCATGATGCAGACCGGGATATCCGTGTTCAAAAATAATTTCTCCGGCAGTCCTATAATGCTATCCAGTTGCCCCTTACGTATTATCTGTTCCCGGATGGCCTTTTCCCTGCCCCCCCCCGAAACAGTACTCCATGAGGAACAATTGCCGCGAGCATCCCTCTTTCTGACAGCATGGAAAATCCGTGTAGTATAAAGGCATAGTCCGAGAAACTGCTCGGCGGATATCCATATCCGTCAAACCTACGATCCGGCTTCTTTTCATTCCATTTATGCCTTGTGCTATACGGCGGGTTCATCACAACAATATCTGCCATGTACTCCGGTAGCTTATCCGCCATCCGGAGGCTGCTGAATCTTTCCCCCGGCGTAATATTCCATATCTCAAATGTTTCCATCGTGAGAACGTCCTGCCGCACCGCAACCGCTTTCATGTTGCGGATACAGAGATTAAAGAGCAACAGCGGGAACGCGCGTTTTGAAAACTCTACACAATAATATTCCGCTTCCGGCGATATCTCATGTATTGCAATCGTAAGGTTTCCCGTGCCCGAACATATATCCGCGCACCGCGCGCATTTCGGCATGATTCTCTTCAAAATTTTTACAACGCTCTGCGGCGTAAAATCCTGCATCATTTTGTCCCGGTTACTGTGGTTTTCCTGAAAATAATCCACAAACCAGTCATATGACAGATCCGAATTGATTTTCAGGAAATCTTCAAACACCTGCTGCCGTTCCGCGTCATTCTTAAGCACTTCCATCAGGCGGTCGGGAAGCTGAAAACTTTCCGTTATGTCAAGTATTCTGTTTATATCCTTCTGTTCAATGTCCATTCCGCGCTTTCCTCTTCGTTGCATGGGCCAGTAGTACAACTACCACAAAGTACAAGATGATTTAATGTATCAATCGCTTTCTGAATATTCATTTTTCTGTTATCCTCTTTCTTTCTATGAAATTTCCAAAATCTTCTGTCTGACCAGTATAAAATACCGTTTTCCGGGGACGGCTCCCCATTCCTGGCGTCCTTCCCCAATCCGCAGCGTACACTCGGCCACAAAAGAAGGACTGTCTTTGCGGTACCCGTTCCGGAAGCGGATTCTTCCAGTTGGACCATGATATCCTTCGACGTTCATATTCACGCGCAGCATCGTGACCCACCTGATTCCAAAAACGCTTATGAAGCGCGTCTCGTAATACTCGTTCAGCTCTCTGTACTCTTCTTCCTTCTCTCCACGCAGATACATTCCATACCATGGTTGTTTAATTGGCAGCGTCAGCATGTGTGTTCCTCCCTTCCACCATCATTTCCGCTCCTCTTTTATGAGGAAGTCGCTCTCATCTTCCGTGCAGACACCGTAGTATTCATCTGTCCTGGTGAGGTTATATTCGATGCCGTAGAACTGCTTCAGTGCCAGTCTGAAGATTTCCCACTTTGCCATGAGGCGGTCGATGTAATGATTCAGCTCCTCAAATCTCTTCGGATTCTCCCATTCGCATGTCTTCGCTCTCTCGCTACGATAGAAGTCGATAGCCTTAACCGTCTTCCAGAGAGCCACACCCATCGCTGTGTTCATAAATTCCTCTTTATTCATTTTCAGCATGTCTGTTCCTCCTACCTTTCCCGCATTTCTCCAAGCTGCAGGAGTTTCCTTGCATCTTGAATTTTCTTTCCCTCTCTCTTATAATGTGCCTACAGGCTCCCGCCAGAGCCGAGTACACAAGAAAGGAGAAATGATGTTTATGGACAACAAAAATATCAAGCAGACAGTAGATAAAGCCTTCCAATCTGCTTTTTCAACTTGGGAAAAACAGATTGAAAAAGACCTTTACCCAGACGCTTTCGCCAATCCATCTAGCTGGCTCCGTGTCAAATCTGCTATGGCTAAAAACAACGACATCTTAAAGGCAGCCATTATTCAAGCCTTAGATGAACTGTTGTCTACGAATTAATGTGGTCGAGATAGGCCTTCGCCTGTATCAACTCCGCGAGGGCCTTCATCTCCTCAGCAAGTACTGAGTTCTCTTGGCACAATGGATCATCAATCCTCTTCTCAATGTGTCCACAGGCCTTCATAATGGTATCTTCGATTTTCTTGGTCATGGTCGTTTCCATGAATGTCTGTTCCTCCTTTCCCTAATGTTACATGAATATAATTCATGTATTGTCTAAAAAAATATTGCTAATTGAAACGCCAAAATGTTTCGCGAGCGCATTAACTTTGCTTACTGCCACATTTGAGATATTTTTTTCCCAAGCGTTATATGTCTGTACTGACACCCCTACAGCCGCAGCAGTTTCCGCTTGTGTCTCATTTTTACGAGCGCGAAGTTCTTTTAACGTGTACATATCGCTCATGTTATCACCTCCTACATGAATTATTTTCAAGCTTACAATACATGAAAATAATTCATGTGTCAATAGTCTATTTGAAAATTTTTCAAGTTTTTTACTTTTTTATTCAAATCTACTTGAACCATTTTCAATAATCTGTTATTTTATAGATACAACGAAAGGCGGGTGAGTATATGGGACTTGGCGAAAATATTAGGTACCTGCGAATAAAGAACGGGTTTTCTCAAGATGACATTGCTGAAAAGCTTGGTTATAAATCTTACACCACCATTCAAAAATGGGAGTCTGGCGTTTCCGAGCCACCAATTAAAAAGTTGAAGGAGTTATCTGAACTATTTAAGACAGATATGAACGAAATTGCTAATACAGATATGACTAGCGTCAGTTTATCTCCTTCCACCCGCCACGCCATCACAATTAAAGTCCTCGGCCGTGTGTCTGCCGGAATACCAATCGAGGCCGTAGAAAATGTAATCGACACGGAAGAGATTACAGAGGAGATGGCCAAGACCGGAACTTTCTTTGGGCTGCAGATCCGTGGTGACAGCATGGAGCCTCGTATATATGACGGCGATGTGGTCATCGTCCGTCAACAGGACGATGCCGAAAGCGGCGATATAGTGATTGCACTGGTGAATGGAGACGATGCCGTCTGCAAGCGGCTTTCCAAGTATGCCGGAGGCATCAGCTTGATATCACTCAATTCTAAGTACGACCCGCTCATCTTCACTGATAAAGACATACAGAACAAACCGGTGCGAATCATCGGCAAGGTCGTGGAGCTGCGCGGGAAACTATAAAAATACAAAGGAGAAAATACTATGAGAGACTTTAAAGGTGAGAAACTAATTTGTTCTATCGATTCCTATACTGTGATCGATATAGAGACCACGGGGTTCGATCCATCTAAAGACTGTATAATCGAGGTGGCTGCTATTCGCGTTCGAGATAATCAGATAGTTGATTCTTATTCCAGCCTGATCAATCCCAAACGCCCGATTCCATTTTTTATCGAAGAATTGACCGGTATCCGCAATGCAGATGTTATCTCTGCGCCTGAAATAGAATCTGTGCTTCACACCTTCGTTGAATTTTTGGGCGATGATATACTGGTCGGCCATAATGTGAATTTTGATATTAATTTTATCTACGACCGTTGTGAGGATATTCTCGGCCGGCCCTTGACTAATGATTATATTGATACACTTTCCTTGTCCAAAAGGTACTTCCCCACTGAGACCAGCCACAAGTTATCATATCTTGTGGAGACTATGGAACTGCCCCATTCATCATTTCACCGCGCCCTGAACGATTGCGAAGCAACACATCATCTTTACGCAAAACTCAAAACCATTATCGCGGGCGAAGACGTTTACAATGAACAGATATTAAACTCTCTTAATATACCTACGGACTCTGTCTTTTCCGGCAAAAATGTCTACATCAATGGAACCATGAAATACTATTCTTATAATTTTGTGGCCGAACTGCTTAAAAGAGCCGGTGCTAAAATATATCAAATGTTCACGAAAGGCGTGGACTGTGTCGTGTTCAGCCAGTATGCATATGCACATATGCTGCGGGGATACGAGAGCGAAAAATGTGAGCGTGCAAAACAACGCGGCATCCCGATATATTCGGAAATGGACGTATACAATGTTTACGGGCTCAGTATTCCATCTAAATCTGCAGATCAACCTGTAAATAGGCCGCTACATGCAAAAGATATCACTACCACCAATGAGAATTTTGATGAGACTCACCCACTTTATGGGAAAATCTGTGTGTTCACGGGTGCTCTCGAAAAAATGAACCGGAAAGAAGCTATGCAATGTGTTGTAGATTTAGGCGGTCTGGTCGGCGATAGTGTGACAAAAAAGACTAATTATCTGATCTTAGGCAATAACGACTACAATCCGCTTGTAGTTGACGGAATCAGCTCGAAACAGAAGAAAGCAGAACAACTGAAAATGGCCGGACAAGACATAGACATAATTAGCGAAAATGTATTTTATGACATGCTGGATAATTAGCGGCATAGGCACCCATTGCCTGTTGCGACGTCGCAACAGAAATTCCAATACCGCTCCGCTGCTGCAGCATCGGAGCGCTGCACCATGACAATATAATATACCTGACTAGGGAGCCGAAGGGGCGATTACGTCAGCCGCCGGACTTTATGAAAGGGGGCTGGTGCTATGGTTACATATAGTGATTT
>CANQJO010000038.1 GCA_947624255.1 uncultured Ruminococcus sp.
TGTTCTGCGCAGAGTTGGCGATCCGCGCTTGGACACATGACGGGACTTTGCCTCAAAGTTACCCGACTGGAAAGGCGTGCATCCACTCCAGCGAAAGCAACCAAAGCGCCCTTGTGCGTAAAGCGCCGCACATCAAAGATTTTCACTATCAGGTTTTGGGTGCATGAGCAGACCACTTTGTGGTATTTTGCCGGTGGCCGTCGCTGCTCATTACCGATTTCAGCTTGCTTGGTTACTCGAACGTTTGGGATACTCCAAACTTCAACCTGCATCAATCGAATGCTGCAATGAGGAGGCGGCTGACAGTTTGCGCATTCGAGCGTTTCATCTCATGCAATGCGTCGTCAGTCCGGCTTCCTCCTCCTTGTAGCTTAGGTATGAGCCAGCGCATAGAGCTTTGGACACGCTA
This sequence comes from uncultured Ruminococcus sp., assembly GCA_947624255.1. Classification (GTDB taxonomy): domain Bacteria; phylum Bacillota; class Clostridia; order Oscillospirales; family Ruminococcaceae; genus Ruminococcus. Next base: position 410 of record CANQJO010000038.1, read on the forward strand.
TTAACCAGTCGAGTATATCCGGGCGAGCAATGCCATTCGGCCCGAATTTGCAAAAAGCTTGTTGGATGGCTCCGCCCCCAAGCCCCTGTAACCAGAGCAAGGCTCTGTGGTTGTGTCGTATTCCTGCGTCATGTGACCTTTTGCTTGATACGCTAATGAAAAAGAGAAAAAGCCCCTGCGCCTGTATGTTTTTTTCAGCATCAGACGCAGGGGCCTATTTACGTTTTGGGCATCTTTCTGGTGGGTGTTATTTTCATGAAGCGGCGGTCGTGTTTCTTTATATTGAAATTTTATGGGATAGATTTCGTGACCGTAATTTTCGGTTTCAGTTTTTCAAGAACCGTCTTGTCAAATTTATTTGTCTACCAAAGAATCATATTACGCAGTTAATTCTTTTTGCGTCAGCATCATTCCGTTAATATGAGCGTAAATAATCTGTGCTTTCCTTTGCGTTTCAATCTCTCCGCGATGCTCATTGCAAAATCTCGAAGGTCACCCCAATTTATGAAATCGTGCATAAACCTCTTTCATTTTTTCGTAATTCCTCATTTCCGACGCGGACGGTTGATTGCTTTCATTCGTGTTTGCTTCTTCCGAATTACAGCATAAAGCGCATTTCGTTTAGAACGCAGAACATGAATTTGATTTTCCGGTTCGCGGATTGAACGGATGTTATGCGCTTTCAAGAAAATGACCGTTTGTACTTTTGCATAGGTAAAGGAAAAGATACAAAACCATTATATACCAGAACTTTCCCGTTGTGCCATGTATTGAACCAAATAATTGCTATCTGCCTTTCCTTTATTTATAATTTGCTCCAAATATGAATCATCATCACTATGTATTTTATTTGTTCTAGTAATTATTGCAACTTTAATTTCTTCGGACCCAGTATCCATCATTTTATTCAGGCACATCAAAGCAAGCTTTTTCGAAACGCTATAATGCGTCAAAGAAATCAAACACTTAGTGGCGTAGTATCGTATATCAATCTCTTTATTTTGCAGCATAGAAATACTATAGTACAAAAATGCGAGCAAAAGATTTTCGTTTTGCGGCATATCTTTGGCTGTTTCTAAGTATGCATCAATAATTTTTAAAAATTGTATAATATCATATGACTCATTAGAATTCAAAGAAAACAATTTTTCCAACGATAATTCTTGATAGAATTTGTCAAAATTGCTTATAAAGAGGTCATACTGAAAAGATAAACAGCAATTATGGTCTTTGGAAAAAGAACTTGTTTCGTTGCCAGAAGAAAATAAGGCGATATTTTCTATCAAATTTTGACTTATCTTCTTCCAAATTTCATCTTGCTTCGATTGAAAGTAGATTAACTGTAATAGTTTTATCGCCGATAGTTTTGCCCCGGCAGTCTGCCTCTTTGCAGCAAGTGTTTCAACAATCACGTTAATAATATTATAGAGCATATCTGTTTCAAGCTCCATTTTTTCTCGTGATAAAATATTATAAATTATATCGAAATTCTCATATCCGAATCCTGAATACACACCATTTACTCCTTGAGTAGAATTGCGATGCCGCGCATCTTTTAAATTGCTTTGAATAATTTCATAGTAATTATTCTCGCGGTGAGCTGTTATTTCTAACGCAAACATTGTTCGATAAAAGTCTGGGTACTTTTGTTTCAAAACACTTTCAAGAGCAGCATAGGAAATTGTTGCAGAAATACAGAATCGAATTACTACCCGAAAATAATCATAGCAATGGTATTCCTCTTCTTCTTTTAATGCAGCATTAAGCAAAATATGTTCAATTTTTTCCTGCGCTGGCTCTGTTATCGTGGAAAAGTCAAGATTGTTCAAAATTTTGAAGCAATCCATGTAAAAGCGAACTAAACCATGATCGAACACTGCACATATAAAATCGCTTATATCATCAATTTTAGCTCGAAGAGTATTTCTCTTGAAAAAATCAAATATATATACATTAGCCGCATATATCCGATGATCGTCGCATACCCAGCTCATCGCATATTCCATTAATTCGTTATAAAAAGAAGGATAAGTAGTATTGTCTATGTAATATCCCAATCGACTGCATAATAAATACTTTGACATAATTCGATGCAAAGGATCAGGAATGGTATCAATGCTGTCCAATATAACTTTAATATCACTACCATTAAGAAGATTTATTGGCTGATTATATGTTCTGATTGTAGTATCTATTTTTTTGGTCTCCCTATTTACCACCATTAACCTTACATACTCAACAATTAACTCATGTTCATTAAAAAAAGTACATATCAGAGAATATATTGAAAGAAGTCGGTCTCGCGTTATTTCTACCTGAATGATTGAACCAAACATTTCAGCAATGCAAAATGCACTAGATAACGCAGTAAACATCTCTTCAAATCCACCGAATTGAATCGTATACGGTGAAATCGTTAATAGATCGTAGTATTCTTTCGTTATTTCTTGTTGCATGGTTTTTACTTGTCTATCCAAATATGGAAAATAAACTGGTTCGGAACTTGCGTCGATATAATTTTGCCCTGGATTACTGTGTGAATACTTGCTATTTTGTTCATCAATCCTCGTATGGATATTCCGAATATCTATCGCTATATCATTTGCTATCCATTCGGGGACGTTAGTTTTCTCTATAGCAATCTTTATTGCAGCCTGAAGCTGAATAAGACACTCATCATATTGTGCTTTATAGTAATATTTTTGAGCGTTGAATCTACATTTCAATAGATCGTGGAGTTCTTCTCCATGCTTCTTCAATACTTCTGTGCAGATATTGTCAACAATTTCTTCATCAGGCTTCTTTTGAAACAACACCACCTCCAACTGTTTTGCAAGCGATTTCTCAAGCAGAGATTCTGCCTCTTCTTTCTCTTTTTCCTCGGGATCATTAGGAAATATATTATTGGTAAGCACTTTATAAACATGAGGAAATTTATCTGATATACAAGACGGCAATGTATATGCTTCCGTATTAATCTTTTCTTTGTCTGGAGCTACATTTTCGTGTTGTTTCTCGCTATAAAAAAGTTCATTTTTCCTTTTATACACCGTAATTATATCTTGCATTACGCTATCATATGCTTTTGGAACCATATCGGAGAATTCATGTACCACAAAGTACTTTTGCGATAATGACGTCCTTATTGCTTCTTGCATGGGCGTTGGTTCTCTTTTTTTCTCGTCGCAGAAAATATATAGAAGCCTTAATTGTTTATCTTTTGCCCTCTTCTCTTCGCTCAAAACAGCTGGTGATGCACCATCAAAATTATCAATAAGAAAAATACAAAGATTTGCTTGATCAACAGCTTCTAAATATGCGCTTTGAGTATCCTCGCTGCTCGCAGGTTCTTCTTCAAAAACGTATACTTCTACCAATCCGGTTGATTCCAATAGTTTTTTTAACGCTTTTCTTGCTATAGAGTATTCTCCACCGCACTTGGAACTGATAAAAACATTTAATTTATGTATGCCATCTGTATTGTTCATAATATATGATACTCCTTTCTTTATAATTCCTGTATAATACTTATGAATTCTTTAATCCCCACCGCCCCTGGCAGCGGTTCAGTATCGTCTGCAAACACCATGTAATACCTGAACTGGTTACCCGCTGCGTTGCGCCATGCCTGACCAAGGGCGATTTTCTCCCTGCTAATGTCATTTTTCAGATGCCCGCCTTTCGGTTCGACCAGCACAATTTTTCCGCTGTTCGTCATCAGCATGATGTCCGGGTAGTGATTGATGAAACCGTTGATGCAAAAGCCTTGCTTTGCAATGTTCCGATGCCACCAGCGGACGTTGGGCAGGGCGGTCAGTTCCATTACCAGTGCCTGCTCAAGTCCGTCCATATCTTCCTCTGCCTGATAGAGCGATCCCCCGATCATATCCGTGCTATCTGCGGGATGGATGCACATGGGCAAGCGATAAGACGGACGGCACACGATGCGTTCCGTCTCCAGCCACCGGGCAAAAGTTTCCCTGTAATGTTCTGTCAGCAGCGATTCAATCTTTGTCCTGATTTTTGCGGCATAGCCCAGCGGTGCTTTCTCCATCGCGGCAATCTGCCCCTTGTCCAACGATCCTACAATCAGATCGATATAGTTTTTCAGCTCGGCGGCGTCCACCATATTCATTTTGTTGAGCTGGGCAAACATCATATCCTTGCACTGCCGCACACGGCTCTCCGGGGGAAGACTGTTGAAATACTCCTTAAAATACCGTTGATCGGCGCTGGACATCTTGAACACCTTCGGCAAGCCGCCTTCGCTTTGCCGGACGTCGACCTTGGCGATTTCGTCGTCCGCAGAAGCAAAATCAATATCATACGCCTTGCCTTTCAGCGTGAATCCCTCCGCAAGCTGTTCCTTTTCCAACAGTACCTGCGTCCCCTCGGTAAACAGGGATTCAGGCACCACCTGAAAGAACTGCGGGATCATCAGTTTCTCCACGTCGTCCCGGAACTGCGGCTGCACATAGAAGGTCGTGACCTTGTCGCGCACTTCCCAGGGAAGCATGACGGTGTACGGATCATTTTCAGCACCGATCCGAGCTTCGTCATAGGCTTGCCCTGCTTTTTCCGCTTCTGCCAGCATATCTGCGGCATTTTGGGGCATTTCGGCTGCTCCGCCCTGTTCCTTGCGCCGCTCCAATTCTTTTCCGATCGCTGTGCTGTCCACATCGTCAAAGCCGTCCTCGTCCGGCGTTTCCTGCATCTGAATCTCCTGCTGCGCAGGCATCTTCGGAACGGCGGGATTTGGGATGGTCGGCGTGGAAAGGCGATAGTCCTTATCGCTGAACCCGGCGCTGTTCAGACCGCGAATAATGCGCCGAACCGTTTCGTCAAAATCATTGGAAGACGTCAGCACATAGGACATATTCAGCGCGGGCTGACTGTGCTGGACAGTATGCGGCAGCCGGAGAATGCGCCCCAGAATCTGCTCCACGTCCACTTGGCTCGTTTTGTTGGCAAGGGATGCCAGGATGTAAGCAAACGGGCAGTCCCACCCTTCTTTGAGGGCGTTCACGGTGATGATATACCGGATGGGACAATCCGGCGACATCAGATCGACATTTTTCAGTTCGTTCACATCGGCGGTCCGGATGGCAATCTGTTCCGCAGGGATGCCGGCGTCCACCAGCTTTTCCCGAAGCTTTTCAAAGGTCGTTGCGTCTTCCTTGCCCTTGGGCTGGGCCTGGAAAAGGGCGATGGGGCGAATGTACCGTCCCGTTTTCTTTTGCTCTGCGGCTGCGATTTCCTCCAGCTTGTTCCGCAGGTCAATGGCGTCGATCAGCACTTCCGTCTGGCTGTCCCGGTTATAAACGATGACGGGCAGCTTCACCATGTTTTCGGCCTTGAGCTGCACCGCGTCCACATAGGAGATGATGTTGCTTTCCTTTTTCGGTGTGGCGGTCAGATCCAACACAAAGCATGGATTGAAATTAGCCAGCATTTCGATGCTCAGGTCAGACCGGGCGTGATGACTTTCATCCACGATGACCAGCGGCGACAATTGATTGATAATTTGAAACAGCGCGGTTTCGTCCGCCGTTTCAATGGGATTCTCCGGCTTGCCCAATACCTTGGTGAATTCGGCCAGATTGCTGTTTTCCTGGTAGGCTTTCAACCCTTCTTTGCCGCGCCCGCGGAACGAGTCATAGGACAGCACCATGATGGAAAGCTGCTCCATGACGGCGGTAGGATTAAAATTCTGCCCATTCAGAAGCTCTTCTTTCGTGTACACTTCCACGCGTCCGCCGAAATCCACGTCGATCTTCTGGCGGTACGGATGGCGCATGTCTTTCAGTGCCTTGACCGTTTGCGTGAGGATGGCGTCGGACGGCACCAGCCACACCACCGCTTTCGTCTTTGTCACAGGCAGCGCGTCAAAAATCGGGCGCACGGCGTTGCAGGCAATAAAGGTCTTGCCGCCGCCAGTGGGCACCTTGAAACACAGGTTCGGCACGCCCGGCAGAATATCCTGATAGAAGCTGAGAGCTGGCGCGCTTTTCTCGTGCCAGAAACGGTAAAACGCTTCCATGCTGCTCCGGGTTTCGTTCAGCAGCTCCAGATAACGAACCAGGTCAGCAATGACCTTTTTCTGATAGGCTTTCATTTCCATGCTGCAACCCCTCCTTTACAGCCTGCTGATGTCCCGGGGAATCTTTTTGAACACGATGCCCATTTGTGCCAGCTTATCCTCGCCGAGAGCGCTTCGGTCGGCATAGATGACGGTGCCGCTGGTTTTTTCTGTGACGGTGGAAAGAAAAGCGTAGTCCAGCACGGTGATTTTCGCTGGTTCGTAGTAGAAATAGTAGCCCGTGTCGTTGTGCCGCCCGAGGAAATAAGGATGATCGCCGGCGGCGGGAGTATAAGGCGTTTTGGTCTCCATGAACCAAACGTATTCCCGGATTTTCTCCGTTCCCACGGCTTCGTTGAGATTTTCGCCGATCAGAAGCGGCTCGCCGAGGTCGTAAAAGCCGAAATCGCCGCCTGTGCCCTCCACGGCGTTTTTGCCTTCGCCGTAGCCATGAATAACTCGCTTCACCCGTTCAGCGGTAATACTGTCGGCATAATCCATCATTTCAACCAGGATGAATTTACGGTGTCCGCCATCGGCCTTGTTCATGTTCAGGACGGCATGGGCAGTGGTGCCGGAACCGGCGAAGGAGTCAAGGATTAATGCATCTTCATCACCATATAATGATACTATCCACTCTAATAAAGATACAGGCTTTGGAGTATCAAATATTTTAATTCCAAATATTTTCTTAATTACCGCAGTTGCATCTGCATTCGTCCCATATCCATCTAACCAGGTATTCCAACCAAATGATTTCTTCGAATCTCTAATTTTTTCAAATGGTACCCATCGCTCTGTTTTTCCATCGACTACGACACCTTCGTCATATGGACATAGTTCCCAATGTGCCTCGTCGGGGTTTTTAAGGATAGCCTGCGCCAGTGGATTATCTTTTCCAATTCGCCATCTGCCCTCTAAGCCATCATTACGAATCGGGAAAACCTGTTCGCCATTTGGAGCTGTAAAAGGATACCACATATTCATCCGGTCGGTCCGTAACGAACCTGCGCCCCATTTCCTAAGCTCACGCCCTTTCCTATATTGACCTCTAAAATCCTTTAAATTAAGATCTCCTGTAGATTTTTCCTCCTTGCAGAGATTTTCTTGGCTTCCCTTTACATAAAACAGAATATACTCATGCCCCGTTCTTAATACAGTCTTATCCTTTCCACCACTTGGCTCTGATCTCAACGGGGCACAAGCAAGACGATTATGGACGCCAAAAATATCGTTCATAATAATTCCTAAGTGAAACAATTCGTCATCACCAATTGAAATTGCAATAATCCCATCGTCTGCCAACAGCCTATGCAGCAGCTTGAGTCGCGGGTACATCATGCACAGCCACTTGTCATGGCGTGTCAGGTCTTCGCCTTCTTTGCCGACGACTTCCCCCAGCCATTTTTTAATCTTCGGGTCGTTCACATTGTCATTGTACACCCAGCCCTCATTGCCAGTATTGTAAGGTGGATCGATGTACACGCATTTGACCCGTCCCTCATACCGGGGCAGCAGCGCCTTGAGCGCCTCCAGGTTATCGCCCCGGATAATCATGTTCCCGCTGCCGTTGTCCTCATTGTGCTGCCCATCCGCGTCAAAGCTGTACCGCCGCTCCAGTACCCGGTACGGCACCTGCTGATGATGGTTGATGACTTTCTCTTTTCCTATCCATTCAAGGGTGGGCATGGTTCTTTCCTCCGACAGATAATATTGTGTTTGCATTTTTGGTTGTATCAGTTTTTGCGGCTAAATTCCAGCCACATCATAAATCCGCTAAATAGTAGCGCAGATTTTTCGCCGTACCTTTCTTTGTTAAAAGGCCGTCGGAAACCATTTCTCGCAGAAGCAAAATAGCCGTTGCCTGCGATACGTGCAGCGTCTGCTCAATATCTTTTCGGATAACAAAACCGTTCTTTTGGCATAGGTTGACAACGGCTTCGATACGTTCTTCCTTTTTTGAGCTGCTTGTTATTGGCCGCATGGTTTCTTCGGTTTTGTTGCCGTTTTCTTTTGCGTAGTTAAGATTAGGGAGGATGATTTTAAAGGCATTACCTGTAGCCTCAATCGATGGCTTGATGGCTGAGTCAGAGTAGCTCTCATTGATTTTCAAAATGCCTGTTCCATAAGCCTCGATCAGTTTCAATCGATAAAATATATTGGCAAGGTTTTGATTTCTGAGAGCAGAAACACCCAGCATGATATCGTCAAGGGACATCCCTTTGACCAGCCCCCCGATGGACACAAACTCTATACGGTCATCGAAAATACTGATCAATGTCGGGCCGCTGAATGAATAATCCCGATGAACAATGGCATTCAGCAGTGCCTCCCGCACCGCAATATCGGGATAATCCCGGCTGTCCATTCGGTCAAGCCCCTGGAACTCCGCACGGGTACGGTTATAGCGATCGATGTATGCAAAAGCGGACTCAAGTTGTTCCAGCAGAGAGCCCGACAACTCGGTACGGTCCTTGAAAACAGATTTTTTACTTCCTTCAAAAACAGCTAACTTGACCGTATGGGTGCATTGTTCAGATAAAAGGAACGCAAGATTTGTGAACGTCCCATCCTCTCCAATCATGTGCAGCGTTCGCATCTGCTGCGTACCGAACGTCAATCCCCGTTTTTTGAAAAAAGCTGAGCAGTATTCAAACGTGAGTTGTTGATTGATAGACCGCGCCGTCTCGTAGCTGTCGCCGCTGGTCTCCCGGATCATGCTAAGAATGGCTGCGTCAGAGGCCGGAACTGTGGACGAGCCTTGGCGCACGTAAACCCCCTCCGGGCGGATACCCTTGTCCCGGAGGTAATATGGCCTTGCCGTACCGCGCTGTACAGAAACTGTGACCACCGCCTTGCCGTCCATGTTGGTGTAACGGCAGTCCACAAACATCATGATATCCGGTCTTATGGCATCGCGCAGGGCATTGGTTGCGCGAAGCATCGTTGCATCTGCATCAGGCACTCCGCAAACCGAACCGTCGTCGTCTATTCCAATGTAAACCGTGCCTCCATCACAGTTTGCGAAAGCCACAGCCGTTTTTTTGATATCGTCCACATACTCCCGCTTAAGTTCGACTGTTTTGCTCTCGATAAGCATTGGCGCCCCTCCAGCTTCTGATCTAATCTAATAATTATTATAATCAGATTGCACTGATTTGCAAGATGTTTTTAAAAATTTTCTTTAAATATTCTATGTTCCATCCGTCACACGGGAATTGGAAACATACTTAACGTCAATCTGTACCTTTTGCCCCGGATATTCCACTTGTTGATACGATTTATTCGGATGCTTGGGCAGCTTCTTTTTCAATGGCACTTCCCGCGTTGCCATCCGTTTGAAGCAGTCAAAGCTTCACTTGTATCCCTGCTGGCAGGCTTTCTGATACCTCAGCAGCAAATCTTTCCGGCACTTTTTCCGCATTCGCACCACCAGCTTGACTTCCCATGGTGCCTGTGCCCGTGGGCTGGTATGAGGTCTCCGGCTCCGGTCTTTCAGGCTCTCCGATGTGCTATCCCGCCGTTTCATCATTTTCCATACGTTCTTCCAATGAACATGATTCCGTTCGGCCGTTTCTTCTACTCCATGCTGTACCGAATACGTCATCATCTGTTTCGAAAGTGGGCTTCTTATGTTATCCTTTTCATTACAGAGAGTCTTTTCCGTGATAATTGGGGATCGCAACCTTTTTCACTTGGCCCTCTATCTTTCTCTCTTGTATTATCTCTATTGTTCCTCAACAGGCGTTCCGATGCGAAAAGTGTATCGGGATCAGCAAAATTTTTTCTTCCCTAAATTGCAATAGCAAACTGCAATAGTTTTCGTGACGAATCGCAGCGGTAATGCCGTTTTGGGAAGCCGAA
>CANQJO010000039.1 GCA_947624255.1 uncultured Ruminococcus sp.
CTGGTCGAGCAGTGCATCAGCGAGAACGCCCATGTTGCACAGAATCAGAAGGATTACCAAAAGAAGTACGATGCTCTTTCCGAACGCTATGACAGGACAAAGGAACAACTGGATAAGGTCAGCGGCAGGATCATGGAGCGTCAGGCAAAGCGGGAAATGATCGAGGCGTTTCTTCATGACCTGGCTGAAATGGATGAGGATGTGCAGGAATTCACGGATGACCTTTGGTTCAACCTTCTCGACCATGTGACGGTTTTCTCGAAGAAGGATGTGCGGTTCACCTTCAAAAACGGGACGGAGATCAGTGTGAAATAACGGCAGCAGAACACGGCCGGACACCTTGCGGATTGCGGGATGTCCGGCTTTCTCTATGCAAAATTAAAATGTATGGCAACAGCGGAGTAAGGCAAAATTATAAAGTATGGCAAAATTATAAAGTATGGCAAAATTAAAAAGTGTAGGGCAAAGTTAAAAGGTTCAAGGCAAAATCAAAAGGTATAGGGGCAAAATGTAATTGTATCGCTTTGGGATACTACTTAGATGAGGGTATTTCTGCGACAAATACAAGGCACCGTGACGGCTTTAACCGCATGATTGTGGACGCTCTGGACGGAAAAATCGACCTCATTGTCACAAAGTCAGTCAGCCGTTTTGCCCGAAATACTGTCGATTCTCTCACGACTGTCCGTAAGCTGAAGGAGAAAGGCGTGGAGGTATATTTTGAAAAGGAGAATATTTACACCTTAGATTCCAAGGGTGAACTGCTCATTACAATCATGTCCTCTCTTGCACAGGAAGAAAGCCGTTCCATCTCTGAAAATGTCACATGGGGACAGCGTAAGAGAATGGCTGACGGTAAGGTTTCACTCCCCTACAGTCGATTTCTCGGTTATCGTAAGGGTGAGGATGGGCTTCCTGAAATTGTACCGGAGGAAGCGGAAATCGTTCGTTTCATCTACCGCAGTTTTATGCACGGCAGCACACCGCACCACATTGCAGAAACGCTGACGTTTAAAAATATACCGACACCTGGTGGTAAGGAAGTGTGGACAACCTCCACCATTGAGAGTATTCTGACCAACGAAAAATACAAGGGTTCGGCATTGCTGCAAAAAAAGTTTACCGTGGATTTCCTCACCAAAAAGACAAAAGTCAACGAGGGTGAAGTACCACAATATTATGTGGAGGAGTCCCACCCTGCTATCATTCCGCCGGAAGAGTTTGAACTGGTGCAGGCGGAGTATCTGCGCAGAAAGCGGCTCGGCAGAAAGTACAACAGCAAGAGCATTTTCACAGCAAGGCTGATTTGTGAGTGCTGCGGTGGATATTATGGCTCAAAGGTCTGGCACTCCACCAGCAAATACCGTCGTGTGATTTGGCAGTGCAACCACAAATTTCAGAACGGTGAAAAATGCACAACGCCGCATTTGTACGAGGAGCATATTAAGGACAAATTCATTCTGGCGATGAATCAGATTCTTGAAAACAAGGATGAGATCATCGAGAATTGTCTGCTGTTAAGTGAGCATTTCACGGTTTCCGATGATACTGCGATTGAAGCAGTGACGCAGGAAATGGACGTTGTTGCAGAGCTGACACGGAATCTGATACAGCAAAATTCCGTGAAGCCGATGAAGCAAGAGCTTTATAGGGCTGAATATGAAAAACTGATGCAGCGTTATGAGTCGCTAAAGGCAAAGCGTGACGCACTGGTTTCCAAAAAGGAAGCGATGGAAAGCAAGCTGAAATTCATCCTGCATTATGCTGAAACGCTGCGTGGACAGGATGCGATCACAGAGTTTTCAGAGGACTTATGGCTGAAGGCGATTGATCATGTGACGATATGCAGAGATGGAAGAATGGTTTTCCTGTTTAAGGACGGGAGTGAAATTACAGTATAAAATGAGTTAGGGGTGCGAAATGCACCCCTTATTTTTATGCAAAGAAACGCTGAAAAACTCCAAAGAAACGGCTATTAAGGAAAGAAACGGCACTTCTCCAAAGAAACGGTGAAAGACCAACGAAACGGTAAAATGCAACCCCCACCCCCTCCGTTTCTTTGCACTTTCATTTTGTTTCTTTGCTCTCTTATTTTTCTCCAAAGAAACGATAGGGGTAAATTCCCCCTCTGCCAAACAGGGCAGAAACAACGCAGATACGGCGTTTTTGGCATAAAGAAAAACGCAACGATTTTGTATCAATCGTTGCGTTTAGATGTGGTTGCGGCGGCTGGATTTGAACCAACGACCTTCGGGTTATGAGCCCGACGAGCTACCTAGCTGCTCCACACCGCGATATAACATTTGATGCTGTCGATTGCTTTTTGAAAATACTTCAAACAAACATAATTAGGAATCCATATAAGCAAATCAACATTTATATTATATCACGCATAAATGAAAATGTCAATGCCTTTAGATATATTTTTTTTATTTAACTAACTTAGCAGGTCGGTTGTAGTCTATTACTTTGAGAATAAACAGAAGCGACAGCGCAGACTCTGCGCCGCTGCTGTCCGATGGACTCATCTCACAAAAAGATACACGGTATATCCGGCGTAAAGCATCACCATAGCAATACCATGCAGGCGGGCAAGCTGCTTTTTAGAAAGGCAGAATACCATCACCAGCAAACTGAAAGCTATCAAAACCGCTGTATCAATGCAGTTTTCATTAGTGAATCCCATGGGAGAGATCACTGCCGCTATGCCAAGTACAAAGAAAATGTTGAATATATTTGAGCCGATAACATTTCCCAACGCCATATCAAGCTCTTTTTTCCCTGCCGCTACTATGGAGGTCACAAGCTCCGGAAGGCTTGTTCCCAGTGCGACTATTGTCATACCGATAAGGTTATCCGACATTCCGAAAGAGCGTGCCACATCAGATGCTCCGTCAACAACCATTTTTCCGCCGAAGGCTATAGCGGTTATACCTCCAATGATGTAGAGCGCACTCTGCCACGCAGGGAGTATCTTGTATTCGTCTTCATCAGAAACCTCATGTCTTGCTTTCATTGCAGAGCGTATCATCAGCAGCAGGAATATCACGAAAAGCACCAGCAAAACAGCACCGTCAAGATGTGATAATCCATTGCCTGAGATCCCCATGAAGAGAAGCACTCCGGCAGCGATCACTGAAAGAGGTATATCACGGAAGAGCGTCTCCTTACTGACGGGAATAACACACAGCAGCGCACACACTCCGGCAACGATCATCAGATTGAAGATATTCGAGCCTAAAGCATTGCTTATAGAGAGATCGTTTTTTTCCGCAAGCGAGGCACTTACACTGACAGCCGTCTCCGGCAGACTTGTTCCCATTGCAACGATAGTCATTCCTATGATGAATGAGGGAACTTTCAACTGTTTTGCCACGCCGGAACTTCCCTCAACGAAAAAATCCGCACCTTTTATAAGCAGGATAAATCCTGCCACGAGTATTACATACATCATAAGTATTCAACATCCTTGTTTATTGATATTATCATTATATCACAAAGGGTTGAAAATTGCAATATTTGAAAAAAATAAAATTAGTTTGTCGTTTATTTATCGTTTACTATTATGCGTGTGACGACCTGTTTCCCTTTCAGAAATGTTACAGCGTGAATTGCTTGCGGCGGCTCGCCGCTTATAGCACATATTCGGAAATTTTGCAATAGCGAATTTCGTTATAAACAAAACAGCCGCTTTGAATAGCGGCTGTCTTGTTTTAGGGGTATCAAGAATTTTTAGCTTATTTGCACTGTGTGTAAACTGTACCGCCGTTGAGAGTCTTTCCGTTTACTGCGAAAAGCTCAGATACGGTAACGATCTGCCAACCCTGCTGTTTAAGGTAGGGAGCGAGATACTCCATAGCCTCGGCAGTTGTGTCGTATGTTTCGTGGCAGAGGACGATCGCATTATCAAGCGATCCATTTGCCATAGCACTTGTGATCTTGTTGATTATGTCATTTGTGGAGGCATTGTTCCAGTCACCGGTATCAATGCTGCAGGTTATCAGCGCAACATCGTTGAGTGTGGACTGAACAGTGCTATTGCAGGCAAGATAAGGAAGTCTCATCATAGCTGACGGCTCTTTACCGATTATGGATCTCAGTTTATTCTGAGTTGTCTCATATTCGCTGCGGATCTCGCTTGCCGATTTTGTTGTAAGGTCGGGATGAGTTGTGGAGTGATTAGCGATCTCCATGCCTTTTTGACTTGCATACTTTACCTCAGCCTCATTATTGGAGTTTATCCAGTTTCCCACATAGAAGAACGTTGAATGGAAACCGGAATCAGCGATAGCATTGATTATTCTCATAGATGAGGAGGAGGGATCTGCACTCTTTGCGCCGTCATCGAAACAGATAGCCACCATCGGCTTATTTGGATCGATCCATGAGATGTCAACACCTTCAACAGGAGCTGACTGATTGGAATTTGATGCAGTAGTGCCAACTGTGCCGCTGCCTGTGACAACCTTGGACTTTGTGCCCTCCTTGCCGCCGGCTGCATCATCAATGTAGAAATCTGTAAGTGAGTCTGCTGTCTCAACATAAAGGAGAAGATCTGATGCTCCGCTTGGAATTGTGTAGCTTGTATTCTCTATCTTTGTCCATGTCTTATCGCTTACGGTCTCTTCTGCAATGGTATCGTACTGCTCATCGCCGGAGCTATCGGTATACTGAAGGGTGAGTTTCATATCAACGGCTGAACCGCTCGCCTGCATCACAGCAGCACTGAAACTGTAGGTATTTCCTGCTTTGAAGTCTGACAGACTGTAAGCAGCACCATTCCAAGCATCAGTTCTGCCTGTTACCTTGAGTGAGCCGCTGCCGGAGTAGAAGCTGTCCTTATCGACAGAGATTGTGGCATCTCCCCTGCCGCTCCAACTGTCAGCACCTGTTTCAAAAGTGCTGTTGAAAGAGGCGGAGTTTGCCGTATCATTAGTTGTAATGGGATCATCATCGGGAGTATTTCCTGCCGCATAGCTTTCAGGGAGCTTATCAATGAGTCCCAGTTTATATTTCTGGATAGAAAGCGCATCGGAGTTTGTAAGACCGGAGCCGTTTTCGTAAACGTCTGCATTTGCAGCGCCCTGCTCTGTAATTCCATGGAGCTTTCCTATACCGTATTCATCGGGATTTGCACTGTACTGCATGATGAGCACAGCGTCAGAGAGATCAACAACGCCGTCACAGTTTGCATCTCCCCATTTTGTGTCAGGGGTATCATCATCGCCCTTACCGATATCAGATTGATCAACAAGCGAAACAATAGCATCGTATGCAGGCTTTGCGTTGTAGCTGCCGTCAAAGAGCAGAGGATTCTGGCTGCCTCTCCAGCTCATTGAGTCGTTTGTTCCCCATACTGTAACGGAGCTTACAGCATCGCAATCCATGATCGTCTTGAAAATGTCCTTGTAATACGATGCCTGTACCGATGTGTCAGAGCAGGTAACGTCAAGCTCAGTTACCTGAACCTCAAGACCGAGAGAAGCAAACTTTTCAATAGCTGCCTGATATGTCTTAGCATCAGGATATCCCGTGTCAAGGTGAGACTGCATACCTATACCGTCGATAAGACCGTCAGCTTGTAACTTCTTTGCAAGGTTGTAAATATTGTCACGCTTTGCAGGAATATATTCGTTATAGTCATTGTAGAACAGCTTTGTTCCCGCAGGAGCATATTTTCTTGCATATGTGAATGCCTTTGTGATGAAGCTGTCATCACCGTAAATGAGCATCCATGCAGATTCTCCGCCGCCTGAGTTAGAGCCTGCCGGACGGAGACCGTTGCCGTCATTCTCAAAAGCCTCGTTGACAACATCATATGCGTAGAAGTTTACTGTAGGATATTCCTTTTCAAGAAGTGCGAAAACATTCTTGATATAGTTTTCCATACGCTGATCCATTACGTCTTTGGAGACATATGCACCGCTGCCGGAGAAATTCTCACGGAAGAACCAGTCGGGAGTCTGGCTGTGCCATACAAGAGTATGACCTCTTACAGGTATATTGTTCTTTGCAGCGAAATCAAGGATAGTCCTTGCGCCGGAGGGGAGCTTTACCTGCGGATCTACGTTATTTCCCTGAGATTGTGATGCTGCCTGATCAAGGAGTGCATCGGGTTTCAGCTCATTCTCGGGAGTGATGCTGTTGAAATGCTTCACAATAAAATCAGAAGCCTTATTGACCTCGTTTGCACTTACAGCCGAGCCGAATCTGAAATACTTGGAGAATATATCCTTTAATCCGGCATTGGCAGGATCAACATTCTGTGAGGAGGTCGTTACTGTTGTGTTTGTATCGCCCTTAGAGGTGGTCGTTGTTGTAGTAGTAACGCTGCCGCCTTCGACAACTCCGGAAGCCTTTGATGCGTCAGAAACAGTTCCCTTGACAGCACCGTAAGCATCGTCGATGAAGAAATCATCGGTTGAATCAGTCTCAGCATAGAGAAGCATATTCGTTGCGCCTGCGGGGATTGTATAGCTTGTATTTTCAAGCCATGTCCACTTGCCGCTCTGTGCATCGGCAGAGGCAACCGTGTCATACTGCTCATCGCCGGAGGTATCCGTATACTGGAGGGTGAGCTTTGCCTCGCCGGTTTTGCCGCTGTTTTGAAGAATACCAACGCCGAAGCTGTAGGAATTTCCGGGAATGAACGCATTCGGATCAAGAGCGATAGCCGTACCCTGCCATGTGTCGGCTCTTCCTGTTACCTTCTGAGATTTTGATCCCGTAAGGTAATTTTTTGAGTCAACTGAAAGAGTAGTATCTCCTCTGGGGGTGAAATCGTCCTCGCCGTTTTCAAAGCCGATGTTGAAGTAGTAACCGTTCTTGTCAGGCTCAACAGGCTCGATAGGAGTTACAACTGAACCGCCGTCACCGTCGCCCTCGCCGATAACAAGACCGTTTTTCTTGACATTTGCGCTTCCGCTTGACTGATATCCCTCGATATTGAGAGCTACCTCGTACATTTTGCCGCCCATGTTGAGACCGGCTTTTGACCATGCATCGAAATGCTTGGAGACACTTATCCTGCCGGTGATATTCTTCTTCACGTTGTTCTGTGCAGGATTGTCCTGACGAACGCTCCAGTACTGATCGAACGTTTCAGTGCCGTGGATAGACGGCTGATTTACACGGGTAGTCTTGTATATGTCGTATTTGTGACCGTTTGCCTCAACTGTTCCCAGTGAGCTTGTAGCTCCGGGTGGTCTCCAAGAGCCCCATGCCTCTACGATGTAATATTCAACGGTAGGATCTTCTGTCCAGCCGTAGATACACATATAAGAGTTTCCTTTCGGCTCGTAATCAACATCATAGTCGATATACATACCGTTGTAGTCGCTGTATTTTTTAGTGCTGCCCAATTTTTTTCCTGTACGGAAAAGGCAGTTTTCGATGCCGCTCCAACTGCACGTAAAGGAGCCGTTGCTTCCCACGTCCATAGAAGCGGTGCCCTGGTAATTCTGATTCCAGAGCTCATAGTCGTATCCGTCAATGTTGCCCGTCTGCTGCTGATCGGCGGCATGAGCGTCCGGGATCGCCGGAATACCCACAAGACACACCATAGCTGTCAGCAGACCTGAGACAAAGCGCTTGAATACGCCCTTTTTCATGTGCTTCGACCTCTTTCCATATAATTTCTGAATTCCGCAGATATTCTCCCATCGCTTCTGCGGTTTATATTGATATTTTATTACATTTTTATGAACAATACAAGTCATATTTTGCTAACAATTATTTTTTCGGTCATTTTTTGCTATCATAATTTTGCAAAGTTTTTCTCCCTGCGGATTAAATCGGCTGAAAACAGCCAAAAAATCAAGCGCCTCGCAAATCAGCGGAGCGCTTATGAATTTAGAAAAATAATTTTATTTTTTCACAAATTTGTGGGCAAAAGTTTTAATTTAGTCCTGCGCTTACCCACCGGCGGATACCGTCGTCCTTGCCGCCGCCGGAGAGATACGTATAGTAGCCTAAAATCAGCGATGCGTCACGAGCATCCGTCATACCATCTTCGTTTATATCAGCCGCCTGAATTTGCGCCTCGGTGAATGTTCCCTCTCCGCCGGAAGAAAGCTCCGCATACTCGGCAAGGGTGAACGATGCATCAACTGCGGAGACTTTTCCGTCACCGTCAATGTCGCCACAGGTCTGCTCGGTAACAGGAGGGACGTCCGTGGTAGTGCTTGTGGTAGTGCTTGTGGTTGTACTTGTCGTTGTGCTCGTAGTAGTAGTAGTAGTGGTAGTTGTTGTTGTTGTTGTTGTTGTGGTAGTAGTGGTTGTAGTGGTGGTAGTTTGAGAAAATACGCCTAAGTTTACAAATTCAAGTTCATTTTCAGCTGCATAGTCCTGAGCGGCGGAATCTTCATAACCCTTTATAACGACCGTATTTTCAAAAACACTAACACCTATTGTTTTGACACTATTTGGGATCAATACTTCGATCAGGTTTGTACAACCGGAGAAAACAAAATTAGCTAATGATACAACACCCTCAGCGATCGTTAGATCAGCCAACTTTGTACAGCTATCAAAAGCACGAAAGTCTATTGACTTAACACTTCCGGGGATAGCTACACTTTTCAGACTTGAACAGCCACTGAACGCCTCTGAACCTATTGATGTAACTCCGTCAGAAATTGTTAATCCGGTAAGACTTTTGCAACCCTTAAAATCATAGGCACTTATTGATTCAACACTTCCGGGAATCGTTACATTTGTAAGACTTATACAGCCGCCAAAAGCGTAATCGCCTATTGATGTAACACCATCAGAGATCGTTAGATCAGCCAGACTTGTACAGCCGTAGAAGGCATAACTGCCTACTGTCGTAACACTGCCCGGAATTGCTATACCGGTCAGGCTTGTACAGCCATTAAAAGCATAATTGCCTATTGATGCAACACCCTCAGCGATCGTTACATCAGCCAATTTTGTACAGCTATCAAAAGCACAAAAATCTATTAACTGAACACTTCCGGGGATAGCTACACTTTTCAGACTTGAACAGCCACTGAACGCCTCTGAACCTATTGATGTAACTCCGTCAGAAATTGTTAATCCGGTAAGACTTTTGCAACCCTTAAAATCATAGGCACTTATTGATTCAACACTTCCGGGAATCGTTACATTTGTAAGACTTATACAGCCGCCAAAAGCGTAATCGCCTATTGATGTAACACCATCAGAGATCGTTAGATCAGCCAGACTTGTACAGCCGTAGAAGGCATAACTGCCTACTGTCGTAACACTGCCCGGAATTGCTATACCGGTCAGGCTTGTACAGCCATTAAAAGCATAATTGCCTATTGATGCAACACCCTCAGCGATCGTTACATCAGCCAATTTTGTACAGCTATCAAAAGCACAAAAATCTATTAACTGAACACTTCCGGGGATAGCTACACTTTTCAGACTTGAACAGCCACTGAACGCCCCTGAACCTATTGAAGTAACAGGTATTTCTTCAATTTCAGCAGGAATTTCGACACTCGTTGCAGATTCGTCACAACCGGTAATGACCACATAGTCTTCATACTTCCGATAAGTAAGCGATCCCAATTCGCCCTCGGTGTAGTCAGCCGCATCAGCCGTTATCGCCGGGATCAGGGGCGTTTTCACACTGAATACTCCCGCACCG
>CANQJO010000040.1 GCA_947624255.1 uncultured Ruminococcus sp.
TTACTGATAATATTGCTTTTGCTCTTCTTTAATTTAAAAATTTTCTCTCCTGTTTTTTAGGTGAGTATCTCTTTTTGCCTTTTTTTAATTTTCTGTTAATTCTACTCTTTTTCTATTGACTTTTCATAGCCGGTCTCCTTTATTCTGATATGGTGATCTCCGGGACATCAGTTATTTCTCCCGGAATATAGAGGGAAAATCCATTATCGCAAATCTCGCCCTCACGATCCATGAGTTTATCTTCAAAGCAGTTGAATGCTTCATATGAGATGCCGCTCACCGTGACGATTATCCTCGTACTATCGGTGAGATATTTTTTCGGAATGGTTCCATATATGTGAGTATATTTGCCGGCACTTTCGGTGAAGATCTCTGCATCGATGACAGGAGTCTCTCCCTGCTGTACTATCGGTGCAGACATCAGAGGAGCATATTTTTGCAGATCACCAAGATTGCGCTCAACGATCTCGAGAATGACAGCATCTGCCTGAATATTGTCCAGATCATAGGGGACTGCCCGTGAGAACTGTGCCTGAGCAAAGCACTCCGCCATGTAGGGCAGTATCGCCTTGCCGTAGGAATCTCTGAACATCAGCAAAGAGCCGTCACTTGCGGACTGCGTGTTTATCGTAACATCGTCAAGTCCACGGAATCGCCCTTTGTACGTATATGTGAACTGATAATCATTATACACTTGAACATCCTTTGCTGCCTCAGCAGGATATATCATCGCCGCAAGATCGCCAAGGCGGTCATTTTTCGTAAACCATGAGTTTCCTGCCGGACAGGCTGCTTTTCCAAGCATTCCCATCAGAACGGTATGACCGGCATAAGCTCCGAGATTATTCCAGTGAGTGTCGGTCTTGTGATACAGCGGAATGCTCGAATCTGCATCGGAGAGAGCTGCTTTCATGTCGCAGTAAAACCTCTCGCCGCTGAGAGCCTCTGTAAGCATTTCATAATTTCCCGGAGCAGAGGTTTCAACATAATTGGGCGGCATATATTCCGGATACAGTGAGTTCTTGTTGGGAGCAGAAAAAAATATGAAATCTGCACCGTTCTCACGGCAGTAATTGTCAATGAGCCTGAGATTATGGTGAATATTGTTTATCGCCCTACGGCTGAGAGTGTTGATATTCAGAAAATCATCAGCCGTTTCGCCGTAAAAGAGCCAGCCGTCCCTGCCTGATATTACGTCTGTATCGGGAGAGGTCTTCAAAAGCGAAGTAGCGAGCCTGCTGTTGATATCCACAAGCTGCTGACGGAATGCAAAGTGTTCGGAAAAATATGTCTCGAACTGAGAGAAAAACTCGGTGTTGAGCTTGCCCTCCCGAGTCAGCTTCGGTACGGCAGCAAGCTCACGTTTTTCCTTAGAGGAGCTGCTCCCGACAAAGGGAGTCATCACGGCAGGCACAAGGCATACACCGATAAAAGCTGCCGCATAAAGCCTGTAGAGAATATTCTTTTTCATGGCAGCCTCCTCAGAATCTGAAATAGATAAACGGATTGTACGTTGCTGACGAAAGCACCAGTATGCAGATCAGCAGCATCACAAGGGAAACGCCATATGACACGGCTTCTGCGGCGTTTGCGTTTATCTTGCTGCGGAGAGCTTTTATCACCGGCGCAGAGAATACTATCGCTGCCGCAAGTGCTGCTAAATACATGGGCGTGAGCTGTCGGAGGAACATCGCTGTCTGTGCCTCGCCTGATACGGGAGTGAACATCTTTCCTATAAAGCGGCAGGCATCAGTGAGCGTATCGGCTCTGAAAAACACAAAAGCAATGATCGTAACGAAAACAGCGTAGATGTGCCGGAACGGTTTCAGCCATTTTTTCGGATCAATGAGCTTGTACGATTCAAGCATCATGAAACAGCCGTTGAAAAGTCCCCATACGATGAAATTGAGGCTTGCGCCGTGCCAGAGTCCCGTGCAGAAGAAAACTATGAGTTTGTTTACTGCGGTGCGAACCTTTCCCTTACGGTTGCCGCCAAGCGGGATATACACGTATTCTTTGAACCATGTGGAAACGGAGATGTGCCATCTGCGCCAGAATTCCTGTATGCTTTGAGATATATACGGATAGTTGAAATTCTCACGGAATGTAAAGCCGAACATTGCTCCGAGACCGATCGCCATATCGCTGTATCCGCTGAAATCAAAGTATATCTGGAAAAGATAACTCACTGCTCCCAGCCATGCAAGGGGTAGGGAGAGCTCGCCGATGTCAAGCCCGTAAACATAGTCCGCTGCAACGGCAAGAGTGTTCGCAATGAGGAGCTTTTTTGAAAGTCCCATAATGAACCGCCGTATGCCCTGAGCCGTTTTTTCGGGAGTGACAGTGCGTGAGTCGATCTGCCCGGCAAAATCGTAATACTTGACGATCGGACCTGCCACAAGCTGTGGGAAAAAAGTTATGTACAGAGCGAGCTTGTATATATTTTTCTGGATATATTCCGGATCCTTATATGCGTCAATAACATATGACATCGCCTGAAATGTATAGAAAGAGATGCCGATAGGGAGAGCAATGCCCGGTACGGGAACGTTAAAGAAAGGGAGTGCGTTCAGAAGCTCTGCACTGAATGCCGCATATTTGAAAATTCCGAGCAGCAGGAGATTAGCGGAAATACTCAGTGCAAGGATAACTTTACGGTGAGAGTTTTCCCGTTTCATGGCAAGTCCGGAAAAATAATTCATCACAATGGAGAGTATCATTATCAGAACAGCCTTTGGCTCTCCATAGGTATAGAATCCTATGCTGAATATGAGCAGAAGAACATTTTTTCCGGTGAGGGTAGGCGTAATTCTGTAGAGAATATAGACTGACGTCAGGAAAATAAACAGAAATACGGGACTGCTGAATACCAATGCTCAGCCTCCTTAATGAAAATTTATACCGATGAGAAATGTAGATTATATGAAAGCGTAATATTCTATTGAAGTTACCGTATCTCCGTTGTATTCGATATCGACTTCGTAGGCATCATGGTAGTAGCATACGATACTGCTGATGTCGTCGCCCGTGCCCAAAACTGCCTCAACATCGGAGCGGCTGCTTCCAATGGTAAGACCGCCTTCGGCAGAGTAGCCTGCTCCCATGATCTTTATATCGAAAATGTACTCAATGCCGCCGTCAATGTAGCACTGAAGTTCAAGACTCGGATACGTATACACAACGACATCATTTCCGCTGCTTGTACACGCCTGTGAAACAGATCTGCCGGAGTAAGATCCTAAAGATGAGAGTATCGGTGATGCATCAGAAAGGAGGTTATCAGCTCCGAAGCTGTTCACTGACGGTGCAGCGGGAGTAACTACTGCATCAGTGGGGGCATCGGTGGGAGGAGCGGTAGGTGCTTCAGTCGGAGCTTCCGTTGCCGGAGCATCTGTTGCCGGTTCGGTTTTTTCCTCTGCGGCAGCCTCGGTAGTTTTTTTCTGTGTGGTAGTTTCTGCTGCTTTTGTCGTTGCGGACGTTTCCCCGGAAGTGATCTCGGAAGCGGCAGTAGTATTCATCTCAAGAGTGACAGAGCTTTTATCAGATGTCTTGTCCTTTCCGCATGATGTGAGAGCTGCCGCAATTATGAGAGCTGCTGCGGCAGAGGTTATCCTTGAATTCATAATATTTCCTCCGATCAGTTGAATTTGGGATATACATACTGTTTCCATGTGTAATTCTGAGCCTTTAAGTAGGCATCGGTGACGTTTGCATATCCGTTGCAGGCATCGTAATTTGTCCACACACCGTTCACCTTTATCTGATTCCAGTAGTGATCGCCTGAGCCGCGTCCCGTACCGTAGACAATTCGTGATTCATATCCCGCCTCTTGGAAGAGTACATCCTGTACTGCCGCAAAGTAGTAGCATACAACGAATCTGTTGTTGAAAGCATACTGAGCAAAGTAGCTCCAGCCGATAGACTGTATTTGCGCAAGAGTTTTTGTAGCTTCTATGAATTTATATTTATTGTGATTTGCAACGTAGCTGTATATTGCTCCGGCAGATGTTCCCACAGAGGCAAGAACGCTGTCTGCCTGCTTCTGGACTGCTGAAAGCGGCACAGCGATGCCGTCAGCGCCGAGTTTGTAGCCGTCAACGTTTTTGTTAGTGACCATTACTCCTGATGAGGAGAAATAATACTTATTGCCGTTTATGGTCTGCCAGCCGGTCTTCATTTTTCCGTCACTTCCGAAGTAATACGTACCGTCATCGAGCTTGATAAGACCTGTCTGAACTGCACCGTGACTGTCGAGATAATATTTGTCTCCGCCGATGATCTGTCTGCCGGTGAGCATTACGCCGCTTTCGTTGAAGTAGTATTTTTTGTCGTCGATAGTCTGCCAGCCGGTGCGCATGGCACAGTCACTGCCAAAGTAGTAGGTATTGCCGTCTACGTCAACGAATCCTGTGCGGAGAACTCCGTCAGCACCTGAGTAGTAATTTTTGCCTTTATAGCTGATCCTTCCTGTGAGAAGTACGCCGCTGTCTGAGAAGAGATATTTTTTTCCGTCAATATCGGTTATTCCCGAAGCAACTTTTATCTTGTCCGAGAAGAAGTAGCGCTTTTCACCTGTTGTGGTCTGCCAGCCGTATTGATAGACTCCGTCGCCGTCAAAGAGATAGCTCACATCATCAATGGCAAACTCACCGGTGACTTTTCCGTCAGAGGGAGTGATGTAGTACCAATTATCGTCAAGCAGGAGAGCTCCGGTGACTGCAATACCTGTTTCCGGGGAAAAATAGTATGTTTTTTCGTTTATCTCCTGCCAGCCGGTGGCAATAACTCCCTCATCGGAAATATTATAGGTAATGCCCTCTATTTCCGTGGGAGCGGTCAGGAGCTTGCCATAAGCACCCACGTAGTAGAAATTTCCGCTGAATTCAGCGAATCCGGGAGTTTCTATGAGACTGCCGTATTCATCGAAAAGATAGCGGTCGCCGTTTTCGTCCGGGGCACTGCCGATGCTCTTGCCTGTATCATCGCTGAGGTAATATTTCCTGCCGCAGTAATCAAGCCAGCCGCTTACCGAGTCTCCTGTCTGCGGATCGTAATAGCGGCGGATACCGTTTACAGTGCGCCAGCCTGTTTTCAGCACGCCGTTTGCGGAGAAGAGGTAATCTTCGCCGTCAATAGTCTGAACTCCGGTAAGCGGCTCACCGGACTCGTCATAGTAGTAAATTTTTCCGGATATGTCATCGGTATGCCAGCCCTGAGCGATTTCTGATGCGGCTGAAACCGAAAGGGGGGCAATAGTCATAGCGGTAAAAGCCGCTGCAGCGATCAATATTTTTTTCATGCTTTTGACTCCTTTTTTGTAAGCCGGAAATATCACGGCTGATATGATTATTATACTAAAGGCAGCAGCTTTGTCAGGAGCTGCCTAAACTCTGTAAAAAGACGCAAACTGATACAAAAAGTGGTATGATCGAAATATGCTTCATATAGTACATTCGCCTGATGTGACAAAAAGGGATATTTTTATATGATCTATTTTTTACCATAGTACCGCTTTCAACGGAATTTGAAATGCAAAGGGACGATCACCTTATTATTATAGCAGACTGTGAAGATCTCTGCAATAGATTTTACAATTTTTTTACAAACTGCTGTAACACCCGGGCAGAAACGCTTTCAGATGTCGGTTATTTCCGGCAGCAGCTCATATCTCTCATCGGAGGCAAATTCGGATCCATCGCCATCAGACAGATTGAAGCCGTTTGTCTTATCTGAAATGAATGAAACCGCCCGGTTGTGGTTACAGATCGTATTGACAGAGAACTCGCCGCCGTATTCACCGTCACGTGTCCACGATATCGGCTCACCATTAAGTGAGATGAACATGATGCGGCTTGCTCTGAAAAATCGTATATAGTCTCTGTCAATGTCTTCACTCATATTCAGCAGAGAGTGGATTATCCGCTGAAGCTGCAGCGGATTTGCCGGTTTTTTTATCAGAACGACCTCAAACTGCCCGTCGTCCAACATGAAATCATTCATTGAGAAAAGTCCTGCAACAGAGGCGGTATTTGCGACCATGCCAAAAACAAAGTTGTCTTCGATGACGTTGCCGTCATATTCTATCCTCATGAGACGGGAGTTTATATTGGTCAGCTGAGTGATGCCGTTCAGGAAATACGCTGACCGTCCAAAAATGTTTTTTATCTGTTGGGAAGTCTCATATGTTATATTTGTGAATGCGCCAAAAGCCACGATATATGAGAAATATACCCCATTAAGACTGCCTATGTCACAGGGCATCGGTGTTCCGCTTGTTATTATCCTGACGGCCTCCATTGTATCCTTCGGGATACCGAGGCTTTTGGCAAAATCATTTGTTGAACCGGCCGGGATATATCCTATCGGAATTCGCTTTTCGCAGCGCATGATCCCTTGAAGGCACTGACTGAGAGTGCCGTCCCCTCCTGCACATACAAGAAGGTCGAAATGCTGTTCACAGGCATACCGGGCTGCATCAGCGGCGTCATCACCGCTTTGTGTGGTATGAACAGTGACCTGAAAGTCAGCCTTGATAAATTCGTCAATGATCTTGCCGAGCTTATCGGAAATAGCAGCCTTTCCGGCAACCAGATTTACAACAAAATACATATTTTGCATAGTAATATTACCCCGTATATAAAGAATTGATGCTTTCGGATAACTTATCCCATACTATTATATAACCTTTTATCAGAATTTTCAATACCTGTAGAAATAATTAAAATAAAAAAATATTTATTTTCCTATTGACATTCCATGTGCAAAGTGATATAATATATACATTGATTGATTCATTCGTTCACTGGGGTGTCGCCAAGTGGTAAGGCAGCGGACTCTGACTCCGTTATTTCGAGGGTTCAAATCCTTCCACCCCAACCATATTATCACCCTAATTTTGATACAAAGTTAGGGTGCATTTTATTTTACAAAAATCTCGAATTTTCGGACTTTTCCTCAAATCAGAAAACGATAGGTCAAATGGGTATCCCAATTCAAAAACGATAGGGGTGCAAATGGGCAATAAAAAAACGATAGCCTCAACCTATCGTTTTTTTATTGGGAGTTTCGTTACAAAAGGGTGCATTTGTTCATAAAGTGTTCATATATTAATTCTATGATAAAATCAGTCAAATGGTGAGATATATTCTATCCCACAAACACCACATATGTATTCAATGTCGTTTTCCGGAAACATATCGTCATCTGTATCAGTATCTCTGAGCATCTGTACCATTTCTGCGCCGACTTTCCTTGCACGTTCAACGCCTCGATATTCTGCAAGTAATTCCAACCTTTGATAAACCGGCAGAGACATATCTTCGAAAACAGCAACCATTTTATATGACATAAATCCGTGTTTATCGCAGCAGTCATTTATTGCAACTGAAAAAGAATACAGAATAGCCTCCTTACTGATGTCTGTCATCACAGAAATGAGATCAGGATTTTGGCTGTTTCCCAAATATTGCGGTTCATAATATTCCATAATAATCACCTTTTTGCAGAAATATGTCATTTCATGTAGATAATTGAATTCTAAGACAGAGGTTTCGGTAAAGTTGACATAGTGAGTCCTTCTTTGCCTACTTATCATTGTTTTCATCTTGAGTGGATGAAAATTTTCTCGATACAAACCTTGTACCAGCTCTTTTCCTTACACCATGATCATCGATCACAACATTTGATCTGCGTTGCATTTCGGTTTGTACAGCATCAAAAGTTTCTTTGGCTATGATTGCAGGATGTACTTGTTCGCTCAGATACATGGAGGCTTGACCGACATTTTTTCTCCGTTTTTTGTTTGGAAATTCTTCTGATACGGTTTTACCGAGTATAACATTTCCGATATATTTCTCATTTGTCAGAATCTTAACGATTGCTTGCGTACACCATTTTTCCTTTCCGGTCGCTGTTGGGATATTTTTTTCATGAAGTATTTTGATAATGGATATAATACTGTTTCCATCCAGATATAACTGAAAAATCAATCGAACAACTTCAGCCTCTTCCGGACATTCAGTTAATGTGCCGTCCTGCGATTTGGTATAACCGTAACACTTTCTTTTATATAGACCGGATGTACCGTCTTGTTTTCGCTTTTCCAGTCCCCATCGGATGTTCTCACTGCGATTATAGCTTTCCTCCTGTGCAAAACTTTCTAACAGTGTAATCAGAAATTCTTCCTCATATTTTGAACTGTCCAGTTCCTCTTGCTCGAAAATAATTCGCACACCGATAGAACGAAGTTCACGGATAATATTTAACAAATCAAGTGTGTTTCTTCCCATCCTGCTAACGCTCTTCGTGAAAATCGTATCAACAAGTCCTGACCTGCAATCTTCCAAAAGTCTGTTAAGTTCACGGCGATCCGCATCTGCACCGCTTTGAAAATCAAGATAAATATCCTGTAAAATCCAGCCAGGCACATGAAGTACATTTCTGGTAAGCTGAGACACCTGTGCTGCCATACTATATAGCTGTTCTTGACGTGTTGAACTTATGCGGCAATAGATTCCTACTTTTGAAAGACGGATAAACTCAGGCTTTGCGGGAATCTTTTGTACAATTTTATCACCCATATTGTCACCTTCCACGAATAAATTAAATAATTTGCTGAAATGTACATCTATACTTATTATAGCACACAAAAGGTAGAAAATCAATAGTCAAAATGAAATTTTGTCTACTTTCGATCAGATTGTATCAAAATTATAGTATGTTATGATTTTGCCTAAATTTAGCCAAATTTTAGACATAATCTTGTTTGCCTACGAATCACATACAAGGCATCTGATCTTGTAGATATTTATGCTAATATTGGCATAGGTGGAGATTTTGACACTACTGATAACGAC
>CANQJO010000041.1 GCA_947624255.1 uncultured Ruminococcus sp.
GCAATATATAAGATAGCATTGATAAACGTGTAATTATCAATTTTTACATTTCCACGTTGAACCGGAAAATATTTTTCAATTCTTGCGTACTGCTCTTTTGTGATATTCATATATTTAGTATAGCACATTTCTCTCTTTGTGTCAACAGGATCTAAATACTATGAGATTTCTTCTCGTTCTTCTGAGTGCATGATTACTATTTCTCATGCTTACTCTCTTTTTAAAGCGTCTATGAATACAGTGTCTGAGATTGTATGCCACGACCTCGCCGTTGAAAAATCAATGATCTGCGACAGATACGGCTTGATACCAAACAGAGCAAACTCTGTCACCCACTTCTGATTTGGCTTATCCGCCTTAAAATTACGCTCAAGGACATTAGGCGCGATCCTGCCGACTTTGCCTTTGAAAGAGTTTTATTTTTTAATGCGTACACGGCAGAAAATGCCCATTTTACGCATTAACCGTTGCACGACCTTGTGATTGATCTTATATGTTTTTTACAGTTTTTTCGTAATTCTGCGATAGCCATCTGCTGTACGGAGAAGAAGACCGGGTAGGCGGAGATTCCGGATATCTTGGTGTTGACAAAACGAGTTATCAAAATAGCAACAAAATTTGTAAGCAGTACCATTCCGATAAATATCACAATGTCCTGAACGATGAGAGCTACACACAAAGACGGTGCAATTATGATACAGGAAAATCAGGACTAATAATATCGTGGCTCTGAATTATAGTCCAAAAGGCGAAAATCCGGCTCGACAGCGGTAAAATTTTCGGCAAGTGCGGGGAGGTTTTTCAGCGTATCAACATCGCCTGTCCAAGAAGAATCCTAAAAGAGAATCTTGAGCACATAGAAATGTTCTATAATTTTTATGTAGTTATTGGTGCAGACTATAACTTTCAATAAAATTTTCATATAGCAATTTTTTCGGAAATCTCTTGACAAAACGGAAATTGTGGTGTATACTGAATATATACTCGATAAAACCTATATAAAAAATAGGATTATCGAAAATTATTTTATGGAGGTAATTATTATGAATATTTGTTGAAATTGGGTGCGGTACTCAGAGCGGCGAAAATTCTCGCTGAAAGACCTGAAAACAAGGGCAAAACAATTGTTGTTTCTCTGCCTGATCCGGGCGACAGATATTTGTCAACTCCTCTTTTCAGCAACAATTAACAACGTTTTTGAATGGGGGTGAGTGCAAAATGGACGAAACAACCGAAAAAGCACTTTTCTCGTTTGGAAATGCTTGAAAAACTGCTTGGAAATATGAAATTTGGCAGTATCCCCCTGATTTTGCAGGACGGAAAAATTATTCAAATAGACAAAACAGAAAAGTACAGATCAAAAGGCTGACCGGAAAACCGGAGGTTTTGCCGAGTGAATTTCACTTGCAATTCCTTCGGTTTTTTGTTTTTGGATAGTTGCTGAATTTGCCCAAAAATTCTACAGAAAGGAAGTGATATTGGAAAAATACGGTTTGAGTATCCTGCTACGGCCTGTACCGAAACCGACCACGCAAGGACTATCACAAGAAAGTACATCAGCATTTTTCGCCACTGTCGTGCCGATGTGGTGCGAGTGTCGGAAAAGTCGGAGTTCGGAAAGTCCACAACAACACTGAATTTGACCGTACAATCAATAATTTTTCATTTGTTTGTTTTTTATCAGAAAGGAGTAATATTATGAAAAACCTAAAAAAACTTTCCTCAATCGTTTTGGTGCTGACGCTGTTGTCTGCATTGCTGCTTACAGGCTGCGGCAAACAGGGGAGCGGAAAAAATGGTAAGGACTATGTGTTCAGGATAGGAACAGCAAACGGTTCTCTCTGCCTTGCACCGCTCCACGTTGCGGCGGACAACGGTTATTTTGATGAAGAGTTCAAAAATGCGGGAATCAAGTATGAACTCGTTGAAATTGACATAAATCAGGCTGCTGATCTGATCACATCGGGAAAAATTGATGCTTGCATCGGACTCGCAGGAAGCTATATTGCTCAAGTTGACAGCGGACTTGAAATAGCTTTCACAACAGGTCTTCACACAGGCTGTACTAAATATTATACTAAAGCCGATTCCGGAATAGAAAATATGGCAGACCTGAAAGGGAAAAAGATCGGTGTTCCGGGAATGAGTGATTCTTCCGTTGTAGCACTGAAACGTATTCTCCACGGTTTGGGAATTGGTGTCAGCGGAAAAAACATGGAAATTGAACTTGTTGTGTACAATCTGACAGATCTGCCGCTTGCTCTGGAAAATGGTGCAGTTGACGCTGTCGCTTTACATGACCCTGTAGCTTCATCGGCTGAAAGCGAGTACGGTTTCAAAAAAATTTTTGATTTGACAGAGGACGGTCAATTTGCAAATGAATATTGCTGTGCAGTCTTTGTAACGACAGAAGCAGCCGCTGAACATCCTGATGCCGCTGCCGCTTACACAAGGGCGTTAATGAAAGCCTCCGCATATGTTCAGGCTGAACCCGAAAATTCCGTCAAGCTGCAGATTGACAACAATCAATGTTCGGGAGAGTTGGAAAATAATGCAAATCTTTTGGCATCGTATAATTATCAGCCCTCTGTCAGTGCAATGGAGGAGACGTTCCGCAATGCCTGCACGGATCTGCTGGAAATAGGTGATTTAAAAGAGGGCAGGGATATTGACCAATTTACGTCTGAACACGTTGTCAAATTTGATGATGTTCCCGACAGTTATGTATATAATGACGACGGAACTTTTACAAGCGTTGACGAAAAAAAAAATTGAATGACTGTTGCGGCTGAGAAAGCCTGATCCACGATCAGGTTTTCTCTCAAACCGCAGATCGGAGAAAGAAATGAAAAAATACATCATAAAGTCGGTTTTACCGATAGTTGCGGTTTTGCTTTCCATTGCTGCATATTACGGATTGAGCGACAGCGGAAAACAAAAGGCAACAGTTCACCCGTACTATGTGTATTTAATGCTGATCGTTTCGGGAATTTATATTGTCGCTGTAGTTGCATCAATATTTGTGAAAAAAATCAGAGCAATAATTTCGGGCAAAGCACCTCTGCTCACAGGCCTGATCATTTTCATTGCTTTGATCAACACTGTTACCGAAAAGACAACAATGCTCCCGACATTGTATTTTCCGTCTCTTGACAGAATTATTGCCATAATTTACGAACAGAGAATATTCCTTTTGGAAAACATATTCAGCTCGCTCAGACTTTTGATTACAGGATTTATATGGGGAGCAACAACGGGATTTCTGACAGGGCTTGCATTGGGATATAATAAAAGTGTCGGTTATTGGTTGAACCCTGTGACAAAATTCATCGGTCCTATTCCGACAACGGCATGGATCCCGCTTGCACTGAGCGTTTTCCCGACAACAAACGGTGCAAATGTATTTTTAATTGCCTTTGCAGTGTGGTTTCCCGTCACACTGATGACAAGCAGCGGTATACAAAGCACAAATCAGGTACATTTTGAAGTGTCGAGTACGTTGGGGGCATCAACACTCTATAAAGTTATTCATGTAGCGATCCCGAGTGCGATGCCGAGTATATTTTTAGGCATATTCTACGGAACAGTGTCGTCATTTGCAACATTGATGGCGGTGGAAATGAATGGAAATTCGAGTGGGATCGGTTGGTATATCAACTGGCAGAAACAAGTAATGATGTACGACGGCGTGTACGCAGGACTGATTATCATAGCCGTTTTGTGCTCATTGATTTTAACGTTGCTGTTCAAAGTGAGAGACCGCATTCTTGTATGGCAGAAAGGAGTAATAAAATGGTAGGAAATATTTCCATTCAGCACGTCAGGAAAGAATTTGTGAATCAGGATTCCACGCAGGAAAATATTGTTGCACTGAATGACTTTACTATTGATATTCAGCCGGGGGAATTTGTCAGTCTGATCGGACCGTCAGGCTGCGGAAAATCAACGTTGTTACGTCTGATCGGCGGACTGGAACATCCAAACAGTGGTTCTATTGTTCTTGATGGTAAGGAAATAAAGAAACCCGGAAGTGACCGTGGTTTTGCATTTCAAGGTTCTAACCTTTTCCCTTGGCTCACTGTCGAACAAAACATCTCTTTTGGATTAAAGGCAAGGCATATTTATAAAGATCACAAGAAAGATGTACAGGATTTTATCAATTTGATAGGATTAAATGGATTTGAAAAATCTTATCCGCATCAGCTTTCGGGCGGAATGAATCAGCGTGCATCATTGGCAAGGGCATTGGTGGGACATCCGAAAGTACTGCTTCTTGATGAACCTTTGGGAGCTTTGGACGCATTTACAAGAATGAATTTACAGGACGAAATTCTGAAAATATGGCAGCAACACGGCATGACCATGATTATGGTGACGCACGATGTGGACGAGGCAATATATATGTCCGACAAAGTTGTTGTAATGTCAGCAAGACCGTCAAAAGTAGAGGCTGTCATTGATATTGACTTGCCGAGACCACGTGCAAGAGCGCAGGACACATTTCAGGTATACCGTTCCAAAATTCTTGATATTCTGAATCTCGGCGGGGATATTGCAACAATTGATTATCAAATCTGATTTCAAAAAGATGAATTACAGTTTTTGCAGTTCATCTTTTTTAATTATAGAATAAATTTATAATAAGCTATAGAAAAAATATACTTGACAATTCCTATAGATATGGTATAATTATAATACAGGAGAATATTGATTATGGGGAAACTGAATCAGAAAGGCGGATATTATGGAAAATACACAATATTCAGGTGTGCGTGAAAGCAAACCGGGGAGAATCAACGATCTGGGAACGACAGGAAAAGAAGTTGAAGAAAATTTCAGAAAAGGCTGTCTGAAAAGAGCAGACAGGAGCTTTGCACAAGGACTTCAGTGTCAGCAGATAAACAGTATGGCAGCGTTGATGTCGTTGGAAGATTCTGTATTTATATCACATTCACCGCAGGGTTGTGTCGGATGTTCAATTATGGCTGTTGATATGTACCGTGTAGGGCAGGCTCACAGGGGAATCAGGAATATCAAAAATCCGAGAGTTATTGTGACGAATATTGACCAGAAAAGCGTTGTATTCGGTGGAGAGCAGAAACTCCGTGATTCTGTAAAAAAAGCGGTGGAACGCTATCATCCGAAACTGGCATTTATCTACGCATCATGTGCTTCCGGAATAATCGGAGATGACATTGACGCCATTGCAGGAGATCTACAGCAGGAATATCCGGATACGCTTATGATTCCTATCCACTGCGAGGGTTTCAAATCCAAAATATGTGCATCGGGCTTTGATGCGGCATTTCTTGCGATCAACAAATATATTCTCAAAAAAGAATCTGTACCCAAAGAAGAAGGACTTGTGAATTTATTTGCTCCTACAACAGTAAGCTATGCGGACCAGAGAGAAATGGAACGTATGCTTTCGCAGATAGGTGCAAGGGCAAACTACATTCCGTTTTACAGTTCACTGGAGAAAATCAGAAAAATTCCTGCTGCACAGGCTTCCACTTCTATCTGTAAAGTTTTCGCTGACGAATTTATGAAAACTCTCCGGGAGGATTACGGAATACCCTATTCTCACACTGTTATGCCCATTGGCATCCGCAATACGGACAAATGGTACCGTGGCATTGCAAAGGTACTCGGCAAGGAAGAGGAAGCAGAGGAAATCATTGCAAAAGAGCACGAGCGTATTGAACCTTTGGTAGCCGATCTGAGAAATCGGCTGAAGGGAAAGAGAGTATTCATCTGCGGCGGAACGGGACGCTCTTTTGCGGCGGCAGCTTTGATCGATGATTTCGGAATGGAACTCGTAGGACTTGAAACACCGACTTATGATGAAGATGCGCAGACAGATATTGAATATCTGAACGGCATACACGAAAATTTTGTTGTGGACATTGCCAATATGCAGCCTTTTGAACAGGCGAATTTACTTAGCAAACTGAAACCTGACGCATTTATCGGAGTGCCTGAATGGGCGGCAAAATTGGGATTCCGACTACCCATGTGCTTGACGGAAAACGTCCGACAATGGGATACGACGGATTGCTGTTTCTGGGAAATAAAATTGCAGACCAGCTTCAGAATTCCGGATTTAATGTCAAACTTGCACAACACGTTAAATTGCCGTATAAAGATTCATGGTATCAGGAAAACGCTTTCAAATACATCACAGGAGGAAATTGAGATGTCACAGATAATGGAAAATCCACGAGGCGGCTGTGTTCTTGCAGGAATAAATTCCGTTCTCGGAGCAATCAGCAGAGTCTGTCCTATTTTACATTCCGGACCGGGCTGCTGTATGCAGACAACGGCGGCTGAACAGGGACAGTCCGGACATAAGTCGTCCTGTTTTGTCAGCGGTGTGTCACTTCCGTCCAGTAATATGCTGGAAAAAGAAGTTGTATTCGGCGGAACAGAAAAATTGCGCACAACGATTCAAGGAGCGATAGGCATTATAGATGCAGATGCCTATTTTGTTCTTACAGGCTGTACGGCAGGAATTATCGGAGATGATATTGTAAGCGTAACACAGGAATTTCAAAATAATGGTCATGCAGTTTATCCGATTGAAACTCCCGGATTTGCAGGAGACAGCAATCTCGGATATGAAATTGTGTGGAATACAATGATCGAACAGGTCATTGAGGAAAATGTTCCGAAAGACGAAAAACTCGTAAATATTTTCGGAATTGTTCCCTATCACGATCCTTTCTGGAGCGGAACTCTTGAAGAGATAGACCGTATTCTTTCCCGTCTCGGACTGAAAGTCAACACATTTTTCACAAAAAATCAAGGTATAGAAGATATTAAGAAATGTTCAGGTGCAGCACTGAATATTATCGTGAATTCGTGGCTTTTCAAAGGACCTGCAAAGAAGTTTGAGGAAAAATTTGGTGTTCCGAGTATAAGAATACCCGGACTGTTTATCGGTGCGACTGATACAACAAAATTTGTGAAGGCAGTCGCAAAGGCTTTGAATTTGGACAATGAATTAGTGGATACGGTCATTCAGTCCGAAGAACAGTACGTTTACAATTATCTGGCACAAGCTGTCGGCGTTGTAAGCTGGAAGCGATTTGCAGTTGTTGCAGATGCAAGCAACGCAGTCGGTATTACAAGATATCTGGCAAATGATTTCAGTTTTACGCCTGTTCTTGTTATCATTTCTGAACCGATTTTCCGTCCCGAAGACAAAGAGAGGATAATTGAACAGATAAACGATATGGAGTATGCAGTACCGCCGAGAGTGGTGTTTACAGCAGACCAATATGAAATAAATCAGGAAATTCTGAACGAGGAAAAAGAGATAACACTGCTGATTGGCAGCAGCAATGACCGTGAGGTCGCTTTAGAAAAGGATATACAGTTTATCCTTGCATCGTTTCCAATGAGCGAAAGACTGATATTCAATCGTACATATGCGGGATACAGGGGAAGTCTTACTTTTACGGAAGACTTATACGATAATTTATAATGAAAGATGAGGTAAAATACAATGGCAGGAAAAGATATTCAGAAATTACATGATTTTTTGACAGAGGCTAAGACATATTATCTTGCGACTTCTGACGGAGAACAGCCGAGAGTAAGACCATTCGGGACAGCACTTCTCTTTGAGGACAAAATTTACATTCTGACGAGCAAAGAAAAATCCGTTTCAAAGCAGATTGACAGCAACCCAAAGTTTGAAATTTCCGCAATGAGTACGCCTGATAAATGGATCCGTGTATCGGGCGTGCTGAAAGAGGATAACCGTATTGAGGTCCACAAGGCAATGCTTGAGGAGTACCCACACCTGAAAGGCACTTATACAGTGGGCGGAGAAAATACACATACGCTTTATCCGGACGAGGTGAAAGCCGTGATTTATTCGTTCACAGCTGAACCGGAAATTCTTGATATATGAATAATAAAATCATAATACGCCACGCTGTTTTGCAGGATCTGGAAATGATTTCGGAACTTGAAAACGTCTGCTTTCCGAAAAGTGAAGCTGCAACAAAAAAAGACCTGTATCATCGCATACAGGTCTTTTCCGAAAATTTTTGGATTGTTGAACTTGACGGAAGAATCATCAGTATGATAAACGGCATGGTTACGGATATTCCAAATCTGACAGACGAGATGTACGAAAATGCTGATATGCACAACAAAAACGGTGCATGGCAGATGCTGTTCAGCGTGGTTACTCACCCTAATTTTCAGAAAAACGGATATGCGGGACTTTTGATGAATCAAGCAATTCAAGATTCCGTAAAAGCTGAACGCAAGGGAATCGTCCTGACCTGTAAAGAGAAATTGATTGGCTTTTATGAAAAATTCGGATTTGTAAACGAGGGTATCTCCGCTTCCATACACGGAAATACAGTATGGTATCAGATGAGGAAAACTTTTTAAGGTAGTGATGAATATGCCAAATCAGAGAAATAGCGTTCTTTTTGTTTAGAGCTTGTATTCATAAAGAAAAAGTGATATAATATAGATATGATGAAAGAATATAAAGCAACAAATTACGAAAGTG
>CANQJO010000042.1 GCA_947624255.1 uncultured Ruminococcus sp.
CACTTTCGTAATTTGTTGCTTTATATTCTTTCATCATATCTATATTATATCACTTTTTTTCTATGAATACAAGTTCTTACTTTTTTTGCTGCATAATTTCCGATAAGAACATTTGCAGCATATGATTTAATTTCGCTGTCGGCAAATGCTGCAAACACCGAGTTCACCTTGTTCTCAGCTTCTTCCGAAAATGATATCCCATAATCGTCCTCGTTGATAAAGCTGCTTTCGTATGTCTCCATTTTTCATCACTCCATTTTTTTATTATCACCGATGATCATATTCATCGGGATTTTACATTGTTATGTTGATATTTGTATCAACTTCTATAGTTTTTTATTTTTAATTATATGCAAGTGCATAATTTAAGCCTTGACTTAACTGTTTAACTATCGTTGATATTTGTATCAACTTTGTTCTTTTAACAATTAAATCAAGGCTTTTTCTTTGCCTACTAAAATTTTACAATAGTTCAAATTTTTTCAAGAAAATTTTCTGCTGCCGCCATTCACACTCCTCAACACAAAAAGCAGAAGGCTAAAACCTTCTGCTTTTCGTTATCCTGACATTTTCAGGTGAGGGGTAGGAGTTTATCAAAGTGATCCGATGATGCCCAGCTTGAATTTCTGTATCTGCAGCGCATCGAGATTGGTGATACCGTCATTTCCCACAACATCGGCATTTTTTGCACCCTGATCCGATATGCCGTCCGGCTTGTTAAGACCGTATGTGTCGGGATTTGCTCCATACTGCATGATAAGCACTGCATCAGCAAGATCGACACTGCCGTCACAGTTTGCATCACCGGGAGTTATATCTCCTGTGGAGGGCTGACCTCCCTTGGGAGCGTAAGCCATATAGAAGAGGTTCGCTGTGTCGGCTTTTGCAACAGTGTGAGCTCCCTCGGCAATTTCAACAGTTATGATGCCGTCGCCGGAAGAAGTGTACTTTTCTCCGTCTACTTTTATGGTCGCAGCAGCCTCGGCAAATACAAGTGTAAGCGTTCCGGCAGAGGGTGCTGTGAATCCGATGCTTGTTGCTGTCTCAAGCTTGAGGCACTGTGTGAGTGTGAGTCCGTTGTATGTCACAGTTCCCTTTGATGCGGAAAGATTGCCTGAGATCGTGTAAAAATTGCTTGACAGTCCGTTTTCAGTGAAGTTATGGACATATTCACCTGCTACGGGAGGTACGGTCACGGTATTTGTGGTCGTTGTGGTTGTGTTGTTTCCGCCTGTTGTGGTCGAAGTCGTGCCTGATACGGAGGGATCAACGGGAGTTATCTTCATATCGTCCATGCAGCCGCCGTCAGCCTCGAATATAGCTTTCAGATTTGTGTAAAGATCGGGAGAAGCTGTTGTATCAAGCTTATAATCTCCCGAGGAAATATAGCAGAGCGTTGGATCTGTATCAAAGTTTGCATACTTGTTGTTGCAGTCTACTTTAGCGCTCTTGTCAGTTACGATCGTACCGTCCTGATCGCCCTTTACATTTGTGAATTCATCGTTGTAGCTCTTGATAGCTCCCTGCTTTACCTGCATAGGATTCTTGCTGTCCTTGAATACATTGTACTCCGAGAAGATGTACGCATCAGCACGCGGATTCATACAGTAACTAGTCTGTCCGTCAAAAACGTTGTTATACATATGGATATTCGCCTGACGTGCAAGAGGACCTCTTGATTCGCAGCTCTTCCAGTAGTTGTGATGATATGTCAGATTGTACTGGAGATTGCTGTCAGAAGCACCCACAAGGTTTGTCTTGTGATATCCCTCATAGTAGCAGTAGCTGTTGGTGAAGTATTGTCCACGCTTGAAATCGCACGCTCCGTCGCCCTCAGCCTTGTCTGATTCGGCAGGATCTGCGATCTTCGGAACATAGAACTCGCAGTTATGTATCCAGCATCTCTCAACAGAGGCTGTCAGTGTTGAACCCTCCTGAACGCCCTCCATGCCTACGCAGTCCTCGGGAACATTCCTGAATTCAACATTTCTCACCTCGAAACTCTTGCCGAATTCGGGAGCAGACGATTCTGCCATGAAGTGGAATCCCCAGCCGTTTACCACTGCATCAGAGCCTACACCCTCGATAGTGATATCCTTACCGGATTTCATTCGTGCCATACCGCCGTTATCGCCTACAGAGCCTCCCATATCGGTAGAATCGAACACTGTAACGCCCTCCGGAGCGGAAACGTTTCCGATAATTCTTACAACGAGAGGAGTGCCGTCCTCAGCCAGTTTCTTGATAATGCCGCTGTTTGTGTTGGCAGCACCGCCGTTGGCAGTCTTTCCGCTGCCTGCATCCTGACCGGCTGAGTTGAGGATATTTCCTATACCTGTGACAGTTGTACCGTCCTTTGAAGTAACAGAAACCGTGTTCTTGTTCTGCTCCGTAACGTAGAGCACCTTTGCATTGGCTTTAAGTTCACCGTTATCATTATATGCGCCTACTCCGTCACTGTAGTTAAAGTGTGCGAAACCTGATCTGTCCTGTGCGCCGACCTTGATACCACTCTGAGTAACAGCTCCCTTGGAGGTATCAAGTGTTATGGAGTATGTGCCTGGTTTAAGTCCGAGAAGATCTACACGCAGACCTGCATCAGTATCTCTTACGAGATATTCAAGATCCTCTCCTTTGAGTATTCCCTGAGAAGCACCGCTGTAAGATACGCCCGTAACATCGGAGTCACTTATTCCCGAAAGAACGATGTATGCCATTTCGTTCCAGCCGCCTGCATAGAGGACTTTTACATCTCCGGGAGTTACGCTCGGTACTGATGATGTTGTGGTGGTGGTGGCGGCAGTTATATCGAAAGATGTTACAGTTGTAACAGTAGTTGTTGAAGATACTGCGGGCGGATCTGTATTGTCCTCCTTGAATCCGCTTCCCACCGCAATTATCGTGGACTTATAGTTTACGATAGCATCTTTAAGAGCCTGATTTACGGCATAGCTTTCATCATCTTTGGAATTGTCGAAACTCCACTGAAGATCGCCGCCGTCAACACGTCCTGCACCTGCCATAACAACAGACGGAACGTCCTCGGCATTATCAGCAGTATAGCTGTAGAATCCGCTTGCTGTGTCGAAGTTGTTGTATCCGGTGCTGCCGCTCTTTGTCTTTACAGATGAGGGAACAGCCTCTGTTCTTGAGGAGGCCTCATATGCGTCAAATTCCGTATTGTCGCTCTGATATGTCACATAAGCCTTAGCTCCCTCGATGTAGTTGCCGAATGACTTGATTATGCCGCCCGTCTCGCCGGAGAACGTTCCGCCCGTAGCGACATCAGAGCCCTGCTCAGAGGAAAGCATAGGATATTTGCAGTTTCTGAAATAGTTATTCTCAACGAAAGCAGATGCTCCCATTGTAACGCCAACGCCGTATTTAGCGTTTCCGTCGTAGTAATTGTTATATATGTGTACAGTGCAAGTCCTTATTCTGGGGTGACGTGAATCGGAGTGATCGTACCAGTTATGGTGATATGTGACGTAATTCTCTGTGCTCTCACTCTTCATGCCTTGAAGATTGCACTTACCATTATCCCAGAAATGGTTGTAGGAGTGTGTCACATATGTCGAAGTCTTGGTATCAAGAGCACCGTCTCCCTTTACCTGATCGGCATCAGAGCCTGCATCACCGTAGAAGAAATCGCAGTTGTGTACCCAGATGTGATCGTTTTTCTGCTGTAGTCCGCAATCATCTCCCTCGGAGCTGTCGCAGTTCATGAATCCGATATTTCTTACCTCAACGTTTGAGGAGTTTTTCATTACAAGTCCGAAGCCGTTGAAGACAGTATCATTTCCCACACCCTCAATGGTCAGACCGCAGGCGGCAGTATCAACATAAAGATCGCCCTTGTTGAGAGTTGCCGGATCGGTAATATTTCCGATGAATCTGATAGCGACAGGTCCTACCTTGCTGTTGCTTTTCAGTCCTGTGATGATATTCTGTACACCGGTGAGAGTTGTCTCCTTGCCGTCCTTGTTGGGGATCGTAAGGCTTACCGAATCCTTGTTGTCATTTGTAACGTAAACAACTATAGCATCGCTTTTAAGTGTACCGTCCTCGTTGTAAGCTCCTGAGGAAGTACCGTTCACGAAGCCGTAACCGCTCCTGTCGTGAGCGCCTGCGCTGAATGTTGATTCAGCAGCCTTTGAAGTATCCTCCTTGCCGCCGATAACGGGAACGACCTTCATCGTGTGGCTTCCGGCTTTCAGACCAAGAGCATCTGCACGGAAATATCCCGGATACTGCCTGATGAGCATTTGATCAAGCTGAACGCCGTCACAGTATACATTGTATCCGGAGGCATCGGCAACGGCTGCCCACTGAACGTAGCCGCCCTCATTGAATCCCTTGCTCACAAGCACCTTTACGCTTGTTTCAGCAGCGTATACCGCAGACATCGAGTAATTGTCATTGACGTACATACCGTTCACAGCACCTGCAACTGCCGTGATAGACATGACTGCCGCCGCAGCGACAGATGCTGCACGTTTTCTCAAAAGTGTGTTTCTCATATTTTTCCCTCCACTGAAAATCAGTTTACCGTTTTCAGGAGTTTCTGAGCGTGATGCTCATTCGTCCTTTTCTATAATCATTATAATCCCGTGTGTAATTTTTTTCAATGATATATAGTGCTTGTTAACTGATATTTTGAGCTATTATTTGCTCAAAGTCCGCACGATTTGTCATAACAAGCTTATCTTTTATAATAAATGACATTTTCTATTGACTTTTTCAGAAAGAAATGATATAATATTATCTACTGATTCATTTTTTTATTTATCGTATAAATTTTTGTGCGATGCTTGCTTTGATACAATATACAAACAGTTTATAATTTTGGAGTGATTGCGTAATGAAAATGACCAAATGTCCGGAAATGCATTATTATGATTCTGACAAATTCAAAACTTGTCCATTCTGTGAGAAGAATAAAAAGGCAAATGAGGCTGCCTCATCTGCGGAAAACAAATCAGCAGAGACATCACAAGCAAAGACTGATGAAAAGGCTTCGGAAGCTCTCAATGCTGAGAAGAAACAGGATACGAAAAAAAGCGAGAAGACATCGGAGCTGCCGAAGCAGGAGAATTCCGCTGAAAGTAAGCCGTCTGCAAAAAAAGCAAAGGTGGTAAAGGTAAAGCCGAGGAAAAGCGGCGCAGGCAGCACTCATACCGAAAAAAAGGATGAGACTGTCCGACAGGATACGGATATCAAAGCTGAAAAGCAGAGTGCGCCTGCACACGAAGACAAAAAAGAAGCAGTCTCCGAAAAGCAGGTGATCTCCGAAAAGAAAACTGATACTGCTGATAGCTCTAAGGCTAATGAGCCTGACACTCAGCAGGGCAGCGATCTTGCTGCAATAATAATGAACTCCATTCCGGAGGATATGAAGAAAAAGTACAGCAATATCAATGACCTTGTTGCTGCTCTCAACAGAGATAACAAGCCGGAGACTCCGAAGGTCGAGAAAAAACCGGAGACTCCAAAGACTGAGAAGAAGCCGGA
Source organism: uncultured Ruminococcus sp. (assembly GCA_947624255.1). GTDB lineage: Bacteria > Bacillota > Clostridia > Oscillospirales > Ruminococcaceae > Ruminococcus. The sequence goes on from CANQJO010000042.1 coordinate 5,512, forward strand.
TACTCCGAAAACTGAGAAAAAGCCGGAAGCTCCGAAAGCCGAGAAAAAACCGGAAGCTCCGAAAACTGAGAAGAAGCCGGAGACTCCGAAGGCTGAGAAGAAACCGGAAACTCCGAAAGCCGAGAAAAAACCGGAAACTCAAAAAGCCGAGAAGAAACCGGAAGCTCCGAAAACTGAGAAGAAACCGGAAACTCCGAAGGCTGAGAAGAAGCCGGAAACTCCAAAGGCTGAGAAAAAACCGGAAACTCCGAAAACTCCCATTGTAGAAATGGAGATCATAGATAAGCCCAAACCTGAGACAAAAAAGCATGAGCCGGAAAATCGTACGGAAATCGTTATCAGCGTTGAAGAACAGGAGCGTATGCAAAAAGAGCGTGAGGCTGAATACGGCGAGCTCCTCCTTGACGAAAATATTATCATTGATGATATCAACAACATGGCTATCGACAAAAACGGAACACTTGTCAAATATGTGGGCAGAACCGAGGCTATAGTTATTCCTGACAGTATAACCACAGTGGGAAAATATGCTTTCCGTGGGAATGAGACCGTGAAAAAGATCGTCATGTCTGACAGCGTCAAATATGTGGATAAATTTGCCTTCTGCCACTGCTTCAATCTGGAGGAGATCGTCCTTTCAAAAAATCTCGAATCGATCGGAGAGAATGCATTTCTGAAATGTCTGAAACTGAGGGTAATAAATTTCCCCGAATCTCTTAAAAGGATCGGCAAGGGCGCATTCGGTCGGTGCAATTCTCTGGAAAATCTGCTGCTTCCGGCGTATCTGCAAAAGATCAACGATCTCACGTTCTTTTCGTGCAAGAGACTGCGGAAGGTCGTGATCTCAGGCTCAGTTGCAGAGATCGGCAGCTCGGCTTTCTCGGAGTGCTATAATCTGAAAAAAGTGATAATCTCCGACTCGGTGGATATTATAGGTGAAAGTGCTTTCTCATGGTGCAGATCGCTTGAAAAAATAACCATTCCCTCAAATGTCAGAACTATCGGAAACTGGGCGTTTTACGGCTGCCAGAATCTCACCGATCTGAAAATAAGCTGGCAGACAAAGGATATCAAGGAGGACGCTTTCTCCGGCTGCGAGTCTTTATTCAACGTTAATATATCAGAATTCGACAACGAGGAGATCAACATTGACGATATCAAAAAGGGACATAAGCAGATAGTCCGTGTACTTAAACAGATAAACCGCAAGAGAGCCGAAAAATACGCTCGTGACCATGGAATAAATATGCTTTTTGTATGATAGGAGGAGATCTTTTTGGGAAAATCTAACAGCGATAAAGAGCTTGAAAAGCTCTATCGGGAGATCCGTGATGGTCATGACAATTCTGACAGCGACCGAAATGACCTGCTGTGCTTTTTTATCGGACTGCTCATGCTGGGCGGTGGACTCTTCATGATATTGCAGAACATAAATGTTACAAGCAACTGGGGCGGATATATGTTCCACATCGGGAGCTTTAACATTCCTAACGGCATGATAATGCTCCCCACGATAATCGGCATTGCGATGCTGTTTCTCATGCGAAGAAAAATTTTCGGCTGGATCGTTCTGTCGATAGGCATCGTTATAATCCTGCTGAGTGTCCTCCTGACAACACATCTTGCATGGCGTACTACCTCGGCATACATATTCGTCATAATGTTCGGACTTACTGCTGCCGGAGGAGCACTCGTCATACGTGAGCTTTTCAAGAAAAGATAAAAAATCGCAAAAAACCGCACAAGGGTCGTGAAACGCTCCCTGTGCGGCTTTTTTAATGATGCATAGCTTTTTTCAGTTTAGGTACGCAGAACTCCAGAACGGCGCAATATTTATCTATTATGGTAATGACATAGCTCTCCATATATTTTGGGAGCGGTCGTGTCAGCGGCCACATATGATTCTTGATCATATCGCACTCCAGCTCAGTGAGCTCAGTCAATAAAGAGGCATTCATCACAGCAAGATTTGAGTGCAAACGGCTGTGTGAGATCTGCCCTTTTATTTTTTTAGAATTATACTCCTTGCGATCATAGTAGAACAAATCGTGAAGCAGTCCTGCACGAGCGGCAGAACGTGCGTTGAGACCAAGCCTGCGGCAGAGCAGATAACTGTAGTATGAGACATTCAAGCAGTGCTGGAATCTCGTAGTAGAGATATGGTGTGTGATGAGTTTTAACCTATCGAGCTGCCGGCAATCAATAATATCCCGGACACAAACATAATAGCTGCTGAGAGTAAGCTCCTTACCGGAGCAGATAGCTTTAAGCATAAGAGAAAACGACTCCTTTCGGGAAAACGTTGATCATACTTACCTTTATTGAAAATGCACAATGAATGCAGGAATATCGGTCTATCGGTCAGCCGCCTTGCAGACAACTTCTCCGCCGGGGATAATCACATATGCAAGTATGACAGCGCAGCTATATGTAAAAGGCTACGCCGGATATGTGCGTTTTGCAATAGAGGTTAGTATTACACTATGCCGGATCAAACTGTAATATGTTCTGTTTATATTATATCATATTATGCTGATGAAGTCAATGGCTTTATATAAAAAATATGTGTCAAGTAAAAGTAGGCAAGGTAAATCGGGAAAAAGAACTGATATAACTAAAAATTCAAATCTGAAATAGGCTTATATTTAGCAATTTCTTTGACAGCTTTCAGCTTCGGGGAAATATTGACATTAGACCCGTTCTAAAACCTCAAAGTGCATGCTGAAAATTATAAATAGAGCAAATAAGAGAAGCCCTGAGAGTAAATCTTCTGCG
>CANQJO010000043.1 GCA_947624255.1 uncultured Ruminococcus sp.
ATTTGACATTCAGCTCCCTCTCGTCATGGGGACAGGCCGCAGAGGGGGTTGATGCTTCTGCTATATAAGTAGAGGGGCATGAAACAGACTATGCCTTTTCTCGTTTTTTCTCATCGATCATTATGAACCGATTGGAGATCACGACATGAATCAGCGTTCAACACCTTGCCATCCAAAACTTGTCCTTACGAACAGATTAAACGGTAATCAGAGGGGTCTCCAAAACGCCGACTCCTTTGAGACTGTTCCGTATGTCAAATTCTATGGACAGCGAATCTATTTCAGTTGTTATAACGGTTATTCACGATTCTATGCTATTCTGCCGTTCATTTTCTATTTGGATTTTGCAAAAATCCAGCATCGAAACCGACGTGTGGTATAATAGAACTGTACCGCATATCGCACATAAGCCAGCCATCATCCCATTGGACAATTTCGGTGGGATTATTTATATGGGGTACGCATATGCGACAACCCACACTACATTATCATATTAATTTTGAGCATTTGGTTATTTGAACCAGATGCTCTTTTTGTTGCGGTTTCCAAAGTTTGATAGCTTATCTATCACAGTGATATGAAAATAAAACTCTCTTTCACCCACAGAGAAAAAAATCTAATGATCGGAGCGTGATGCCTATGATTGTCAAAACCATCCGTCTATCCGCCTACAACCTGAAAGGAGAGCCTATTGAGAGAAAACTCGAACCCAATCACGACCAAAGACGATAAGGAGAGTGGTGCAATGAGTAAAACAACAAACCATTTCAACGCCGAAGGACTGAATGCGTACCCCACCGCTGTTGTGGAGAGCATTCCGCCCTATTTCTCAACTTTCGATACAGCCGCAATCCCGGATGCTGTTACAACAGACAGTCCGACTGTATCTCCCACAGCACCTGACATCACATCGAATGCGGCTGTGAAGATCGCCGTCTGCAACCACAAAACGGACAAGCGTTATAAGAACCGTGAGGTGAAATGGGGCTATCTCGTGCAGCGCTGCCGCACACCGATCCTGACAACAGAAACTGTGCAGGAATATCCTAATCTCAGCAAAGCAGCCCGTGATGCCGCAAAAGATGTCGGCGGATTTGTCGGCGGTCAGCTGAAGGACGGTATCCGCAGAAACGGTCATGTGCTTTGCCGCAGCATCGGTACACTGGATGCCGATCATATCAGCGGAGAAGCGGAAAATACTGCTTTCCTGAACAACCTCAGATACGCTCTCCGTGATATGACGTATTTCATTTACTCTACACACAGCCATACGCCGGAAGCTCCGAGATACCGTGTTGTGATCCTGTTCAGCCGTGAGGTGACGGAGGAAGAATATCCCGCGATGACGCGCATGGTCGCTCATGATATTGGCATGGACTATTTTGATGATTCCACCTACCAATCTAACCGCATGATGTACTGGCCTTCCTGCCCGTCAAACGGTGAGTTCTTCTTTGACAGTAACTACGGCGCATCACTCAATCCCGATCAGTACCTGTCACGCTATCGCGACTGGCGGGATGTATCAGAGTGGCCTATGTCCTCCCGACAGTCTGAGATCATCAGCAGAAGATGCATGGACGGCAGCAACAAGCTCTCCGATCCGGCTGAAAAGGACGGCATTGTGGGTGCTTTTTGCGCTGCGTATCCCATCTCCGCCGCAATCGACAGATTCCTTCCTGATATTTACACCCCGACTTCATCGCCGAACCGCTATGACTATATTCCGTCTGATTCTATCGCCGGTGTAATGGTGTTTGATGATAAGTTCGTTTATTCCTTCCACGCATCCGACCCCGCCAGTGGTCAGGAGCTGAACGCTTTTGATCTTGTCAGGGTACACAGATTTCCCGATGCAGATGAAAAAAAGTCTTTCAAGGCAATGGCAGATTTCGCCAGCAAGGATACAGAGGTGAAAAAGGCTCTCCTTGCTCAGAAACAGAAAATAGTACAGTCAGATTTTGCCGTGCTCAGTTCTGAAACGCCTGCAACATCTGCTGACACCTCCAGCTGCACTGATACCTCATGGCAGAACGCCTTGGATTACACATCGAATGGCATTCTGAAAAGCTCGCTGTGGAATATCACTGTGATTCTCGAACACGATCCGAAGCTGAAGAATATCGTATTCAACCAGCTTGCTGACAATATGGAGATCGTAGGTGCTGTGCCGTGGAAACACCCCACCCGCTTCTGGAGAGATGCTGATGATGCGCAGCTTATCAGCTATATCACGTTCAATTATGGCTCGTTCTCCAAGCAGAATTACGAAGTTGCTGTCACAAAGGTTGCTGATGACCGTTCCTATCACCCGATTCGGGATATGTTCGCAGCACTTCCCGTATGGGACGGTACTCCGCGTGTAGATTCCCTACTAATTGACTACCTCGGCGCTGAGGACAATGAATACGTCCGGGCAGTTACAAGGAAGTCCCTTTGTGCGGCATATATGCGTGTGCATCATCCCGGTATCAAGTTTGATACGCTGATCGTTCTGAACGGCGCACAGGGCATCGGCAAAAGTACGCTGATCGCAGCACTCGGCGGAGACTGGTTCAATGACAGCCTGAATATTTCCGATATGGAAAGCAAGGCAGCGGCTGAAAAATTACAGGGCTACTGGATTTTGGAAATCGGCGAGATGGCAGGCATGAGAAAGACCGATATTGAAAAGGTCAAGGCTTTTATCAGCCGTCAGGATGACAAATACCGTGCTGCATTCGGACGCCGTGTCACACCGCATCCGCGTCAGTGTATCTTCTTTGGCACGACAAACAGCGAGAATGGTTATCTGCGTGATATTACCGGAAACCGCCGTTTTTGGAATGTGAAGGTACCCGGCAATGGCAAGTACAAGCCTTGGCAGCTTGACAGGGCGACAATTGCACAGGTGTGGGCGGAAGTCAAGGTTCTGGCTGAAAAAGGTGAGAAACTGTATCTGGATGCTGCGCTGGAAGAATTTGCAAAGCATGAGCAGTGCGAGGCGATGGAGCATGACGAGCGTGAGGGCTTTGTGCGGGATTATCTTGATATGCTTCTGCCGAAAAAATGGGACAGTATGGGTGCTTATGACAGAATGAACTATATCCAGAATCCTGATGGTATCGGAAGGGAAAAAGGTACGATCCAGCGCACTGCTGTCAGCAATATTGAGATCTGGTGTGAATGCTTCGGAAAGCGAAAAGAGGATTTTAGAGCAGCAGACTCCTATGCGATCTCCGCTATCATGATGCGTATTTCAAACTGGGAGAAGTCAGATGTACGCAAACACCGCGGTCCGTATGGTCAGCAGAGAGTGTATGAGCGTATCTGGTAAGACCTGTATGCTGACCGTACCGGCGGCACCTAATCTGCGTTAGCACGCAGTAGCAGCCATCTCCGTAACTTTATTGTAACCTTTTCGCAATTTCTCTGTAACAGCTTGTCCCGCTTGTCACGGGCTTGTCACGGAGGTTGTCACGCCTGAAAACAACGGTATTACGAGAAAAATCAGTGTTTCTGTGACAAGATGACAAGAATTTCTATATAAATTATAAAAGAGAATAAAAATAGATTCGTCTTTTAAAGTTTATAAGGAATTATCTGTCACCTTGTCACGGCTATATAAGGAAAACAACGAATAATCGGCGTTTTAAGGCGTGACAACCTCTAAAGACAAGTGTGACAGGTTAGACAAGCTGGGATAGGGTTGTCACTACAAAGGGTATACAATATGCTAACGCAGGCAAAGGGAACTGCGGACACTTGTGTCGGGAACAGTTTAACCATTAGCTATCCGGCTGTATCCTTCGCAGATGCCATCATGCTCGCAATCAGCTGCTTGGCAGGTGCGAAACAAACAAATCACAATCTCCATTGAATCCGCATGGCAGAATGTCTGCGGCTGGGTGAACAATAATGTAGCTCACTTTGAAGGTGGCGATATCTGACAAGTCTTATCACCAGCGGTAGCTGACATGTCTGCTCCTTTGCCATCATTTCTGTAATCACTTTGTAACTTCTTCTAAACACTGTAAGAATTATGCAGCATTTAGCTATTGCTTGTCACACTTGTCATAGGCTTGTCTCAGGACTTGTCTGACTTAAAAACCGCAATGATTCGATGAAAAGTAATGCTCATGTGACAACAAGACAAGAAATCTATATAAAGTATATAATATATAAAAATATTTTTTCGCTTATATAGTATATATGGATTTTCTTGTACACTTGTCAAGTGCTGTCTTAAAAAGTGCGATTTTATGGGCGTTTTAGTGCTGACAAGTAATTAGACAGAAGAGTGACAGCAATACAAGTCCATGACCTTGTCATTGTAAGAATGTAAGATTGTAAGATACTGATAAAGGCTAACGCAGGCAAAGGAAACTGCGGACGCTTGCGTAGGGGCAGTCTGAGCATTAGCTATCCGGCTGTATCCTTCGCAGATGCCATCATGCTCAGTAATCAGCTGCTTGGCAGGTGCGATAATTACAAAGAATAGAGAAATAGTGCTGTCTGGCTCGTTTCTGGTGGGGTACGCATACGGACGGTTTGCAGCCCTCACCCTTACAAGTATAGCACAATTGGCTTGTCTTGTAAAGAGTTCGAGTACAGAAAACAGCAGTGTCCTCTCAGATGCGCCACGTCACGCTCTGACGGCTTTCCACGGCTTCACTCGACTCGTTGGTGCATGAAATAGAAGCCACCCCTACAGCGTGTTCTGACGCAATTGAGATGGGGTACGCATATGCGGTATTGTATCACAGCATTCGAACAGCACCACAACTACCTCTACCATCTTCCGCTTCTGTGAAAAATCGCACTCCCACTCAGCTACCATTGTACTGAAAGGACGATGCCATGAACAACAACTCCCGACCGCCGCCAGCACCACAACACCGACAGCCTGCGGCTGGGACGTTCATTAACGAAAAGATTAACGAAATGAAGCCTTCTATTTCGTTAATAAACGCAGTGATTTTGAGCAGTTTTGATTAACAAAATAGGCACTAACAGCAGCTATCAAAAACTACGTAAATTCGGCAATATCGACAAATCCGCGCCCCGGGGGCGGGTCAAAATCTCTACAGCTTTTTCGCACCGAGACCGTCGGCCCTCCCAACAGAAAAAACCGCAATATTGAAGGCCCCCCCGCCCGTCTGGGGCCTAGATAAAGGTATCATTTCGTTAATTCTTATGTTATTGAGCACTGCAAAAACGCCGTAGTTTCGCAGTTTTCTAAACTCGGTGTCTGATGGACTGCTGCCTGAAAACCACCATTAGTTTCGTTAAAGAAACGTACGAAAAACGGCGTTTTTTCGCCTAAAATAATATAAAAAAGGCACTTTTTTGCAGTTTTCCGCATGATGCAGTTTTTCACTTGGCGGAGCCCGTGTGGATACCGAAAATGTACGAAACTACGGCGTTTTGCAGTCCCTATACAACATCTATAGAACGATGGAGGTGATCGTATGACCGAAACTCAGAAAGCAAAAATCTTCAGTATGCGGATGCAGGGCATAGGCTATCATGTGATCGGCAGTACGCTGAATCTGGATGAAAACCAAGTACAGCAATATTGTAAAACACATGGTCTTGCCGGGGATGCCAGTCTCGTCAGCCTGAACCATGCGGTCTGGTGTGAGCAGAACAACCGCTGCATTTTCTGCGGCAATAAGCTGGAGCAGCCTAGAACTGGAAGAAAGAAACTGTTCTGCTCCGGGAACTGCCGCACTAAATACTGTCTGATGCGGAAAAACTGCAAGACTATCACAGAATGATACAGGAGGAAAAATCATGGATGCAATCACAATTCTTGTAAACAATGAAAAGCAGACCGTCAGCGGACGTGGTCTGCACGAGGCACTTCAGATCCAGACCAGATACAACGACTGGTTCAAAAGAATGTGCGAGTACGGATTTACTGAGGGTACGGACTATTGGACATTTTTGAGTAATAGGTCAGACGGTCTTGCGGGCAAGCCCAGAATCAACCATCAGATATTACTATTGGAATGGCGAAGGAGCTGTGCATGATTCAGCGCACGGAGATCGGCAAACGCTGCCGAGAGTATTTCCTTTCCGTTGAGCGTGAGTGGAACAGCCCGGAAGCGGTCGTGAGAAGGGCGTTGCAGTTGGCTGATCAGCGGCTTGGGGAGATAAAGCTTATCATGCCGCCGCAAGACAGTTCTACTTGATGAGACCAGCTATGAAAAGTCAATAGAAAAAGAGTAGAATTAACAAAAAATTAACAAAAGACAAAAAGAGATACTCACCTAAAAAACAGGAGAGAAAATTTTTAAATTAAAGAAGAGCAAAAG
>CANQJO010000044.1 GCA_947624255.1 uncultured Ruminococcus sp.
CGAGAACAGGAACGAGGATAATAGCGAGCAGGATCAGACCAAGACCAGCCATAAGCTGCTTCATACCCTGGCTCTTACGACAGTAGGCATAAAGAAGTTTTCAAGAAAACATTGTAAGACAGGTACAGCAAGCTATAAAAATTTAAATTATTAATAGAATTAAAACTTTTAGTTAAGAATTTATTGACAAATCAAAATTAATTTGATATAATAGATATGTAATTCAATTTTTATATTGGATTATGTTTAAAAAATATTATTAGGAGGACAAATATGAAGCCTATTTTTAAGCGAATGCTTTCAGGGGTGCTGAGTGCGGTAATGACGGTTAGTGCCGTGCCTATCGTTTCAGCTCATGCAGAGGAAAGCGCTGAACCGTATCCGTATACGATGTTTGCTGCATCGAATTCTGATGGTGCGATTACAATTAATGCCAATAACGTTTGCGTTAATGGCAACATTGCAACAAACGGTACTATTGTGACAACATCGCCGAATTTCAATGTAAATGGCATAAAAACTGAAAACGCTAACGAGGGAATGCTATACATTCAAAAGAAACTGAATTACTCGTATTTCAGTGGGGATAATGTTGAAACCTATACAGAGGATTATATATTGGAGAATTTGAATATCAATATCAATAATCCAATTGATGTTAACGGAACGATTGATCTTACAGGCAATATCAATCTAAATTCGGGTATTAAGGCTACCGATGATGTTACGATCAACGGCGAAGTAAAAAACTCCAATAATGCTGTTATTTGCTCCGAAACCGGAGACATAACCATTAAAACGAGCAATGTTGTATTTAATGGATTGATCTATGCTCCGTATGGTGATATTGTTATCTATTCTGATAACCTTAATCTTAACAATGTAGTTATCATTGGTCAGACTATTATGATTGACTGCCTGAATGTCAATGCAAATTACAACTCCGAGATGGGACAGCTTATTGGAACAAAATCATCTGATACTGTATCTGACCCCCCTGAGATAATAACTCCGGATGATCCTACTGAAGCGGAAAATGGGTTATTCTGCCTCGATGCTTCATATAATGTTGAATCAAATTTATTGGACATCGATGTTCTCTTCTGTCCTTCAGATAAGTCTATAATTCTGGAATCGGATAACAACAAGAAATACAGTGAATTAGCGACACTTTACGGAACTTCTAAGTATGCTTTCACTGTTTACGATGATTTTACAACAAAGTATTTAAAGGCAACCGCTGTTGACAAAGATGGAAATATCGTTGAGACTGCTTCGATCGTTGTGGAAAAGGATTCAAAAGGAATACATATTGGATATGTCGATTCCGACAGCGATGGTCTTACTGACCTTACCGAGAATCTTCTCGGTACAGATCCTTTCAACATAGATACTGACCATGACGGTCTTAGTGATTGGGAGGAAATGAATCTAACAGGAACAGATCCCAGAAAATTTGATTCCGACGGCGATGGAATATCCGACGGTGACAAAGATCCTGACAACGACAATCTTACAAATGTTAATGAGATCAAGTACAACTGCGATCCAAAGTCAGCTGATACCGATAACGACGGTCTTAATGATGGAGATGAGGTATTAAAGTACGGTACAAATCCCACATTATACGATACCGACGGCGATACATTAAGCGACGGCTTCGAGGTGAAGTACGGACTTTCTCCTTTAAGCGATGAGACTGATGGTATCAAGGATGTTGAGCGCAAGATAGATCAAACTATCACATCCGACAGCAAGGTCTTTGAGAACGTCAATACCAACGATAACGCATATTCAATGACAATCAAACTCACAGCAAATGGTGATGCAGAGTATGCAGTAAGCGTATCCAAGAGCGGAAATGCAGCTTCCTATGAAACAGATGCTCAGATTGGACAAATGACAAACATTACTTTCGCCGAGGATTTTGCACCCGAGTCAGTAAGATTGGAGTATGATATCAAGGCAGTTTATAGAGGGAACACTCTCAACAAGTATAATGAATACGAGGATATGCAGGGCATCAAACGTCTAAACGTTTTCAAGCTCTTTGAAGAGATCGGAATGATGCTTCCTGTTGAGACAAACTACGATGTTGAGAACAATATCGTCTATGCTAACATTGATGGGGAAGGCACATACTGCATTATGGATATGGAGATTTGGTTTGATCTTTATGACTTAGAGCTCGATGAGATTGAGAAATCAACTCCAGTACCTATGAATATGCCCAGTTCTGTAAAGCGCCTTGCATCTGCTACCACATCCGATGAGCCTGCTCGGAAGAGCAAGGCTCCTCTTGATCTGGTGTTCGTTCTACAGACAGCGGGTCCCAGCTTTGCAAAAAATACATACGATATGGAACTTAATATTATGGATACTGTTGCTCAGTACTGCATTGATAACTACGAGGATGTAAGAATATATGTTATTGAATACAAATACCATGAGGCAAAGATCGTTCAATATCGTTCCAACATGGATTACTTTACAAATGTGTCTGCTCTTTCAAAGTGTACACGCCAGCTTGAATACACATATCTTTCAAACTCTGACTACTGCGAGACGAAATATCCTTTTAACATTCTGAAAAATGACATCAAGTTCAGAAATAACGTAAATAGATATATATATCATCTTCACAACGGATCAAACTGGTATGAGTACGGAACTACAGACGGTATATCCGTATGCCAAAAGAAGATAGGCATCTTCTCACAGATCATACCTACAAATTACAGATTTCATTCGTCCGATTACGAAAAAGATCTCCACGATGCTATCATTGGAAACAAGGGTATTGACATTAGGTGTACAAACACAACAGCAGATGAGATAATTACTCATATTGGCGAAAAGCTCAATCCAAATCTTATACGTACAGATTATAACGCTATCCTTGCAAGCAATCTTACCAAGATCACTCTCGATGCACCTCTCAAGAAGAACGGTACTATCAACTCCGATAGTGATACATGTACCGATTGGGAAGAGACAATGAATGACTTCATAAAGTTTGATTCAAATGGTAATGCAGTCCTTCCTACCATTAAGGAACTTTCAAGCGTGATCGATAGTTCAATTCTTCTCAAGCCTGCCGGCAATATCGGTTTGGCAAAAAATGCAATGTATGCTGCGATCATGAATCGCACAGTTCTTCCATGTAAGTCCGATCCAACTCGTGGGGATTCTGACTACGATGGCATCTTGGACAACGACGATCTCAAACCTTTCGAGGTATTTGACCACTTATTTGAAGTAACAAACTACAATAATACAGAACCTATCGACATCTATCCAATCAATCTTAAGAATCAGCTGGATGAACTCAACAAGCTCCACGGTTTTGACTTTCCTACCTCTTTAACCAAATTTGAAGATATGACACTGTTGGATTCATTATTTAGTGAAATAGGCGTATTTGCTCTTCCTACAGCTGCTATAATTGCTGATCTTACAAATCTTCCCGGAAAGATTCTTGATGAAGACGGCGGATATATGCCCAATGCCTCAAAGTTCCTTCTCCACTACTGTGGAAACAGTGGTACAGATCTCAATTTTGATGCAGATGAGCCCATTGCTTGTACAGCGGCAGGAAGAGAAATATTCAACAAAACAATGAATAGACTTATCGCCGAAGCAGAGGCTACACTTGCTGATGGGGCAACAGTATGCGTTTCAACCCGTGCAAACAGAAATCTTTACAGTGCAGAGGAAGTCGATTATTTATTAGTCAATTTCTATAATTACAGTAATCCTATGGAATTTGATTGGGATTATTCTATCGGCTGCGGTACTACAGGCATAGTTGCAGAGATTACAAGAAACGGTCATGAATACACTATGAAATTCAAGTACTGTATTTTTGATCTTTATGACTGGGATAAGGAGCAAGAAGCGTCACTTTACTACCTCAACTGTAAAGGTAAGGCTAAGTGCTTCAAGAGCATTGGCGTTTATGAGGATTCATTTAAGTGGATAAGAGGAAACCGTTTCATCCCTGTAACAAGCGGTTCATTGGATTCAATTTATGAACTTGAATATGCACAGATATGGATGCTTTCACTAGATCATCTCGAATCTCTTTATTTGCGGAAGAAGTTCACCAATCCTGAGGCTTTTATATAGCATAACAATAATGAACACTAAACATCTGTAAATGAGGGGGAAATATGGAAAATAAATCGAAAAAACTTTTTTTGGGTGGAATATTTTTATGCTCATTATCCACTTTGCTTGTAATACTGCGTCTTTTTAGAATTGCAGTATTCTTGAAGCCGAGTAATATTTTTTGGATATTTTTTGCTGTTTCTATTTCATCGTTTTTTGTTATAATGTGTAAGAAAGCAAATAAGAAAAATGTTGTTCTATTCATTGGAGGACTATTACTTTATGTTTTTGTGTTTTTTGTATCCCTGTTCAGAGTCGGTACAATTGGAGGAACTGAGCATTTTAATACAATCAGTTCTGATGATGGCAAGCATATAGTTGTAGTGCAGGAATTTCAGAGACCTATGCACAGTGGATTTGCAATATACAGAAAAATTTTTCCAAATGTTTATAAATGTGAGTATTTGTATGATATAAAACCAGGCTATCTTCCTTTTGAAAGCGGTGGTTGTAATTATGAATGGAATAATAATTTGCTACAGATTTCTTTCAAAAGTGATGAGAATGCAGAGTATAAGACAGTTTCTATTGTTTTCTGAGTTATTACCCGAATCCGTGAAAATCATTGGATCAAAAAGTCCTAAAAACATCGGAAGATTGTATTTATTTGAGAAAAAATTTGCCCTTTAAAGCTTCCCCCATTTGGTGAGAAAAATAACAGTTGCAAAATTCAGAACTTATAGCGGTATTTCGGTACATTTTTTAAAAGAAGCATTTAAGTTTCACGGATTCAGGTTATTATTGATGCTTCAATTAAACCTTTTAACTTTTGCCGTATAAAAATTATTAATCTCAGTCTATCGCTGTTTGTTAAAACCAATAGATTGCATTTTGACAAGGTTTAATTTGGGTAGCAATTATACTTCTCCTTAAAGTGTCTTATATCGAAAGATAATCCATGTTATTGTTTCTGTTCTGTGGCAAACGATGACAGCGACTATGATAAGTTGATTATATTGAATGGTTGTGGTTGTCCACAGTCGCTTTTCCTTGTAAAAGATATGTTGATGGATCTTAGCCTATTAGCGCACTCAAAAACCGTCCCACACAAGTCATAATCCGAATTGTGGAGCATACCACAATCGGCACATACTCTAATGGAACTGATACTAACCGCAAGCTCTCGGAAACGCTCTGCAAGCGTTTCTGAGGGCTTTCTTTTTCAGGCGGTTAAGTTTTCAGCTCCGCAAGGTTGAACGGTGCTTTGGGGCTTCTCCGTTTCGCTGACGGCTATTGTCAAGCAGAAGTCTGCTCGGTGATGGCGTTACGGATTTTATACTCACGCAAACGGCGATAGAAAGTGTTAGCCGACATATCCATTCTCCGCATAAAGTCCCTGCCCGTGATGTGCTTCGACTTCCATTCGCCATAGAGCTGCCCAAACTTCGTCCAGTCGGTGGGGATAGGCTTTCGCCCTGTGTACTTGCCCTGTGCCTTAGCAATCTCAATGCCCTCACGCTGTCGCTGTTTGAGCTG
>CANQJO010000045.1 GCA_947624255.1 uncultured Ruminococcus sp.
GTTTTGTCACTTACATTATATCACAGTTTTCACTTTGAGTCATTCTTTTTTTGTGTCATTTTATTTTACAACTTTCAAGTCATACAACAGCATTTACTTTTTGAAGGATAAAAGAACAGAGAGCAAAACTTCAGGATCAAGAGAAGCTTTGAACGATCGTCTTGCCATCAACGGCAATGACACATTTGTACGGAAGTTCTTCTTACGGACATTTTACAAGATATTCTGATAATTCTTCGATACGGATCTTTTCAAATACTCTTCTGAAAGTATCACTGTCGGGTATGCCGTTTGCTTCTTTTTCACTTTTCTCAGACTAAATTCCGTCCATTCTCACACTTAATTCTGCCTTCTTTCCTACTGTGGAATTTACTTTGTGAATTTACTGCCTGAAATGTAACACTCTTGATGAATGTTATACAGCTCGGAGCAAATGGCAGATCACACCACAGTCTGCTTGTTATCAATGTTCGCAGCAGAGTTCCGTATATTGCGGCTCACAGCTTCAATGCATACGACCGTCCGCTGAATACTTATATTTATGATGACATCTTCTGATTTGAGAAAAAGTCCGAAAATTCGATAATTTTTTAAAGTAAAATGCACCCTAACTTTGTATCAAAATCAGGGTGCTGATATGGTTGCGGCGGCCGGATTTGAACCAACGACCTTCGGGTTATGAGTTCTAAAAACATTTCATTACAGTCTTTTATAATTTGTTGTAAACCTCAATAAATAGCCGGGTTATCGTCTTTATCCTCTTATAAATTACTACGTTTTTTTGTGTGCTATCGTATCATTGGCGCACAAATGGCGCACAAAGCGGTCAATCTTAAAAAAACAAAATGTAGATAGCAAAAGACAGTTGCTGAAAATCCCCTTGCTCTCATTATGTTTAGTGAGTGCAGGGGGATTTTTTAGGTTTATGTTTGTGCTTAAGACCTGTTGAATTTATCCTTTGGCAGGGGTTCAGAAAAAACAATAAGCACCTCGAACCTGCTGTATGTTCTGAACAATGCAGACCTGAGAAGATACAATGAATTGCAAATTTTATCGGTTTCGGCGGTTATGGGAAAGCAAGTCTCGAAAGCAGCATTTGCCACAATATCAAAAACAGAGCAAATTTGCTGCAATTCAAAGCGAATATCATCCAAATTGTAATCAAGAGTGTTTATTAACCTCATTGTTTAATTTGTTAAATTCTGCTCGTGTCATGCGTTAACCTCCCCTTTATGCAGCCTTTCAGCCGCCTTAAAGCCGGCCCGGAACGCCTCACGCTTATTTGCAATGATAAGGTTGCAGAGCATACACTCAGCCTGTATGCGCCTTTTGGTGTCCTCTTTGTCATCCGGGAGATACTTATCCGCAAAGTCTATCTGCATATCTAAAAGTTCATCGTTTTCACTGTCAACAGCCTCAAAAAGGCGGTCGATGCAATCTTTTTCTTTCATTAAAAATCACTCCAATTTTGATTATTCAGCTTTGGGGGTTCGTTTCCCTTACTGTAATTATATTATACACCGAATTTCGGTGTAAGTCAATATACAATATCAACAAAGTTTACACCGAATTTTTATGTAAATTATACATTGATTTTCGGTGTAATTTGTGATATAATCATAATGGAAAATATGGAGTGCTATAAAATTTTTCTTCCAAAGGAAAGGACTTGATATAATGCCGATAAGATACAAGATAGATGTATTGTCAGCACTTAAAGCGGCAGGTTATAATACTAACCGACTGCGCAAAGAAACGTTGTTAAGCGAGGGAACGATTCAGAATATCCGAGAGGGCAAAATTGTAAACGCTGCCAATCTTGCCAAGCTCTGTAAGCTCCTGAACTGCCAGCCGGGTGACATTATAGAATACGAGGAGGAGGAGTAATGAAAATATATACAATAATAGGCGGAGTGAACGGAGTAGGAAAAAGCAGCTTGTCGGGTGTGCTTTCGGCTGAAAATACCGATCTTGGAATTATAATTGATACGGACAGATTAACTGCCGAATTCGGAGGAGACCGCATAAAGGGCGGTAAGCTTGCTATTGAACGGATCGAGGATTGTCTGCGCATGGGCGTGAATTTCACTCAGGAGACAACACTCTCAGGTGTCCGCACACTAAAAACGATCCGAAAAGCTCGGGAGCTTGATTATTTTATACGGCTCTACTATGTGGGAGTTAACTCCTCCGACGAGAGCATTAAACGTATTAAAAACCGTGTAGAAAAGGGCGGTCATGATATCTCCTCCGCAGATGTTGAACGCAGATACAATAAGCGATTTGAAGATCTGTCTAAAATTCTGCCTTATTGCAATGAAGTCCGTTTCTTTGATAATGAGAACGGGTTCACCGAGAAAGCAGAATATAAAAACGGCTTGTTGATTATCAAAGGCAGCAAAACACCGAAATGGATCAAGGAACTGAAAGAATATCTGGATAATGCTTAAAGAAAAAGGAGCAGGTCACTGATCCTGCTCCGATTTTTATTGTATATACCCCCCGATAACGCTCAGAATCGCCATTAAGGCGTGTGCAGTATATTCACAGTATAATTATACTAAATTGCATATAGCCGCTTAAAATGCAAATATGAAGCTATTCAACAGAAATACCCCATAAACTTACAGCATACATCGTAAGCGTATGGGGTATTCTTAGCGTTTATTCCTCATAGTCCGTCTGTATTTTCTTTTTTGGGAAATAATAGTCCTCTTTGAAATCAACAGAAAAATACACACGTCCATTCAGGCTGTCATTGCTGAGTGTTCTGCTCATATCCTGAAACGCTCCGAAAGCAGGTAATATCTGCCGTTTCCATGTCTGAGCATCTATCTGACTGAAACAATGAGGGCAGGTTCTTGCCTTATCGGAATTCCGGTCATTATGCTGATATACCTCCCAATACTGATTGCAATAACCGCAATATATTTTCATCATTGACATAGTTTCACCCCACTTTATTTTATACAAAATATTCACAAATCAATGAATATTATTAGTATCTATTCATTTTTGCGTAACGGTTTCAGCATCCTTCCCTCGTTATTATTTACAAAAATCAGGAGCAGGCTTTGTGCAAAGTGCTGTTTTTGAACTTTCTTTAGCCGGAATTATATGAAAAAAGTGAAAAAAGTATATTTTTGGCTGTTTATAGGCAGAAACTCAATTTGAAGAAAGACTGACAAAAGGTGTTTTTTCAGTGAAAAAAGTACTTTTTTCATTGATATAAGTACTTTTCCCGACCATTTTTCAAGTTGAAAAAGAGCCTATATTCAGAGGATCATTGACTTTTTTCATGTTTTTTTGAGTATCAAAAAACTAAAAAGCTTTTTCCTGTTCCTGATATGTAATTTATTTACTAAAAATCAACGGATCAACTTTAATTGTAACTTTTGGTCTGCCTGTTGTTTTGGTTTATGTAATTCTTATATAATTCATATCTTCAAGCAATTCAAGCGCATTATCAGTCCGGCTCTTTGTCATATCCTGAAATCCTCTTGTAATATCACTCCGGGCATAAATGTCCTGCTCTTTCTTTTTCAGCTTTTGAAGAATACGTTTTGCATTCTTTGTGGTATCGTCCGGGGCAGCAGTACCACCGAATGCTCTATATGCCTGATTTTCTGTCCATAGTCAGATACTTACGGCATTCATAGCCGTCTGACCGTTTATATGCTCGTCCGCCGTATGCTCACAAAGATGAAGCAATCCCGCGATCTTCAAGACTTTTCCAAACTGTTTAGAAGCGTATTCTTTCATGTTTTCAAAGATGCCGCCGCTTAACATTTTCGATTGTAACAAGTCATGATAATCGTGAAGTATGTTGTAGCTTTCCTTATTATGCAGCAGCTTTACAGGCGTATCGTTTTTAGGCATCGAAAGCAGCCTTGTAATAAGTTCATCATAAGACCGTTGTACGTTCTACGGAATATCTACGCTTGTATAATTCTGCGAACCTGCGCACCCCTTCGGAAAGGAAAATAAGAAACGGTGCATAAGTCCACGCCCCGAAAACTGCGTATTGCTCATCGTCTGCATGAACTGCTGCGGCTGTGTCATAATGCCTATCGTCAGAAACGGTGCATTCAAGGTTATATTATCAGATGTCCGTCTGAATATGGTATGCGATGAACCGTCATACGCCTTAAGAAACAGGTTGATATTCCCCTGACCGCCGCTGTACATTCCTGAGATAACGTCAAAAACGCTCCCCTCATCGTCCATTATAGCCATGCAGCCGCCCTGCTTCAACATCTCTGCTGAAAGAGCCTCCGGTGTTGTATCGGAACAAGTAAGGCGCATTTTGTGAACCTGTTCAAGCTCACAAAGCTCTCTTGTAAGCTCCCGGACACGTTTCAGACTTGCATTTTTGCCGCTCATTGCCGCCTGTTTCTGACGTTCAAGAAATTGCCGTTTGCTTTTGTATTCTTCTACAGCGCTGCGGTGTATCTCGTTATATCTGCGCTGATACTCCCGGGCAGGTCTCATAAGCGCCTTGAATACGCCTGATTTGCGTTCTCCGGGCGGTGCTATAGTCAGCGTATACAGATTTATTGATTCAGTGTGCGCATTGGCAGGATAAGCCACTGTTGACTTGCCCTGTAAACACATAGATAATACAGATAACATCGGCAAAATTACCATTGCACTATCGACCTGCACATAATCACATATTGCATTCAGATAGTCTGCAAGTGTTTTCGGCAGACTGCTCACAGGAAACGGCTGCAGATCGGTTTCTTTTTCAAAGCTTTGAGGCAGTTCCCAAAGTTCCGGCTCGCCGAATTCCGCTGCGGTTCGCCGGGCTATGTCATATATCTGCTGTTCGATCCCAAGCTCTCTCGCACAGTTCATCAGTCCTGTGAATACTTCTGCACGTTCGTGTATGTCACTTTTAAGAAGTGTACTTTCGATTACCCCTTGTGCTCTTAAGAGTAACTGCTCAGCGGTTAGTGTAGGCTCTTTTGTCTGCAAATTTTCACCGCCTTACAGATTCACCGGAATAGGTTTGATCTCGTGAGCGTGAGCAGCTTCGGGAGCGTTTATGCAGCTGCTGTTGAAGAAATCAGCAACGCTCTGAGCGTTAATAAGTATCTTTCCCCTGCCTACTCTGACTGCCTTTACAGATCCGGACAATGCAAGCTGACGGGCATAATTCCGTGATATGCTGAATTTTTCAGCAGTTTCTTTAATTCCGAGCATTTCGGGAATATTTGTTGTCATCGTAAAATTTTCTTTCAAATTATCCTCACTTTCTGTTGCGCCTGCTCCCATTTTGTGATATAAGCAGCGTGACGCTGCACCCGGTATCGTGCCGAAAAAAATATTAACTCAAATTCTTTCCTATGTGTAAAATTTTAGTAGGCAAAGAAAAAGCCTTGATTTAATTGTTAAAAGAACAAAGTTGATACAAATATC
>CANQJO010000046.1 GCA_947624255.1 uncultured Ruminococcus sp.
GATTTTCAGCTTTTTCAAGTCTTTTCTCACCTTTTATCGGTTTTTTACATTTTTTCTATTTTGCTTGTCAATTCACATTTATGCAAAGCGACTAAGAGAGATCTTGGTCGCTTTTGTTATGCAGCTTTGAGCCTGTACTCAATGGGAGACAAACCATCAAGCTTGAGCTTAATGCGCTTTGTGTTGTACTATTCAATATAAGCGTGCAGCTCGGAGATGAAGTGTTCAACAGAGTCAAATTCCTGTAGATAGAGAAGCTCTGTTTTCAATAAGCTAAAGAAATTTTCTGCACAGGCATTGTCAAGGCAATTTCCTTTTCGTGACATACTCTGCCGGATGCCTTTATCTTTGAGCATTTTCTGATAATGCTTGTGCTGATACTGCCGGCCTTGGTCGGAGTGCAGAACGCCGCTAAAGTTTTCCCCGAAAATCGTAACTTTCAATAAATGTACCCATAATTCTCGGAGCTTCTCCCCAACATATCGGATAGCCGATAAGCACCACATCATACTGTTCCATATTTTCTACAGAATCCGAAATTGCAGGACGTGCAGAGGGATCATTCATTTCCACGGACGAGCGGCTTTCGTAATTGCCATAATCAAGGTCTTCGGCTGTATACGGCTGTTCAGGAGTTATCTCGTAAAGGTCTGCACCAAGTCCGTCCGCCAATTTTTGTGCTACACCCTCAGTATCGTTTGTCGCACATTAGCATAATAAATATCATTCGCATATGTATAGCTTTATCATATTCCGCAAAATATCAGGCAAGTTTTTGTGCATATCTACAAAAGTGATAAATTCATCACTTTTCTATTGACATTGAAAACACCGTGTGATATAATTATCACATAAAGTGATTTATTTATCACTTGAAAGGAGAAATTTCAATGTCTGAAAAAAGAACTGCTGAAAAACCTGTCATCTCACTTCTGAGCTACCGGAAAAAGCTGACTGTTATATTTGGGCTGGGGCTGATAGCGGCGGTAACGTCCACCGTGTTCGATCATTTTAACATGGAAAGCGACCTTATTGCCATTATTCTGCTGATAATTATTGTTGCCGTTTTCTTTATGTACTTGAAGATCATCATAAAATACGACGTTGAGAAAGACGATGAGCTTTCAAATATCAATATGCTGAAAGTGCACGATTTTATGATGAGTACGTTTATTGCGCTGCTTGCAGTGTTTGCGATCGTAAGCTATTTGGTCAATATGAAGTTTACGCTGAATTTTGACAAAACTTCTATCGGCAATGCATGGCTTATCATTTGGGTGAGCTATCATTTTCTGCAAAACCTGCTGTTTGTGCTTATTGAAGGCAAAGCAGAGGGTGAATAAATATAAAAGGTTGGTGACTAAAATGGTACGAAATTACAGAAAAAAGCACATTACAATTATTTTTACGCTTATTATACTGGTGATATTGCAGATACTGGGGATGCTGCCTGTCAACATACCTAAAACTGCCGAGAAAATCATTTTTCTGGTGTATGCTTTCGGGCTGGGGTATCTGGGGTTAGGCGACAAGACCGAAAAGGGGGACGAACTGACGAAACTTAACCTTTCAAAGGCAAATACCGTGACAATGTGGTGCTCGCTGATATGTATTTTTGTGTACTCACTGCTTGGCTTTGACGACAGCTATATTGTAAGTCTGAACTGCAACGTGTTTGTGTTCAGCTTTTGCGGACTTTTGATACTGCGAAGTGTCATTTTTCTGATACTTGACAGCAAGGGCTGCGCACCTGACAATGAGGTATAAACTGTGGCAGAATTTACGACTAAGATCAAAGAATACCGTGCAAAAACCAATATGAAGCAGGACGAACTTGCGGCAATGGTGGGCGTGCGCCGGGAAACGATAATACGGCTTGAGAAAGGGCAGTATAACCCCTCTCTTAAACTGGCGATGGATATTGCAAAAGTGTTTGGCACAACTGTTGAGGAATTGTTTGTTTTTGAGGACGAAGGGAATCAAAATTGTAACAAAAAGTTATAACATTATGAAAAAACATTCCTTTTTGGACTGCCCTCAAGCACAACATTTTTCATAGACTTTCCACCCGCTTTTTCAGCTCGTTTTCCGAAAGTTTACCATTGAGCAATTTCCTCTCAACAATATATATCCGCTGAAACAGAGGCTTTCAAGCCGTCAACAGATATGCTTGTTTCAATTCAATTTGCTGTATTCCTCATCGTTCACGGCTTCCAGCCATTCGTTAGAACTACTATCACCGGGGACTTCAATTGCAAGGTGCGAGAACCAACTGTCAGGAGCAGCACCGTGCCAGTGTTTCACACCTACAGGAATATTGATGCAGTCGCCGGGGAGCATTTCAATTGCCTCTTTGCCCCATTCCTGATAATAGCCACGTCCGCCGACACAAATCAAAATCTGTCCGCCGCCTTTGTCAGCGTGGTGAATATGCCAATTGTTACGGCATTTTGGTTCAAATGTCACGTTGAAAATGCCGACCTGATTTGTTGAAACGGGTGCAAGATAGCTCTGTCCCGTGAAATACTGCGCAAAGCCGTCATTCGGTGCGCCGATTGGAAAGAGAATTGTTTTCTGGAATTTCTCTTTTTCGGTTTCAGCGTCAGAATTTTCATTCCAGACTTCTTTCGCCATGTTGAACACCGCCCAAGCCTTAGGCCAGCCTGCGTAGAACGCAACGTGCGTTACGATTGCGGAAATTTCCGCTCTTGTCACACCGTGAGCTTTCGCATTTTCGAGGTGATATTTCAGCGATGAATCCGTCACGCCCGATGACATCAGTGCAACGACTGTGATAATGCAGCGTGTTTTCAGGTCAATGTCCTGATTATTCCAGTTTTCGCCGAAAAGCACATCATCATTGAAATGTGCAAAATCCGGCGCAAATTCGCCGAGAGCGTTTCTTCCTGCGGTTTGTGTAATTTTTTTCATATGAAAACCTCCAATTTGTTTTGACTTTATGTCACTATAATTAGTATACACCATAACTGACACAATGTCAATATATATTTTGAATTTCCATCAAATTTTCACATAGCTTTCATAAACGAATAAAAAGCACTCCCTTTCCGATAGTCAACCTCAGAAAGGGAGTAAATTTTACACGACATTTCCGGCTTTCTGCTTGCCGTTTTGTGCCATGACACCTGCCAATTCATGCGGAATATAGAGTTCTTCCAGATTATTTATTTCGTCCCGTGTCAGTTCCAAATCAACTGCCCTGACTGCACCGTCAATGTGTGAAATTTTCGTTGCACCGACGATCGGAGCGGTGACTTTTGTCAGCAGCCACGCAAGAGAAATTTCCGTCATGGAAACGCCTTTTTTGTCCGCAAGTTCGGCAACACGCTGAATAATTTTCCCATCTGCATCAGCAGTTTTGTCGTACTTGAATTTTGCATAGGAATCTTCCGTCAGACGTTTTGAATTTTCTCCGGGATGTTTTGAAAGCCGTCCGCTTGCAAGCGCACTGTAAGGTGTCAGAGCAATAGTCTGATTTGCCTAAATTCACATATTTCATAAAATCGCCCTTTTATTTCAAAAATTTTCTGATAAAGTTAAAAGTGATCTCGTACACCGACATTAACGCATAGTCCACGCCTGCCGACTCCATCGCTTTCCGCTGTTTTTCGGTCACAAACGTGTACGGATAAATGCCGAACATAAACGGGAAAAAGGAATACAAAAAATTCTGCTTTTCCTGATTCGGCATTTCGGGAAAATATTTTTCAAGGCAATTCATCACTGTCCGCAGAGAATTTCCGTATGCGGACTTAAATTCCGCAAGCCTTTCCGGACGGCTGTTGCTCTCCATGTCGTAGTGGTTCATGGACATGATTTTCAGCAGCTGCTTGCGATTTTCAAGAGATCTTGCCAGTTTATCGGCAAATTCTTCACCTGTCAATTTTGGGAATTCAGTCATGATCTCATTCAGTTCCGCATTCCACAATTCATATTCACGCTGCAACAGCGCAAGGAAAATTTCCTCTTTCGTCTCAAAATAATTGTAAATCGAAGTCCGGGTCATGCTTGTTTCAGTGCTGATCTCTTTCAGCGTAATTTCCTTGAAACTTTTCGTCTGATAGAGTTTCTCGCAGGCATTGATGATCTCCTGTTTTCTGGAATTTGTCAATTCCGGTGAACCTTTTGGCATTTTTATTCTCCTCTCTATGATGACACAATGTCACTATATTCAGTATACACAAGTTTTGACACGATGTCAATATGCAAAATTGAATTTTCACAAAACTTTCACATTATAATAAACTCAAAATGACGTCTTGTTACAAAGCTCACGAACAATCTGCTGATTTGTATCATCTATGAAAATTTTCTGATTTTACAATAGACCTGTTCTAAAACCTTGAAAAGAGCGAAAAAAAGTGGTAAAATAGAATCAGGTGATGAAAAAATGGATAACGAAAAAAGGATAAAAGAGTTGAAAGAAAAAGATTATCAGAAATATTTCGGAGTAACCAAAGCAACATTTGATAAAATGCCGGAAATTTTGGAAACAGAGTATACAAATAATCATAAAAATGGAGGCAGACCATCTATATTGAGTGTTTTGGACAAGCTTGTAATCATGCTGCAATATTATCGTGAATATCGCACA
>CANQJO010000047.1 GCA_947624255.1 uncultured Ruminococcus sp.
GCCGAGACGGAGACCGCGACCGAGAAGGCGACGGAGACAGCGACAGAAACTGTGACGGAAGTCCCGACTGAGGCGCCGACCGAGGCGGTTACAGAAGCTCTCGTCGAGGCAGTGACGGAAGTTTCGACCGAGGCGCCGACTGAGGCTGTGACCGAGGCTCCGACGGAAGTCCCGACCGAGGCAGAGACAGAGGCTCCGACTGAGGCTGTGACGGAAACTGTCACGGAGGCAGAGACCGAGGTCGAGACTGAGACAGAAGTGCTTGTCGAGGACGAAGAGCTGACAGGCGTCTATACATATGAAGACGATGCGATGATCGTGACGGCAACCCTCAGCACACCGGACGCAGTACCGGCGGGCGCGCAGTTCGTTGTCAGACAGGTGGAGATCTCTGCCGAGGAGATGGCACAGACGGCAACGGCAGTTGGAGCCGACAAGGAAATTGCGAATTACGTTGCTTACGACATGCACTTTGAACTGGATGGCGTAGAGATCGAGCCGCAGGGAGAGGTTGCGGTTAAGGTTGATTATAAGAAAGCAAATGATGAGGACTTCGGCGGCGAGACGATGAACAACGACGCGGCTGAACTTCAGGTGATCCATCTGGATGAGCAGAGCGGCGCAGAGGACATAACGACTGATGTGGCTGTCACGGAAGAAGGCGCAGTATCGTCCGCGGAGTTTGCGACAGACAGTTTCTCCATCATAGTGCTGACGCAGGTGGTTGAGAAGGATCGCACATTTGTATATGAAGACGACGACGTCAAGATCACCGCGGAAGTGGGTGAGGAAGAAGACCTGAACTCCAACCTCGTGGAGCTCAAGCTGGATATCATTGAGGATGCGAGTTCCGAAGAGTATAAAGAGTTGGTAGAAGCAGTGAACAAGGCAGAGAAGGATGAGTCCAAGTCTCTGCTTGGTTTGCG
The DNA here is from genome assembly GCA_947624255.1 of uncultured Ruminococcus sp. Classification (GTDB taxonomy): domain Bacteria; phylum Bacillota; class Clostridia; order Oscillospirales; family Ruminococcaceae; genus Ruminococcus. Next base: position 927 of record CANQJO010000047.1, read on the forward strand.
TGCGTACAAACTTACCTTTGTGAAAGACGGACAGGAGGTCGAGCCGCAGGGTAGGATTGACGTCAACATTGAATATAAGAATAATCCGATTCCGGAAGATGTTCCCGAAAATCTGGTTGATGAGACCTCTTTCTATCAAGTGACGAAGAAAGGCAATGTCAAGGCGGTTGACGCGGATATTAAGGTTGGAAATTATAATGCGGCAGATAGCGCGGCGATGACGATTAATGGGTTTACTGTGATTGCGGGACAGAATGAAATTGGCAATCTGATGAATCCGAGCCAGATTTTGTCGCTGTTTGGAATTACGAGAAATTTTGCCGTATTTGCAAAGGATTTTGAGAATGACAACCATATGGAAGGAGCCATAGCTGTTCAGAACCTCAACGGAAGTAAGAGCCAGATTGGCAATACTACGAAGGTAAGCACATACAATCCGACGACGACATCAATCGTCATTCACAAAGAAGCGACGGGAGACGGAGCTGCAAACGCAGACTTTAGATTTAAAATTTATGATGACAATGATCGTGTAGTAGGTGAAACATATACTGTCCATACAGATTCCAATGGAATTGGATCTGTGACGGTTCCGAACTTGGCTAATGATAAAATCTATCATGTGTACGAAATTGACGATTCTGGAAATCCAATAAAAGAGAACGGAAAAGCCAGAATTAATAACAAAGACGTAGATGTAACCTATTCCGAAAATGGCGTAGAAAGTTCCACAGTAACGGGTGGCGTTGGCAATACATCTTATATTGAGTTTTTCAAACAATACGGCGGAGAACAAACCGAGCTGTTCAATAGTGAAAACGTTAAGTCTGCTGTTGTGATTGGTTCTACAAATCACAAGGGTTATAAAGATGATGATATTAGGCATGATCAAGCGCAGAAATATATTGTAGGAAGTGACGGGTCCAAATATCTAGTTAATGAAGGAAAAACGGAGTTAATTTGGTTAGAAGAAGGGGAAGATTTCCCGATTGATTTTAAAACTATATTTACAGGGCTGGAGGATGCTTCTAAGAAACTTGCAAAACTGATTGATTCAAAAGACGTTTATGTCGGAAATGTTAAGATAAAGCCAGATGGTAAATTAGATTATGAATCTTTCTACTTTGATGGAAAGTATGTCTTTGGAAAAGACAGGAAAAATCCGAGCACTGGTGATTATCAGGGCATGAGTGGTTGGGGAGACAAAAGTCGTGGTATTGAGATCGGCGACAACTTCCTGGTGGTTAATGTAGATTGTACTGAAGCAGTAGGTGATGAGGTTAAACTTGAGAAAGCACTTTTTGTTAACCATGTAAATGTTGAGAACTGGGATGATAATCCAGATATCGTCATAGCAAACAGGATAATTTGGAACTTCTATATTAAAAACGACAAGGGTATTCAGCCGTATGGAGGTCATATTTTTTATAATGGTGGCGCAGGTACTGTTTTTGCGCCAGCTGCGCATGTGACAGTTACAAATCAGACTAACGGCAGTGTCATTGCCAAAAAAGTGAATCATGGGGGAGATGGAGGTGGATGTGAAATCCATCATGTCATGTTGCAAGAAGGCAGAACGACGATAATCAGACATGTTGGGTGTAAAAACGCTACAGAAGAGAAGAAGACAGGAATGCTTGAAGTAACAAAGCAGGTACTGTACAATGGGGCGCCTGATGAGGAATGTAAAGAGACATTCTATGTTGCACTGTTCGAGGATGTGGCCGGAACGAAGAGAGTCGGTGAGAAACAGGCGATTAGTATTTCGGGTGGCAGTGGAACAGCAACGTTTAATGATCTTGAAGTAGGCAAGACGTATTATGTATTTGAGGTAGATGAAAGCGATACACCGATAAGATCTGACTATAAGGAGTATAAGGTAACAGGTAGCGGTCAGGGTGTGTTGATTGAGAACGCGGAGACGAGTGCGACGGCGACGATCGTGAACAACAAGACCGAGAAGGGCAGCATCGTGGTGACGAAGGAAGTGCTGTACAACGGCGTCCTTGACGACCAGACGACGAGGGACTTCGAGGTAGGCCTGTTCCGTGACGCGGCCGGCACGGAGAAGGTGGATCAGAAGACCCTGCACGTGGAGAATGGCACGGGCAGCGTACCGTTCGAGGATCTTGAGCTCGACAAGACGTACTACGTGTTCGAGGTGAACGCTGCGGGCGAGCCGGTAGGCGACACCTATGGCGAGTACAAGGTAACGTACGATGGGCAGGAAGTGCACATCGACCGGAACAATAAGGATAAGACCGCGAAGGTCACGAACGCGGAGACGAAGACGGGCAGCATCGCGGTGACGAAGGAGCTGCAGTACAACGGCAAGCCGGACACGGAGACGACGGCGGACTTCTACGTGGCGCTGTTCGACAAGGGCGGCAATCTGGTGAAGGGTCCGGAGCTGGTATCGCTTGCGAACGAGAGCAGCAAGACGGTGACGTTCGACGGCCTGACGGTAGGCGAGACGTACTACGTATATGAGACGGATGAGAACGGCACGAAGACGAACGAGATCGAAGGCGGGTTCGGCTACACGGTGACGGGCGACAACGGCGCTGGGATCACGATCGAGAGGAACGGGCTGAACAAGACGGCGACGATCGTGAACAACAAGACCGAGAAGGGCAGCATCGTGGTGACGAAGGAAGTGCTGTACAACGGCGTCC
>CANQJO010000048.1 GCA_947624255.1 uncultured Ruminococcus sp.
CCGGTCGGAGGCTATACGCAAATGGTTGCCAATATGTTGGATGGAATTGAAGTACGCCTTGGTGTTGATTATCTGGAACATAAAGCTGAGCTGGATGCACTGGCGGACAAGGTCATCTACACCGGCCCGATTGACACATACTTTGATTTCAAGCTTGGTACGCTCGAATACCGCTCTGTTCGTTTTGAAACAGAGTTACTTGATATTCCAAATTTCCAAGGTAATGCCGCTGTTAATTATACTGACAGAGAAACGCCATGGACAAGGATCATCGAGCATAAATGGTTTGAATTCGGCAAGGATGCACAGGGCAATGATCTGCCGAAAACTGTCATCAGCCGCGAATTCAGCTCGGAGTGGAAACCCAGCGACGAGCCGTATTATCCGGTCAATGATGCGAAAAATTCTGCTTTATATGCGGAGTATAAAAAACTTGCCGAAGCAGAAAATAATGTCATCTTTGGCGGCAGACTTGGCGAATACAAGTATTATGACATGGATGCTGTTATTGCATCTGCACTTGACCTTTGTAAGAGAGAATTATAAACTTATAAAATTGAATGGCACATAATTTTCTTTGTGCCGTTCATTTCGCATATAAAAATGTGGAGAATAGAAAAGATTCAAAAATACTCAGCTGGCAGCCGGAAGTAAAGTTTGAGGATGGGATACAAAAGACAATACGGTGGTATCCGGAGAATCATGCGTGGTGGAAAAATCTGATTAATGAAGATATCCGTTCTTGACATAATCCCACATTCTATGCTATACTATATATAACGGCTATATGTCCTTGAAGTCAGACAATTATCTGGTTTCGAGGGCTGTGGTTTTTTTTATAAAGGCGATTTACGTTGTAACAGTTGACCACAGATAAGCAGGAGGTGTGAGAATGGATAGGAAAGTATATAAAAATCTCTATCATAACAGGAATACACTGATAAATATTCTCTTCTTCCTATATATTATTGCTGTGATAAGTGTGACATTCATCGTCCGTGAAGCAATGGTGCTGCGCACACCGGAGAATAGAGGTGTGATACTACAGCCATTTCGTGAGTTTGAAACGATGATGAACGGTGCCCACTTCTTCTGGTTCAAACAAATATTTCTGAACATTCTGCTTTTCGTGCCGTTCGGGATATTACTTCCGATGATTTCAAGGCGTTTCAAAAATCCAATAATAACTGTGGTCGCCGGGTGCCTTTTTTCAGGAACAATAGAGATCATGCAGTACATCACAGGCAGAGGTCTGACCTAGGTTGATGACGTGATAACGAATACGATTGGTGCGGCGGTTGGCGTGATGATCTATAAAATCATATCCTCAGTTTATCGGGTAATGATACAAATATAGTAGAATTCTATGAGCATACTACTTTTTTGTCAATATCGTAGATCATTGTGAACAGACCCTTAACTATGCCCACATTTCCTTGCTATTAAGCCATTTCTATGGTGTAATGGTAGCCGGAGGTGTGGTCAAGATGAAAATCGAAGATTTAATGTGTGGTAAGGTTATCGCAGTTATTGGATTTATTGCAGTGACTATCACAGAGATCTATCTCAACCACCAAAACGGAAAGGATTCCGGAGCCGTAAGTAAATCATTATCCACTCGTATACACATTAGCGAGAAGATGCTCCGCATAGTTGCGCATATGATCTCTTTCGCAGTGATGATGGTACTACTGTGCTTGGTTTGTCAAATGTATCAACTGCGGATGGTGACCAGTTTATTCGTAGCTGTGTGAGCGGTAATAAATGAAGTGACGAGGCGATGATGAAAAACGGACGGCATTGCAGTATAAAGGATATCGGATGGAATCTGTTAGGCGTAGCTGTTGGAGGCGGTATGTGGATGATAGTATCACATTAAACTTTAACAGTTTTGCGTTGCTAAAGCAATTATATACAGTACATAGCAAAGCCCATGAAGCATGGTAACTTCATGGACTTTTTGCATATTGGTATTTACTGGTTTAGCAGGGCAAGGCTCTGGTCGTACTTCTCCTGTGTGATGCCAAGCATGGTCAATACCTCTGCAAGCGGTTTCTGCGTGTTGGTCATTGCAGCATTAACCAATTGTACCAGATTTTTCGCTTCTCCTCTTGCCTCACCGATGCCAATACCTTCCGCCTTACCTCTCTCATGACCTCTTGCTTCCCCTCTTGACTCTGCCGCAAACAAAGACGACCTCATATCCAGCATAGACTTCTCACGCCACCTTGCCAGCTCACGAGTCTTACCGTCCGCACTCATATCATACACGATTTGAACAGCTCTCTCCATAAGATCACCTCCGGCTTCCTTGACTTGTTCCAATTCTTCCTCTGTGTCCGCCTTGATAAACTGCATCCACAGTGTCTTGCGGTCATTCGGTTGAATGTTTCTCACTTTCCCCATCTCAAAGAAATGAATGCTGAATTTGTCTGAGAAAATTTCATGTGTATCTTTCAGCGCAGCAACCACCTCTGTGTGGTACTGCTCCCTGTTTTCAAACAGCGTATAATCAAGAATATTGATCGCAATGGTCTTTTTCAGATTCTGGTACATCTGCCCCTTTTGCAGGCTTGATGTGTACAGCTTTGCCCAATAGAACAGCGTTCTATCCCGGAAATCATCTTGTTTGTTGATCTGTATTTCTACATCGACTGCCACGCCATCTACATCTAAAACCAAATCCAATCTGCTGAACTTTCCCTCTTCTGTCTCAGGCGGCATTTCAGGATTACGGATCTCAATTTTCCTGATAGAGTCAGATGGTATTTCCAAAATATCAGAAATGAACGCATGAAGCATATCCTCATGCTCTGTGAAAAACTTCTTGAAAATCACATCGATCTTCACGCTGACAATTTCTCGGCTCATCGGTATCACATCCTCTCACTTATAGTATAGCATGAAATGCAGGAAAAAGCAAGGGGTAAACAGAAAATTCTTGTTAAGTCGGCTTTTTCCCTATCAGACTTTCCACATCAGCATCGCTTGCATCAGGATATAATTTTTTGACCCGATCGAAGATCCTCTGCCACGACTGCACTGGGTCTTCACCGTATGCTGATGTCACAAGCTCATAGCCCCAAATTTTCTCCGGCGGAAACATCACGGACACACTCATTCCATAATCTTCCCCTTTTTTATTTTTTCGCCGCTGAAAATCTGTAATGACAAGATAGAGCTGCATTTGCAGTCCGGTGATAATGCCTTGATAATTTTTCAGTCCGCCCTTGCCAAAGCCTGCCATCTTTTTCAGATCGGTGGAGAGAAATTCGTCTTCCTTGAAAACCATCTCCCCTTCACTGTCCTCACCGATAAAATAATCCATGATGACCTTTTCCCGATGCCCGGCAAGCCCTTCTGCATATCGTGCATCAAAATCATATCCGTTCCGTCTTGCATTCGCAAAATAGGGCAGCCACTCCTTGCTGATAAATCCTGCTTT